>JAUNHC010000105.1 GCA_030524175.1 Eubacteriales bacterium
CGTACGGTTCTTAGAGGGGAAAGCGGTAGTAATACCGCCGACCCACTCGATTTTGATATTTTGGAGGCTCCCGTGCCTGGTCAGGCTACTGTCAAAAAGCTGGGAACTCTAACAACGACAGGAACTGACACTCCTGTTGTTTCAGGCTGGCTGGAGCCGGGGGATTATGTGCTGGTGGAAACCTCTGTTACAGGGGATTACACCGAGGACAATAAGCACATTGAATTCACCATTGAAGCCGGAAAAACGACACAGCTCACTGGAGAGCATGCAGCGGTTAGTAGTCCTAAGGGAAAAGTTACTGTGGAAAACTTCACGATGCTCAATAACACTAAGTTTAACGTAGCAGGAATTACGTTTAATGTATATAAGGCTGTTGAGGATATAGATGGTAATTATATATATGGCGATGGCGGCAAGAAATATAAAAAGCTTGAAGATACGCCAGTTGCTTTCGAAACCAGTGATGCCAATGAGACCTATACCAGAATCTTGCTGGATGAAGGCATTTATATTGTTGAGGAGACAGTACCTGAAGGCAGTCCTGTAAGGAAACCAGAGGCAGATGATACTATGGCCGAAGGGGCATCAAATACGTTTGCTTCCAGGGATTATGTTGTATTAACAGTTCAACATAACAAAGATACAAGCGTTATTTACGAGCAGAAGATACAGTTTTATAACCCGGCAATCTATGGACAGTTGAAAATCAAAAAGGTCGATGCCAATAACACGAATAAAGGCCTGGAAGCAACCTTTAAGGTTTTCCTGGATAAAAACTGTACAGAACCTGCTTATGATATTAAGAACGAGGAATCAAAATTTACCACGGATAACAGCACCGGTGTGGGTATATCCTTTCCGCTTCCGGCAGGCACTAATTATTATCTGAAGGAAACTAAAACGCCTGACGGTTATACGTATACTGATGGTGGGGTGTTTGGCCCATATACCATCGAATCCAATACGATTACAGATTTGTCATCAGATTCGACGAAGTACATTACAAACACAAAGCAGTTTAGCATCAAAGTCACAAAGAAGGCCACCAATTCTTACGACAGCACAAAGGCCACATTATACGGCAGCGAAGTTGTTGCCGGAGCAGAGATTGGACTGTACGAGAGTGACGCAGCGGATACCGAGCCGGTGGCAATTGGAACAACCGATAGCAACGGTGTTATGACTTTTACAGGTCTGAAATTTACACAGGAGCCCAAAATCTGGTACGTCCGTGAGATCACTCCGCCGGTCAATGGAAAATACGTATTAAATACTACCTTCTACCCAGTGGAAGTATCCTATGGTGATGGCACAAAGACCGAATTTACCATAAATCCCGGAGAAGATAATGAGGGCATCCTCTATGATGATGAGAAAGGTAATGTATCTATCACCAAGCTGGTAAGATGGCAGGGGGAGGATACGCCTGCAAAGGATGTGGAGTTTGCGCTTTACGCTGTATCAGAGCGCGGCCAGGTACATAAGGAGAGCAGTACCGCAGCGGCCACGCTGATAACAGATACACAGGGCAAGGCGAAGAGCAAACCGCTGGATGCCGGATGGTATGAACTGGTGGAAACCAAAGTTCCTGAAGGATATGCAGAAGCTCCCAGCTATTGGGTAGAAATTAAAAACAATGAAGAAAGCACTACGCTCTATAATGCGGGTGGCAATGAACTCAGCAACACGATCGTCAACGAGGCCGATAAGGGTAAGTTCATTCTTTATAAGTGGGATGGTGATAAGGATACAAATAGCTCCAGTCTTACCCGTATGGATCAGGCTCAATTTACAATCGAACGGAAAGTATCCGAATCGCCGGAAAAATGGGAGTATGCGGTTAATAATGACAGAGAGCAGTCTATAATAACCGTCCAGGATGATACGGATCAGCCTGGTAATTATCGTTATGAGTCCGGGTATCTGGAACCGGGAACATACCGGATCAAAGAAATTAAGACTCCTACGTATACCTATGATGATGGGGGAACGCAGCAGACCATTACATTTGCCCTGAATGGTGACGCGCAGGAGTTTATGGTCATCAAAGGTCAGACATTAGACGTTAATGCCTATAATAGCCCACAGGGCTCAATTACACTCACCGTATATTCCCAGTACGATAAGGATGATGTGAATGTTCGTAAAACACTGGCAGGGGCCACCTTTAAACTTTATAAGGATGAAGCTTGTACCAAGGAGATCAAGAACAGTCTGAGAACCGCTGATGCCAATGGTGTCTGCAGGTGGGAGAATCTGGATCCCGGAACATACTATATGAAAGAGACAGAGGATGGCAAAACGGCAGTAAATAACGCAGGCTTTGAAATTTCTACAGAGATTCAGAGTGTGGAGATTGAGGCGGGTGCCTTAGTGGCAAAGATTGCATCCCAGGACGAAGACATTAGTTCCCCGGAAAAAGAAAAAATCTATAAGGAGGTTATCAGTACCTCTCGCCCTGTTCTAAAGCCGGCACTGCCAACGCCATCGCCGGCGCTGCCAATACCAACACCAGCACTGCCAACACCGACGCCGGCACTGCCAACACCAACACCAGTACCGGAAAAATCAGCAGCACCAATAATTTCAGATGTGAAAGTATCTGGAAATAATGTGCAGGTGATCCTGGAAGATATCAGCACAGCGGCCCAGGGATATGATTATGTGATCAGCGAGAACAAGAACTGTATTGTGGATAAGGATTATCTCCAGGTAAACAAAAATATTCTTATCACCAACACCACTTTCCGCTATGTCCAACAAGGAACTTATTATGTTTACTGCCATTCCTGGACTCGGGGAGAGGACAATAAGAAAGTATTCAGCCATTGGTCCCAAGCCTATGAAGTCAAAGTTTCAGATTACACCCCTGCCGCTCCAAAAATCGTTGGTATTTCAAGCCCGAAAAAAGGAGTGGTGGAAGTAACCGTATCCGTGTCGGAAGGCGCCGAGGGCTACGATATCATCCTCGGAAAGAGCATCCGCAAGGTAAACGGTGAGAAGCGTCCCGTAGACTACGGCAAAAACGTGCTGAAAAAAAGGAGCATGAAGACCAAAAAAGTAGTCTTCCGAAACGTAAAACCAGGAACCGTTTACGCAGCGCTCCATTCTTATACATACTCAGAAAACAAAACCAAAGTATTCAGCAAATGGTCAGGTTATAGAAAAATCAAAGTAAAATAACAGGGATGAAATTTGACAGAAAAATCAGGGAAGACAGTCACTCATATGAGTCATTGTCTTCCCTGTTAAGATTGGTTGTTTCCTGACAGACTATTTTTATTAAATAAGTAAATGATTTTTATAACTTTTTACTGTACAGTACCCGTATGGAATTTAATACACAAAGCATTGCCACACCAGAGTCTGCAAAAACAGCCATCCACATGGATGCAAAACCGCAAAGCCCCAGAACCATTACAATTCCTTTTATAATGAGAGCGAATACCACATTCTGCATGGCAATGCTGTTTGTCCTGCGGGCAATAGAGATAGCCTGAGGGATGGCTTCCATGCTGGAAGTCATAAACACCACATCAGCGGCTTCAATGGCAGCGTCAGCGCCGCTTCCCATGGCTGCGCCCACGTCAGCGCCTGCAAGCACAGGGGCATCGTTAATACCGTCGCCTACAAACATGACTGCTCCATGACTGTCCCGTATTTTTGAGAGTTCAGATACTTTATCCTGAGGAAGCAGTCTTGCATGTACTTCAGTGATACCGGTTTCCTCAGCAACAGCCATTGCACTTTCGTGGGCATCTCCGGTAAGCATGACAGGAGTGATTCCTTGAGATTTTAATGCGGATACGGCTGTCTGAGCATCTTTTTTTATGGTATCGGAAATTACCAGATATCCCATGTAAACGCCGTCTTTGGCTGCCAGGACTTCTGTTCCGTAGGCCGTGGGGGCGTAGCTGCTTATGTCAATATTGAATTTATCCATCAGTTTGCGGCTTCCGCATAGGATTTCATGACCGGCAATGACAGCACGGATGCCGTGTCCGGCGATTTCTTCTACCTGAGACGGCCGCCGGATTTCCAACGCTTTTTCATGGGCGGCAGATACGATGCTTTGAGCTATGGGATGGGTGGAACTCATTTCACAGCTTGCGCACAGTGCCAGCACCTCATCTGAAGTTTCAGCGGCAGCGGGTACTGCCTTTTGAACCTTAAAGTTACCTTGGGTGATGGTGCCGGTTTTATCCATGATCACAGTTTTGATATTCTGGATAGCCTCGAGAGATACACCGCCTTTAAACAAAATTCCTTTTTTGGATCCGGCTCCGATTCCTGAGAAGAAAGCCAGAGGTACACTTAGTACAAGGGCGCAAGGGCAGCTCATTACCAGGAAGGTAAGGGCAGTGTAGATCCAGTAATTCCAATTGCCGCTTACAAGTGAGGGAATAATGGCAGTTCCCAGTGCGAGAAGGATGACAAAAGGAGTATAGATACGGGCAAAGCGTGTGATAAAGCGGTCCAGCTTAGGTTTGCTGGCAGCGGCGTTTTCCACGGAATCCAGGATCCGGGTAACCATGGATTCCTCCAGGATTTTTTCTACCCGTATTTTTAACTGGCCGCTGGTGTTCACACAGCCGGAGGTGACGGAATCTCCCATAGCAGCTCTTACAGGTACAGGCTCTCCGGTTACCGGTGATGTGTCAATACGGCTTTCTCCTTCTACCACAACACCGTCAAGGGGAATGCGGTCTCCCGGACGGACAAGAAGGATATCTCCTGCCGCCGCATCCTCTGCATCGATTACTTTAATCTCACTGCCGGATACGAGATTTACAACTTCAGGGCGCAGGTCAACTGCATCCATGATCTGGCTTCTGCTCCGTTCCACAGCTACGTGCTCAAAGAACTCGCCAATGCGGTAAAATAACATAACGCCTACGGCTTCCAGTGACTGCTGTGTAAAGAAAGCACCGATGGTGGCAATACTCATAAGAAAATTTTCGTCAAAAATCTGGCCGTGGCCCAGGTTTTTCAGTGCAGTGAGGATAACCTTTCCTCCAAGCAGGATATAGGCGGCCAGTGCCAGAATAAAAGCAGCAGCAGGCTGATCCATGTGCTCCACGATCTCACCTGCTATGAAGAGAACCGCCCCGGCAGCAATGGGCGCCAGTTCCTTCCCATGGCCGGAAAGGATATGTGCAGGTTTTACTGTCTGGCTGCCACCGGACAGCGGCTGTTGGGATGAGGTGCGAATATGTTCGTCAGGCTGTTGGCCAGGTTCCTTCTGAGAAGGTGACTGTTCCCATGAGCAGGTTTCGTCATGGTGATGTTGGTGCGTTTCCTGAGAATGATCGTGACCGCAGCCACGGGCTTCGTCATGGTGATGACTATGTTCCTCATGGGAGTGATTGTGTCCACATGAGCAGGTTTCATCGTGGTGATGTTGGTGGGCTTCAAGGGAGTGATCGTGACCGCAGCCACAGGTTTCACTATGATGGTGATTATGTTCCTCAAGGGAGTGATCGTGACCGCAGCCACTGGATTCACTATGATGGTGA
>JAUNHC010000012.1 GCA_030524175.1 Eubacteriales bacterium
ATGGATAGGGTAGCTAACAGTTAGCAATTCATTACGCGACTTCACGTCGCACATCCACCTCTAGATCACAGACTGCAAAAATGTTTCTTTTCAATACACACCTCCTGCATACAGCATCACACTTAAAAACACAGGTACTGTGAAGTGGAAATTCTCCACACGGGACATTCCCTTCCTGTAATATGGCTTCAGCTTTCCGCTTTGGACGAAATCATGAAAATATTGGGTAAAATAGTGAAGTCTCTGGCGGACACCGCCGTTAGAAATTAAGATTGCAGATGAAATACCTGCTCCCAAACATAAAGAGATAAGAATACACGCAGCTATTGGCAAAGGCCCCATAATGCCGCCTAATGCGCACAACAGCTTAATGTCCCCTGGCCCCAGCATCCGGAAAACAAATAACATTCCCAAGATGAGAAGGGGTACTATTGCTCCTGACAGAAATTCAAAAATCCCGGCCCAGCCTTGTCCCATGCACTGAATAAAGAACCCTGTACCTAACGAAAATAAGATCCATCCGTTATCCACACGGCCTGTGCGCAGGTCCATAATCACGGCAACCCCGGCAATCACCACAGGCATACTGGTGTATACAAGCATTCCTTCACCCCGTTTCGCCTTCGCATCCTCTCAAACGGTATCCGGGTGCAGCCAGACACCATTTTTTTCCTTCGTATATCCCGGCATAATGAATTGGCGGTCTCAACAAAGTATGCTTATCAAACCATTGCTGTTCAATAACATATATTTATTGATACCCATATTCAATAACATAAGAATCATCTGTGGTATTTCAATTCTTTTGTCTTAAAGTAAAAGTGGAAATTCCGTCTGAAGCGACGGCGCCGATACCAGAAGATTTCTGGTGAGTCTTATTATATGACGGATCGTCTGTTTTGTCCAGAGGGTACTGAAAATTAATTCTAAAAAAACAATAAAGTCCATCCTCCCCCTTCTTGACCGTACTGCCCGCAAGTGCTACCATGAACTGACAGAACTGATCAAACAATCTTTTTAACAGGATGGAAAAGGTGCAGCTATGACCCATTTGCTATGTCTCGGTGACAGTATCACCGACTGCGGCCGTATTCTCGGCCATCCGCCTCTTGGCAACGGTTACGTATACAAATTGCGGAAAAAACTAAACACACTTAATAATGACTGGAATATCACCAACTGTGGTGTGGACGGCTTTACTGTGAGCAGGCTTCTGACAGGTCTCAGACAGGGTACCATTCCTTACAATGCTGATATTATTTCTATTCTCATCGGCATCAACGATATTGGTCTGATGATGAATACAGGTAGAAACGCAGAGCAGCAGCATATGATGCATAAAAAGTTTTTATCTGATTATGAAAGTCTCCTTATCACCTTAAATACAGACTTCCATGGGGGATCTTCAGTCAACGCCGGAGATGTGTGCTGCCATAGTCCTCTCCCTCCTGCCTGCATCAGAAAGAAACCAAGGATCATCCTTTTGGAACCCTTTATTTTTACCCGGCCTGCCGGATATATAAACTGGCTGCCCCATATTCAAACAATGTCCCAGGGCATTTCTTGTCTGGCAGAAAAATACCAGTGCACTTATATCCGGCTTCAAGAGGATTTAAACAAGGCCGCTTTGGAATACGGCACGGATTCCGTCTCTGAAGACGGCATTCACCTGACTTCCTGCGGACACGAAATACTGGCAGAAAAGCTTGCAGGCATCCTTTCTCTCTAGCAGTTCATAAAGTTTGAAACCATCATAATGAATGGCCTATTTTCCAATCTTCCGTCTCCATAAAGAGAGGTATTTACTGTATCAACAAATGCATTTTTATGCATTTAAAATGTATATTAAAATGTTTTTTTATTTTATATTGAATAATTACGTTTAGTTTTGTATAATTAGAAAATCACATATTTAATTGAAAACTAAACCCCTGTTCTACATTGCCATAGAACGAAATACTGGTGTAGATGATTTAATCCAGTAAGTACACCCGGCAATTGCAGTTATAAAGTAATGAGCACCAGGGGCGAATTACCTTCCCCCTGCACCATTGATAGATTTCTAAGAAAAAGAGAGGCATAAAACAATGGAAACCACAATTAAACAAATTGAAGATATGTCTTTGAACGCCTGGCCTTCTCATAAAATGGAGCTTTATGATGGATGGATCCTCCGTTTTTCATATTTCTATACACATAGGACCAACAGTGTGGAACAATTCGGCACTTCTTCATTACCCTGGTGTGAAAAAATCCCATACTGCGAGAAAGTATATGAGCGGCTTGGCACACCTGCAATTTTTAAGATAAGCCCTCTTGTATCAAAGGATTTTGATTATGTCCTGGAAAACCGCGGGTATTCCATAGAGCACACGACCCGGGTGATGACTGTCAACCTGGATTCAGCCTGCCTGTGTGCCTCCTATGACCAGGTAGTATTTACAGATAACATCCCCTCCTGCTGGATAGAGAGTCTCTTTGATTTAAAAGGCACCACTAATCCTATACACAGGACCGTAGTACCCTCTATGTACCGCGCAATCCCCAAGGAAACCTTATGTGCCTCTATTAGTCATAACGGAAAAATCGCCGCTACCGGGCTTGGTATTCTTGACAGGGATTACATCGGCATTTATGCCATCCATGTACGGGAAGATCTGCGGAATAAGGGGTATGCGAGGCAAATCTGCACCGGACTTTTGAAGGAGGGCATGAATAAAGGCGCTCAAAAGGCTTATCTTCAGGTTGTTGAAGGGAATACCCAAGCCCAGCAGCTATATGAGTCCCTTGGTTTTTCTCATTTCTATACGTATTGGTTCCGGGTTCAGCCTGATACTCACAAGCAAAAAGAGCTGTCACACTAAGGTGACAGCTCGATTTATTTTGGGGAATCGATTTGATATGTATGAACTTTTCTTAATCAGACAGTTTTCTTTTCCAAAACAGCCGGCGTAACATTGCCCACAACCAGGCTGGTCAGAGGGCTGAAATACAGCAGGCAGGTCAATACACAATAAATCGGAATCATGATCACAAACTGCACCAGTCTACCCGGCATGATCGCATAGAAATTATATCCCATGATCAACACCAGGCCCGCAGTGGTAAATATAAGAGAGCTGAGAATTGCTGTCACTACAATTGATGCACTGATAACAACAGTCTTTGCCCTTTTATTCTTGTTGGCCATAAGCGGTTTCACAAGAGCCGGAAGCACGCCCCAAAGGATAGCAGCGATAGTAATAAGCGGGTTCACAGCATAGCCTTTCATGAAACATCCGATAATATCAGATGCAAGTCCGCAGACAGCTCCTGCAGCCGGGCCCATCCATAAGCCGGCAAGAATGGTGCATACACTTCCTACTGAAATACGGTATGCGCCCAATTCCACAACAAATACTCTGGTGAGCACCAGATGCATGGCAACCAGCAGCGCCATGAACACCAATGTTTTCACGTTCCAATGCGTTTTGTTTTTTTGCATAACAAAAACACCTCCATAATGTTTCTACATAGAAAATAGACTTAGGGTAACTACCATAAATAATAAGCCCTCCACACTATGAGATGTTCTCATATGTAGCAACGGGTGCGGAAAATATACCGTAAGCTTTGTTTCATATTACAAGCTTTTCGTTTCACGGCGACTCCCCATCCAGTGAACACTTAACGCATAAATTCCTACTTCGCTATTATTTATTTAAGGAAATTATAACACACTTTATAGATATTTCAACACATTTTTGCTATAATATTTTTAAAGTATCTAAGTTTTATCCTGTCTTGTATAGTTCTTCGTTTTTCTTGCATACTAATTTGTATTATCGACAACAGGAGGTGTGCAGATGAGCCAAGAACCGACAAACCCAAAGGATAATCCTTATCACGTTTTTTATGAAAATTACCTGGATACCAATGCCTGCACCGAGTGTACCGGATTGATGCCCACTGAGGCAAAAAACCGGGAGGAGTGGGATGCTTACCGGCAGATTTATGACTTTACCGCCAAACCGCCGGAACCTCCAGAGTAATTGCAGCACCGGAGGGAATAAATGAAAAAAACGCTTGTTTTATGTATCTGTCTCAGCATGGCACTTTCTATGACCGGCTGCACCCTGGGAAATATTGTGGATCGTTTTATTTCCACCGGAGATGCCCCGGCCCCGGAAACAACAATAGAAAAGCCTCGTGTATATATGGATGAACTAAACGGAAAGCTCCAGGATTTTAACGGAAGCCAGCTCACCCTTTCCACACCGGACAATACTTATGTCTTTGATGTATCCGGCGCCACCCTTGAATGTTCAGACGGCATGATCACCGGTGATGAAATCAGCATCATATATGAGGGACAGCTTTCCGATACGGATACCACTACAGTGAAAGCTTTGAAAGTGGTGGACGAATTCCATAAGAAGAACCGTCTCAAAGACCGCACTGCCCATGGTCAGGTACAGGGTTTGACCGCCAATACTATAACAATAAAAGCTAAAAGCGGAAAAACAGCAACATATCCCATAACAGGCACCGAACAATATTATCAAAACGGTATAAAAGCCGGGGTGTGGGTATATCTGCATTTTAAGGGTAAATTTTCAGAAACAAATTCTGATAACCCCATGGTATTAAACGCCAGTCATCTGAAGGTTCTCAGCATTTCAGATATGGATCCTATTAAGATACCCGAGCCTACGCCTACCCCCGTTCCATCAGAAGAGGAAACACAGCCGCTCGGAGAAAAACAATTCCGCGGAGTTATTCAGGATATCAGCCTGAATGCACTGCAGATTCTCCCTGAAGGAAGTGATACGCCGCTGAACCTGGATATCTCTGCAATCCCCGCTTATTTTAAAGGGGGTACTGCACCAGGCTCATATGTAAATGTAACTTACACCGGTGAGATGCCGGAAGATTCTCCGGTCACGCTGGAGGGTATCACTGTCATAGCAGTCACCGGAGATGACCCGGATACTTTAGACGACCGCCATACCACTGCTACAGTCACGGGAACCATTATAGGCTCGACTGCCAACACTGTAACAATCCAGACTAACGACGGAGCGGCTGCCACCTGTTTTACAGGCAATGCCCAGGATCTCTCCTCAGGAGGCCTTGAGCCGGGATGGGGTGTACGCATCACATTCCACCCGTCTGCTTCCAAAGAATCAAATATTTACACAGCCATTAAAATTGAAGATGCATAATATGATGTAAAATGAGTACACATCGGTAAATCATTCTGCATACTCACCCATAAATAACAGGAGCGCTTCAGGGGCACCGGATGACTCATCCGGCCCTGAAACGCTCCTTTATTTCTTTCTCGCCCTGTCTTATCCATTCATCCACCTTCGGGGTATGTCCCAAAATATCGGTAAAGGCTCTGTACTCATCCTGTATTCCTTTTCCGTGGGGAACCATATAAGCGCCTGCATCACTTCCCAAAGCTATCCTGACACCTTTATCAAATGCTAAAGCCACACTCTCTGCGGCTCTTTCCATAATAGGACGGATAACATCATCCTCATATCTGCCGCAGCCCAGCAGGTTTCGCACTGTCACCAGAGTGGGAACCCACACCGTATTGCTCTGGGACAGCATTAGGATTGTTTCTTCATCCATATAATTTCCGTGCTCTATGCTGTCTATCCCAGCCTCCAAAGCAGCACGCACCCCATATACACCGTTTGTATGGCTCATCACGGAAAAACCCTCCTCATGTGCAACGTGGACCATTTCTTTAACTTCCTCCACATCCAAAGGCTCTCCCGTAATCTCACCATCATCATTGAAATCCAGCAGACCGGTAGTCATTATCTTAATAAAATCAGCACCTTCTGCTTTTGCTTCCAATACTCTTTTATGATACTCTTTCATAGTGGTAAATCCACGTCCCACTATTGAACCATAATGCCCTTCTTTATGTATTGCAAAAACAGGAGTCCTGTAGTCGATCCCATACTCTGCCGCCAGCTCCTTTGCCCTTTTGGATACGCCGAGAGAATCACCTCCGTCCCGGATAAAAAATACACCTGCTTTCCTGTATTCTTCCAGACGTTCCCGTATGACGTCTTCTCTCACCCCGCGTGCATGGAGGCCTACTGCGTTGTGGTAATTCAATCCGTCCATGATAAGATGAGCATGACATTCTCCAAACATTTTTCCACCTCTCATTTATACTGTCTGACTCCCTGCTGCTATCTCTCAAAAAATTTTCTGATTTCTTCTTCCGATGCCTGTACAGACCCCTGAACAAAAAATGGCTTTCCTCCGCCACGTCCATGAAGCGCGCCATTCATCTCTTTTGTAAACTGACGCAGATCCCCGTTTAATTCACCAAGTGCATATTTGTAGCTTCCATCCTCATTCCTGGAGAACACAGCAGCGCATCCACCGCAGGTCTGCATTACCGCATCCGCCAATTTTCTCACACTATCAGCCTCAAGCCCCTCCTGGAATAAAAGGACACTGCCTGCACCTTCCCATTTTTGTGCCTCACTTGAGAATACGTCATCCTCCAGTCGCATTACTCTGCCCTTCAGCCGGAAATTTTCCTCCTGAAGACGTGTCACAGCTAAAGCAGTCTTATCCGGCTTGGCAGAAAGCTTCACGGAAATCTGATGATTCTGTTCATTTATCCTATTCAGGTAATCAAGGACTCTTTTTCCGCAGATCATTTCCACTCGCACACCTTCACGGAATTTCACTACAGACAAAAGCTTTACCATACCGATTTCTCCGGAAGAAGCCACATGAGTACCACAGCAGGCACACACATCTGCCTCTGGAAACTCCACAATGCGTACCTTTCCGGTAAGCTCCTTTTTGCTTCGGTAGTCCAAAGTTTTCAACTCTTCCGGAGGCGGACAGCATATCTTCACAGGTTTATTCTCCCACACCTTTCTGTTCACCAGTTCTTCGATTTCAGCAAGCTGAGTCTCATCCAGCATCCCATTAAAATCAATAGTGATCACATCGCTTCCCATGTGAAACCCAACATTATCATAGCCATAGGCCTGATGGACCAAACCGCTTACCATATGCTCCCCTGAATGCTGCTGCATCAGATCAAAACGGTATTCCCAGTCAATCCTCCCTATAACCTCCTGTCCCGGCTCAATAGGCTCATCTGTATAATGAAGAAGCTCTCCCTCCTTCTCATGGACCTCACTTACTTTCACCTGATCCAACAGTCCTCTGTCACTTGGCTGCCCGCCCCCTTCCGGGTAAAAGGCACTTTCATCCAGCAGAATATGGTAGCCCTTTTTAACCGTCCTGCACTCCAGAACCTTTGCTGTGAACTCTTTTCTATATGCATCCTCGTAATATAACCGCCTGGTCTCTGTCATCTGAACTTCCTTCTTTCTGAAAACTGTTATGTACTGTAAAACATAGTATAGACCATCTCTCATCGCTTCGCAAGAGGTGCAGGGGGGACTGGATCAGGGAATTTATAGTATGGTTTGGAGGGATTCCCCGGTAAGTTGTCGAACGGTGAGGAGAAGGGAGTCCGGTGCGGGGGCTATCGCTTGCGGCGGACATATCTAGGCTTTCATTTGTCGCTGGGGGACGGAAAAGGCGTGCGGCAACTCGCAGCGTTTGCTGATGCAAACGCTGCTCAGACAGGCCTTACTCCGTGCCAAGGCACGGCTTTTCCTGAACGCTCCAACTGAAAGCCAAGATCTGTCTCGTCCTCACTCAACGCCCCCGCACCGGAGTCCCTTCTCCTCACCTTCCTCTACGTTTCCACCCCTTCGAGGCGTTGTGTTCTTAGCTGAAAACTTTTCAGGCAGAAATAGTGTGACGTGACATTCGCTAGCATTAATGAACATACGGTTACTATGTATTATGTTCCGCCTTGTAACGTCAGCCTTACCCCAAAGCGTCCCCTCACCATTCCTTCCTTAATCCCCAAAAAAGAGCACCGCCTCTACGACAGTGCCCCTTGTTCTTCTGTTTCTATAATGTGTTCTTTTCCGAAAATCTTTTTCATATGTATTTCAATCAACCAAGCCATCCCTGAAACACCCAGCAGCATCCCCATAAGGAGTGCAAGTGCCCAAAGCCTCACTGCAAACGCCTCCAGTGCAATCCATACCAGCATGAGTAATGTCCTGGGGAGATATTTCACTCCCAAAAACCAACTGTTTTGGAGTATTATTTTTACTGAGCAGTCCATTCTGGCTGCCAGAGGAAACACATAGATTGCTCCCGTAAGATACACTATGATAAGTGCAATAGTGAAACCCTTCATCATACCTGACACAGGGCTGTCAAGAACTGACCAGAAGCGGTAGTCCAGGAGTAGGCCCATCCCAATTCCTCCTGTCACAAGCCAAAGCAGAGACGATTTTTTCCAGTTGCCGCGAAAGGCTTTCCAGAAAGATTTCCAAATATAACCTTCTTCACCGTCTGCTATCTGACCTGCTACCGTGAACATAGCAAAGGTGGAAGCACCTGCGGTGATCACCGGAAGGCTGAATATCACCCACAAAGCGTTTAGTTTTACCAGTTCCAGAAACTTTTCCATAAATCTGAAGAATTTCCCATCAGGATTAAAAATCTCATCCATTTTACTCCCACCTTTCTATATGCGAATGTCTGTATATTATCCGGTACGATTACTAACTTCTTCTATGACATGGACATATTTTCAACCTTTAATACCGGTGGATGCAATACCCTCAACATAGTATTTCTGAAGTGCTATAAACATAATAAGCATGGGAATAGCTGATATGGTAAGGGATGCCATAATAGGTCCGTAGTTTATAGGTTTCGATCCAAAGAAAGTCTGAATCGCCAGCTGGATTGTTCTTTTTTCTTCCCCTGTCACCACCAGTAAGGGCCACATAAAGTCATTCCAATGTGCAACAAAATCAAGGATAAAGATAGTTGCATATACGGTTCCGGAAATGGGTACAACCACCCTGAAGAAGCTCTTCACCGGACCGCAGCCGTCTATGGATGCAGCTTCCAATAAATCATTTGGAATATCAAGGAAGAACTGGCGGAACATGTAAATACTAAAGCATTTCGCTACAAAGGGTATGATCAGGCCTGCCCATTGATTTACCCATCCCAAATTCGCCACCTCTACATACAGAGGAAGCATAATAGCTTCCATTGGGAATACCATGAGACTGATAACCAGGGTAAGCAATGCATTTTTCCCTTTAAAGCGGAATTTAGCCAGTGCATATCCACAGAGTGAATTGACAATTAAATCTAAAACAATAATCACAAAAACATAGAATAAACTGTTTCCGATAAACTTCCACATATTAATCCTGGAAAACACTTCCAGATAATTGCTGACAGAAGCTCCTGTGGGCAGAAATGTACTCAAAGTATTCATATTTTTGAATATTTCTGCCTCCGGCTTCAGAGAAGCGGAAATCATCCAGATAAGGGGAGATACGAATATGAGTGCAATTACAGTGTTTCCCACATAGAACAGTATATTTCCTAAAAATGTCCTCTGTTTATAGGTCATATTCCTTTCCTCCTTAATCAGCTTTAATTATCTTTTTCATCGACAGTGACATGACAATAACAATCACAAAAAACACCGCAGCCACTGTACAGGCATATCCGAAATGTCTCTTCTGAAAGCCCTGCTCATAGATATAATAGACAAGTGTTCTTGTGGAATTCTGCGGTCCGCCCTTTGTCATTACGTAGGGCTGAGTGAACAGCTTCATCGCCTGGATCATGGTGATCATAACCACGTATTTAATTACATTTTTTAGTCCTGGCAATGTGACGTAAATGAATTGTTTAAACTTACCTGCTCCGTCAATGGATGCAGCCTCATACTGTTCTCCCGGTATGCCCTGCAGTCCTGCCAGAAAAATCATCATCTGGTATCCTGCTGCCTGCCATGCAGACATAAAAATAATGGAATTCATTGCCGTATCCGGACTGTTCAAGAACTGGCAGGTATCCATACCTATGCTCTTCAGGAATGCATTAAGAAGACCTGTATCCGGATTTGGATTATAAAGCACTGTCCAAAGGATGGCCACAACAACCATCGAGGTTACCTGGGGACTGAAATATGCAGCCCGGAAAATGGATACGCCTCGTCTTCTGGACGAAATCAGAAGGGCCAGTCCCAGCGCCAGAATACATTGGAACGGAACTACAATAACAGTAAAGTAGAACGTATTTTTAACTGCCTGCCAGAAACTTTTGTCCGAAAACAGCTTTATAAAGTTTTCAAATCCTACAAATTTGATTTTATCCGGCCGCATGATATTATAGTTGGTAAACGCATAACGGACAGTGGAAAGTGCCGGCAATATCAGAAATGCTATCAGCAGAATCAATGCAGGAATGACAAAAAGATATGCTGCTTTTATTTCACTCTTTCTTTTAATTCCATTTGCTTTCATGGGCTTCTCCTTCCCGTGTTCCGACACCGCTGACAGCCTTTGAAAGCGGTGCCGTACACTTGCAATCAGAGATTATTCGGCATAACTCATCTCATAATCTTCGTCAACATCTGCTGCCAGATTATCCAGTTCTTCCTGTACATCTGCGCCTGTAAAAATGTTCATCATAGCCTCAGAAAATCCGGGAGAAAGGACAGTGTAAGAAGGAGTTCTTGGTCTTGGGTGTCCTGTTTCCATGGACTGCTCTTTGAACAAGGAACGTGGATACTGGTCATACTCTGTAAGTGTTTCATAAGAAGAAACTCTGGTAGGAAGCTTGGCGATTGCCTGTGCATAGGTTGTCACGTTCTCTTCGTTCATGAGGAATTTCATAACCTCGCCTGCTGCTTCCACATCTGCATCCTTGGTAATGCAGGCTGCCCAGTCCCCTGTAGGTGAGGTGTTGATTCCATCGTTGTCCGCAACAGGGAAATAAGTAACGCCCCAATTCAGATCCGGATATTCATTTTCCAAGGTGGCAACCTCCCAGGAGCCGCCCAGCATAGTAGCTGATTTACCATTGTGGAATGCTTTCTCAATAGGGTCGATATCAGCAAGGCCTTCCTGGATCAGACTGTTTAAAAATTCTGCTGCTTCCACGCCCTTTTCACTGTTCACATAACCGTCAGCCTTTGAGCCGTCTTCGTTTACAAAGTCAGTTCCGTTGGAAATCCAGAACTGCTCCAGAACATAGGGAAGTCCCTCGCCCTGGTCCATAATAATATTCGTTCCTGTCACCCCGTCCTTTGTAAGCTTCTCAGCCACTTCTTTAAACTCAGACCAGGTCCATGCGTCCTCCAGTTTGTCCGGGGCAGTGATACCGGCTTCATCCAGCATATCCTGATTGTAGTATAATGCCACGGAACTTTCAGTCGCACCCAATGCAAAAAGTTCATCATCGTAAGTTCCCTGAACCTTAATGGAATCAACAAAATCGCTCAAATCTTCTTCTGTGAAAAACTCATCAATAGGTAAAATAACACCGTTTGCCGCATAGTTGGCAATATTTGGACCATCTACATAAAGAATGTCCGGAAGGTCATTGGAAGTAAGAGCCGCATTCACTTTGTCCTCGTATGCATAGGAATCAGCACGTACAATTGCCTCACGGGACAGCACTATTTCACCCTCATGAGCTTTATTAAACTCATCAACTTTCTGTACCCACCACTCTTCGATCGCCGGCTCATCTGTAGGACTCCAGATTGTAATTTCAACCGGATCATCAGCCATTACAGGCACTGTAAATCCTGTTGTCATAACTGCTGCCGCTGAAATAACTGCCATTGTTTTTACCATTCTTTTTTTCATATTTATTCTCCTTTTCATTTTATTTTCTACCAGACAGAATCCATTGTAAACAGTTCTGTCTGTGAGAGTTCCTTAGATTTCAGAAAGAAGTATCCTTCTGATCTGCTGTTATAGAAGAGCTTAGTACCTACATCCTCGCCATCGTTAAGGTATACCTCAACTGTTCTTCTGTCCACAAAAATTTCTGCACTTCTGCACTCTTTCACAGAGGACAGAAACTCAATCGTGCTGCTTTTCACTCCCTGTGTTTTTAAAAAAACTTTTCCGCTTTCTGCCACCAGTCGTATTTCTTTTTCTCCGTCTTTTCCCATAATAATCTGGAAATCTCCCTGATTTTCAAAGGTAATCCGTGCATAATACTGATTGCCGGGAATATGTTCCTTCTTCAGTTCTCGTATCTCACCACTAAAAAGCTTTTCCCTTCGAAGACTATATATTTCCTTTACAGGAAGAGCATATATTCGTCCCTGCCTTACATGTAACTCTCTGGGAATTGTCATACTGCCATATGTACCCGGTTCAGTGACCACATGTTCCTTATAAAAATCAGAAACCCATCCCATAAAAATCCTGCGTCCATTATGAGAAAAAGTCTGAGCCGCGTAACAGTTGCTGCCAAAATCTACCCACTGTTCATTTTCTGTATGAAGTCTGCGACCATTCCATTTGCCTATGTAATAACGGCTGGGCTGAAATCGTCCCTGCTGATCGTAATAATCCATCCAGGCCCCCATAGCCACATAAGTTCCATCAAGTTTGAAGAAATCCGGGCATTCTATTGTTCTGATAGGCTGAGATTCTGTTATGAGGGGACACCGATAATGCCAATGTTCTTTATCCTCTGATTCATACAGCAGAATAGAACCTTTTCCCTCCATGCAGCTTCCAAGTACAAGATAGCACCTATCGCCAAATTCCCCTGCTTTCGGGTCACGGAAATCAAAATTGGCGCCCTTTGGTTTCTCTCTTATGATCTCTTTCTCAGGACTAAAATTCACCATATCCCTGGAGTCCATCATTGTCTGGTACTGGACTGTATCACTGCCATCCTCCTGAGGGCCAATGTGCCTTGTTAGGAAAAACAGGACCTTGTCCTCCTGGGGAAGTGCACTGCCGGAAAAGGCACCGCCCTTCAGCTCCTGATCATTCAATATTTCCTTCTGAGGTTCAAGAACTATGGGAAGATGCTTCCAATGAACTAAGTCCTTACTGGCCGCATGTCCCCAATACATGTTATTCCATTCCTGACCAAATGGATTATACTGATAAAATAAATGGTAATATCCCTGATACCAGCATAGTCCGTTTGGATCGTTTAGCCAGTTCACTATGGGGGTAAAATGATATTGTTCCCTGTAGGGCGTGTCACAAAATCTGCGATATGCTTCTCCTTCCAGTTCTTTGAAATCATTACAGGGATCCAGAACACAAACCCCCTCCTCCAGAATATCCTCTCTGCCGCTTAGGTAAGCAAGAGCCGCCCAGGCATGCTCCGTTTTCACTTGGTATATACTGTCTTTTTCTACAGGAAGACGGACCCATGTGCCATATTCATGTTCCAGTTCTTTCTTCTTAAGGATCCTGCCCTCACAGTCTGTGAGTACGATGCTCCCTTGGTCCGGCCCGTCTGGTCTTGCAAATATTTCGAGGCATTCGTACTTTCCTGTATACATACAATTCCGCCTCCTCTCTGATCGTGTTATTTTCAGTTGCTGCATTTCTATTGTGGAACCCGTTCCCTTACCTTCAAAAAATATAAGTGCTGTAACTTATGCACTTCGTCTATGTGGTACCCGTTCCATGTTTGCATTATAGGATATTCTTTTTTATTTGTCAATTGTTTATTGGGATTTTTTACATACCTAAAAGATACATAGCAGAAAGGCTTTGTGCATATTTCACAAAGCCTTTCTGCTATGTATCTTTTTCACAAATTTCTTCAAATGTGATTGTGCGTTTTCCATAAATTTCCGTCCAATTTTACTGGAAAGGTACTCCCTCCCTGTCTGACTTCTACGGTAATTATCTGTTTATGTGGAACCCGTTTCCTATTTTCAATCAAATCCACCACTGTATCTGCGCACGTCTCTGATAAAAATTGTATATTTTGACAGATGCTGGTAACCTCCGGATAGCATAACCGGGTAATATCCATTCCGTCATAGGCAACCACCTTCAAATCCTCCGGCACCTTCCTGCCGGCCTTCATTGCCAAATGCATATAATAGAGAGCCGGCTGGTCTGCTGCAAATACCCCGTCAACCCCATCATATTTTCTGATTCCTTCTCTTGCCGCATTCCAGTAGGATTCATGGTCAAACCGGTTCCACTCCATCACCACATCAACTACTTCCACCCCGTGCTCACTCATGATCGTCTCAAACACAGCATGTCTGTTATTGGCTGCCACATCCGGCGCCACACCGGTAATATGAAGAATTTTTCTGCATTTATTCTTGAGAAGTATCTCTGCTGCCAGGCATCCTCCGTACTCATGATCAGACCCAACCATAGGAATCCGAGGACCAAAATCCCGATCCATAGATACAATAGGTTTCTTTCTTTTCAGATACTCTTCCCCCTCCAGAGTATGGGCTGCTGTGATAATACCATCCACCATATTACGGTCCAGCATATCCAGATACTCTCTTTCTCTGTTGCTTATTCCAATAGTATTGCAGACCATAGTCTTATATCCTGATTTATACAATGCTACTTCCGTCTGCCTGACAAAGTTAGAAAAAAAAGGATGTTCCAAATCCGGTATGATGATTCCAATAATTCCTGTACGGTTACGAAAAAGATTTCTCGCCAGTTCATTTGGTATATAGCCAAGCTCATCTATAGCATCTTGTATCTTTTTCCTCGTATCTGCGGACACATAGCCGCTGCCGTTAATTACCCTTGACACAGTGCCTACTCCTACACCTGCCTTCTGTGCCACATCTCTGATACTAGCCATAATCTTTCCCTATGTTCACCTCTTATACTTTCACTTTTCTTAATCTGACCAACGTAATTGCCGTAACAATTCAGGCAAGCCTGAAGGATTACTAGTTGTCAACTCTGGATATTATATCACGGGGCCTTATTCTTTACAATTATCAGCCTCAACCAAAAAAATAATATTTTTTCGTGATTTTGAAGTTTTTTCCCGGCAAGGTGCGTTATAATAAGTGAACGGGTACAGAAAGGGGCTGATATCATTTCACAGGAACAATATCTGGAATATTTAATAGACCAATACCAAAACTTAATATATTCCATATGTTTAAAGTCTATCGGCAACCCCTTTGACGCCGAGGACCTGACCCAGGAAGTGTTTATATCCGCCTACAAAAACTTATCCCGTTTTGACGGTACCTACGAAAAAGCCTGGCTGTCTAAAATTGCAGTCCGGAAATGTCTGGATTATTTAAAAGCAGCCGGGCGGCGTACCGTTCCCACGGAGGACACATATTTCTCTCAGATACCTGATAAGAATTCTTCCCCGGAGGAAACTTATTTGCTGGAGGATTCCAACAGTCAGGTCCGGCTGCTGTGCCAGCAGCTCCGGAGTCCTTACAAAGAAGTGGCCACCGCTCATTTCTGTGAGGAATTGTCCGTAACCGAAATTGCGCAAAGGGAAAATAAAAATACAAAAACAATCCAAACACAGCTTTACCGGGCCAAAGCTATGCTGAAAAAAATGTTGGAAAGGAGTGATTAGATGCATATAGATAAGAATGATTTTAAAAACTTTCAAGGCAATGCAATGGACACACAAGACATGATTGCTTTTCTTGAGCACCTGGATCAATGCAGTTTTTGCCTTGACCAGTTCATTCACGAAGAGGAAGAAACATGCAGCCTCACCACTCCCGTCTATCTAAAAGAACAAATTCTTGCAAAAGCAACTTCACCTGAGGTCAAAGCTGCCAAATCCGCATCGGACACTTCCCGGCGGATGCAGCTTTTCTACTACAGTCTGCGCACAGCCGCGGGAGTAGTAGCAGCGTTATTCCTTTTATTCAGTGTCAGTCAGATAGATTTCACATCTATTCAGGCTACGCCGTCTGTACAGACTGAAGCACATCAACCATCTGCCAGGCCTGGCTCCAGCTACGTCTCAGATTTCACTCAGGGGATTGGAAAAGGTATTTCGGACGGCGCAAAAAGATTCACCAATTATCTGAGTGATTTTTCAAATAAAATAGTAAATGGAGGCAAGTAATATGATTAAACCAAAAAGAGGGTTTTGGTTATTTATCGCTTCTTTAATTCCCGGAGCCGGTGAAATGTATATGGGCTTCCGCAAAAAGGGAATTAGTATTATGTTGGTTTTCTGGTCGATTTTTGCTCTTGCATCCGGCATGGGAATGGATTTCCTGGTAATGTTCCTTCCTATTATCTGGTTCTACAGCTTTTTCGACGTGCATAATCTGAAAACATTATCTGACGAAGAATTTTATTCAATGGAAGACAGTTATATCCTCCACATGGATCAGCTTATCGGGGATACAGACAATATACTGAAAAAATACCGTTCACTTATAGCTGTGATCTTAATTGTATTTGGTGTTTCAATCCTGTGGAATAATTTTGCAGATATACTATATTGGATCCTTCCCGGATTTTTAGGTGATATCATCAGATCCATTTTCTATCGTCTCCCGCAGATCGTAATTGCTGTTGCCATTATCATTGCCGGTTTTTACCTCCTTTCAGATAAAAGAAGTAAGCTGAAAGACAATAAAAAAGACACAGAGCAGGAGCATTACTGGGAGCCATACCGCCCATACCACCAGACAAATGAGCCAACCCAAGAAGATCCAGGTAATAGCGGAACTAATGCTGCAGATGATTTTCAGTATGATTCCGGTTATATGAATAATGCACCTTTTGATGATCCTGTTCCCCAATATCCTCCTTTCCCACAGGAAAGTGAGACGGAGGCTCCTGAAGCTTCCCAAGACAATTCAGATTTTCCGCCCTACCCGCAAGAGGAGTTGAATAAGGATGAAAACGCATAGAGTTGGAAGTTACACTTTTGGAGGAATGCTAATTGCCGCCGGCGTAATGATGCTGGCCCATATCTTCATCCCGGAAATTTCATATGAGTTGATCAGCCGGTTTTGGCCTGTTGTATTTATTTCTCTTGGGATTGAAATCCTCATAGCTAACTTTCGCAGTGAAAAAGTAAGATTTGTCTATGATGTACCTGCAATCTTTATGATTCTGGCCGTAGTGGTTTTCACCATGGGCATGGCCTGTGCAGAATTTTCCTTCGATTACTTGAAACTGCACTATATGACATAGTAAAGGGCAGCCGCACTACGAATCTTGAAGTGCGGCTGCCCTTTTACTATCCATTTAAAAAGTAAATTCCTTGCTCAAAGGCCATATTCCTTCAAAAGCTCCTCTTGAAAATCTCTGTCATTTACAGAGCGTACTAATTCATCCATCCGGTTATCCTGGACAAGCCTTCTGCATAGACGGCTGATTCTCTCGCTGCCCTCGGCCAAGCCTTCTCTAAGACCTTCTTTTCGGCCTTCTTCCTGGCCTTCAATCCGACCTTCTTTCCGACCTTCTTCCCGGCCTTCTTGTTTAAATTCTTCCATTAGGGCTTTCCGATATAACTCATCATCAAATTCATCTAAAAACATTCCCACGACCTCCTTGCGGTTTGCCTTCAGCACATCTGTGAGAACATCCTCCCTAAGACACTGCTCCACTGCCATATCCACTGCCTCCTCTGCCGTATTTCCCTTTGAGATATTCTGCCGGATATAAGAAATGAAACGGGAATAGTCTAAAAGCGGTTTACATTTTGTAAGAAGTTCCTGATTTTTCCCGTAATTAATGTTCAGGACCAACGCTCTGCATTCCAATGCAGGTACCGCTAACTCACCGTTAAGACTTTCCGGCACGGTAAAAGCATCTGAAAGGCAGATTACTTCCCTCTCCATATTTTTGTCCGTCCCGTTATAAAATATTATGTACTGTGGAAAGGGAAGCGGAATCTGTCTGGTACTGTAAAGATTATATCCGCCTCTTTCAATAAAATCTTTATACAGCCTTGCAAAATACAACACACCACGGATAGGTATGTTAGGATTCCAGCTGGACTGATGCTCCACAAGGCATAGTACCCAGTCTAAAAGGAAGGAAACATCGTTTTTGTATCCCAAGTAAATTACATTCTCAAGTGTAGTCACCACTAAGCTGTCAGTGTCCTCATAAGATGAGCCGTTAATGGCATTGTATAACTCTAAAAGTTTCCTTTTATCCCGGAATATAAACCGGAATAACGTATCTTTATGTGTTCTCTGCACATATGTGCCCTTATCTGGAGTGAGGGAAACCTGAGGTTTCCGTTTTACATGGATTTTGTTTCTCTTTTTGCCTGACTTCATTCCATGTACCTCCATTATAATATTTTCTGTTCTGTTTTTAAAGAATAATAAAATATTCTTTAACTATTAACTTCTGAATGGCAGGAAACCATAGCCGTCACCTCCCTGTTATAATTATTAGTGCAGTGGAAAAATCCCGGCGAAATGCCGGACAGAATTGATGATATATTCAGATTACCATACTGCCTCCAGTATGTCACATTAAAAATCTATAAACATTCTCACAATAACACATGAACACCGATCATGGGCCAATGCGCAACTAAAAGCAGGAGCTGTCTGCCTAAGAAAGGCCCGCAGCTCCCGCCTGATATTTTACTGATCCAAAGACAAAACTTTATTTTTTATCCTGCATATGTCACATTTGAGAATTGTTTGTCTTTATTATTTACCGGGGTCTTGGCAGAAGCCTTTATCCATCCGCTTTTCCCGTTATATTTCACCCGGATATACATTTGCTTACCGTTCACCCAGCATTTATCAATTGTAACCTTATTGCCCTTTTTAAGGGTGAATGCTTTTTGAGAACTGCCAGCAGCACGATAAGCCTGGATTGTTTTATTGGTTATGAAAGCGCTGTTTGTCTTACCACCTGTATAAACTCTGTAATAGCTTCCGGTCTTGCTGGTGGGTTTTAAAGTACCATCCTGATAAACATAGTTGTAATCAATATAAGCCGGTCCCAAAGAATAAGACATTACATAAAATCTGGCTTTCACATTATTACCGTTCATCTTCACTATTTCTCCGGACTGATGTATTCCATAGCTTTTCATCAATGTCTGAAAATTTATTACCTGTTTCAGCTTTCCTGACTGATACTGGAACAGGCCGCAGACCGGACCTCCCCCGTTGTCAAACACTGCATACAGATACAGAAATGGCTGCCCGTTATCTAATGTATATAATTTTGCTTTCAACTCCCAGAAGTTTTTATTTGTAAATTTATAAGCAATTTTTCCGTTTACAGATACAGCCACGCTTTTACAAACTCCATACTTTCCTTCTGTTGTTTTGATATAAACAGTATCTTTTTTCTTGTCACCTGTCACATCATAGGCAGTATACTTTTTGTTTGGCGTCAGGTTCACCGAAGTCGGTGAGGCCTTTACAAGCTTTGACGGAATCAGGGTGACTCCCATTAACAACAAAACAATCAATATACAATTTAAAAATCTCTTCCTTTTCATAACGCATCCTCCTTTTCCACAATTTGAAAATAAAGCATTGCCTGTTATCCCGCATACACAGCTTCCTTAAAATATGGGCTGTGAGTGTTAGGGCAGGGTACCCATCCGGCTGTTCCGTCACTGTTGACTACACGGATAAAAGCATATTGGGAATTATTATATACATGGGTTATTTTCAGGCTGTCCCCTTCTTTCACCTGAAAAACTTTCTCCTTTAGACCGGCAGTACGGTATACACTGAAATTCCTGGAAGCAGTCCAGCTCCGTTCCTTATCACTTTCTGCCAGTGGACTTGTTCTGCTTGCCCTGCTGAATTTCCCGTTGATGTAATCATAATTCACTATCCAGTTAAGAGCACCTGCCGCCCCAAGCTGCCCGTACCATTGAAACTGAATCCGGTTACCTTCCACATTTACCAGATCCATCTTTTCACGATGGTGGAAAATATTCTTATAGGTATTCTTCAAATCCAGCACCGGCCGGAAGCGTCCGCCCTGGAAACTATAAAGACGACAGAAATTATAATATTCCGTTTCACTGCACGTGCGGACAAATAAGAATTGTTCCTGAGTATTCATGGTACAGAGCTTTATATCGTACCGCCATGTGGCATCCCCTTTATAATACGGATCCTCCAGTGTAAAGGCATTTTCCCCATTGACCAGTATCTTAAGATACCCCTGTCTGCCGATACCGAAGGAATCGTAATGTGCTGTCTCTACCATTACTTCATCTGCCTTTCCGTCCCCGGTTACGTCATAAATATCATAGACACGGTCAGTCTGCAGGGTGACCATAGCTGGATTCATGGCTCTCCCACCTGAAGCAGCCATTGCCTCCCCCGGCACGTACATTATCATCAAAGCTGCCAATAAACATGTTAACCATTTTCCTGACTTTCTCATACTGTATCCCCCTTATTTCCTTGTTTATCTCCTTCCTTCTTGTCTCCACAGTTCCTCCGGTATTTCCTGAATGCCGTTCCAATGATCCAGCTTCCCATATGGTCACAGCCTCCATGAGAACGCATTCTGATCACATAAAAACCTTGTATGCTATTTCTGATTTCATAATAGCACACAAGGTTTTTTATTTGTAAAATACGTATTCACTTATGGGATTACATGATGTCGGTGGCAAAAGGAAGCCGGGACAGCGCCTGCCCCGGTTCCCTTTTGCCCCCGACATCATTGCATCTCTATATATCTTGTTTTCTGGTCACGCGCAGACGGGTCATAGCCCTTGCAAGTGCCGTCTGGTTCATATGGTATTCCTGGATACTCTGCTTCTGACGAAGCTGCTCTTCCGCCCTCTCCTTCGCCTCCTGTGCACGGCGGATATCAATCTCTTCCGGGCGCTCCACAGTGAGACAGAACAGCTTGGCACGGTTGTTGATCATTTCCACAAAACCATTGCTTACCGCCAGAATATTCCGGGTTCCATCCTCACTTTCAAAACGCATTTCACCGGGAATAATAGCTGCTACAATGTTTTCGTGATGTGCCAGAAATGCCTGTTCTCCGTCAACAGCTGGGATTACAAGCTTTTTTGCACGTCCGGCGTAGACCAGTTTATTGCTGGCATAAATTTCCAGACCAAATGTATCTGTCATAAGCGCCGCTCCTTACTGCCTGCCTTCCTCGGCTTTGGCTTTTTCCATCACATCTTCGATGGTTCCCACATTAAAGAAAGCATTTTCCGGATAATCATCCATCTCGCCTTCCACGATCATCTTAAATCCACGAATGGTTTCTTTCAGAGGAACGTATTTACCTTTTACACCAGTAAAATTCTCTGCTACATGGAAGGGCTGGGACAAAAATTTCTGTATCTTTCTTGCCCTGTACACAATATTTTTGTCCTCATCGGAAAGCTCCTCCATACCCAGAATTGCAATAATGTCCTGCAATTCCTTATATTTCTGAAGAATTTCCTGAACCTTACGGGCAACCTCATAATGTTCCTCTCCCACCACATCTGCTTCCAGGATCCGGGAAGTGGATTCCAGCGGATCTACCGCAGGATAAATACCCTGCTCCACAATTTTTCTGGAAAGCACCGTAGTGGCATCCAAATGGGCAAAGGTAGTTGCCGGCGCCGGGTCTGTAAGGTCATCTGCCGGGACATAAACAGCCTGAACGGATGTAACAGAGCCTTCCTTTGTGGAAGCGATACGCTCCTGAAGTTCTCCCATCTCCGTAGCCAGAGTGGGCTGATATCCCACAGCAGAAGGCATACGTCCTAATAGAGCTGATACCTCTGACCCTGCCTGTACGAAACGGAAAATATTGTCAATGAACAGAAGTACGTCCCTGTGATCCTGGTCACGGAAATATTCAGCCATAGTAAGTCCTGTCTCAGCCACACGCATACGGGATCCCGGCGGCTCATTCATCTGTCCGAACACCAGGGCTGTTTTCTCCAGAACACCTGATTCCTTCATCTCAGACCACAGATCATTTCCCTCACGGGAACGCTCACCCACACCGGTAAAAATGGAATAGCCGCCGTGCTCAGTGGCAATATTCTGGATCAATTCCTGGATCAGCACAGTCTTGCCAACTCCTGCACCGCCGAATAAACCAATTTTACCACCCTTGGCATAGGGAGCAAGAAGATCTATAACCTTGATTCCTGTCTCCAATATTTCAACTGCAGGGCTTTGATCCTCAAAGCTTGGAGGGTCTCTGTGGATCACCCAGTGTTCTTCCTCATCCAAAGAGGGGCCATTGTCCACTGTCTCCCCTAAAACATTGAAGAGACGGCCCAGAGTCTTCTCACCTACCGGTACCTTGATACCGCTTCCTGTAGCAGTAACCTCTCTGTCACGGGTAAGTCCTTCGCTTGCTCCCAGCATAATACAGCGGACAATCCTGTTTCCCATATGCTGAGAAACCTCCATTACACACCTCTTGCCATTATTGTCAACTTCCAGGGCATCCTTGATATCAGGAATCTGTCCTTCTTCAAAAACAACATCTACAACAGGTCCCATGACCTGTACAATCTTACCTTTATTCATCGTCATCACTTCCTTTTTTGCGCTTTTGCACCGCTGATAACCTCTGTGATCTCCTGGGTGATCGCTGCCTGACGGGCCCGGTTATACTGTATGGATAAATCCTTGAGCATAGCCTTTGCACTGTCTGTGGAGGACTGCATTGCCATCATCCTGGCATTATTTTCACTGGCATAAGCCTCAACCAGGCATCCGTAAATTACACCTGTCAGATAATTAGGAATCATGGTGTCCAGCACCACATCTGCAGACGGGGACATCTCTATCTCCTCCTGATGAATATCAACCGGCATGGTACTTGGCTGAAAGCTTGCCTTCTTCAGAGGAAGAAGCTGCATATTTACAGTCTCCATAGCTGCCGCATTCTGCATCTGGGTAAAAATAATATGGATTTCATCCAGTTCCCTGTCTAAAAATGCCCTGACAATTTCATCGGAAATTAAACGAGCACGGTGCATTGTTGGTTTTTGTACGGTATAGCGGAAACTACCATCCATATCCACCTTTTTCTTTCCGAAATACTGCCGTCCCACCATTCCAAGAACATACAGCTTATAATGCCCTGTGCCTTCCATAAATTCCTCTGTCATCTTCTGGACATTATGATTGTAAGCCCCTGCCATACCCTTGTCGCCTGTGACTACAACACATCCTATTTTTCTTTCCTCAGTAGGAACCAGATGGCGCACACTGAAAAACGGATGCTGGATATCAGGCACATGGCGGAGAATCCTGGCAATGGCAGCCTGCATATTGTAAAAATATGGCTCCGTGTCCTCCAGGACCTTCTTGGCTTTTTTCATCTTGGAGGATGAGATCATATACATGGCATTTGTTATCTTCATGGTGTCCTGGATGCTTTTCATACGGGTCTGTATTTCTTTTGCATTTGCCATATTAACACCTACCTGCTCTTATCTCTGAATTCTTCTGCCGCCTTTACTATTTTTCCGGCAAGCTCATCGGAAAGGTCTCTTGTCTCTTCAATCTCCCTGCCGATTTCCGGATATACGTTATCAAAATAATCCAGCATATCTCTCTGATATTTCTTTATTTCTTTTTTATCCACATCGATCATGGTCTTATGCGTGGCTGCACAAAGTGTGATAACCTGTTCATGAAGACTTAAAGGGCTGCACAGGGGCTGTTTAAGAAGCTCCATCAGACAGCTTCCGTATTTCAGCTGTGCCATAGTGGCTTCATCCAGATCAGAACTGAACTGAGTAAACACTTCCATCTCCCTGTACTGTGCCAGATCAATACGGACACTTCCGGATGCCTTTTTCATAGCCTTTGCCTGAGCAGCACCGCCCACACGGGATACAGAAAGTCCCACATTTACAGCCGGACGCATACCTGCAAAGAAAAGATCACTCTCCAGGAAAATCTGACCGTCTGTGATCGAAATAACGTTAGTTGGTATGTAAGCTGATACATCTCCTGCCTGGGTCTCAATAATAGGAAGGGCTGTGATGGAACCGCCGCCTGCTTCATCGCTAAGCCGGCTGGAACGTTCCAACAGTCTGGAATGAAGATAGAATACATCTCCGGGATAAGCCTCACGCCCCGGAGACCGCTCCAGAAGCAGCGACAGTGCACGGTAAGCCACAGCATGCTTTGACAGATCGTCATACACGATCAATACATCCCTTCCCTGATACATAAAATATTCAGCCAGCGCTGTCCCCGCATAAGGCACAATATACTGAAGAGGGGCACAGTCACTTGCCGTGGCGGAAAATACTGTTGTATAGTCCATAGCACCATGGCTTTCCAGTGTGGATACGATTTTTGCCACTGTGGAAGCCTTCTGTCCTACTGCCACATAAATGCAGACAACATCCTTCCCCTTCTGGTTAAGGATAGCATCAACTGCAAGAGAAGTCTTTCCTGTCTGCCTGTCACCTATGATCAGTTCCCGCTGTCCCCTGCCGATAGGAAACATAGAGTCAATGGAAAGAATACCTGTTTCAAGGGGCACAGTGACAGATTTCCTGTCTATAATACCTGGCGCCGGATTCTCAACAGGACGATATCCATCTTCCTTTATTGCGCCTTTACCGTCAATGGGTGCTCCAAGGGCATCCACGATCCTGCCCACAAAGCCTTCCCCCACAGGTACGCCTGCCTGCTTCCGGGTTCTCGCAACCTTAGTGCCTTCCTTTATTCCCGTATCTTTTCCGAACAAGATACAGCCCATGCTGTTGGAACGGATATCCTGCACCATCCCTTTCAGCCCATTTTCAAAGGTCACAACCTCACCGTACATGGCATGGTCTATACCATAAACAGTAGCAATCCCATCTCCCACGGAGATGACAGTGCCCACTTCCTGGTCCTTGCTGATTTCGTCATAATTCTTGATTTCTTCTTTGAGAATCGAAATGATTTCATCTGGATTTATTGCACTCAATTATTATTCACCTCCGGGTCAATTTCTGTTCCAGGTTCCGGTAACGTCCCCGCAAACTCCAGTCATACTGGTAATCCCCCGCCTGCAGGATAAAACCGCCTATGAGGCTTTTATCCTCCTTAAGACAAAGGCTGACTTCCCTGGCTGAAAATTCTCTGCACAGAAATTCCTTCATTTTAGCAATCTGGTCTTCCCTTGGCAGCGTCACATATGTTAAAACTGCCTGTAAAATTTCTTTCTGCTCCCGGCTGTACTCGCCGTAAGCCTCTATAATATCCTGTATGCTGCCGATTTTATGGTATTTGCAGGCAACCTTCAGGAAGTTCCGCATCTCAAGCGGAAACACTCTGTCAATGACTTGTTCTTTTTCTTTCAGGGAAATGAGGGGATTCTCCAAAATACTCCCTATATCCGGAACTGTTTTAAAAAGCTGTTCAGTTCTGTCCACTGCATCCTCCGGGACAGAAAGGCCGTATAAAGCCTTTGCATAATTAATGCTGGTTTCTGTCATGAGGATCACCTGCTTTTTCTAAGAATTGGTCGTAGAGGGACAAATCCTGCACATCACTGTTCCGTTCTCCCATGATTTTTGCCGCTGCTGCCATGGCAAGCTCTGCCACCTTACCTTCCATCTGTTTCATGGAAGCTTCCTGCTCCAGACGGATATTTTCTCTGGCCTTTGCCACAATGTCATCTGCCTGGATACTGGCCTCCTGCATGATCCGTTCAGCCTGGGTCTTCGCCTCTCCCTTTGCCTGGTCCATAATGCGGAAGGATTCTTCCTTAGCAGTTTTCAATGATTCTTCATATTGATCCTTCAGTGCCAGAGCTTTCTGCTCTGTATCCTTTGCGCTTGCAAACTGCTGGTCAATAAGTTTTTTTCTCTGCTCCATGATATTGATGACAGGCCCAAACAAAAATCTTTTCATCAAAAGATAAAGAACAATCAGGTTTATAATTGTAAACACAAGGTTGATATTAATCTCTATCACCTGGTCCACCTGCCTTTCTGGTTCTTATTCATTATCCTAACATGATGATGATCAGAAGACCGATTACAAAACCATAAATAGCAGTTGCCTCGGCCAGGGCACATCCTAACAAAAGAGCCTTGCTGATCTTGCCTTCAGCCTCAGGCTGTCTTGCGATGGCTTCCACTGCTTTAGATGTTGCGATACCAATACCGATACCTGCTCCGATACCTGTCAATACTGCAATAGCTGCTCCGATTGCCACTAAACTTGTCATAACTTATTTCCTCCTGAATACTTAATATTTTTTATTTGCCGCCAAGCGGCCGGGTGCCGTCAAAATTGTTTATTCGATGGCCTCTTTAATAAACAATGAAGTTAAAAATACAAATACATATGCCTGTATAAATCCGTCAAAGAAATCAAAATACAGGCTGAACGGTATGGGCAGCAATGCCGGGCATACAAACTCCAGAAGTTTCATGACCACATAGCTTCCCAAAACATTGCCGAACAACCGCATACAAAGTGATGTCGGACGAATTGCAATCTCCAGTATATTGATAGGAAGCATAATAGGGACCGGCTCCGCAAAGCTCTTCAAAAATCCCTTTGCTCCTTTCTTATGGAATCCTGCATATTCGATCAAAACAATGCTCATAACCGCCAGTGCTATAGTTACGTTTAAGTCCTTGGTAGGTGGTGTAAAACCAAAAACACCGGCAATATTGGCAATACCTATGTAAATTACGGTTGACATTAAATACGGGATATAGCGTTTTCCCTCTTCTCCCAAGATCCCCTGGAAAAAATCCTGGAGAAAACCCACACCCGATTCCAGAAGCAATTGCTTTCGGCTTGGATTCTCCACACTCAGGTTTCGTACCAATAATGCGGAAAGAAGCACCAACACGGCCATTATGACCCAGGTGACAACCACCGATTCCGCTATCGGTATTCCCCCAAACACAGGTATGGTAAAAACCGTCTTGCTCTCTAGTTCTTCCATTAATGTGCTTGATAAATTACCCGTCTCGCTCCCTCCTTTTCTCTGCTGAGTCAGTCTGTAAAGCAGAAAACTCAGGCGAAATTTTTCCCTGAGCTGTCTCCTGCTAAACGCTGTTTATCTTTCGATTTCTTTATTTTACTCTGCATCACGTGAATGTCAATATACGTTTTGACCATTTCGCACAAACCAATACAAAAAATTTTGTATAATTTATACGATTTTTTCTTATATTGCGACAATCATATAACAATTTTGTCATTCTCTTATTTATAATATACAAAAAATATTATTATTTTACCGCATAATGCTGAATACCATACTTAAGCATCACTTTGGCTTATCCAGACATACAGAAACCTCCCCGTAAGAAAGCATGGATTCGCTTCCATCTGCCTCCTGCACCAGGAGCCGTCCATCCGGACAAATGGATAAAGCTCTTGCCCGGCGGCGTTTCTCTCCGTCTACAATGAATATTTCCCTTCCCGGCACAATATTCCTCTCCACATATTCATGGGACAGCTTCAGTTCTTTTGTCTCCTCCAAAAGAACATTGACAATTTCCGCTGCCAATAGATTCCGGTCCACACTGCCGGCTTTTTCCTTGTCTTCGTACAAAGCTCCTGCCACATTCTTCAATTCCTCCGGAACCTCTTCCCCATTTTTATAAAGATTTATCCCGATTCCCACAATGGCAAATTCTATATTTCCTCCTTCAAAATCAGTGATAGCTTCAGTAAGGATTCCGCACACCTTTCTGCCGTCCAGATACAGATCATTTACCCACTTAATATCAAGGAAAATCCCGCACACCTTCTTCACAGCCTTATACACCGCCGTTGCCGCAGCAGTGGTAAGCAGCAGACTCTCCTTCAGTGTCTCCTCCGGCTCAAGGATGATGCTGAGATACAGTCCTGCATCCTCCGGAGAAAAAAAACTTCTTCCCCTTCTTCCCCGTCCTGCAGTCTGTCTCTGGGCTAAAACAAATGAACCATGCCTTGCCTCCCCGCTTACAACGGCCTGCTTTGCAGCCTGATTTGTTGAGCCTACTTCATGAAAAAGCTGTATGGCTGCCTCTGGTTTATTCAGATAAAGACGGATTCCTTCCGCAGACAGCCTGTTTGTTTCTCTGTCCAGCATATATCCCTTATTTTGTCCGGCATGGATTATATATCCTTCTTCACGGAGGGATTTCACTGCTTTCCACACTGCCGCCCTGGTGCACCCAAGTTCTCCGGCAATGGTCTCCCCGGATAAAACTTCCCCCTTATGCTGTTCTAATAATTCTAATATTCTTGATTTAACTGTCATTGTTATTTTCTCTCCCGTACCCCTGCCATTTCAATCAACTATATTCCGGCTTATCCCTGTTATGACAAAAATCCATATTCCACAATTCCATCTTTCCACTCCGCCCGAATCAGATACACATATCCCGGCTCTGCCTGAGGAAGATACCATTGATCATCGGTTTCCTGCACACTGATCTCCTCCCCTTCCGGAACTTCGCTGCCCTCTGCCGCAGTCTCCCGTACTTCCTCTTTCCAGCGGAGCGCAGATACACTTTCTGGCTCAGCGGAAAATCGAAGTTTCAGATCTGTACCCCTCTCCAAGTTCAACTCCACAATTTCCTTCCACATCAGCACATGAGCAGTGTCGGCAATAGCTTCCTGGATATTCCCGCTTTTATCCTGGTATCGCCAGTTATAGGCACCTCTGTTTGTGATGGCAGATACACTGGCCATGGGAATCTCAAACTCCAAATTCAAAGAAGGAGGTTCTGAAGGATCTGGCTCCTGGTATATGGAATCAACAATATTCTGATATTGATCTGCATCATCTGGTGATCCCTCCTTGGTCACACGGATCTCTGTCACCCCCGGATATTGGCCGGGATATGACTCAAGCATTATCCCGTCTCCGTAAATCTTTACTATGTTCCCGCTTTTCAGGTCGTCCTCAGATATTTTTTTACCTTTTATATCATACAATTCATCGGGGAAATGTACAGTAAAAGGAGTGTCATTCTCCGTATCTACGAAAACATAGCTGTTTTCGCCAACCGGAACATACATGGCCGTGATACCTTGGCCTGATATTTCCGGATTCTGCTCCGTCTCTTTCGCATTTATCATATTCCGGAAAATGTAAAAAACAATAATCAATACAATAATTGCAGTTACTGCAGTAAGAATATTTCTGTTTCTTTTCTTAGCGTCCATATGCTGCCTCCTTTATCTCTATTGGTATTCTCCTATTAATATAACATGCAAATCACTCTTTATGCGATAATATATTAAAGAATAATTTCGCACATAATATTCTCCGGGATTTTTATGCAGATATGCATGAAAACACTTTATGGGATATTACCAGCAAATAATAACAAAAAGACAGGTGTACAGCGGGTTTCTTCTCGCCTGTATCATCTGTCTTTTCTCTTAAGTGTTCTTATCCCTGTAATTTCCCAGGGCTTTCTCCAAAAATTCCTTGTACTCTGCCCGCACACTCTCCGGCGATATGATCACTGCTCCCGGACCAAGTCCTGCCAGCCAGCCAAAAAACTGGCTGCTCACATTCACATGTACCAATGTTGCGAAATGCTCTTCGTCCTTTCTGTGAATCATAACCTCCTGACCGAAATGGTCAATCACCACTCCTACAAAACGGTTCTCAAATTCCATACAGAGAGTCTCATCCCTGCCCCCGAACATCCCGAAGGTCCTGGTAGCAAACTGAGCAGCATCGAAGCCCTCAAATATCTCTCCCCCGTTGCGCTGATCCTGTTCCACTCTGATCTTCATCATTTTATCTACCCGGTAATGCTTGACCACGTTACTGTTCTCGTCAAGGCCTATCAGATAATAATTCTCATCTTTCCAGATCATTCCCCACGGGCTGACTCGGTATCTCTCGCCGTCCTTGCGCAGACGCATCTCCTTAGATACTGTCCACTCATAATATTGAAAGCTGATCTGCCGGTTGCTTGATATCGCTGTATGAATCTGGTCTATATTGTAATAAATCCCCTCATTGACAGTCTTCACACGGTTCTCCACAAAGACTTGTCTCTGTAAAAGCTTAGCTTGATGAACGCTGGTCAAGCTCTCCAGTTTTCTTATAAGCTGGCGGGATTTTCCTGTTGTAATAAATTTTGATGACTGGACTGCATCTACCAGGAGTTTCAACTCTGCCAGCTCGAATTCTCTGCTGGCCAGATAGAATCCTGACGGTTTCTCTCTCCTGCTGACAATATCCATGCCAAAGACCCGCAAAGTCTCAATGTCATCATAAAGGGTCTTCCGTTCCACACTGATACCACAGTCATCAAGATGAGCAATCAGTTCTTTGATCGTCATAGGATGGTTCTCATCTGTTTTCTCCATAAGTACACGCATCAAATATAATATTTTTAATTTCTGCTGAAATGATTTCGGCATGGCCTAAACTCCTATTTATCTGTCAATACTGCAACTACTCCGAAATATAATACCATAAAAACCAATACCAGGGCAATGACATCCGCACCGTGGAAATCAATATTCAGAAGCATTGCGCCAGCCACCATGATCTCTGCCGTGACAATGGCACCGATGATCATAGCCGTAACAGAAGAGAGTCTCCCGCCACTTTGTCTGCGCCGCTCGTGTTCCATATATCCGCCGTCAGCCAATGCCATTTTTCTTTCTTTCATCTTCTCATTTGTACTCCACATAAAATACTCCTCCTTCAAAAAACAAACATATTTTCGCGAACATATTTTCTTTATAAAAAGAGTATCTCATATATTAAGTCCAATAAAACGGTACAAACTTAATTTTTTCGAACATTTGTTTTTATTTTATTAATAATCACTGCTAAAAGTAGTGAATGCTGCCCTGCAGCCTTCCCCTGATAGAACAAAGTGGACAAGTCCACTTCAACTCCCTGAATCCCTCACTCATGAGGGACTTGTACACTTTGTGCGCCAATGTGCAGCTGCGAAGCAGCCTTCCTCTGCACATTGTGTGCATCCCCCGGAGGGTTTTTATATACTAGGAAAGTCATAACCTTCTGGTCACAACAAAATGGAATACTTTCCTAGTATATAAAACAGCCGGATATCCTATGGCGTAAGGAAATCCGGCTGTTTTATCACAAATCTTAAATATATATATGTCTTTCAATCACTTCCATAACAGAGTTCCGTCATACACCTCCATGGCAGCCTCCCAATATCCCATCCTTTTACATTCCGACACTGTCAGCTCATGTGTATACAGAAACATTTCCGCAGCCTTTCTGCCAAAAAGTACATTGTCCCCTCTCTGCAGAACCTTCACCGCTTCCATACACTGACGGTGGATTTCAGTAGTTTTGGGAGACTTTTCCTTGTTCACAAGCTTGGGGATGCTTCTGCCGATACAATAATCCTTTTTTACTACCGCATAAATATCCTTTAGTGCCTGAAACTGTATATGCTCCGCAATAAAGTTAAGGACTATACTTGGTGAAACATGATACACATACTCTTCTTCCCAGCGTCTGCGCAGTTCATTGTGGAGAGCTTCCGCCTCTTCTGCCGTGACATATGCAGCCGCATGTACTGCCACACCTTCAATTGTAAGGGACAGCAGTTCCAGACAATCCAGAAATCTTCTCACATGGCTTGCGATCAGCTGAGGATCTATCTCTATCTTCTGTAAATCCTCCAAATCCATGGCAACATAAATCCCCTTGCCGCGTGTGGCTGTCACAACTCCCCACTCCTGAAGAGTCTGGATTGCCTTTATGGTGGTATCAATACTGACATTATACATACTTTGTAGCTCCTCATGGGACGGGAGACGTTCCCCCGGCTGGTAATAACCCACAGCAATAAGTCCAAGAAGATCAAGATACACTGAAGAATACCGTTCCTGTCCTCTGCGAAGGGTCTGTTCCAGTCCCTTAGTCCCCACACGCATAGGCGAATCCGGCCTTACCCGGCGGACCGGCACCTCTTCTGCAGACTCCGTAAGGAACCTGTATAATTCGAACAAATCGTCAAAATGCACCTCTTGGGGATTGCCTCCTGCTTTCAAAGTATGTATTAATTCCTTTAGGGCAGAAAGATAAACCTCACGCATTTCATGTGTTCCCGGCAGAGGATCCAGTTCAGCAAAGCCAAGGCTGTCCACTGCACGAAGAATGAATTCATTCTCATTTCTTGATATAAAAAAACGCCAGAGCCGATTTGAAAGTCTCCAGAACTCTGTAGGTTTCTCCGGGTCCATCTGTCCTACGATCGTATCCGGAATCTGCCATTCCTCTCCGTTGCACAAAGCCATACCTTTTCCATTGACAGGATAACAAAGCAAAACCCCAGTCTTCAGTATATCATTTGCAGCACTGGCATCGGCCTTTTCCAATGAAAGCACACCTGCATGATAAGGGTCAGCATAATGGTAAGCCACTACAGGACGCCTGCGTTTCATAGTCTCCACAAACCCTTCCTGTTCCAGCATTTTTAAAGCACGTCGGATTGTCTTCTCTGAGGTCTGAAACTCCCTGCACAGATTTGCCCGTGAAGGAAGCTTCATACCGCCCGGAAGAAGCCCGCACTCAATCTTATTCTTCAGAATTTTATAAACTTTCTCATACATTACCACATCATTCTTCATACAAACACCTGCCTGAGGGTTTCATTATACAATAGATGCGGCTATTCTTCAATTCACATTTTTATTTAAGAACAGTATAAGCTTTTCTTCCTGCATAGGCCTGGCATAATAAAATCCTTGCATATACTGCACTCCCGACTCAAAAATCTTTTTCTGCTCCTCTTCTGTCTCAATGCCTTCGGCAACCACCGTCAGGGAATTTATTTTTGCTATATCCACAATAGAGTGAAGCAATGCGGACTGTTTCTCACTTGTAAGAATTTGTTTTGTAAGAGACCGGTCTATCTTGATAACATCCACAGGCAGATTTGACAGATAATTCAAACTGCTGTACCCCACCCCGAAGTCATCCAGCGCAATCCTGATTCCTGTTTCCCGAAGCTTGTTCAGGATTTCAGAGGCACCTTCAATAGACTGTATAAGTACACTTTCTGTGATTTCAAGGGTAATCTGTTCTGTGCTAACACCGGACTCACGGATCAACTTTAGCAGATGCTCTGCGCTGTTTCCCCCAAAAAGCTGCTGAACAGAAAGATTGATCCCCATATGGCTCAGTCCAAGTTCTTTCCCATAGGTATGCATAAATCTGCAGGCGTGGCTGAGCACATAATCTCCAAGTTTCTCCACCATCCCTCTGCGTTCAGCCAGCGTGATCACCTGTCCTGCTGAAAAATATCCTCCATTTCCGTCTGCCAGGCGTACCAAAGCTTCCACCGCACCGCATTTGCCTGTGGCCAAAAATGCCATAGGCTGATACCACACTTCAAGTGTCTCCTGCCGAATCGCATCTTCAAGCCGATGCAGGATATTTGCTTCCGTACGTACCATCTCATCCAGTCTATCATTATAAATCACTACCTTCTGTCCTGATTCTTTTGATAAACGAAGAGCCGCCTGTATACAGTCAAGAAGCGTTTCCGGGCTGTCTCCATTCACAGGATACCGGCATACAATAATACGGACCTGCAGTGCCAGGGTGGTATTCCCTACTGACACCGGCTCCGACAACAGCTTCTCCAGACGGAGTGCCTGTGCTTCCTCACTCTCCTCAGACAAGGAAATGCCTAAAAACACATCGCCGTTAATGCGGTACAGATAGTTCCCAAACGGCCGCGACAGACGATGAACTACCTCTTTCAGAATCTGGTCCCCAATATCAACACTGAACAATTCATTATATTGGCTGAAGGTACAGATATCCACGCAAAAGAGGCTGAATCTCCTTTTTTGATCATAAGAGATAAGAACATTTGCATCGCGCAGATACTTAGGACGATTCCCTACATTGAATACAGGATCGAAATAAGCAAGCTGCTCTACCTGCTTACGGTACTGATTAAATGTTTTTGACAGCTCCATCATTTCCAGGTCTGTATATTCATCAAAAATCACACCCGTCTTCCCGGCAATAAGCTGCCGGCATTTTTCAGTGAGCATACGCGCCGGTGATTCCTGGGAACGCCGGGCATAATAGTCACTTATGAGGGCGGATAATTCATCCTTCGCACTACTGTTCTGCCCACAGGATTTATAAGCATAGCTGGCAGTGAGAAAACTTTTTTCTCCATTCACACGTATTCTTAACAGAAGTTCCAGGGACAGCCCCTTGGCAAAATCCTCACGCTGAAAATTTTCTCCGTATTCGCGGACTGCCACTGCAAAATTCCCTTCCCCTAAACGTCCTGCAATATAAGGGCTTCGTATAAACCCCTCCATGCGCTGGGAAATGCTTCCCAAAAATTCTTCCTCTTCCACGGGCCCGATAAGCTGTGCCGCCTGATTGTAGCCCACTAAAGTAAAATAAAACAACTCTACCGCTCCTCCATAAAGAGAAAGCCACTGATCCAGTACAGCAGTAAATCCAGCCTGATTGTAGAGACCTGTACGGCTGTCAACATAGGACAGTTGTTTTATAGTACACTTTCTCATATATCCCTTATACAAAGCATATGTCAAAGTAAGTGAAAGCAAAGCTATAAAAATGCAGACTGCAGCAATGATCATATTCTGACCTGGGCTGCACCAGCCGTCAGCAGGCTGAACACTAAGATTCCATTGTGCAGGTAAAAGTAAGGACACTTTTGCTGCCTTTGAGAAATCAATCTCCTTTCCTGATGAAGATATAACCTCTTTATGTCCGTTCTGGGAATTCACGCGCCAAAGCTCATAATCATACCCTTGTTCCGGAAGATATGACAGGCCAAGTTCTCTCATCACATATTCACTGTCCAGGGCAACGGCAACCTGTCCCAGATATGTGTCCCCCTCCAGGATAGGCTGAAGAAAAAGGAACACCTCTTTCTTATTCTCATCGTAATCCATAACCAGAGGACCTTCCACCACGAGATCCTTGGTGACTTTCGCCAATGTATAAACATATGAAAAGTCTTTTAGCTTTTTTCCTTCCTGTGTTCCGTAAGCGTCTTCCGGCAATGCCCGTACTACCGTATCCTCTTCTATCAGACACACATAGCAAACTTCATCCCTGCTCAGCAAACTGTCACCAGCAGATTCAAACCAGGAAATATCATCCTTTTCCATAATAGATGCCATTTGAGAAAGAGACTCTGTCTCATTCATAGCACCGGTAAGCTGCAGCATGATATTTTCACTGTAAAAATGGAGGAGACTTTCAACCTCCTGCTGGCGTATGTCCACAAAGGCTCTCCGAAGGGACCTTCCTGTCACAGCAGTAAGGATGAGCACCAGAACAACCACAGAAACACACAGAATGCCGCGTTTATTCCGTTTCTTCATAAAGGCCTCCGCTCTGGTATATTTTATAATATCCCTTACCATTTTGTTTTACAAAATACAAGGCCTCATCAGCCTCATTGATTTTCTGTTCCAGCTCACTGTCGGGATAACACACTGTGACTCCCACACTGCACTGTACCGGAATATGCTGTCCTGCAGAACCAATCTCCGAATGCAGTCTCAGCACAAGCTCATCCAATACACTGCAAAGTTCTCCTTCGTCATCAAGGTCCGTCAGCAGCATAACAAATTCATCTCCGCCGTAACGTCCGACGACTCCGTTATATTTCTTTTCATATTCTCTTAATATGTATCCTATGCTTTTAAGAGCAATGTCACCGCCGCTGTGTCCGTAAGTATCATTTATGTACTTCAAATTATCCATATCCACAAAACATAGCGCACTTACAAGCTCCGGGTCTGTTTTTTTCAGATGTGCAGAAGCCTGATTAAAAAATACAGAACGCGTGACTACACCTGTCAATGAATCCGAAAGTCCGGTGCTTGTCAAACGGATGATCTCTTTAAAATCCACATCCTCAGGACGCTCGTTCTGATAAATCTTTTTTTCCAGTTCTTCCACGGAATGGACCAGAACATCCACCACCTTCATCTGTCCTGCGATATAACGCCGCAGGGTAAACAGCAGCCCCATACACAAAAGGACAGTCATACTTGCCACAAACAAAAGGCTTGGCAGGATACCTGAAAAAGCAGTCGCAAAATTAACCGTGCACATAATATCCCATTGGGTATTTTCCACACGCTGGTAAACAGTATAGCAAAGACTTCCGTCTTGTATGCTCCAGTATGAACCGGGAACCGCTGCCAAAAGCCTCTCCTCCAGTTTATCTGCAGTCGTTCCGAACAAACGGGCCTTGCGCAGTTCTGTCATCACAGGATTGCCGTAGGACAGCCCTGCAGTAGAGGACATGATCTGCCCCTGGGAACCAATCAATGTTGCCTCACATCCATTTACCCCTGCGGACTTCTCAAGTATTTTCACTGTCTCGTCAAAGGAAATTGCACAAAAAAGACAGCCTGTAATATTATCCTCCTGGTCAAACAGAGGGACAGCTACTGTATAATTCAACGTTACTCCGTCTGCACCGGCGGCAAAGCTGTCTGTTACCTGGCGCTGTCCGGTGGCAAAAAGCTGCTGCATATATTCACGGCTGGCCAGACTGGCCGGCTCAGAACCATCAGAGTAAACCGTGATATCAGAGTCCACATAGCAGATCATCAGATATCCAAAATAGGGGCTCATCTGATCCAGCTTCCTGACCTTTTCTATGGGTTCAACAGCCGGATCATAAAATTCTCTTAGACCAGCCAAAGATTCCAGCAGTTTAATAGATTCCTCCACCCTCTGGGATATCTGTGCATGGACAGTAACGACAGACGCCTTGGCATCCGACTTCATCTGATTCACAGAAAGAAAAACTCCCCCAAGCAGAATAGCAGCCACTGTCAACAGACAGAATACCACACTGTAACGCAAAATAGGCGACAGTGAAATATGCCAGCCGCTTTCTTCATTTTTTTCATTCTTTTTGTTCATTTAGAACTACCCCTTCTATTTCGAAAAAAACTTCACACAAAAAATAGATATTGGCCACATCATTCATTCTTGGTACCAATACCAGTTAGATTATAGCATCTTCAATCACATAAAGCAACGGGATGTCCAAAACTTCAGAAATTCCTCTTTTGCGGAATACTGTCATTGTACAGGAACATGCCGTTTAAAATTATACATAAAGGTCTGATTTTTACCCAAAAGAACAAAATCCGTTATTTTCCCGGTATATAAATAAGCCGGCACTTATGATTAAAGTGCCAGCTTACGTTAGATATTGCTATTCTTAAAATTAAGACAAACGCTAAATTGTCATAGTATGCCTGCCCGCCATTTGTGGGAATCATAAATAAATTGTAAATCCGCGTTTTCCTTTTTGTTTTGTCCTATAAAGGGCTGTATCCGCATTTTTATATAATGTTTCAAAATCAACACCCCCTCCCGGGGCAATTGAAACACCGATACTTGCAGAAATCCAGCATATTTTTTCCCCATCTGAAAACTCATATCGGAGTGCTTCGGAAAGTTTTTCTGCCTTTTTTCCCACCCACTCTTCCGATGGCGCCGGGACAAAGGCCACAAACTCATCTCCTCCGATTCTGCCTATAATGTCCCCTTCTGCAAACTGTCCCTGTATTTTTCCTGCAAAATCAGTAATGACCCTGTCTCCCACTGCATGCCCGCAGGTGTCGTTCACACTCTTAAAATTATCAATGTCAAGAATAAAAAACGCATAGCAGTTTTCCGTGTCCCCCTTGAGATAACCGGTGATCAATTCCTGCACGGCAGCCTTATTATAAAGTCCGCTCAAAGAATCTCTCATCATTTTTTCCGCCATCTGTACTTCCTTTTTCTTTTCCTGGTCAATGTTCTGCCTGTATACCAGCATGCGTACAGACTGATCATCCTTCCAATAGAAAATTCGGGCAGTAATCCTCATCCAATAATATGTCTTCCCTCCGTCATTGGTTGTCATAAAATCAAAATACAGACTTTCCCTGCCTTCCTCATATGCCTTCAGAACATTGCCGGACGAAAAAGTATTTAAATATCCGTCCCTGTATTCCTCTTTAATCTGCTTACGGGCAATTACCTCCAGCACGTCGTCAAATACCATCTGCTTCGAAGCCCCAAGACTTTCAAAATAACTTTCCGTAGCCTCGCTGGCAGCACAGTTATGGGTAATGTCTATCTCATAAATATTCTCATACAGCTTTTCAGTCTCTGTCTGGAAGGCTGTACGGTGTGCTTTTTCCTTTTCAACAGCCAGACTTATGATCTGGGAATTATATTTATGTATGATACAGGTGATCATAAAAAGCACAGCTCCAATTACCAGCAGGATAACAAAAACCCCCAGAGCCAACTGATGGTTCAGCCTTTTTTCCAGAGCTACAGTATCATTATCTACGATTAAATGCCATTTTAAGTTGGGGATATAGTCAACTGCAACATACCCCTTCTTTCCCCCTGAAGAATACCAAAATGACTGCGGACCCTCCTGGTTAGCCAGTATTTCCTCTTTATACTCTCCATACCCACATTCCCGGAACAGATCACTCTTTACAAAGCCTGTCTTTGTGGTAGATATCTCAATGGTTCCGTCATCATCCACCAGATATGCCCTGAGTTTAAATTTGTCTTCATATTCCTTGAATAATTTCTGCAGGGTATCAACACGGAAGCCCACTCCCACCACTCCCATTATGTCTCCATCCCGAGAGTATATTTTACAGTTTATAAAAATTGTAATTCCGTTGTCTGCCGACTTCGCTTCATCATTGTCGATATTCAGAGAATATTCCCTGGTATCCTGCATAAAAGCATAGTACCATTCATCTTCGGGATTATCCTTTGTAAGGATACGGTCAACACCCTGGCTGAAATGATAATACTTATCAGTACCCGCAGATACCAGAAACACCGAATCATACCCATACTTCACCTGGTATGCCAGGAGATACTCCCGCATACTCTGCACAAACTCTTCATCTCCGCCGCGGGTATTCTCTTCCGTCAGAAACATCTTTAACAGACTGTCATTCGCCATTGTCAGGGAAATATTAATGGGCTTTGTAAAAATTGAATCAATCTGATGGTAAATCCCTTCTGATGTGAGTGTTGTAATTTTCTCAACATCCTTTTTAAATATACCGTTGTTGGAAAAATAGCTGATCATGGACGTCAATAAAAATCCTAGGACGATCACCGTACAGATGACCACATTTGTCCTGAACAGAATATTCTTTTTCATCACCCACACCTGCTTTCTCTCTTGTTTACATAAATCCGGCAAAAACAGAAGCTGCAGCCACAGTCAGAAGCCCTGCTACGGCAATGGCCAGACTACTCATGGCTCCTTCCACCTGTCCAAGCTCCATAGCCCTGGCAGTCCCGATCGCATGGGCTGATGTCCCAAGAGCCAGCCCTTTCGCAATCGGTTCCTCTATCCTGGCAGTCTTATATACAAAATCCGCCAGCATATTTCCCAGCACTCCGGTGATTATTATCACAGCCACTGTGATGGTGGCAATCCCGCCAAGTTCCTGAGATACCCCCATACCAATGGCAGTTGTGATGGATTTTGGAAGCAAAGTAACATACTCCTCGTGGGAAAGCCCAAACAGCTTCGCCATGAGCAGCACACTCACCATACTTGCCAGAACACCTGCCAAAATTCCTGCAGCCACAGCCTTGATATTCTTCTTCAGCAGGCTAAGCTGCTGATAAAGGGGCACAGCCAGACACACAGTAGCAGGAGTGAGCAGATAACTGATATATTTTCCGCCCTCATTATAGGCATCATAATCTACATGAAATACAATGAGAACGCCCATAACGCACAAAATAGCAATTAACAGCGGATTGAGAACAGCCAGTTTAAATTTCCGCTTAAGCAGCAATCCGGCCTCATAAGCCATAAGACTGATGACTGCACCGAAAAACACGGAATTCTCCAGAAACTCACTCATGATTCCGCCCCCTTTTTCCCTTTACGTATGACTGCCTGAGTCACATGCCCCGTTACCACCATTACAATTACAGTGGTCACCAAGGTAATGACCGTAACCGGAAACCACATTGATTTCAGAGCAGACCATGAGGTAAGAAGTCCCACCCCTGCAGGGATAAACATCACCGGCATAATTTCTATAAGAAAGGCAGCCGCCTCCTGCACATGTTCCACCTTAATAGCACCGCTTACAAGGGCACCCAGCATCAGAACCAGTCCATAAACACTGGCCGGAACCGGAAACGGAAGCAAAATATGCATCCCCTCTCCCAGTGCAGATACCAGCAGAATGATGCTGAATTGTCTCACATATTTCATTGTATCACTCCTTTATCTTCTGTCACAATCTTCAGTCCATCCAACTTCCATAGTTATCAGTTATTACTTCCCAATGATATCTTCCACTTTCTCACGATACTTCTGCGCCTCCTCCAAGGCAGCACGGCCGACTCTCTGCATCTTTGTCACATTTGTATATTTTCCCGGCAAGGAACGGGTCATGATACCATCTCCGTAGATTTTCACCATATCTCCATCCTCCAGAACATCATCCGGTATCAGTTTGCCTTTTTTATTGTAAATTCCATCTGACGGGATATCTGCTGTAAAGACCGTGCCATTCTCCATATCCACAAATACCTGCCGTTTCAAAAGCTCCCCTGTTTCAATGTAAATAGCTGTAAGAGCAGTCTCTTCCGCTCTGGCCTCCTCCTCTTTCACCTTCTGTGCCTGGCTGCCCACCACACTCCAAAAAGAACCGCCTATTACAACCAACACTGCCAGCAGGATGATCATTCCCACTACCATCTTCTTATCAGTCTGCTTTTTTTCCAAAATCAATCTCCTTTATCCCAAAACGTGTTTGAAAACTGCTCTAAACTTATCCGACATCCTATTATACTTCATACACTTTAAAATGGAAAGAGCCTTTCCCATGTACTGCTGTTCAGTTTGTATCCGGCAGCAATATTTTCTCTACCGTATATTTCCCATCCTCCACAGTCATCACAGCCATTGTGATTTCCTGGGCAAACCGTTTCCTGCCGCAGCCTCCCGGATTAAGCCAAAGTCTCCCGTCGATCATCTCTTCAAAATATTTATGGGAATGCCCAAAAACCACTATCTGAACATCTCCCAGACTCCAATCCACATCCTTCTTATTGTGTACCATAAAAAAGTTCACACCTTCTATAGTAAACCGAAGAGTCCGGGCCAGCCCTTGTGCCCATCCCCTGTCATTATTTCCCCGTACAATATACACAGCCCCCATCACTCTCAGCCTGTCAAGTATCTCCGGCTTATCAATATCCCCTGCATGAAGAATACAGTCACAATCCTTCAATACCTCCACAACCTCCGGGCGCAGCAAGCCATGAGTATCTGAAATAATCCCTATTCTCACCATATTTTCCCTACCTCATCCTTGCAAAGTCCGTACATCCTGCAAAACTCCAGAAATTCTTCTTCTCCCCGGATCAGCATAATATCCTCAAATTTTCCGCTTTCCTTATCCACAAATCCTGCCACCTTCTCCCCTGTACAAATACTGGATTTTACCACCGGCCGCAGCCTGACGGAATCATATTCCAGAATATTCTGGGCTTTCTTTTTTCTGAACATTGGGCACCTCCGTTATAATACTGAAAATATATCTGCCATTGAATCATATATACATTGAAAATTCTGATCGTTAAACTTGACGATATGGATATATTATAACCCTTAATACTAGCGGAAACCAGCTTCTATTTATAATCCAACTTTTTTTCTCCACATATGGGCTGAACTGAACAGAAAACCTTACTGAGGCATGAAAAAACCGGAGACAAGTGATTGTCTCCGGCCTTACTTATAGATACTTATGTGTTTAGATCAAAATTTGTTATATGTACACCTATATTTCTATTCACACTTTTCAAATAATACAGCCAATCCTTGTCCGCCGCCGATGCACAAGGTCGCTACGCCATATTTCACATTTCTGCGGTTCATTTCATTCATCAGCTTGATAGTGATAATGCATCCTGTTGCTCCTATAGGATGTCCCATAGAAATACCGCTTCCATTGACATTTACTTTTTCCATATCAAGGCCAAGCTCTCTGATACATGCCAGAGATTGACTGGCAAAGGCTTCGTTAAGCTCAAACAGTCCAATATCCTCCAATGTAAGACCCGTTTTTTTAAGAAGCTTTTTCACAGCAGGAACTGGTCCTATTCCCATGTAAGCAGGGTCTACACCAGCAGCCGCAGCTTCCACGATCCTTACAATAGGAGCGAGCCCGCGTCTTTTTGCTTCTTCGGATTTCATAAGGACAACAGCAGCGCCACAGTCATTGATACCCGAGGCATTCCCCGCCGTAACTGTACCATCTTTCTTAAATGCCGGACGCAGCTTTGCCAAAGATTCCAATGTTACATTATCCCTGATATGCTCATCCACCTCAAAAATTTTAGTTTCTTTTTTATTAACTTTTACTTCTACAGGAATGATCTCATCCTTGAATTTTCCTTCATCTCTGGCCTTTGCCGCACGTTGTTGACTAACAAGTGCATATGCGTCCTGGTCTTCACGGGAAATCCCATACCGTTCAGCAATATTTTCTGCAGTTATGCCCATATGGTCTCTTGTAATAGGATCTGAAAGGGCTGTAATAAGACCATCCTCAAGTTCCGCATGTCCCATACGATATCCATTCCGCGCGTTGCGCAGATAATAAGGAATGTTGTCCATACTCTCACCGCCGCCGGCTACAGCAATATCACAGAAACCTTGGTCAATCTCCATTGCCGCAGTCAAAATTGCCTGAAGCCCCGATGAACAAAGTCTGTTTACTGTCAAAGCCGTTGCTTCATAGGGAATACCTGCTTTAATTGAACTCACTCTGGCCATGAATGCATTTTCTGCAGCCTGCCCTACACATCCCATTACCACTTCGTCTACATCTTCCGGTGCGACTTGCGCCCGTTTCAATGCTTCTTTTATAGCGATACCGCCTAAATCCGTAGCCTCCAGCCCCTTTAAGGATCCCCCAAAGCTGCCTATTGCTGTCCTGGCTCCTGATACAATTACAATATTTTCTTTCATTATTCATCCCTCACATTTCTCAAAATACATGGAAATTCCTTGTCCGCCGCCAATACACATGCTGATCATTGCATTTTTCTTCTTTGTTCTCATAAGTTCATACATAACTTTTACGGTCAAAATACAGCCTGTTGCTCCAATCGGATGGCCGATGGAAATTCCGCCTCCATAAATATTTACCTTGTCCATATCAAGGCCTAAATCTCTGCTCACAGCAAAGGCCTGACTGGCAAAAGCTTCATTTATCTCAAACATATCTATCTGCTTTAAATCTATGCCAAGTTTTGATGCTAACTTTTCACTGGAAAACTTCGGAGAATACCCCATCAGTTCTGCATCAAAACCTGCAACTGTGTATCCTTTTATCAGAAGCTTCGGAACAATTCCCAGCTTCTGTGCTTTATCTCTGGACATCACAACAACTGCCGCAGCAGCATCATTCAAGCTGGAAGAATTACCTGCAGTCACTGTTCCATCCTTTACAAAACAAGGACGTAGCTTCGCAAGTTTATCAATCGTCTGGTTGTCCCTGGGTCCTTCATCTGTATCAAACACAGTAATATTTCCCTTGCGGTCTTTTAATTCCACCGGTACTATTTCTTCCTTGAATATTCCGGATTTTATAGCAGCACATGCTCTCTGATGACTTCTGACAGCATACGCATCTTGTTCTTCTCTTGACACATGATATGTATTTGCTACGTTTTCTGCTGTTACACCGTTATGATTTCCATCTAAAGGCCATGTCAATATGTCAATCACGCCATCTTCAAATACCTTGTTGCCCATCCTGGCACCCCACCGCGCATCCTTGACATAGTAAGGAAGCTGGGAAATATTCTCGGCACCGCCGGCAACCACAATATCAGCAAATCCTGTCTGTATTTCCATAACTGCGTCAGCAATTGACTGCAGGCTGGAACCACACTGACGGTTCACAGAATAAGCAGTTGTCTCTTTAGGAAGACCTGCCTTCAAACTGATAGCCCTTGCCGCAAAACCGCTCTCTGCAATCTGACCAACTTGTCCAATAATGACCTCATCCACGTCGGAAGGCTGAAGACCGGCACGTTCTACAGCTTCTCTCACTACAAGAGCTCCTAAGTCAATTGTCGAAACTCCCTTCAGACTTCCTCCGTAAGCTCCAACAGCAGTCCTGCATCCACTGACGATCACTACATCTTTAAATCCACACATTTACAATACCTCCGATCAACAAATCATCTTCATTTGACACTCTGCACAAATTCCACCAGAACACCGTATCCATAACGCGGCCTTAAAAAGTTTACAATAATACCGCCAGCTCCCGGAACAGCCGTTTTTTCCAGCATTTCCAATCCCTTATCCTCAAACTCATTTTTTGCCTTCTCCACATCATCTACCTCAAAGGCAATGTGATGGAGTCCGCCTTTCCCATCTCTGTATTGGGTAAGCACTCCTTCTGTGGGTATGATCAATTCCACAGGAGACTCTTTTTCAGTATATTTTGTAAATAGGCAATATGCATGATAAGCCTCAACATATTCCATATAATCTTTCTCTAATCCGAACTGCTCCATAAATGCTTCTGCCTTGTCCATCGTGGTCATGATAATTCCCACATGATGTAATCTCATTGGTTTCACCCTTATCCTCCTCTACTCTTTATAAAGTTTCTCGGGTACGTTCCAGCAAAAATACTTATCATAAGGGGCTTTTACCCGCTTATGAAGCTCTTCTACTCTTTTCTGATCCCAGTGATATACTCCCCGCCCGCTTTTTACGCCATAATAACCTTGTTCACATCGTTCATTAATATATTTCTGTACTGCTTTATCGTCTGATAGTTTCGGATACAGATACTCAGATATATCCCTTGCCAGATCCAGCCCGCAATTGTCAAAATGTTCAAAAATACCTATCTCCGTATACCTCGGCGCAAAACTGAATTTAAGTATTCGGTCAACATCTGACGGTTCGGCTATCCCTTGCTCCACAATATGTACAGCTTCTCTTAACATTGCATATTGAAGCCTGTTTGCCACAAAACCAGGGGCATCCTTTTTTAGAATGACCACTTCTCTGTTGAGGATTTTTAACAGCTTGGTCAGCGCTTCCAAAGAACCCGGAGAAGTATGATCGTTGGGAACCACCTCCACACAAGGTATTAAATGAGGAGGATAAAAAGGATGTGCTACGATCACCTTATCCGGCATCCCGCTTGCTTCAGCCAGCTCGGCTGATGAAATAGCTGATGTAGCTGAAGCAACTACCTGAAGAGAAGGACAATTCTCTCTTAATTTAGTAAAAATATCCTGTTTGACCTCTAATTTCTCTGCAGCACATTCAAAAATAACACTTACCTCTTTTAATTCCTCGTAGGAGGTGACTATAAAAAGATAAGATTCACAAATCGTTATCTCTTTATCCGTAAGATAACAGTCAGCTGCCAGTTCCTCCAGAATTTTATGGTACCGGGCTTTGTGTTCCTCCGTTTTCCCTCTTACATACAGATAAGTAGGAATACCGTTTCCCGTAAGGAGCGCACACATGCTAAGTCCTATCATTCCCGCACCGATAACCGCCACTTTTTCTTTCATAGCTGCCTCCATTTTTTCCTACATCGATCAAATACCAAGATAGGCGGCCTGTATTTCTTCATTAGCAAGCAAATCAGCTGCCTTACCTTCCATAACGATATTTCCTGTTTCAAGAACATATCCCCTGTCTGCGACAGACAAGGCCTGATTGAGGTTCTGTTCTACGATCAATATACTTACCCCTTGTTTCGCAACATTAGATATGATTTCAAACATATCTTTCACAACAATCGGCGCCAGTCCAAGTGAAGGTTCATCCAGCATCAATAATTTCGGACTTATCATTAATGCTCTGGCTATAGCCAGCATCTGCTGCTCACCTCCGCTTAGAGAACCAGCCATCTGATTCTGCCGCTCTTCCAGAATCGGAAACATAGCAAAAGATTTCTTTATATTATCCTCCATATTGGCTCTCGCCGCTTTAGGATACGCCCCCATCACCAGATTCTCTTTTACACTGAGACTTCCCAGAATGCCTCGCCCTTGGGGTATATGGGCAATCCCATGATCTGCTTTTTCATATGGTTTAATTTTCAACAGGTCTTTCCCCTGATAGGTGATACTTCCAGACTTGATAGGTTCCAGGCCGGAAAGAATACGGAGTAATGTTGTTTTTCCCGCTCCATTGGAGCCGACCAGCGAAACAACCTCTCCTTCGTCCACGTTCATAGAGATATTAAACAGAACCTGTAAATCGCCGTAACCAGCGCATAAATCCTTAATTTCCAGCAACATCGGCTTCACCTCCCAAATATGCAGCTACTACATCAGGATTATTAAGCACTTCCCTCGGCTCACCTTCACATAGTAATTTCCCCTGATTCAGAACTATAGCCCTTGTACACACAGAGACAACGGCCTTCATTACGTGTTCAATAAAAAGTACGGTAATACCTTCTTTATTAATGGTTCTGATCAACTCCAAACTGGATTCCATTTCTGCAGGATTCAGTCCCGCCATAACTTCATCCATCATAATGATTTTGGGCTTTGTTGCCATACAGCGTGCCAAATCCATCCATTTTCTTTTTTCAATGGACAGCTTCCCGCCTTTCACACTTCTCAGTTCATATAATTGTGTCAGATTAAGAATTTCATTGGTCAATTCTGCTGCCTGAGTCTTTGTATTTCGCTGCAGTGCAATTGTATAAATATTGTCATAGACAGACAGATGGGCAAAAGGTTTGGGAGTCTGAAAGGTTCTCCCTATACCCAGTTTAGCCCGGTCAGCAATACTCATTTTGGTTGGTATTTCTTTACCGTCAAAAACAATTTTCCCGTTATTCTGGACATAAACCCCTGAGATCATATTCACTGTCGTGGACTTGCCCGACCCATTAGGACCGATCAAAGCCAGAACCTCCCCTTTATCTATGTGGAAATTAAGGTTCTGCACTGCTTTTATACCGCCGAAGGATATAGATAAATCTGTAACTTCCAGTAATTTTCCCATTATGCCCCCTCCTTTTTCCTTCTGAACCGGAAACCTGAAGCTCTGTTTTCCGTTTTATCCTTGTGAAAGAATCCAATAATACCTTCAGGTTTGAAGATAATCACCAGCATGAGCAGCAAGCCGTACACCATTTGACTCCCGCCCGCAGCGCCGAACAATACACTGGTAGCCTCAATTAACAGAATAACTACAAAACCGCCGATCACAGGTCCCCAGAGGCTTGCAACTCCTCCAACGATGGCCACCACACCAATTTTCATAGACAAGTCAAAGCTTGCTGTACTTGTAGGTGCTATATATGTCAAAAATGAGGCGTAGAAGCACCCAACCAGGGATGCCATCATGGCACTTATCTGGAATGCTTTTAATTTGACTTTAAAAGTCTCAATCCCGAGAGATTCCGCTGCCGTTTCGTCGCCCTTAATAGCACTCAGGTAATACCCTGTTTTGGATTTTGTGAACATATATGTAATAAATACCACCAGAAGCAGAATAACAAGCGCAATATAGTAAAATGGGATATCATTGGCAAATGTCAGTGCCCAGAAATCACTTTTTCTATAGGTTACATACATTCCTGCCGCACCTTTCGTCACTGTATCAAAATGTTGTATCAAGACACGGATCGCTTCACAGCAGGCTATGGTTGCGATGGAAAAATAGGGGCCATGAAGCCTGAATGTGGCATAACCAATAACTGTTGCAATTACTGCTGCTGCAATCATACCCACCGGAATTGATACAAATGGAGAAAGGCCTAACTCTGTACTTAAAATAAAGTTGGCATAGGCTCCCATAGCGATAAAGGACGCATGACACCAGGATACCTGTCCTCCGTAACCGCCTATAATATTCCAACATCCGGCCATTGCTCCGAAGAACATGCAATTCACAAGGTTGGAAATAACATAATTTCCTGGTGTAAATGCCGGTAAAAGGAGGGCCGCCGCCAAGAGAACATAACCCGGAATAAATTTTTTAGACATATACTTTTTCATGCTTGCCGTTCTCCTTTCCCAAAGAATCCTTGTGGTCTCAAATAAAGAACAATCAAAAGTGCCAAACATATACCTACCGGCCCCAGATCAATGGCTATCAGACCTGTAACAAGAGCTTCGATAATACCAATAGCGATACCTCCCACAAGGGCGCCCTTGATATCCCCAAGTCCACCTATAATAACCGCTATATATGCGGTGGTACGGAACATATGTCCGGACGTAGGCGTCACATAATATAATGGAGTAATTAAAAGGCCGGACAGTCCTGCAAAAATAACTCCGATCATAAATGCGATAGTAAAAGTTTTTTTTGTATTGATTCCCAGCATTTGTGCAACCTCAGGCTTTTCCGAAGTGGCTCTCATTGCCCTTCCAAGAGTCGTCCTGTTCAGAAGCATATATACGCCCAATACAAGAATAACCATTGCAAAAAAAGCAATAAGTCTAGGCAGACCAATACTGTACTCCCCAAGCATTATGGAAGATGTCTTGATAGAAGACGGAACAGATTTCGGATTTGCACCAAATATAAACTCAGCGAGATTCTGCAAAAAATACGATAAACCTAAAGTAACAAGAATAAATGAGGTATCGTCAGATCCTAGCAAAGGTCTTACGATCAATTTAAATACCACCCACGCCAGGGCTCCCATACATATCACCACAAACGGTATTGCCCAATAGCAGTTCAGTCCCGTCACCGAGTAAAAAATCCAGGTGAAATACATTCCCCACACCAACTGAGTACATGCGGAGAAGTCTACCATTTTCATAACTCCGAAGATAATCGTAATACCCACGCCGAACAGAGCATAAACTCCACCGGCCAGAATACCGCTTATCAAAGATTGGAAAAATACCCAAGTCATTTAGCAACCTCCTCTTTACGCAATACGGGATGTATAAAAATACATCCCGTATATGCACCTATATATCGACTTATTTCTGCATTGCCTTTAAGTCGTCAGTCATCTGGAACTCAATACCAGCTTCATCATCCGGGAATACACAACGTGTTCTGTAAACATCGTCATCACCCTTCTGCCACTGGACGATTACTGCATGGGCACTATTATTGGCACCTGTTTCGTCAAAAGCTACTGCTCCACCAGGAGTGGCGGCTTCACAAGTAAGTGCACGAAGGGCTTCCGCTACTGCTGCGTGATCCGTAGTTCCTGCGTTTTCCAAAGCCTGTGCGATCAGGTAAATAGCACTGAAGGCGGATGCGCCCTGCTCCGGCATAAAATAACCGTATTCTTTTTCAAACTGTTCTCCGATATCTGCAATCTCAGAATTATTGGTAATTGTCTGTATATCGTAATTATGTCCGGTTACAGAAACTACACCGTCAACCAAATCTCCCAGCTCTTCGCCGAAGGACGGATACAAGAAACCGCCGCCTCCGCCAATGATCAGCGGTGTGTAATTCATTGACTTCATGGTGTTAAATAAAAGCTTAGCATCCTGGGTATAGCATGTGGGGAATACTACTTCGCAGCCGGCATTTTTAAGACCAACCACAATATTTGTAAGGTCAGAGGAACCTGCAGTAAATGACTCATTATAAGCAATTTCCAGTCCTGAACCCTCTGCCACTGAATTCTCAATAGCAGTCACGGCACCTGATGTGTTGGAAATTCCCCACTCTGTGTCTTCATATACAATACCTACTTTGGTGATTCCAAGATTGTATTCTTCATTCAGCCATTCCAGGAACTTAACCTGGTATTCGGAAAAACTTCCGCCAGTGGAACCAAATCGGAAAGTATATTGATATCCCTGATTTGTAATGGCTTCTGAAACCTGAGCTGTCAAGAACGGCATAGTATTTTTCTCGAACACCGGAAGCATCGGCAGTACAAAAGAGCTGGAGGCAGCACCGGTAACTGCCACAATATCAGGATTCTCATTTATCAGACGCTCCGCCACTGCTTTTGACTGGTCCGCATCGGACTGGTTATCATAAGAAACAAGCTCCAGTTTCTTTCCGCCAAGTGCTTTAATTCCACCGTTATTATTTATGTAATCAATTGCAAACTGACAGCCGTCTATATTAAAAACGCCCTGATCAGCATTGTTGCCCGTGATAGGGAATACACACCCCACTTTGATGGTTTCATTTTCCGCCTCTGCTGAAACAACAGTTGCCAAAGACATTACTGTCATAACACCAGCCAATAACCCTGCTAATAATTTTTTACCTTTCATTTTGAACCCTCCCATACATTTTCTTTTTATTTGTATTCGTAAAAACCTTTACCTGTTTTTCTGCCCAGCAAATGAGCATTTACCATTTTTTTAAGCAACGGGCACGGTCTGTACTTCGGATCTCCCAAGTCCTCATACATCTGTGTCATAACTGCCAGAACCGTATCCAAACCAGCAAAATCTGTTAATTCCAGAGGGCCCATAGGAAAATTAGCGCCTAATTTCATAGAGCGGTCGATATCCTCTGGTGCATTACCCTCCATAGCAAGAAAAATTGCTTCATTTTGCATCGGAACCAGCATTCTGTTTACCAGAAAGCCTGAAGTATCAGGTGCTTTTATTGCCTCCTTTCCAATTTTTTCCGCAAAACCAAATGCCCTTTCTTCTGTCTCACCACTTGTAAGTATTCCGGGAATGATTTCCAGCAGCTTCATCGCGGGCGGCGGAACAAAGAAATGTGTTCCTATCACACGGTCAGGATGTTTCGTCGCACCGGCAATTTTTGTAATAGAAATTGTGGATGTATTAGTTGCTAAAATTGCATTCTCATTCATGATTTCATCAAGCTGCTCAAAGATTTTAAGCTTGATCCCTACATTTTCTGTTGCAGCCTCGATCACCATATCTGCATCAGAACCATCCTTGTAGTCTCCGCTTGTTGATAACAAAGAAATTGCTTTGTCTTTCACTTCCTGAGTAATCTTCCCTTTTTCAATTTTCCTCTGCAGGAAATGTTCAATTTTTGATTTTCCCTTATCTGCAAATTCCTTTGTTACATCAGTAAGCACAGTCTCAATTCCATGTTCAATGCACACCTGTGCAATCCCACTTCCCATAATACCCGCGCCCACTACCATTACCTTGTCGACACTCATGTCACTGCCTCCTTTTTTTGTTATGTAATATCTCCTTCAACCCATCCCATTTTTCGAGATAAATCCGGGTATCCGTAATTTTGAGATTCTCAGATATCAAAGGTACAAAATCCATTTGATCAAGGATATCCTTCTGTAAATCAATTCCCTTGGCTATTTCCACCAGCATAGGACCTTCCGGTGTAAGCCGAAATACTGCACGCTCTGTCACATAAACCATATTCTGTTTGATTTCACCGGCAATTCTTCCGTTATAGGAAATCTGCTGTACCTCTTTTACCATCTTTCGGATTTTTCCTTCTTCTGCAATGTGCAGTCCTCTTTCATCAAATTCTACTTTCAATCCTTTACCAGTAAATGTAGAGCAGAAAATAACATTTTTTGCAGTTGTTGTAATATCAATGAATCCTCCTGCTCCGGGTGATTTATCCCCCATCTTGGTCGCATTGACATTTCCCTTTCCATCCATTTCACCAGCGCCCATAAAGGTATAGTCTATTCCTGCGCCGTTATAATATTCAAACTGCCTGTCGTGGGGAATTAATGCCTGTGCATTTTTAGAAACTCCAAAATCTATCCCTCCTGCGGGAACCCCGCCATAGATTCCTGATTCCACAGTGATAGTAATATCTTCCCCAATATCCTCTTCCGCGATAATGGCACCGATAACGTCATTGGGAATACCAGTCCCCACATTAATAACCACGTCTGGCTCCAACTCCATCATGGCTCTTCTGCCTATCACCTTTCTCACATTTAATGGAATAGGATCTCCCTTTGATTCGGGTGCAAGGGCCTGTCCACTGTAAGCCGGATCAAAATACCAGGATGAGGATTGCCGATGGTTCTGGATCGGATCGTCACATACCACCACTGCATCCACCAAAACACCGGGCACCACTACTTCTTTAGGATTTATACTTCCGGCCTTCACCACCTGTTTGACCTGGCAGATAACCTGTCCCCCAAATCTCTTTGCCGCCATCACTGCCGGAAGCAGCTCCAGTACCATTGCTTCCTCCTGCGTGGAAATATTTCCATTCTCATCAGCATATGTACCTCTAATTAAAAGTGTATCGATGGGAATCTCCCGGTACCGCAGATACTCTTCGCCGTCAAGTTCAACTACATCTAGAATATCCTCCAAGGGCTTTGTCCTGTCATTCATTTTCCCCCCTTCAATCCGGGGATCAATAAAGGTTCCCAAACCTACTTTACTGATTTTTCCCGGCTCTCTCAGGGCCATACTATGAAACATATTTGCCATTTGGCCCTGTGGAAGATTATATGCTTCCACTTTATTCTGTGAGATCAATTCCATCATTTTGGGACACAGCCCCCAATGACCGCCAATGACTCTTTTCGTCAATCCTTCATTGGCCATATGGTAAACTGCTCCTGCGCTCCTGTCTGACTGTCCGCAGGTATGCAGGTAAGTAAGCTGATTGGGTTCTCCTGTCTCCAGAAAACTCTGCTCCAATTCTTTGAGAATTGTTTCGCAGGCAGATACTAAGGTCATTCCAATTGTACAAAGAGTTGTCCCATTCTTAATTCTGCCAACAGCCTCTTTTGCCGAAATAAATTCAGGTTTCCTCATACCGTCCTCCTTTTGCTGACTCCTTTGAATTTCACTGTTTCAAAAACTTTTTCTCGAATATTTCTCTCAACTTTTTCTTTTTTATCTTACCGTTTGCTGTCAACGGTAATGTGTCCGCTTTCCATATCTCCATATATTGAGGCAGTTCGAACTTTCCAATATGTTTGGACAAATCTTCCTGAATATGTTCCAGACAAATCTTTTCCCCTGCCTTTTCCACCAATACCGCTGCCGGCACTTCTCCGTAAAGCTCATCACCCACAGCAAAAACTACTGCCTGTTCAATACCCGGATACTTTAGAAGCACACTTTCTATAGAAGAAGGAAAAATCTTTTCTCCGCCCCTGTTTACTACATCTTTAATCCTGTCCAGAAAATAGATATCTCCGTTCTTATCCTTTCTGATAATGTCGCCTGTAAAAAGTTTTCTGCTCTCAGAGGATTTTCCTCCCCATACTTTAGTAGTTACAACGGGACCTTCACAGACAGCTTCACCTTCTCCAAAATCTGAAATTATTCCTGTTTTGATATCTGCTACAGATATATGACAATTTGGAACTTCTCTTCCCGGTTTTCCATGTTCATATGATAAAACCCCGGATCCGGCGGTCTCCGTCAGTCCATACGCAATCCTGAAAGACGCATTTGGCGCCATTTCACAAAATTTATCTCTGTACTCCCGGCTGATAACAGCACCGCCGCACACGGCAATTTTCAAGGATGTCAAATCATATTTTGCCGCTGCTTCCTGTATCATCTTTATATATACTGCCGGTACAGAATGGAAATGAGTAGCATGATATGTTTCTATTGCCTGGAGGACACGGTTAGAGTCAAATTTATCGAAAACCACCAGTGTTGCTCCCATGTAGAGAAACATAGTGGATACACAGCTAAGGCCAAGAATATGAAAAACAGGCACCGACAAAACCGAAATATCATGCTCATCAAGGCCAAGGACATCCTGATATCCATAGGATGTTCCCATAATATTTTTGTGGGTTACCATAATACCTTTTGGTCTACCTGTAGTTCCTGAAGTATGAAGTATGACTGCAGTTAATTCATCCTCCCGGACACTGGAAAATTCGTCTGGATTTTCCCCACACTCCTTTTGTAATATGTAATCCATTGATGTGAGATAGACGCCTGGGATTTTTTCCCCGGTTTGGTTTTCTGTGATTATTTTTTTAATTCCCAACTGAGGTATGATCTCTTTAACTTTATCTATCCATCTTTGATTCATGATCAGATATTTAGTGTCTGTATCACTCAAAACATATTCGATTTCTCCGCTTTGCATCTTAGTATTAACTAATACAGCAATAGCACCCAGCTTCATCAGTGCATAAAAAGCAATATAAAATTCAATGCTGTTTACAAATAAAAGGCCAATCCTTTCCCCTTTCTTAATGCAAAATTCCCTTTTTAGATAGTGCGCAAGACAGTTAGTTTTTTTTAGAAGCTGACTATAAGTTATGCTTCCTTTCTCATCTATCACCGCCGTTTTATCAGGAAATCTTATGGCAGAAGCCTCAAGTAAGTCGTACAAATTTTTATGAGTATCAGGATATTTCTTCCATCTGTCACTTGCGTTGTTATCCCGCATATTATCACCACTTCATTTTCTTTTTGTTAATATCTTTATCACATCTCTTTGTATTATCATGAGATTTTCTGCCCTATTTGAATGGACCGCATGACACGCTCAATTGCATTTTCCACCAAAACTTCTGCATTCTGTATTGCCTCATCCAAATGCATTGGTTTGCAAACTGCGGCCTCCATGGTCGTTACTCCCTTTTCATATATAGCTTCTGCTCCATACTCAATGGAACCAGAGACTGCCACAACAGGTATATCTTTATCTTTAGCCATTTTAGAAATTCCCGAAATAACCTTACCGAAAGCAGACTGACGGTCGATTTTCCCCTCGCCGGTGATAACGATATCTGCCCATTTCAATTTTTCCTCAAATCCTGCCACTTCCAAAATGGCGTCAATTCCGGACTTTATCTTAGCTCCTGCAAATGCTACCAACCCGGCACCAAGCCCTCCGGCTGCCCCTGCACCGCGCATGTTTTCCAATTCCATGCCCATCTGTTCTTTTATCACTTCAGCAAAATGCTTTAAGCCTCTGTCCAGTTCAAGAATTTGTTCCGGTGTGGCACCTTTCTGAGGTCCGTAGACGGCTGCCGCCCCTAATTCTCCGCAAAGAGGGTTTATTACATCACACATAACAATGATCTCCCGTCCCTTAAGGCGCTTATCAACCTTCGAGGTATCAATTGTTTCAACACGGCAAAGCTCTTTTCCACCAAATCCAATTTCCCTTCCGTCTTTATCCAAAAAAGAATATCCTAATGCCTGTGCCATTCCCAAGCCGCCGTCATTGGTTGCGGATCCGCCTATTCCTATGTATATCTGGGAACAATCTTCGTCCAATGCTGCCCGGATCAGTTCCCCTGTGCCATAGGTGGTTGCTGACATTACATCCCGCTCTTTTGCAGGGATCAGCGGCAGTCCAGATGCAGCAGCCATTTCAATAACTATTTTCTTGCCCGGCAATACACCATATACTGCCTCAATCTTTTTTCCATTAGGTGCGGTTACAACTACAGTACGATATTCCCCACCCAGACTACTCACCATTGCTTCTACGGTACCTTCTCCTCCGTCTGCAACCGGGACGCACATAAATTCGGCATCGGCATATACCTTCCTCACACCTTTTTTAATTTGTTCTGCAACCTGCATTGTACTCAGACTTCCCTTATACGAATCTGAGGCCAGTAACAATTTCACAAAATACTCCTCCTTTACGCCCACTAATTCTTATGCATAAAGCACAATTCTTTTTATCTGTTTTTGATATTTATGTGCGCTTTCACTAATTAGAATTGTATAAAACCGCAAACATTATCACAATATTACCCATACCAAATAATTTCATTGTTTTTGGTATTCCGTACCATTAACTTATGACCGGGCAAAAAAAGAGCCGCCTCACATATCCAAGGCAACTCTTTTCCTGAAGGAATTTTATCATCAATATTCTCGAAGTTTCACTGTCAATTTACAACACATGGTCGAATTCATAAATCAGCATGGCAATATAGAGGGGAATGGATTCCTTAATGTTTCTGGGATCATAGCCGGTCATTTCTTTTAGTTTGGTCAGCCTGTACTGCAGAGTATTTTTGTGGATAAAACAATCCTCTGCTGTTTTCGTTATGGAGCCATTGTTTTCGGAATAGCAACGCAGCAGCTGTACCCACCTGATAATATCGCTCTCCTGGCAATCCTTAAACACACGTTTGACAAACATTTCTCTGTCGTGCTTGGATATATTTTCAAGCAGCAGCTCTATATCAGCATCGCTGTATACCTTAATACGCCTGTTTTTCAGACGCATGGCTAAATTACAGGCTGTGTCAGCCTCACGGTAAGAACGGCGGATTTCTATACGGTTAGTGCCGGCCGTGCCGATCCCGCAGTAAACCATACAGTCATACTGCTTCTCCACACTCTCTGTAATCTGTTTTACAACATTGAAAACTTCTATGGTCTTTGAACTGTGAAAAAAAATAACCACCTTTGTGCCAATCTGGAAAACCAAATGCTGTGCATCCTGTTTCAGATACCTCCTGATTTCTTTGATGATCCTGTCATACAGTTTCTGCTCCACTTCTGCTTCCCTGATTTTCTCATTCTCTTTCTTATGAACAATACCAAGAACCACAACAACACGGTTTAAATTAATATCAATACCGAGCAGCTGACCGCGGAAATTCATGGTTTCCTCTGTCTCCCCACTATCCTCACTGGCAAAAAGCCAGCTGAAAACAAAATTGTTTTTCATGTTTTCCATAATCTTTTTCTGGTTATTCTGGTAGCTGTCCATAATAAGGATCTTAGTCATCTTCTGGATGATCTTACCCAGTATCTGGACCTCTTCCTTTTCGCCGGTAATTCCCACAACTCCTACAATTTCGTCTTCTATAATGATTGGAAGATTAATTCCGTTTTTTGCCCCTGCATATTGATCATGGCTGCAAATAACAAGCTCATCCAGCTTTTGGCTGATAACCTGCTGGGCACCTGAATGATATGTACCAATTCTTGACATATCTGAACTGGCAATAATACAACCTGTCTCATCCATAATATTAATGTTTTTTTGTATGGTGTCCTCTAATTCCTCCACGATATTCTGCATCTGTTTTCTGGGTATAATCATAACTATACACCTCACCTATTCTGCGGCAGACAGCCGCTATCTGCATTTTTCGCATTATGGATTGGTAGAGTTGTAAATTATTATATACAAATATATTTTCTACAGCAATGGCTTTCATAACAGTTTTTTCTTCCATTTACTGGTAATGGTACTAATTTTTCTGCTTTCTCTAAGTAATTTATGTATTTTATATTTTATTAATTAATCATGTATTATTGTTCTATAATTCATTTTGTACGCACAAATACAACAAATTCACAATCACAACAGTCCTGCCAAATATGTGCCTCTGTGCAGATTTGAAACAGTATACCTCATATAGAACAAAGCAGCGTACTTTCTTAGGTATATAAAAACAGCGGTACTTCATGGAGCTTTATCCATGATAGTACCGCTGTCCTATACCGATTTTCCCATGCCGCCATATCTAAATAAAGTCAAACAGGCTCATCTGACGGGCTGCCTCTGCAGCTTTTTTACGCCCTGCTGTTTCCTTCCGCACAGACTTATCCGGGAGCTCTGCCAAAAATGGGGACGCCTCCTGGGCGTAAGTAATGATCAGCTCATCCTTTGCCCTGGTCATTCCCACATAAAACAAGCGCCTCTCTTCTTCTGTATCTGCAGGATACTTTTCATTTTCCAGCGGAATCTCTCCCTCACCTGCTCCGTACAAAATGACAACGGGAAACTCTAAGCCCTTGGAGCCATGTAATGTCATGAGATGTACAGCATCTGCAGTATAGCTTTTGCCTCCGCAGCGTTTCAAATCACCTTCCTCTCCCAGGAGGAGGGCATCAAGCAGTTCATTCATGTTGGAATAACAAACAGCCATTTCAGCCAGATATAAAAGCTCCTCATTTTCCTCCTGTTCAAGGTCTGACATCCAGCTTTCTACCAGCTTCCTGGGCCTGCTGCGTTTCCATTTTGTCTTATATTTGCTTTCCATCTGCCGGTAAATACTCAGGGAAAGGCTGTCATCTTCAAGATCCCACAAAAGCTTCATCGCCTGGGTACGATATGCCATGTTCTCAGGCTCAGACAGTGAACGGAAAAATGCCACCGTCCCCCTCACAAGAGGCTTAGACAGGAACTCCTCTCTGCCGCCTACCGTATAGGGGATCCCTTCCTGGCTAAGACATTTTTCCAATAATCTTGCCTGATGATGGGTTCTGTATAAAATGGCAATATCCCGGAAGGTCCAAGGCTTTTTGTCCTCGCGGAAAGCTTCCTGTTCCTCTGTATCCAGCATATCAATTCCCCCGATAAGTCTGTTCACTTCCTTTGCGGCAAAAATTGCCTCCTGCATTTTTCCGCTGGCCTTTACTACCCGCACAGGCATCCCGTCACTGCAATCAGGCTCAAGCGTTCTCACCCCGCCGGGATTATGGGAGATTACTTCCACAGCCGCTGACACAACTGCACCGGCGGAACGATAATTCTTCTCAAGGGTAATAACTTTTGTATCAGGATAATCTGCCTTAAGGTGTTGGAAACAATAAGCGTCAGAACCCCGGAAACCATAAATGGACTGATCCGGATCTCCGATCACAAACAATTCCCTGCCATGGTCATTCCAGGCCTTGATCAACTCATATTGTAAAGGACTGATATCCTGGAATTCATCTACCAGAAGATAGGAAAAGGCCTGCTGGCAAGCCGGATTTTTCCTGCTGTATTCCGTCCCCTTCTCCCTGAAAATACGGAGAGTTTCCAGCAAAAGATCATCGAAATCAAACCTGCCGTCCTCTCTCAGACGTGACTCATAAGCTTCGAATGCCTCATAATGTGGCTGATTTCCTTCTTCTCTTTCCCTGTATTTACCGCCGATTTTCCAGAGAGATACCTCCTGCAGAAATTTTCTGGGAGGAAGGGAAATTCCATATTCTTTACAGATTTCTCCTGCCAGTTCCCACACTTCCTCCTGGCCTGCCAAGGTAAATTCTACTCCCGCCTTCTTCAGAAAATCCAGACTGATCCCATGGAAAGTCCCTATATTCATGCGCTGGACATTCCGTCCTCCCCCAAGCTGAAGAGCCAGTCGTTCCTTCATCTCCGCAGCCGCCTGGTTGGTAAAGGTAACTGCTGTGATCTCACTGGGCTTTACCTTTCTGTGCTCCAATAAATAAAGTATACGGGACACCAAGGTTTTCGTCTTACCGGTGCCTGGCCCGGCAATAACCGCCACAGCCCGGTCAACAGCCTCCACAGCCTCCTGCTGCTGTTCATTTAGAGTCTGGCTTGCAGCCTGTACGCTTTCCAGTTCCGCATTACCTGAGTCTGTATTTCCCTCATCAGTCCTTTCAGTACCGGCTCCTGGAGAAAAGGGAATCTGACCTTGCGAGCAGGAATCCGGCTCCTGTGACTCACAGCTTCCGCCCTCCGCCATCCATTCATTGATTCCCTGAAACAAGCTTATCTGACCGTCAACATTCTGGATCTCCCATGGTTCAAAGAGCTTGACTGTTCCATACTCTCCGTCAAATCCAGGCCGTCTGATGACTTGTCCGTCACGCAGTCTTCTGATACCTTCCGCTACCAGATATCCGCTCTCTTTTTTGATATCTTCTATGGGGACATCTCTTAATATAGAAAATTCCGCTCCCAAATTTCCCAGCATTTCCTCATACTGCTCCTGTACCTTTCTGCTGGCAGAGGAGTGCCCCGTGGACACGGCGATCACCTCAGGAAGGGGAACAAGACTCTGGTAAAGCTTACCATCTTCCTTCACATAGCCTTCCTCCCGGTCCGCAAGCTGCACCACTCTGTGGTCCACACCGATTGTAAGTTTTTTACCGCACACAGGACATTTTCCGCCGTATCGTTCAGCCTCTGCGGGGCTTAGGCAAATATGGCATTTTCTATGTCCGTCATAATGATATTTTCCTTCCTCCGGAAAGAATTCTATGGTACCCTCCAGTCCCTTTCCTTCCTGTATAGCAGCAGAAAGCCCCTGGTAGGAACGGTCTGTATCCAGAAGATTCGCCTCCCTCCCAAGCTTAGCGGGAGAATGAGCATCAGAATTGGAAATAAGCTGAAAACGGTCAAGGGCAGACAACCGCCAGTTCATAGGCGGATCCGAAGACAGCCCTGTCTCCAGTGCATGTACATAAGGAGTCAAATCCTCAAAGCACTCTTCTATGGTATCAAATCCGGAAAATGCCCCGAACAGTGAGAAATGGGGTGTCCATATATGCGCCGGGATTAAAATACCTTGGGGACAGGTTTCCAGCATGATCTCCAGCAAATCCCTGGAATCAAGCCCAAGAATAGGCCTGCCGTCCGAGTGGATATTTCCGATCGCCTCCAGCTTGACAGACAGCTTATGGGCATCCTCCAGGCTTGGCAGCAGTATCACATTATGGACTTTTCGTGTCTTACCATTCTTCTTGTAAATCGAACTTATTTCCCCGGAAATCACGAACCGCGGCGCCTCCCCGGGCAGGGAGGATACCCCGTCCAGTAGGCAGTCATCTTTAAGGACATAGAGGCCCTCTTCCCCAGGGACTAATTTTTCATTCAATTCTTCCCGCCAGGCAGGATGCGTGAAATCACCTGTGCCCACAATAGAAATGCCTTTTTTTCTGGCCCACAGATCCAGATGTTCAGGAGTCCCTTCTTTGCTGGTGGCCCTGGAAAATCTGGAGTGTATATGCAAATCCGCAATCTGCTTCAACTCATCACCTGCTTTCCTCATCCAGTGCGAATCCAAATTTCTCTGCTACCTTTTCATATTCCGGCACAGGCACGTGATACTGTCTTCCCAGACGCACCACTTCAAAAATAAGCCCATCCATCTCTGACTGTTTTCCCGCCATCACGTCTCTCTGCATGGACGTTGTGGTCTCCGGAACCAGAGTCTCCAGAATACGGAGATTTACCTCAACCAGATCATTCCCGAAGTGTATGCCCATAGCCTCCGCCAGACTTACGATCTCTCTGGTCATAGCCTTGAACATCTCCCTTGGCTGGCCCTCCTTCTGAAAATCTCCTGCCACAGCATTGAAATAAAGCCCTGCTGCTCCGATAGGTGAAACATAGGAAAATTTCTGCAGTGCATCCCTGCGTATATTCTTTGACAGGATCCCACGAATCCCGCTTCCCTCAAAATCCCGTGCTATTTCTTCTAAAACCGGACGATACTCTTCCTCTTTTCTTGTGCCGAAAACAATCCTCAGAATCTCGCCGTGCTGAAGGATCACTCCTGGTTTTTTAATATTTGCCGACACATAAATACATCCGTCTGTCACCAGAATCCCAGGGAGTTTCTCCTGCATTTTCCCACCTGTCCCATAGATATTCAGAATAGGAACCACAATGGTTTCAGGTCCGGCAATATCCTTGATAAAAGGGATGGTCTCTTCCAGTGAATAGCCCTTGACACATACAAGGATCACGTCAGGACAGCCCTTATATTCCTCCATAGAGGCTGCTTTTATCTTAATATTTTCCTGGGAATCATCCCACAACCGTTCCAGGATAAGACCGTGCTCCTTCATCGCCTCCAAATGTTTTCCCCTGGCGATCAGTGTTACGTCCTTACCGGCTTTCGTCATATATGCTCCGACAGTGCCCCCGGTACCACCGGCTCCTATGATCACATATTCCATGAATTTTCCCTCTCTTTCCTTCATTAGTATTTACCCAATTCAGCATACCACTTCCGACAGATGGTCGATTCCTCTTGCTATTCTCCCTGTAACATCTGAAAAATGACCTCCGGGATTTATCTCATAAATCACATTATATTCCTGCTTCCAATACTGTATTAATTCTTCTGTAGATTCCTTTACCCGGGCCATCCTTTCTTCTTTTACCCGGTGTTCTCTGCTGCCCAGAGAAATATAGATCATAGATATTTCAGTCTTTGGCTTATGGGATAATACATAGTCAAGCCACCCGTCAAACCATAAAGAACCTGAAATACTTCCGATTTTGTTAAACTTATCGCATCTATACATGGCAAATACTGCAAACAATCCGGCCATGGAATATCCGGCAATCCCTCTGTCCGAAACAATAAACGGGAGTTCCTGTTCTGCTTCCGGCAATATCTCCTCGGTAAAATAAGTAAGATATTCTGAAGCTCCGCCGGCAAAATTTTCTCCTTTGGCAAATGTTTTTTCTGCAGGCCAGGGTGACAGTTCCCTGTTCCAATCTATCCCTGTCACAGCCAAAATCGTGCAGTTCTTCTTACTAGCATTCCATATTTTTTCCGCTTCCCCCGGAAAGGTATGAAGCCAGATGACAGGCTCCTTTTCCTCTTTCCCACTGCAGAAAATCTCAATCCTGTATTTCCCTATATCCATATGGACTCCCATTCTTCTGCCTATATTTGTGACAGCATCCACCCATTCTCCTTAAGCCATGTCCTCCTGGTTTTGTAATCAGGTAACACCTTCTCCACCTCACTCCAAAACGCATTGGAATGGTTCATTTCCTTTATATGACAAAGCTCATGTACCACCACATAATCCAACACTTCCGGCGGTGCAAGGACCAATTTCCAGTTAAAATTCAGATTATGGCTGCTGCTGCAGCTCCCCCAGCGGGTCTTCTGCTCCTTGATGGTTATCCTGTTAAACTGAACCCCCATCATCTTGGCAAAATATAGCGTCCTCTTTCGCAAAATCTCCTCGGCCTTACGGCGGTAAAGATTCTTCTTAGCCTCACTGAACTGGGGAATATTTTTTCCAACCTCCTGCCGTTCTCTTACTTTTTCAAGATTATGCAGTATCCAGTCTGTCTTCTGTTCCACAAATTTCTTGATTCTCATTTCTGATATCCCCTGAGGGGCACGGACGATCACCTGGCCGTCTTTGCGGATTTCCAGGCTCATAGTCCTTCGTTTGCTGCGTATAATACAATAATCAAATTGTTCTGTCTTTATCTCTTTCTCCATGTCTTCTTCTCCAAAGCCGGGGCTTTCCTAACATCACCGCCGTGCAAAAAAACCGATAACTGTTCACTCCGTAACCAGTTACAAACTGAGAATCAAAGCTGTTCCTGGAACTTATTCTTTTCAATAAAATTGTCAATATATTCTTCTGCTATTTCTGCCAGGCGTTTCATCTTCTCCGCTGTTTCATGGCTTTCATAGGGAAGTCTGTCCACAATTCTCTGAATATAATTTTTTTCTTTGATAATGGAAAAAGTTACAGCAAAATTCACGTCAAATATCTGTGCCACATAAGACACCCAATGGTCAGGAAAGGACTTTCTGTCTGACGATAAAACTGGCTTATGTTCCGCACATGCCTTCCAAACCTTAGGGGAAATCTCCCCTTTCCCCGCCTGGATTTCATCCACTCCAAGGAGAGTTTCCATAGACGCTTCAAGCTTAACTCTGCAGTTGTCAAGCTTGTCTGCATCCCGGATCAATCTTGCATGAAGAAGCGTTCTCTCATCCTGTATCCCTTCCAGCCTGAAGTCACTATGCTTCTCAATAGACTTACAGATGATCTCATCATAGCCTTCTTCAGCAAGAAACCTGCGGATCATTTTCTTCTCCCCGAACAAAAGCTGTGCGCCATAGGCAGCATGGTCCATAGTGTCCGGCATAAAGCTGTCAAACTGTCTCACCTGCTCAAATCTGCCGATATCATGAAGCAGCCCGATCACCTCAGCCAGCTCTGTATCCTCAGGGGATAAATTCATCCCCCGGGCAATTTTACGGGCACAGTCTGCCACACAATAAGTGTGCACAATCTTCAGCCTTATTTTATCATCCTCCCGGTCATATTCATCGAGATATTCCTCAAAAGCTCTCTTTGCCTGCGCAAAATCAATCCCCACTGTCCATTCCTCCGTTATTTCCCAGCCATATCCTAATTGTAAATTGCTCTTAAAAACTATTATAATCTTACTCCGCTTATTTTCCAACCCCAAAGTAAAAGCAAAGTTACCGGCAAAATTCTCATAGTACAATACCAGTCAGGGAATAAACATAAAAAAAGCAAGGGCTGTAAATATACCGGCACCTTGCTTTTTTATCTACCTGATTTATTTTTGTTTTTTATTGGAATCCTATTCCCCGATTTTTTCGTAATCTTCCAGTATTTTTGAAATTTCTTTAACCTGAACATCACTAAGTGACATGCTTCTCTCCTGCATCCATCTGCTGCCTCTTCCTTCAATCTCTGTCACTGCTTTGATTGCTGCATTTCCGTTTCCGCAGGAACCGATGATCTTGTAAAGCTGGTTGATTTTGGCCTGACATTTTTTTACTGTCTCCCAATCCTCACACTCACAGGCCCGGTACATTTCCACATATGGTTCCACCTTGGCATTGGAAAGCCCGGACACCATACCGTCACCCCCTGCGAGCAGCGTAGGTGCACAAAGATAATCTTCACCCTGGATCCACGCAAACTCTTTCTTTCCAGGGGCAAACAGCCCCCTGGAAAACTGCATGAAATTTCCGGAAGAGTCCTTGATCCCCGCAATGTTATCAAGCTCCTGAAGCCGGTAAACTGTATCCAATTCAATAGGATTATGTGTGGCAGAAGGAATGTTATAAATAATAACAGGTGTCGGTGCAAGGGCGGCAATTATTCTGTAATGCTCATAGATATCCTCTTGGCTCGCTGCGTGATAATAAGGTGCTGTAGCCACTATATAATCCGGTTTCAAATCCTGCATTTTCTCCATTTCTTCTGTTACAGCTCTGGTATTAGACTGTATCAAAGCCAGACAGAGGAAAATTTTGTCTCCTGCAATTGATTTGACAGTACGGAATATCTCTGTTTTTTCTTCCGTTTTCAAGTAGGCTCCCTCTCCTGTACCGCCGCAGAGAAACAAGCCATGGACACCTGCATTTACTAAATATTCTGTCTGCTTTTCCAAAAGTTTGATGTCCAGCTTTCCGGTTTTTGTAATGGGTGTTACAATAGCGGGAATGACCCCGTGCAATCTTTTTTCCTGTCTCATACTATGCCTCCCTTTACCAACGATTAAAACCACGGATCGTTAACACCTGGCTGCTCACACCCTTAGACATGTCCGAGGCAAGATACAGCACGCCATTTGCAACAGTCTCCGGCTCAAAAACATCTCCTCCGGCTGCCAGGATGAATTCTCTTCTCTCTGACTTCTGAAACAATTCTGTGTCAACAGGACCGGGACATACAACATTACATCTGATATTGTGTTCCCGTACTTCATCTCCTAAAGCCTGTGTGAGACATACCACTGCTGCCTTGGAAGCAGAGTATGCACAGCTTCCCGGTAATCCCCTGAGAGCCGCCCCTGATCCGATATTCACTATGTTACCGGATTTTTTCTCTGTCATATAAGGCAGGACAGCTTTTGTCATAAGGACCACGGACCTTAAATTTACTTCAATGATCTCATCCCAGGTTTCCATTGATATTTCTGCCAGTTTTATCTCCTTTGAAATTCCTGCATTATTTACAAGAATGTCTATTTTCCCATATTTTTCTGCCGCATATCCGGCAAGAGCTGAAACATCACTTTCTTTTGTCACATCTGCCACAAACGGCTCTGCAGACAGTCCCTCCCCACGAAGTTCCGCTGCCGCTTTATCAAGATCATCTTTTTTCCGGCCTGCCATAATTACTTTTGCGCCCTCCTGGGCCAGCTTTCTGCTTACAGCCTTTCCCAGTCCCCGGTTTGCACCAGTAACGATCGCTGTTTTTCCCTCCAGTAACATTTCACTCTCCTCCTTCTTGTTTTGTTATTGTGAAATCATAACTTCCGGCCTGTGCCGCAAAAACTACATACTTCTCTTCTTCTCTCAGAAAGCATAAACCCTCACTGCTCATTCCGGAAACTTCAGGGAAGCATAGTATTCCATCCTCCTCCACATTTACTTTATCCCAGTGATTCTTAGGGATATACACGGTGGCTGTTGTATTTCCTGGCACCTCAATGTGATATTCCAGTTTTTCCTGATCTCTCTTCCAGTTAGAAACCACTTTTCCCCGCACAGAATCTACTGACGCTGAGGCATAGGGCAGATTTCCGGAAAGTACAGGCTTTAAAATAATGTTCCTGTATCCCAATGCCTGTTCGTCAATCCCAATTCCGGCCAGTATTTTATAAAAATACACATCAACACTTCCTGCAAATGGATGGCTGTGAGAATTAAAACATTTATCATTGCTTAAAAACTCCCACCGTTCCCAAAGTGTGGTTGCGTTTTCTTTAAGGATCTGATAACCAAAGGACGGAAACGTAATCTGTGTGATAAGATGATAAGCTAAATCTTCATATCCGTAGGCGATAAGCACATCGAAAATAAACTTCAGCCCCACAACACCAGTGTTAATATGCCATGCCCTGGTAACCTCCAAATCCTGAACTAAAGTAGCGAGAACTTCCTCAATATTATTCTCAGGTGTAATCCCAAGATAAAGCGGGAGCAGATTGGCAGTCTGGCTGCTGGAAGAATACAGAGTGGCATAACGCTTCTTCACCGCCGGCTGTTCTTCCGGAGGGAGTACATTAAGCCAGGATTTAATCTTCTCTTCCAGTTCTTCATCGGAAAATCTGGACGCTGAATATCTGTCTCCCTTAAGAAAACGCTTATTAAAGGCTGCAGCCGTTTTCTTAAATATTTCATAATATTTCGAAGCCATGTCCTGTTTTCCGATCTGTTCAGCCATTCTGGAAACAACAAGTGCATCATGACAGTAATACCAAGTGGAGGTAATTTCAAAGGGTGTATCTACCGGATTTGCATGCATAGGAGGACACCAGTCTCCGAATAATCCGAAAGACACGATTCCGTCTTCATCCTCCTGTGTTCCAAGATAGTCAACCCATTTAGCCATTGCCTCCAGGCTCTCTTCAAGAATCCGCTTATCATCATAATAACGGCTCACTATCCATGGAAATTCCACACAGGCGGTTGCATAGGTGGGGTCTGCGGGATAACAGCTCCAATACGCCGGGGACACACCTGCCACACTGCCGTTTTCCAACTGGGAATCCCTTATATCACCCTCAAATTTGCTGTAGAAGGACGCCATATCAAAATTGTAGACAGCAGCCTCAGCGGAAAGCTGCGCATCTCCTACCCAGCCCATGCGCTCGTCCCTCTGACAGCAGTCTGTGGGTACACTGTGCAGATTACTTACTTGTGTCCAGATAAAATTTGAATGGATTTTATTGATCAATTCATTGCCGCAGGAGAAACTTCCGATCCGTTCCACTGATGAATGGACGACACGGGCTTCCACAGAATCGATGGAAGGTGTCCCCGGATATCCCCGAAGTTCAATATACCGGAAACCATGATATGTAAAATGCGGCTCATAAACCTCTGTACTCTCCCCCTTACAGGTATAAGTATCCAGTGCCTCTGCATTCCTGTTCGTATTCGGACAAAGCATTCCTGTTTCTTCATCCTTTAATTCCGCATAATGGATCCTCACTGTATCTCCCGGCTTTCCGGATACAGTGAGATGCACCCAGCCGGAAAAATTCTGTCCGAAATCATACAGATAGACGTCCGGTTCAGGCTGTGTCATCTCCACTGGTGAACGATGTTTAATAACCTTGATCGCGGGCATTGTCCCTTGGGAAACAAGTGTGCCCATTTTCTCTGTGACTAAAGATGAATCCGCCCACTCTGTCTCGTCAAAACCTGCCTTATTCCAGCCCTCTTGCTCCATCCGTGCATCATATCTCTCACCGTCATATATGTCGTCAAACACAATGGGACCCTCTGATGTTTTCCAGGATGTATCTGATACCAGCAATTCTTCCGTGCCGTCTTTATAAGTAATATGCTGTTGATAAATAAGCACCGGCGAATCTCCGTACTTTTTCAATGGATGCCAATTTTTGGCTATAGTAGTTTCATACGGTGAATATCTGCCGTTTCCAAGCATGACTCCCACTGCATTTCCGCCTTTTTTCAATGACTCCGTAATATCATAGGTTACATAGCAAGCCTTTTGGTCATAGTCTGTCCATGCTGGGTCCAGTACATGATCCCCCACCTTTTCTCCGTTTATATACAATTCATAATAACCAAGACCACAGATGTATACCCTAGCCTTTTCCACTTCTTTTTCCACAGAGAATTCCCGTCTGAACAGATTTTCTCCTCTTATCCACACCGCCTTCCATTCTTCAGCATGAAGAAAGGCCGTTTCAAAGGTTCCTCTCTCCACAGGCACCTCTTTCCCAAGGCCATCCCATACTGTTAACTCCCAGCTGTATTCTTCTCTTGACTGCAGGTTATCTCCGTCATATAAAGCATTAACTGTATTGTTGTCAGTGATTTTCCCCGAATCCCACATACATTTGTTAATTTTGTTATATACCTTTATTTGATAAGCAGACTGTGCCGCTCCTCTTTTCAAAGCCTTTATCTTCCACGAAAACCGTGGGTTTCTCGTGTCGATGCCCAACGGATTTCTTCCATACTCACATTTCAGGTCATATACCTGCATCGTTGCTTCTTTATTTTCCTTCATAACATTATCCTCCATTTCTCAACCTTTGACTGCCCCGGCAACCATACCTTTTACCAGATATTTCTGCAGGAATATCATAATAAGACAGATTGGTATCACAATACTGACCACACCTGCTGCTGACAATGTCCAGTAAGATAAATCCTCTGCTCCGTACTGTCCGATAGCCACAGGCAGTGTCATAGCCTTTTTCTGAGTCAGGATCAAGGCAAACAAATACTCGTTATAAGATAGCAGGAATGTAAAAATAGATGCTGTTGCAATCCCCGGCTTGGCTACAGGTAAAATCACTTTTGTAACAGTTTGGACCATATTACATCCGTCAATTCTGGCCGCCTCATCCAGCTCCTTCGGAATTGTCACAAGAAATCCCCGCATAAGCCATAAGGCAAAGGGCTGGTTAGACGCTACCACAATGACGATCAAAATAAGCTTTGTATCTGCCAGTCCAAGTTTTGTGGCTATCATATAATATGGAATGGCAAGAAGCATCTGAGGAAACATTCTTAACATCAGTGTGGAATTAAGAAGGCCTGTAGCAAAATTACTTCCGTTACGTATTAATCCATAAGCGCCAAGGGTGGCTGTGGGAACAGATATCAGTACACAGCTCACCGTGACGATAAGAGTATTCTTTAAATATGCAGTAAATCCTCTTTCTATCCAAAGCGTATGGAAATTTTCAAAGGTTGGTTTGAAAATCCATTGGAAGGTAGTGGAAAAGGCCTCTACCGGCTGTTTTGTAGCGATCATGAAAGTATATACCAGAGGAAAAACTGATACGACCGCTATGAGCAGCAGGGCAAGATAGCTGAAGGTTACTGTCAAAGTCCGTTTCCTTTTCATCAATCCACCTCCGTTGAACGCATAATTCTCATAATGATCTGAATCAAAACCGCGAGAATGACCAGCGTAACTACCCCTATGGCACACCCCCTGCCCACACGCAGCTTTGTAAAGGTTGTTGTATAGTTATATATGGCAAGTGTTTCCGTTGATGTACCTGGTCCGCCCCCTGTGGTCACATTGATGCGGTCAAAAAGCCTGAACGCATCCATGGTGCGCATCATAAAAATAATGATAATGAGCTGCCGCAGATTAGGCAGCTTTACTCTTCTGAACAATTGCCAGTTACTCGCGCCGTCTATGCGGGCCGCTTCAATCTGGTCCATGGGCATAGACTGAAGTCCTGCATAAAGAATGATAGCTGCAAATGGTGTGTTCTGAAAAACTTCACCTAGTATTACCACAAACCTGGCCCAAAACGGTGAATCAAACCAGCCTGGTGCCTGAATGCCTAAGTATCCCAAAAGCTGATCCGCAATCCCCCAGTTGGACATAAAAATCCATCGGAAAATAACGCCCATCGCAGAAGCAGTAATAAAATACGGCAGATATATCATAATACTGAGAGGCTTTTTACAATGATGGATGTTATCCAGCAGGAGCGCGATCACCAGGCCAAATACAAACTGGCACAATACCACGATCACAGTAAACAAAAGGCTGAATACCAAAGCATTAATAAACTCTGTATCCTTAAGTACATCTATATAATTCTCAAGCCCCACAAAGCTTGCAGTCTTTCCCAGTTTGTAATTAGTAAAACTATAATATATTCCATAACCCACAGGAAAAAGCATGATTGAAAATATCAAAATAAAACTTGGCAGCGAGAAAAGTAAATATTTATTCTGGTTCTTCATAGCAGGTTCCTTTCCTTTCAGCAAAGGGCTGTTCCACAATACATGGAAATAATTATGGCAGCCCTTCACCAGTCATACCGGCTCTTTCGCCGACTTAAGCCACAATATTATTCATAATATCCGGCTTCCTCCAACACTTTTTCACACTCCTGTGCTGCTTTATCCATTGCCTTCTGTGCATCTGTACCGTTTGTGAGCACATCTGCCAGCGCTGTCATGGAGATTTCCATGATCTCAGTAAATTCCGGAATTGCCGGGCGCATCTTTGCACCTGCCTGAATGGCTTCCCAAGCCGCCGCATAATCCGGCCGCTCATTTAAAAGTTCTTCCGTCAGGATGGACTCACGAACAGGCATACCTGAAGCCGCACCGCCTTCCATAGCGTCTTTCGTCAATGCATTACACATGGTCTGGAATACAAGCTCAGGGTCGTTCTCCGTATAGGCGGAAATAGAATACCCTGCGGTTGCAAACAAGGCAGCTGCATCTCCCCCTTCTTCCAGGGACGGAGAATTATAAAAATCTACCTTGCCTACCACCTTAGACTGTGACTCATCATCCATAGTTGAAGAACGTGTTGTCTGGATCAGGCCCATATCTGCAAGATCCTGGGTCATTGCCAATGTGACTTCATCTGAGCCATATGCCGTTGAACCTTCAGGCAGATAAGGAAGAAGCTTCTGTATATAGTCAATGGCCATCATGGCTTCCTCACTGTTAAAGGCAGGCTTCATGTCATCGTCAAACCACCAGCCGCCGCAGGCTGACAGGAAACACTGGAATGTTATAGCCAGCATATCTGACGCTTTTAGAGATAAGGTAAGTCCGTATCTTCCGTCCTTCGTCAAGGCCTCTGAAACCTTTATCAGCTCATCAAGTGTCTTTGGCACTTCCAGTCCCGCTTCTTCTATTAAATCAGTACGGGCAAAAAGGATTGCCGCCCACTGGTGGCTTGGGATTCCATAAATATGTCCGTCATATGTATAGGCATCCCACAGATAATCAGGAATATCGCTGAAATCATATACGTCATCATATTTTTCAATATAATCATCCAGAGGCATAAGCCAGCCATTCGCTGCAAATGTGGCAAGATCCGGCGGATAGATATAAGTAATATCATATGCGCTTGACTGAGAAGAGAGATTGATCGTCATTTTCTCCTGCCAATCCGAATAAGTGGTGAGCTCTGTGTCCAGTGTGACATTTTCCGGTGCATTGTCTACCATTGCCTGGGCATAATATTCCAATGCCGCATATCTGTGGCTCAATAAGCTGATTTCTGTACTGTCTGCGGCTGAAACGGTACAATACCCCAATGTTGATACCGTCATAGCTGCTGCGGTTCCTGTTGCTAATACCTTTCTCCAAATTCTTTTTTTCACCTTAAATCCTCCTTTTTCTTGCATGATTATTTTAGTTTTTACTGCACCCTTTAATTTCTTCCCTCCTTACTGTTTCATAATATAGAACATCGTTCTACTATATTGATATTATTAAAACCTGGACGAATCCAAGTTTAATAATTCATATATGATGATCACGGCCCTGCTGAAACAGACCCAATTTTTGCTCTATACGATCCTGTCCTCTATGATCCTGATATACCCCTTTGCCAGATCATAGAGCTGCTCCATTCTTTCATTGGAAAAACGTAGTGACGGACCGCTGATACTCATAGCTGCATAAATATTTCCGGCCCTGTCAAATATGGGCACTCCAATACATTTCACCCCAAATTCATGCTCCATATTGTCAACCGCATACCCTCTTGCTCTTGTAACTGCCAATTCCTTTTTCAGTTTCTCAGGATCTGTAATTGTCATTTCCGTAAATTTTTCTAAGGGCTTTTGCAGATACTCCTCCACAAGCCGCTCCGGAAGAAATGCCATCATTGCCTTACCGATACCTGTACAATACATCTTAGCTGTCTCACCAAGAAGTGAACGCATGAGACGAATGTCATTGGAAGGATAGGTTGCATCCAGATAAAGCACCTCATCCTCCCTGGGAATCCCCAGATATACCCTCTCATTTGTCTCATTGGCAATTTCCTGCATATAAGGAAGTGCAATCTTTGTGATAGAAAAACTGTCTCCAAGAGCTCTGCTTAAGCGCAATACTCCGATTCCCAGACGGTATTTTCCAGTATCTTCATTCTGCTCCACATACTCCATCTTTTTAAAAGTATCCAGGATATTGAAAACATTACTCTTATATAAACCCAACTGTTCACTGATTTCTGTCACTCCCAGTTCCTGCTTGTCTGTAAAACAATTTAGAATCAGCAGAGCTTTATGTAAGCTTTTGTTTTTGACATCCATATTTTCCATAATAACCTCTCGCATGTGTTCTGTATTTCAGAACCATGTTCTCTATATTTGTATTATACTATATTCTTTATTCTTAATCAATTGTCTGAAGTTTACGAGAAATATTACTATTTTTTGGTTGTTTTTACATAACCAATTCCTTCTTTCATCTTATTTTGTCTTTCTCACTGAAAGCATCAAAAGGGTATGGACAAAAGCACTGTACTCTCACTTCAGAAACTAAGCTTTCCCCACACATTTAATTCCATTTTTTTCCATATTAGATTATTATATTATTTTATACCCAACTATGCCAGCAAAAAACCAAAAAACCCCCTCACAATCGGTTACTGTTTACTCCGTGACCAGCAACACGCTTCGCGATGTACCAGTGAAAAGTAACCACAATCGTTTCCATGCACACCTATAGATTGCGCATAATATCCCATAATACAACAAAAGCAGCCCCTTGAATTTTAGTCTTCAAAGAACTGCTTTCATTAATATCCACTCACGAGGATTCCGCGATGTCTATCCTCTGTCCTGTAATCTTTTGTCTATTTTTTCTTATGCACAGCCAATAGTCTGTCCAGGTAGACCGACTTAAACTGTTTGCTTGCCAAAGCCTGCTTCAGCGGCGGCAGATTCAGGATAACCTGAAACACTGCTGCCATAGCCCTGTGATTTGCAAATGCCTGATTGTCAAAAATAAGATTCTGGAGAGTTCCCTTCTCTATGGCCTGCAGAACAAACCTATGTGTACTGTTTACAGGCGTGATCACCTGGACGGGACGCCGCTTCAGCTCAATGGCCTTACCCGGACAATTTCTTGCACATACCCCGCAGCCAAGGCAGATTTCTCTGTCCACCACCGGCTTTCCTTCCTCCATGGAAAAGGCAAGAATCGGACAAACCTTAACACATTTTCCGCAGGAAATACATTTTTCCATAGAAATTTCCGGAATATAGTTGGTGGTTGCCACAGGCTGCATAGGGCTGAACCTCCTTGCGGCCTGCAATGCTTCACAGCAGCAGCCGCAGCAATTACAGATAAAGGCAGGAAATTCTCTTACATTTTCACCGATCTGAACAAGATTGTGCTCATATGAGCGCTCCAGAGCATCCATTGCCTCCGCCTTGTCAATCAGTCTTGCATGCTGTCCGTGTTCTGCCAGAGAACGGGCCACGTTTCCAAAAGTAAGACACACGTCAAGAGGGGCATCTATCTCACAGGGATGTCCTGCGTGAAGGGCTTTATGGCGGCAGTAGCATGTTCCAAGTCCTATATACTCTGCCTCCTCCACAATATGGCTGGCCCGCTCGTAATCCATAATATGGAGAGTATTCTCGTTAGTGAGCACAGGCTCCTGGACATATACACGCCCAAGCTTTGTCTCCGTGGCATAAAAGAGATCTTTCACAAAATCTTCTTCTACATTCATATATTGATAATAAAGCTCGCTCAAATATTTCTGGTCAATATCACCCCTGGTACGCATAAGGGCGAACTCAAAAAAGCCTGCCATCGGAGGCGGGATAACAAATCTGCGTACACCCTGGTAGCTGGAATCCACCAGCAAAGCCTTTTCACAGAGGTGATCCAGAACGGCCTCGGCATGGGCTTCACTTGTATGCCAGATTCTAGCCGCCTTTTTCAGTGTGAAGGGTCTCACAGGAAGAAGCGACATCCATTTTGCCTCTTTTTCCGTGAATAAAACCTCCAGGATTTTGTATAAAGTCTCTGACGGTGGTGTTCCCTGGGTGAACCAGTTTATCCTCTTCTCAAGCTTTTTATAAGCGTCCTTGGTTGCCATATGTCCCAAAATATATCACGTCCTTCTCAAATTATTTCTTTATTGTCTCAAAAGGCTGCCATGTTTCACTCATGCAATTCCAGAGGCAGCCCGTCCGGATCCTGGAAAAAAGTGAATTTCCCGCCGGAAAATTCATCCACACGTACCGGTTCAGTGGCGATGCCTTTTTCATTCAGTTCTCTGGCTGCCTTTTCCGCATCCGCCACGCGAAAGGCCAGATGACGAAGTCCGTAAGCCTCCGGAAAGCTGGGACGTTTGGGGTGCAGCGCATACTCTTCATCCTTTTGGGCAGGTGCAAATATCTCCAGCTCCACACCGTTTAATATTAAATCCAGCTTATAATCCTTCCTGTCCTCCCGGTAATTTTCCCTCAAAATTTCAAAGCCTAATTTATCCACATAAAATTCCCTGGATTTCTCATAATCTGAGACTATCATTGCTATGTGATGTACTGCCTGAATCTCCATATCTGCTGCTCCCTTATCACTAATGTTCTCTGCTTATCAAACTATTCTGCCGTCACACACCTGGATGGTCCCCCGAAATCCTGCCGTCACTCTATGACTCCTGCACTGTGATCTGACAAACCTTCATGGCCTCCAACGCATTCCTGTGGCTCTGGGGTGTCACTCCTGCACAGCAGGCTGCGTCCACGGAAACCTCTGCCTCCGGCAGAAAGGCCTTCAGCATCATGGCATTGGAAATCACACAGATATCAGTACACAGTCCAATAAGTTCTATGCTGTCAAATTTCTCTTCCGCCGCCCACAGTGCCAGTTCCCGGCTTCCGAACGTATCTTTTTCAAACTTCTTTCCTTCAAATTCCTGAAGCGCATCACAAAGCTCCCATCCCGGAGTACCTTTCACACAATGTACAACCGGAAGCTTTCTCCCTTCCTGGGTATTGAGATAATCCTCATGATGGGTATCATAGGTAAATACCACCGTATCTCCTGACTGCTTATATTCCTGTATCTTTGCCGTTACATTTGATACGATCTCCTGTGCCTCCTTCGTTCCCAGACTCCCATCTATAAAATCCTTCTGCATGTCCACAACTACTAATAAACGCTTCATAGCTCTCTGCCCCTTTCCATATATGCTGTATGTTCACCAAAACTGCTGCCCGCAATCCATTCCCCTTGCTCCAGCAGACTAAATCTTCCCATAAAGTATATCATATCTCTCGTCATACCACAAAGGGGTTGTTAATGCATGTAACGAAAAATCCCAGAACTTTCCCCTTACCGGTTGACAAATCTTTCCTTTGTGTTACAATTATTTCGTTCTAAATAGAACCAATAGGAGGTGTAAATGATATGTTTAATCTTTTGATGCTGGCCCAGTTCAGAAGCAATTCCACACTGACAAAAAAAATATACGACCATACCATGAATCCTCTCTGCGGACTTTATCATATCACCCGCATGGAGTTAGATATTATGCTGTTTCTTGCCAACAACCCGGATTATGACACTGCCACTGATATCATTGAGCAGAAACGCTTTACAAAATCCCATGTGTCCTCATCCCTTAAGACCCTGGAAGAAAAAGGCTATCTTGAACGGGCCTTTCGTTCAGGAAACCGTAAGACAGTACATCTGAAACTTCTTCCCGCCTCAGAAAGTATTGTTGCTGCCGGACAGAAAGCCCAGAACCAGGTGTTTGAGAAAATATTTGCCGGATTCTCCCCCCAGGAGATTGCCGCTCTTGAGAAAATATCAGCAAAAATCAGCACAAATATCCAAAACTCGCTTAAGGAGGTTTAGCATATGCTGTACGAATTTTTAATCTGTTTTATCGCCGGAATAGGGGCTGGCCTGGGAACCGGCTTTGCAGGCATGAGTGCCGCTGCGGTCATCAGCCCCATGCTCATCACTTTTCTTCATATTCCGGCTTATCAGGCTGTGGGCATCGCCCTGGCAAGCGATGTTCTGGCAAGTGCAGTCAGCGCTTATACCTATGGAAAACATAAAAATCTGGATATTAGAAACGGCCTTGTCATGATGGTAACGGTTCTCTGCTTCACCCTTTTCGGAAGCTGGGTGTCAAGCCTTGTCCCCGGCCATGCTATGGGCGGTTTTTCCATGTTTATGACCTTATTGCTGGGGATTAAATTCATTGTACGGCCGGTCATGACTACCAAGGAGGCAATGGAAAATGTGTCCCCAAAGAAACGCTTTGTCCAGTCAGTCCTCTGCGGTATCGTCATAGGATTTATCTGTGGTTTCGTGGGTGCAGGGGGAGGTATGATGATGCTCCTGATGCTTACCAGTGTTCTGGGCTATGAGCTGAAAACTGCTGTAGGCACAAGTGTTTTTATTATGGCCTTCACCGCATTTACAGGTGCTGTAAGCCACTTTGCAATCGGGGGTGCACCTGACTGGTGGTGTATGATTTTCTGCGTACTGTCCACTCTCCTCTGGGCAAGGATCGCAGCAAAATTTGCCAATAAAACAAGCCCTCTTGTTCTCAACCGTGCTACAGGTGTGGTGCTGACGATCCTTGGTGTATCTATTCTTGCAGTGAACTATTTGTAATCTTGACTATTTTTGTGTAACTTAATCACAGAACTGATGGATAATTTCTGTTAAGCTTTGGACATACTAAAGAAAAGCAAAAGGAGAGATTCTTATGATAGAAAATTTTAGAACAGACAATTTCCAGCAGGAAGTCCTTAATTCACAGGAACCAGTTTTAGTAGATTTCTGGGCACCATGGTGCAGTCACTGCCGCGTACTCAATCCGATCCTTGAAGAATTCGCACAGGATGCCGATGGTGTACGTATCGGCAAAGTTAACATTGACGAAGAGCCTGAGCTTGCAAAACAGTACGGCATTATGAGTATCCCCACAGTCCTTTATATTAAAGACGGAAATGTATTAGACAAAAAAGTAGCTCCTCAGGACCCTGAAGAGCTGGAAGATATGATAAGCTGACGTACTCACGGCTCCCGGTATCTGTTTTTACCGGGAGCCGTTTTTTATATACTGCTGTACTGCACCACAAACACTGCCGCTGTCCTGGCCTTCATCCAACATGTGCCGCTTACATAGACAGGTTCTCTTTTCTCGCAGTAGGTGCAGTCAAAGGACTGTTCCCAATAAGTGTTCACATAAAGCTGCCAACGGTACCCTTCCGGAAGGAAGGGAAGAGTGATTTCTCTTTCTTCCCAATGGACATTCAGAGCCAGATACACAATGTCATCTATATCTCTGTCAGGATCATGCCCGGCAAACATCACCCCAAGGTACTGGCTCCCTTCAGTGATCTCTCCCTGCCATGGCTGTTCCGTGTGGACACTGATAAAAGGAAATCCTACTGCCGACGGAAGCATATCTCCTCTTATGGCAGGATGATCCTTGCGGAACTGGATCATATACCGAAAAAATTCATATATGTCTTTATTTTTTTCTAATCTGGTCCAGTCCAGCCAGGATATCTCATTGTCCTGACAATAAGGATTATTGTTGCCGAACCTGGTGTCTCCAAATTCGTCCCCGGCCAGAAACATGGGAGTTCCCCGGCTGCACATAAGAACTGTACAGGCATTTTTGATTAGTCTCATGCGAAGCCTGAGAACTTCATCATCTTCCGTCTCACCCTCTGCCCCGCAGTTCCAGCTGCGGTTGTCATTGCTGCCGTCCGTATTATCCCATCCATTATCCCAGTTATGCTTCTCATTATAAGAATACAGATCATATAAAGAAAAACCGTCATGGCAGGTCAGGAAATTCACAGAAGAATTGTATCCCCTGTACTGTCCTGTATATAAATCCGGGGAGCCGCAGATTCGCTTAGCCGCAGCAGGCGCAAGCCAATAATCCCCTTTCAGGAAACTGCGCAGGTCATCCCTGTATTTCCCATTCCACTCAGCCCAGCGGTTCCACGCAGGAAAGCTGCCTACCTGGTAAAGCCCGCCCGCATCCCAGGCCTCGGCTATAAGCTTTGCATCTCCAAGTATAGGGTCCGCTGCCAGATTTCTCAGAAGAGGCGGCTGATTCATAGGAGAACCATCCTCATTCCTCCCCAGAATACTGGCAAGGTCAAAACGGAAGCCATCCACCCGGTAGTTTACGATCCAATATCTCAGGCATTCCAGGATCATCTGCTGCACTACCGGATGATTTCCATTAATGGTATTCCCGCAGCCGCTGAAATTATAATATTTTCCGTCTGGTGTCAGCATATAATAGATATTGTTGTCAAAGCCCTTAAATGAAAAAAACGGTCCCTGCTCATTCCCTTCTGCTGTGTGGTTAAACACAACATCAAGAATCACCTCTATCCCGTTTTCATGCAGTTCCTTTACCAGGGACTTCAATTCATCCCCCTCACGGTTATACTCCGTTCCTGCGGCATAGCTTGTATTGGGGGCAAAAAATCCCACTGTATTATATCCCCAATAATCCAGAAGAGTCTTCCCGCCCACTTCACGTTTCCCCATGGTTTCGTCAAACTCGAATACGGGCATCAGCTCAACTGCCGTAATACCCATTGCCTTAAGATAAGGGATTTTCTCCTTTAAACCCTGAAAGGTTCCGGGATATTTCACTTTGGACGACGGATGTTTTGTAAACCCGCGCACATGGGTTTCATAAATGATCAGATCCCTCATATGGTGCCTGGGCTGGGCAGAACTGCCCCAGTCGAAATCATCCACAACCACCCTTGCCCGGTAACCGTTTATCTTATTAGGGTTGCTCCCCCACTCACTCTGGCCGGTGACAGCTCTGGCATAGGGGTCAAGAAGCGGCTTTGACTTGTCAAACAGAAGCCCTTTCTCCGGAGCATATGGCCCATCCACCCTGTAGGCATACTCAAACTCTGTGATCTTCAGCCCGAAAACGATCATGGAATAAACCTTCCCGATCCTGTATCTGTCAGGAAAGGGCAGCACTGCATAAGGCTTCGGCGCCCCTCTTTTATAAAGCAGCAATTCACAGGACACTGCATTCTGTGAATGGATGGTAAAATTAACGCCGTTTGCAAGGGCTGTAGCACCGTTAATCTCATAGAATCCGGGCCGCACATCAAATCCGTCAATACGGTCCAAAGGTATCATCTGTTTCTCTTCCAGGGAAAGCAGAATAAAATCATTTTTTCTCATATAGCCCCCTAACTGCCCTTTCCGGGCACAAGCCAGCGCCGTTTCGTTCTATATATCCTTATAGTACATCGGCGCGATCACATCACTTTCTTTACATGTACATCCATTGCGGTAACCATCGCAGCAATCACAATTGGAACAATACATATGGGCATCATTAATGTAAAAAAGTCCTGCATATCTTGGAGAAATCCTGTAAGCCTTGCACTGTTTTTTTCCGTTAGCATAGTATACGCCGTTGGAAATAAGCATATTCTCAGGTGAATAACTGCTGAAGTCAAAATAATGGGCTTCTGTTCCGTGATGGGGCACTTTCACACACCAATAATGCTCATGAAGAGGTACTTTACCATCATAATTTTCCGCGATCATCTGAAGATAACCGGTTGGGACATCTCCTGTAAAAAGCAGATTTAATTCCCCGTCCCGGGCATTTTGAAACACCACACTTATCTTGTTTTTAAACTGTCTGAGATTTGTATTCTCTGCCTCCAGATACTGGACCAGCCGGCAGAATTCCGGTACGGCACGAAGCTCTCTGAATTCACGGTCCAGCACATTGACCGCAGGCTTCACTTTTCCATTTGCCTGATTTTCTCCTTCCTCATGCCCTTGTGCTTCGGCAGGGGCATCACCTTTTGCCCTGGTATTTTCGGTCATGGAACACACGATCTGCCGTAGTTTTTCAGCAAATCCCACAATATTTCCCATGATTTTCCCGTGGCTCTTCTCTATTTCAGAGAAGATTTTCTCCGTTTCTTCTCTGATAATATCTCTGTCCGGCCACAGAGCCTCATATTTGCCTTCAAACTCTTTTCCTCTGTATAACAGCTCCACCTTCTGAGGCTTTTTGCACAAAGCCTCCACCAGAGCAAAAAGGCTTACCTGCCTGCTTGGAAGATAAGAGTTCTTCACCAGATCAGCCAAAAGAAGCAGGGCCAGAGTATGGCTCATCCCAGGTTCTGAAAACACATCCGGAAGATAAATTTTACCGAAATCATAAGAACTGCTGCGGTGCTTCATCATATAAAGAAGCCCGGATAAATGGTCTAGATGAAAGTGTGTAAGAAGGAGATTCTTACGGGCTATTGTAGTCAGATCGGAAATGATCACATCAAAAACCTCCCTGCGTGTTCTCCCGTCAATCCGGCTGTTGCTGGTGCCGAAGTCAACCATCAAGCTTTTATTCCTGTCACGGAGGCAGAAACAATCACCGAACCCCACATTATACATCCGTATTTTCATATGCTCCCTCCTCCCGGCTTTCCGGCAGCATTTCCAGTTCCTCAAGGGCGATACAGTTAGGAAATCTATTCCTTTTCACCCCATCCTTACACTGTGCCAGCCCCATCCAGCACACTTCCTCCACCTCTGATTCCTGAAGTCTCAGGCTGCCTTCGTCCACGTTTTTCCACAGACAATAGACCTTGCTCACCTGATCATCCACAAACTCCCGGCCGTAAAACACATCCTCCCAGTGGATTCTTCTCAGCCCGCAGTAATGCAGTTCCTCCGCCCTGACATCCACCCCTAATTCTTCCTTTAATTCACGCACAGCAGAAGGAAGATAGTCATCTCCAGCAGGAATATGCCCTGCACTTGAGATATCATAACACCCCGGATGAGAGTCCTTCCCCGAGCTTCGTTTTTGAAGAAGGACCTCTGTTCCCCTTCCCCTGTCTCTCAATATCCACACATGAGCTGTCCTGTGCAAAATCCCTTCCTGATGAGCCTTCGTCCGTTCCACCGCCCGGCCGGTGGGATTTCCCTGCTCATCCACAATATCCAGCATTTCCATCTTTTGTTCTCCCACATCTTCCTCTTTCGTCACTGCTTCTCATCAAACCATTGCTGCATATCATACCATACTGCACCGCCATGCTGTGAACCTGACAATCCATGATTTACAAACCCACAGCTCTCATAAAACGGAATTAAATACTCTTTACATGTAAGTATCACAGCCTTTTTTCCTCTTTCTCTTGACAATTCACACAGTGTCCTGAGGAGTCTCCCTGCAATCCCTCTGCGCCTGTACTCCGGCAGCACATCAAGCCCAAATACCGTCTGTATGTCTCCATCTTTCTTGTGAAGTGAGGGGTCATGGTACAATTCATCTCCCAGCACCGGCTTATCTGTGGTACATCCATTTATAAATCCTATGATCCTTCCGTCTGCCCGAGCCACAAGGAAATTTTCAGGAAACAACACCATCCTTCCCCTGATCTCTTCAAGACTTGCCGCCTCTGCCTCCGGAAAACACTCAGCCTCAACGGCTGCAATCTCCTCCGCCTCTTCAAGAAGCGCACCTCTGATTTCTATGTCTTCATACTTGCTCACTGTATTTTTCATTCTTCTATCTCCCTGTGAAGTATAAAATGATTTTTTTTAAACGTAATGATTCCTTCCTTCTGCATCCTGGACAATTCCGCAGACAGAGCACTTCTGTCCACTGCCAGATATTCCGCTAGCTGCTGTCTGTTAAAGGGAACCTCCACACTGCTGCCATTCTGCCTGCCTGCCTCATAGGACAAATAGGAAAGTACCTTTCCCCGGATCGTCTTTCTGCTGATATGGTCAATCTTCCTTGTAAGGATCAGATTCTTACCTGCCAGGATCATAACCAGATTCTCAATCATCCTGTGGTGATATTCACAGGATGAAGTACAGGCAGTAAACACACCATGTGCCTTAAGCATCATAACCGCACAGTCCTCTGCAGCAACAGCGCTGACCGTTAAAGGGACATTCCCCATACATGCATAGCTCTCACCAAAAAGCTGCCCTTGGGTAAACATACCCAAGATCTGCCGTTCCCCCCAGTAATCTTCATTGACCACCTGCACAGCGCCTTCCAGAATGATCCCCATACTGTCTGTAGTCTCCCCTGTCTCAAGGATGTAGGAGCCTTTTCTGTATTTCTTAGGCACCGCCTTCAGACAGCTCAGCACACTGTGCACCTCATCCTCAGTAAATCCCCGAAACAGCTTCGATTGGACAAGAATATTTTCATACATAAAATGGATATCCTTTCCCTGCCAAAACGTTGTAATTCCAACAGACTATTTACCACTATTTTAATATACTGTTTACATAAATGCAAGGAAAAGCCAAACCATAAGGAGGAGTAATATGCTCAGAAAAATTATCCATATTGACGAAGAAAAATGTAACGGCTGCGGTGCCTGTGCCAGTGCATGCCACGAAGGAGCCATTGCCATGATAAAAGGGAAAGCCCGTCTGATTCGTGATGATTACTGTGACGGCCTGGGTGACTGTCTCCCCGCCTGTCCTGCAGGCGCCATTGCCTTTCAGGAGCGGGAGGCGCTCCCCTATAACAATGAAGCAGTCCTGGCTGCCAAATCCGTTTCCACGGACAGCTGTCTGGCACAATGGCCTGTGCAGATCAAACTTGTCCCAACCCAGGCACCATATTTCAAAGATGCACATCTTCTCATCGCAGCCGACTGCACAGCCTTTTCTTACAGGGAATTCCACAAGGACTTCATGGCCGGGCGCATCACCCTCATGGGCTGCCCCAAGCTGGATATGACCAACTATTCCCAAAAACTTGCCGAAATCCTCCGGGAAAATACCATCCAGAGTATAGCGGTGGCCCGAATGGAAGTTCCCTGCTGCAGAGGATTAGAAGCTGCTATCAGCAAGGCTCTTGACATGAGCGGCAAATCCATTCCTCTCACCGTCCATGTCATCGGAACTGACGGAAGGCTGCGCTAAACCAGCGCAGCCTTCCCCGTTATAAGTCTCTGATAAACCAATATTTCCTACAGACCGTTGTCCATCTCTGCCAGCCTTTCTTCCTCTATAAGCTGTTTATGGACAATGCGGTAAATAATTGTAGTGATCATAAATGTAAAAACATCTGCCACCGCCTGAGCCATCTGAATGCCCAAAAGCCCGAACACCTTCGGAAGTATGATAAGTGCAGGGATAAAAAACAATCCCTGGCGGGAAGCTGCCAGCACAGAGGCATAGGCTGTTTTTCCCATAGTCTGCATCATCATGTTATTCATGATGATCCATCCGTTTAGCACAAATGTCAGGCATTGTAAACGCAGGGCAAGTGTACCGATACGGATAACCTCCGGGTCTTTCCTGAATATCTCCACCAGCGTCCCGGAAAAAACACCTCCCACAATTGCAAGCACGAGCAGTACAACTGCTGAAATTTTCACACAAAACCAGAATGCCTGTTCCACCCTCCGGTATTTTTTAGCCCCATAATTAAATCCGCACACGGGCTGGAATCCCTGCCCAAATCCTATTAAGGCTGAGTTTGCAAACATAGCGATCCTGCTCACCACAGACATGGCGGCAATAGCTGCATCCCCGTAAGGATTGGCCGCAATATTGAGAGTCATTGTGGCAAAGCTTCCCAATCCCTGCCTGAAAAGCGAAGGAAGTCCGCCTCCTGCAATCTCCTTAAGAAGATTCTTCCTCAGGCAGATATTTCCCGGCCGTATCGGTATACATTTGGAGACCCTGATTCCGCACAAAAGCAGAATGAAACTCACAAGCTGACTGATAACAGTAGCCAATGCTGCCCCTGAAATCCCCATATCCAGTACAAAGATGAAAACAGGATCAAGAACAATATTCAGCACCGCTCCTGTGGTGATACCTATCATTGCATAAAAGGCATTCCCCTGATACCGAATCTGATTATTCAGCACCAGCTGGGCAGTCATATAAGGAGCCCCGATCAAAATGATCCGCAGATAAGCTTTTGTGTAAGGAAAAATTGTATCCGTAGAACCAAGGATGAGTGATAGGGGATTGATAAATATAAGCCCCAGGACCATTACCATGATCCCCAGGAACAATGCGCCGAAAAATCCTGTCGCCGCCAGCTGTTCCGCTGTTTTCGTCTCCCTGGAGCCCAGTTTTCTTGAAATAGAATTACCGGAACCATGGCCGCAGAAAAAGCCCAGGGCCTGTATGACAGCCATCACAGGAAATACTACCCCTACTGCTGCCGTGGCACTGGTTCCCAGACGGCCCACAAAAAATGTGTCCGCCATATTGTAAAATGAAGTAATCATCATACTGATAATAGTGGGTACAGCCAATTTACCTATTAACGGCGGAATAGGGGACTCTGTCATCATTTTATATTTCTCATCTTGCGACATTGTATGAGCCAAATGAATCTCTTCTTTCTATTTTGTTTTATAATTGTCAGGACAAAAGAATGGAGGGGTTGATGTCCTTCTGAATATGGTGTTCTAATTAGTATATTAACATATATCTGAAAGAATTCCAATATGGTAAAGGGTTCCCGGAAAGTTGTCGAACGGAGAGGGGAAGGGAACCCGGTGCGGGGGCTATCGCTTGCGGCGGACAGTTCTAGGCTTTCATTTGTCACTAGGGGACGGAAAAGGCGTGCGGCAACTCGCAGCGTTTGCTGATGCAAACGCTGCTCAGACAGGCCTTACTCCGTGCCAGGGCACGGCTTTTCCTGATCGTTCCAACTGAAAGCCAAGATCTGTCTCGTCCTCGCTCAAAGCCCCCGCACCGGGTTCCCTTCCCCTCTCCTTCCTCTACGTTTTCACCCCTTCGGAGCGTTGTGTTTTTATCGGAAGATTTTTTGAATTTATAAAAGCAGTATTTGTCACATTTATCGTGCAACGTCTCGTTTATTCACATTTGTAGAGTTCACGGTTATACTGCTTAACGTTTCGCCTTGAAACGTCAGCTTTTGGGGAAGGCTGCGGCTGGGGCGGGTTGGGGGAGATAAGGCTGCGGTGCTTTGAGTAAGCATTTGGAATCACTTAGCGGGTGAGGCGGACTGCGCCGAGGTGATTTTGTGCCTCACGCACAAAATCAAGGGAGCCCTGTTTGAATAAAATTCTCATCAGAGAATTTTATGAGTTGGCGACCGCTCCGACAAAGCAGTCCGACTCAGCCGCTTAGTGATTCCATGCGAAACGAACGTACCGCAGCCTTATCTCCCCCGGCCCGCCCCAGCCGCAGCCTTCCCCAAAAGCGTCCCCACCGCCCCTAAAAAAAACAATTTCCTGCAAAATCCTCCCTTAAATAGCTTGCCAAACCGCCAGTAAACGATTAAGATATTTTAAGTACCACAAGCTGAAAACTTGTGCGGAGGATATCAAATCATGAATAAAACAAGACAATTAGATCTCACCAATGGCCCTATCCTGACTACCTTGGCTCGGCTGGCAGTACCCATTATGGCGTCTTCATTTCTGGGTACAGCTTATAACATTACTGACATGGCCTGGATCGGTATGCTTGGTTCCCGGGCGGTAGCCGGTGTAGGGGTGGGCGGTATGTATGTATGGCTTTCCCAGGGCTTAGTGTCCCTTGCAAGAATGGGAGGACAGGTTCATGTGGCCCAATGCTGCGGCCGGGAAGATGAGAAGGCTGCCAGAAATTATGCGGGGGCCGCCTTGCAGCTTACCATACTGTTCGGCATTCTTTTTGCCGCTGTATGCCTGCTTTTCACTGACCCTCTTATATATTTTTTCCAATTGAATGACACAGTTACTTTCGTCCATGCAAAAATATATATGAAAATAACCTGCGGCCTCATTATATTCTCTTATCTGAACCTGACACTTACGGGATTGTATACTGCCCAGGGTGACTCCAAAACGCCTTTTCTCGCCAACCTTGCCGGACTGTTGACCAACATGGTACTGGACCCGCTTTTGATCCTTGGGATCGGACCTTTTCCCAAGCTGGAAGTTGCAGGAGCGGCTATCGCTACAGTCACAGCCCAGTTTCTTGTTATGGCAGTTATGCTGGCGGGGATTTTCCGCTCCCAAAAGGGCACCAATATCTTAAAAGAAGTAAACATTTTTTCAAAAGTATCCGGCTCCTATTACCGCTCCATCTGCAAAATCGGCGGTCCCACTGCCCTTCAGGGAACCATATATTGTATGATCTCCATGGTACTCACAAGAATGGTTTCCGCTTTCGGCGCAGGCGCAGTGGCCACACAGCGTGTAGGCGGACAGATCGAGTCCATTTCCTGGAACACCGCAGACGGCTTCGCAGCAGCTCTGAACGCTTTTGTAGGACAGAACTACGGTGCGGGAAAGCACGACCGTATACGTAAAGGCTACAGTATTTCCCTAAAGATCATTATAATCTGGGGTGCTTTGGTGACAGCTGTCTTCGTCCTGTTCCCAAACCCCATTGCCGGACTGTTCTTCCATGAGGCAGATGTGGTTGACATCGCAGTGGAATACCTGATCATCATCGGTTTGGGCGAAGCATTTTTATGTGTGGAGCTTATGACTGTGGGGGCACTTTCAGGTCTTGGAAGAACAAAAATATGCAGTATCATAAGTATTTTACTCACCAGTTCCAGAATCCCCCTGGCCCTTCTCCTCACTCATGCAGGTCTTGGCCTCTCGGGCATCTGGTGGGCCTTAACACTGTCCTCTGTCATAAAAGGAATAGTATTTTATTTCACTTTCCGCCATGTAAGCCAGAGGCTGGATTAGTGCACTGACACATTCATGTTTAGCACATTAGATAAAACAATAGAAAGGATACCGTATGACAAAGAAAAAATTAGCTCTGGAAATTATTCAAAGACTAAAAGAAGAATACCCCGATGCAAGCTGTTCCCTTGACTATGACCATGCCTGGAAGCTGCTGGTGAGCGTGCGTCTGGCTGCCCAGTGCACAGATGCCCGTGTCAATGTGGTGGTGCAGGATCTATATGCCAAGTATCCAAGTGTAGAAGCCCTGGCGGCGGCTGATGTGGATGACATAGAAGCCATCGTCCGTCCCTGCGGCCTGGGCAGGAGCAAAGCCCGGGATATAAGCGGCTGTATGAAAATTCTCCACGAACAGTATGGAGACAAAGTTCCCGATGATTTCGATGCTCTTCTGAAGCTTCCCGGAGTTGGACGGAAAAGTGCCAACTTGATCATGGGCGATGTATTCGGAAAGCCCGCCATCGTCACTGATACCCACTGCATCCGTCTCACAAACAGAATGGGTCTGGTGGACAATATCAAGGAACCGAAGAAGGTAGAAATGGCTCTGTGGAAAATCATTCCCCCGGAAGAAGGCAGCGACTTCTGCCACCGTCTTGTATACCACGGACGTGATGTATGTACAGCCCGGACAAAGCCTCACTGTGATAAATGCTGTCTCAATGACATTTGTAAGAAAAACGGGGTTTCCTGATATAATCCCGCCCCAATTCATACCAATTACACCAAACAAGAATACTCAGACATACTAAAATACCTGTGCTCCGGCCGCTTTGAGGGCCATGCACAGGTATTTATATTTTTGCTTCATTCCATATTTTCAGCCCACGGCTGGGTGACTGTTTCAACCACACTTACCGGGCGGTTAAGTGCCTCCTCCATTTTCAGGCACAGATACATATCCTGGAGAGCATCTGCCAGCCCGTAAAATTCTTTTCCTTCTGCCACATATTCATGCATTTTAACAAGGCAGGATGCCACTGCTATTTCATCATCATTAAATCTGGCGTTTATAAAGGGCGTGCGGTAGAGAAATTCCTCCCCCAGCATTATTGCATAATGGGACCATTCCTGATTGCTGTAAACCCCCAGGTCAATCCTGCGAAGCTCCTGCGTTACCGGAATATTCTCTTCTGTCAGATACCGGATGGTTAAATCGTCGATTTCCCCTCTTGTTCCCTGGACAGACAACTGCCGTGTCCTGATAAATGAATGATACTGTGCGGGATCTGAAAAATCAAAGAAAGCCACCTTTCCGCTGTCAAATTCCATTGTCACACGGTCACGGGAGCATCTCACAACTTCACCGTCAAATGCCATCCCCTCTCTTCCATATGTCTCAGTCACATTAAACCAGTAACGTTTCCCGTAAATTTTACAGTTTTCAAAGCCTGTGTCCAAAAACTTTCTTATCATACCCACGCCATGGTAACCGTGGAGAGATGAAATATTAATATTCTCCACCTCTCCCAGTCTGCCGTCTGTAATCGTCTTATACCAGGAAGCATACAAAGGCTGGAGGAAATACTGCTCTGCCACCTGTATTTTTCCCTGATACAGCCCCCAAGCCTTCCATAAATTCCTGAGAGACTCCTCATCCTCCGCCGGAGGGGTCTCCGACAGCACAGGTATTCCCTTTTTAAAGAGAGTGATAAGATAATCCGAAACCATACCTCTTTTGATGGCAAGCACCACAAACTCCGGCTGTGTTGCGTTAAGTTCCTCCAGGGAATTTACAACCCTCACCTGAAACTTTTCTGCGAAAATACAGCCCTTTTCTCTGTCCCTGATAAGCACTGCCGACAGCTGGAATAATTCAGGAAGTGCTTTTGCAATACGGATGTAAAATTCAGCTCTCCACCCTGAACCGATCAGCCCAAAACGGATTTTCTCCTTACTCATATCCATTCCCCCTCATCACGGTACAGAATAGCCTCTGGAAGCCTCCAGAATCCTGTACCATTCATCATAAGACAGCTCCATGTCACACGCATTTACAGCCGTGCCTATTCTTTCCGCATTCATTGTCCCTGTGATCGCTGCAATACCAACCGGATGTACAAAGAGCCATGCGTACATAACAGCATCCACAGTAGTTTCATGGGCCTGCGCAATTTCTGCCAGAACCGTTCTGAGCCGGACAGACTGTTCATCCTCCCCTTTGAAGACACTGCCGCCCCCAAGAGGTGACCAGGCCATAAGGGGCATCTTTCTTGTAAATGCACTGTCCACTACTCCGTTAAAGAAGTTGTCTGTGTTTTTTACTGACAGCTCCATCTGGTTTGTCACAAGGGGAACAGACATCCTGCTCTGAAGCATTTCCACCTGTGAGGGCATAAAATTAGACACTCCTGCATGAAGAGTCTTTCCCTCCTTTACCAAAGTCTCCAGCGCATCTGCCGTCTCAGAAGGATCTGCCAGTGGGTCCGGCCTATGGACCAGCAAAAGATCAACATGATCTGTCCCCAGCTTTTGCAATGACTCATCCATTTCCTTTATAATCTCTTCTTTCGTACTCTTATAATAAATCGTCCTGTTGCCTTCCCTTCCAGGAAGCACGATCCCTGCCTTGGTGATAAGCTGCATTTTGCTGCGCAGCTCGGGACATTTCCTCAATACATTATCTCCAAATATTTTCTCGCAGGTGTACCCTCCGTATACAGGCGCATGGTCAATAGAGGTCACACCCATGTCCAGGCATTCCTCCACCAGTCTCAGCAGATCATCTCCGCTGATACCGGAATCCACGATTCTCATACATCCCATAACAACCTGAGATAACTCTAAATCCTCAGATAACTTTATTTTCTTCATGTTCGTTCTCCTTTATTTGTATTGAAAAGACGGCTTTCCCCGCCCCATATCTATTCCTTCACACCGCCTGTTGTCAGGCCTGCGATAATTTTCTTCTGGAATATCAGCACCAGTATGATAAGTGGCACGGTAACCACAACTGTAGCTGCTGCCATATCTCCCCAGGGAAGTTCATAATTACTGGGGAACAAGGCAATTCCCACCGGTACAGTCCGCATCATGTCATTTGTCATAAAGGTCAGTGCATAGATATACTCATTCCACGCATTAATAAAAACAATGAGCGCCACAGAAAATGTAGCCGGCTTTATCAGCGGAAGCATAATGGTAAAAAAGATCCTTGCCCTGGAACAGCCGTCTATAGCTGCCGCCTCTTCAAATCCCTTGGGAAGCTGGGCAAAAAAATTAGTGAGAAGCCAGATCGCCAAAGGCAGGGCAAAGGTGATATACGGAAGTATGAGACCCGCATATGTATTTAACAGCTTCAGGTTTTTTAAAAGCAGGTAAATAGGACTTAAGGTGGCAATGGTGGGAAACATGGAAATACTTAAAATTGCCATCAGCATGATCTTTTTTCCTTTAAAACGAAGCCGGGCCAGGGCATAAGCTGCCGAAGCACCTATGAGGATACTCAGCACAGTCGTGGTCAGCGCCACGATAAAACTGTTCAGCAGATATCTTCCGAAGGGGTGTTTTGTAAATACATTCACATAAAACTCCCCGTGGACACTGCTTGGTATCCATTTGGCCGGTATTGCGGAAATCTCCGATAAGGGCTTAACCGATGTCATAAACTGCCAGAAAAAGGGAAGAATGATGATTCCTACAAAAACTATGACAAACACAGCAAAGGCTGCTTTCCCTGCAATACTCTTTGTCTTCTCCAAAATTTCCACCCCCTAAAATTCTGTCAGCTTGTCTCCCATCAGCTTCATGTAAATCAGGCTGATGATAAAGACAACAATAAAAATCAAAACAGCAAGTGACGAACCATATCCAAAGTCCAGGAACTTCATCAGGTTATTGTAAGCATAGACAGAAATACTCTCTGTGCCGTTGGCCCCTCCAGTCATTACTGAAATCAAGTCAAATACACGGAATGCATCCAGTGTACGGAATAATAGGGCAACCAGTACCGTTGTCTTTACTGTGGGCAGCGTCACGTAACGGAATCGCTGGAACACGTTGGCCCCGTCTATCTTTGCCGCCTCATACATCTCGTCGGGAACCATCTGCAGCCCTGCAAGAATAAGAAGTGCCATATAAGGAGCAGTCTTCCAGATATCAGTGATCACAAGTGCCATAAAAGAACCGCCTGACGTGCTGAGCCATGCTTTATAACCGTCAATGACGCCCAGTCTCTGCAATATGTCATTAAATAATCCGTACTGGTCATTATATATGAACTTCCACATCATGGCAGAAACTGAGGTGGGAATCGCCCACGGAATCAAAATTGCCGCCCTCACAAGACCTTTTGCTTTAAACCCCTTATTCATGATCAAAGCTGCCGTAAATCCAATAAGCAATTCAAAAAATACAGTCACTACAGTGAATTTCAAAGTGAATATAATAGCCTCCATGGCCCTGGCATCTGTTAGTATAGAGCCATAATTTTTCAGACCGATAAACGGGTAACCACTCCCCGGATCGGTCAGTACCATCTCATGGAGACTGAGCCAAAAGGTGCGCAAAATCGGGTAAACTGCCACCACCAGCAAACAGATAATAGCTGGTGTCATCATGATCCAGGCATCCCTGGTCTCAGTTTTTTCCAGTGAGCCATAGCCTTTTTTAGCTTTTTTCATGTTCTCCTCCCTTCGTCAAATCTGAAATATCATCTGCATTTATCAAGAGAACCAGACCGGGTATACCAGCCTGGTTCTGAATTTAAAGAATTATTTTGTAAGCTCCTCCAGCTCATTCTGTAATGCTTCAATTGCTTTTTCCACCTCTGACTCACCGGTGAGAGCCTGATGAATATTCCTCTGGATTGCATCTGAAAGCTTTGCATATTTCGGTGACATTGGTCTTGATTTACCAGTCTCAATAATTCCGTAGAATTCTTCATAGAATGGGATTACTTCCAGAATATCGGAATCTGTATAAACGTCCTTCACTACCGGCGGCTGAGATGAAATAAGAGTCATTTCCTTCTGGGTTTCAGCGCTTGCCATATATGAGATAAAGTCTGCTGCCGCTTCTTTCTGGGTGTCATCTATGTTATTGTTGATCACCAGATCCAGGCCGCCAAGACAGGTATGGGATTCTGTGCCGCTGGGTCCTACAGGAAGCTTGGTTGCTGCAATTTTCCCTGTAACCTTGGATCCTTCGTCCTGACCGCTTGACCAGAAGCCGGACCAGTCACGGATGAAGAGACATTTTCCTTCCTTAAACACCTGCTCACTCTCTGTCTCTGTATAGGTAGTCACTCCCTCCGGTGCATATTCGTCCACCAGTTTCTTCATAATAGTTGTTGCCTCAATATTATTTTCAGAGTTAACCACAGGATTACCGCTCTCATCCAAAATATCTCCGCCGTTGCTCCATACATATTCAACCCAGTTGCACACCAATGCTTCTGACTGTGCTGCCTGGAAGTCTGCACCGTATTCCACTCCGTTTACTCCTACAGCCTTGTCTGCAAGTTCCATCCATCCTTCCCAGGTATCCGGCACTTCTGCCCCAAGTTCATCAATCACATCCTGGCGGTAGAACAATACACTGGAATTAGTAAACCATGGCATAGCCACCAGCCTGCCGTCCTTGGTTGCACCTTCAACAGGCCCTGTAAGCATTCCCTCTGTAACGGAAGAATCGACCAGATCTGTCAGATCTGCAAGCCATCCTGCAGAAGCAAACTCGTCAATATATGTCACATCCAGCCCCATTACATCCACGCTGGTATCTCCAGACGCAAGCTTATTCACAAAGTCATCATGTACAGTATTGGCATCCTGGGGAAGGATGACTGTCTCCACCTTCACCTTGTCCTGACTCTCATTGTAAGCGTCCACGATCTTCTGTGTAGGCTCGCCAACACCCTGGTCAAAAGAAAATGTGATCGTCACTGTGTCATCAGCCTGAACTGCTGCCGGCGCTGCAATCATAGCTGTTCCCATAATCCCTGCTGACAGCATAGCTGTCATACGTTTTACCTGTTTACTTGTCATCTCTTGTTCCTCCTTAAAATTGTTTTTATATTTTTCATTGCGCTGCAATAAAAATTCATCTTGATGCCCCAGCCTTTGTTTTCAATCTCGTTTTTATATCACCTGTATAAAATCCCCATTCAATCCATTTGTACGATTTGCTGTCCTCTTTCCAGGGAAAGTAGGAAAGCGCTTACATTAATTTCCAAAAAAAAATATTATTTTCTGAAGTTCACCTTTTAAACAGTAAGATATAATCGTTTTTTCGTCACTTTTATTATAAAAATGCAAGGAAAACATTTTCCTATTTTTCAAAAAGTTTGAGCTGTTTAAATAACAGCTCTAATTCAAACTTTTCGTGGTGCTTCTGCGGATGATCTTATGGGGGACATATTCTATGCCCGGTTCCCTCTGATCACCGCTTATAAGCTTTAACAGCATTCTGCCCGCCTTCTCTCCCTCGTCAAAGTAGGAAATCCTCACAGTAGAAAGCTCAGGCTTAAAATACGTAGCAAAATCAGAATCATCAAATCCCATAATGGAAATATCATCAGGAATCCTCACCCGCATACTGTCCAGATACTGGATAGCCCCCACCGCGATCACATCACTTCCCGCCACCACTGCTGTGGGAAGCTTGCTATTCTCTTCATACAGAGTCTTCATGCCCTCATACCCGGAGGAAAAAGAGAAATCTCCCTGTACCACATAGGAATCCCTGAATTCAATGCCAACTTCCTCCAAGGCTCTGCGGTAACCTTTTAAACGCTTCTTTCCGGATGAAAAGTCATTTTTAGGGCCTCCAAGATACGCAATTCTCTGATGCCCGTTATCCAATAGAAATTTCACGGCATCATACATAGCTGCAACATTGTCATGGACAACCGTACTGACAGCCCCTTCATCCTCTGACGCCTCCTGGGTTACAAGAACCACCGGGTAACTCTTATCCAGCATAGCCTTAACTAATGTATGGTTTACATCCACCCCCGCAAACAAAAGTCCTTCTATCTGCTTGTCCTCCATAATCTCAAGAAGACGCAGCTCCTTGTCCAGTTCTCCCTGGGATTCACATACCATCATGGTATATCCCTTTCTGGAACAGATACTGTTTATGCCTTTCGTGAGCTTACCGAACACTGCATTGGAGATATCAGGAACAATGATGCCAATCATATTGGTCTTCTTCGTAACAAGCCCTCTGGCAAGAGTGTTCGGCTTGAAATGATTGCGCTCGATCACCTGATAGACTCTGGTGCGAAGCTCCGGACTTACCGGCTTGGTATTATTAATGACACGAGATACAGTCGCGATGGATACGCCCGCTTCCCGGGCAATATCTTCTATGGTTACTGCCATTTTAATTCTCCTTGTCTGTATCTTGGGAAAAGGTTTTCCCTTTACAGTTGTTATACTATCACGTACCTATATCTCAGTCAACTGTTTTATGCGTCTTTCCGTTTTTTTGGTGTAATTGAATGAGATTTCCCACGATATATTGTGCAGTTTTACATATCTTCTCCTTTAAACTTCTTAACTGCTTCACAGATATTGTCCAAAAACAGCTCCTCATATTCCGGACGGATGGTTTCCAGGATTTCTCTCACCTCTTCTGTATCATACATTTCCAATTCCTTTTTTTCCCTGAGAATACACTCCAGATATTCTATAATAAGGTCTGCCCCACACTTATCCGTATCTCTTCCCCGGCAAGGATAATCCAAAGTCAGCAAATGATCCTGAGGGCAGAAATTTACATCGTATCTCAGAAAAAACTGAGACATACCTCGCATGGTATCTCCATAATTCATGCACCCGTAATCCTGGAAGTCCTCCATGATCTCCTGGTAAACTTCCATTGCTTTTATCACTTTCCCCACTACAAGCTCACGGCCCTTCTCATATGCCAAACGTGCATCCGGTAGCGCTGAGCCGTCTAAAGCTGCAATTCCTCCTTTGTTATCATGCTCCTCCCAAAATTCATTAATACAGTAAAGCACTGCCTCCATGAGCATCCTTGCAGTCTCATAGGGCACTGAAGAACTCTCCTTTGAAGTATATTTCTCCGTCAGCTCCTTTACTATCGGCAGTAATTCTTCCACTTCATATTCCATATTTTCCCTCCGTTCCATCCTGCTGCAGTACATAGTTCCGCCCAGATACCTGCTCCCGTCAGCTCCAGCACAGATCCCTCAGCACAGCGAGATACAGCTCCTTATCCCATCTCTGTTCCTGAGAGAACTGGTCATACTGGTGTTTTCCATCTGTGGCCTTATATCCCTGATATCCTGAACGGATTGCCTCCGCAAATCTGTCAAGACAAGTTCCCTCCAGATACTCTGTGTCCCCGAAACACACTTCTTCAAACTGTTCTTTCATGAAATTAAGCAGCTCCCCGTCCGTCAATTTATCCCCTGACAGATTCTTAAATTCATAAAAAATATCCTCCAGTTCCTCCAAAGTATCCAGATAGTTTTCCTGGTGAAGATACTGGGAATCACAGAATGTCTCTATGAGCTTGTCAAGCATTCCTGCTCCCAGCTCCACCCTTTGATATTTCCGCAGAGAATCATCCCTGCACTGTGCCAGTTCCCCTGCCTCCTCCGCGCTGAGCACCAGTCCAAACTCGCAGCTGGTCTCATTACACGAAAGAAGCACTGACAGTTCTTCCTCCTTACGCTTTAACTGCAGTGCTTCAAATACATTGTCATTCATGTGCTTTACCCCCTTTATGCGGGCATTATACGCCAGTGCCGGAGGCAATGCAAGACTTGAAAAAATGGGCATTTTGTGGTATTATAATTACAACAAGAGAAGGAATTTTTTATTTTTTATAACCAAACATTCAATACAAAAAGAAGGCCCATCCTGGAGTGTGTTTGAAACTTGCTCTAGAATGGGCCTTTCGTACTATCACAGTATTTCTTCTCCAATAAGGACTTTTTTTCCTTCAAATGCAAACCCAAGACAGCGGATACGTTGAGGCTCGATCCCCTTACGCTTCAAATCCTCACAGTATTGTTTTTCCCCTATTTGTGTAATTGCTGCCTTCACCGTTTCTTCCAAACTCTTCTCTTTTCTGGGATTATGCACTTTAAACTCAATCACTACAGCATCCAGATTCTCTTTTTTCGGAAATAAAACAACATCATATCTTCCGAATCCACTCCCCCGGTTTGAAGTTATGTCATAAGAATCGGCCAAATCCACCATCAACCCCAGCACAAAACCATGATAAAACCGTTCCGGTTCAGCTCTTTGGGCCGGATTTTTTCCCGTATCAAAGAAACTGAATACAGACATTGCCACCCTGTTCATATATTCATTCATAGCGTCCACATCTTTTTTAAGCAGTGCCTGAATAAAATCATTATAATCTGAAGCTGCTGTCCCAAACCAGTTATGGATCATGCTGCGAAACATAAGTTTTACTTCCAAATTTGTAATTGACAGCTCATACACCGGCCTCCAGCAGTCATATCCATTACCCTCTATACGGTAATCCACCATCTTAAGATATCCGCTTGCCAGAAGCAGACTCCAGATAGCTGTCTCATCATCCTTAAGGCGGTCATAAACAATCTGCTCATCCAACTGCACTTTCAGACTTCCGCCCTGCATCAGGTTTTCAAAGTCAACTTTCAGATTCCTGTCCCCTTCCTGAATCTGCCTGGCCACCAGACTGTTGCTGCTGGTATTTGCCCAATACAGCCCCACTTCACGCCTATCCAAAAAATTAACGATAGACCAGGGATTATATATGTCTCTCACCTTTCCGAAGGTAAAACCATCATACCACTGTTCCACTTCTTCTGCCTTTGAACACAAGCTGTATTCTTCCAAAATAAATCCCATTTCCTCTTTCGTAAATCCGAAACAATCCGCATATTCCTCAGATGTAGTGGTGACAACCTTTAGGTTATTCAGATCAGAAAACACTGATTCCCGGCTTACACGCGTAATACCTGCCATGATCCCACATTCCAAATATGGATTTGTTTTAAAAGTAGCATTAAACAGACTTCTGGTATAAGAAACAAGTTCGTCCCAATACCCGTCCACATAAGCTTCCTGCATAGGCGTGTCATATTCGTCCAGCAAAATAATCACTTTTTTCTTATAATAACGGGAAAGGAAGGAGGACATCCTATGCACTGCCATGGTAGCCACCACTTCCGGCATATTCATGGAAATACTCAGGTAATACCTTTTTTCTTCTTCGGAAAGCAACTCCCCTTCCAGCAAAAATCTGTGTTCATTATAAAGATCAGCAAGGAGCTGCCCGATCCTCTGTATTGTCATCTCATAATTTTTCTCTTTTACATTGGCAAAAGACAAACTGATAACCGGATAGGTTCCCTGAAGCTTTCGGTACTTCTCTTCCTCCCAGATAAAAAGCCCCTCAAACAAATCCCCTCTGTCTGCATATTTCAGTGAAAAAAACTTCTCCACCATACTCATGGTCAATGTTTTCCCAAAACGGCGCGGCCTGGTAATCAGTGTCACATCATCCTCCCGCTCCCACCATTCTTTAATAAACCGGGTTTTATCCACATAGAAGTTATCATTTGTCCTGATTCTTTCAAAATCCTGTTTTCCAATACCTATTGTTCTGGCCATAACTTCCATCCTTTCGGGGAATTTTCCTACATATCATAAGGTATATGATTCAATTTGCGTATATAGTTAGTTGTAATGATTTATATTTCCAGTATAGCGGATTTCCATACACAATACAATTGGACACTTTATTAAATTATGATGGGATTCCCCGGAAAGTGGTCGAACGGGGAGGGGAAGGGAACCCGGTACAGGGGCTATCGCTTGCGGCGGACATATCTAGGCTTTCAGTTGTCTCTTGGGGACGGAAAAGGCGTGCGGCAACTCGCAGAGTTTGCTGATGCAAACTCTGCTCAAACAGGCCTTACTCCGTGCTTCTGCACGGCTTTTCCTAATCGTTCCAACTGAAAGCCAAGATCTGTCTCGTCCTCGCTCAAAGCCCCTGTACCGGGTTCCCTTCCCCGCCCCTTCCTCTACGTTTTCACCCCATCGCAGCGTTTGTATTCTCACCAGAAGATAGTAAAAAAAGAGAAACAGGCAAAACACGTTGTGAGACGTTCGCCAAGATTAAAAAATATGATTAGTAAAAGTTACGGTTACACGTCAATACATACCGCCATGAAACGCCAGCTTTCGTGTAAGGCTGTGACTGGGGCGGGTGGTGAGAGAAAAGGCGGAGGTGCTTTGAGCGAGCATTTGGAATCACTTAGCGGGTGAGGCGGACTGCGCCGAGGTGATTTTGTGCATCAGGCACAAAATCAAGGGAGCCCTGTTTGAGCGAAATTCTCATCAGAGAATTTCGCGAGTTGGCGACCGCTCCGACAAAGCAGTCCGACTCAGCCGCTTAGTGATTCCATGCGAAGCGAACGTACCGCCGCCCTTTCTCTCGCCGCCCGCCCCAGTCACAGCCTTACGCGAAAGCGTCCCCACCCCACGAAAACAGCGCAGCCCCATACCCCGAGCTGCGCCGTATCCTATAAAAATTTCTTCTTATAAAGCCATCATTAATTCAATCCCGGCTTCTTCTGCAAAACATTATTCTTCAATAAATGTCCCTGCCTGAATCTGCTCAACCAGTTCCATATATTTATCCTGGATTTCTTTAGAAACCAGCTTGTCGCTGAACGTTCCTACCTGAAGACATCCGTCTTCCAGATTTCCGAAAATAGTTCTATTTCCATATTCGCCGGCTTCTACTGCTTCCATACATTCCTTCACAAGAGCTGCATTATCTGTCACTACGGAACAGATGATGACTTCGTCTTCTGCAGAGCCTAAATCCCCTGGCTGGCCGATGGAGAATTTGTTCTCAGTATCTGCCAGGGCTTCTCTTGCACCTGTATCCACTGCACTTGCATCACCGAACATTACGTCCACATCATAAGTAGAAACCATGGAGCTTGCAATCTCTTTTCCCTTTGCAGCATCGTCATAGGAACCTGCATATGCAGAGCTTACATTTACATCCGGGTTTACTTTTTTCACAGCTGCTTCGTAGCATTCCAGCTTTGTTTTCGTGGTATCGATTTCCATACCGCCGATAAATCCAACATTGTTTGTCTGGGTCATTAAACCTGCAAGAGCACCTGCCAGATAACCGATCTGCTGTGCATCAGGCATTACTGAAATAACATTGTCAGTCTCAATCGCACCGTTAAGGAGACAGAAATATGTATCTGGATACTCTTCAGAAACCTGGACTACAGCATCTGTATACTCATTGCCCGGAGCGAAGATCAAATCATATTCCAGGTCTGCATAGTCAGTCATAACCGTTGCAAAATCGGAGGTTTTCACATTGTCTGTGTAAGCTGTCTCCCAGCCCATTTCCTCTGCTGCGTCTACCATTGCCTGATAACAGCTTGCTCCCCATCCTCCGTCTGATATGGATGAATCCAGAAGCATGGCCACCTTATGATCTCCTTCTGCTGCCACGCTTGTTGCCGGCACTGTGACCGTGCCTACAGTTAATGATACTGCCAATAAAACTGCACCTGTCCTTTTTTTCATCGTTGTTTCCTCCTTAGATTATAATTAGATATTTTTCACACAGAAGGTTCTGTGTTTATCTCTCTTCACGGAAATATGGCTTTCCGTTGGCCTTAGGCCCGCTCTTCTTAATTCCGAATACTACCAGTGCGATCAGTGTGCAGAGATAGGGAATCATCTGCAGGAGCTGATAGGGAGTACCTGGGCTTAACAGCTGTAAACGAATCTGAATGGCATCGCAGAAGCCGAACAGCAGACATGCCAGCAATACTCCTCCAGGCATCCAGCGCCCGAAAATAACAGCAGAAAGTGCAATGAATCCACGGCCTGCAACAATACCTTCTGAATATGTACTTGTGTAACATATTGTCAGATACGCTCCGCCGATTCCTGCCAGCGCACCGCAGATAGTGCTTGCCATATATTTCTGTCTGATAACATTAACGCCTAATGTTTCAGCCGCCTTGGGATACTCTCCCACTGCTTTGAAATTCAGACCTGCCTTAGTTTTATTGAGAAATACTGCAGTCACCGGAACCAGCAGATACGCAATATAAACCAGCAAAGGATGATTAAAAAACAAAGGTCCGATTATAGGTATCTGGCTTAACAAAGGGATTGCTATGGGCTTCATGGATACGCCCTGAACAACGGTGGATGTATCTGAAAAATATGCTCTGTATATAAAAGACGCAAGAGCCGGAGCAAAAATGTTGATAGCCATACCATAAACGATCTGCTCTGCACATAAGGTAATGGTACAGAAAGCGTAAATCATATTCACCGCAATACCTGCCAGGGCACCCGCCACAATTCCAAGGAACGGATTTCCTGATATATATCCGGCCAGGAATCCAATTAATGCCCCAATAGACATAATACCGTCCAGCCCGATATTTACAAGACCGGCTCTTTCAGAATAAAGCTCTGCCAAAGCCACCAGCAAGATTGGGGTTGCCATACGGATAGTGGATAAAAATAATTGTACAAAGAAATTTACATTCATAATTGCATCCATTAGTTTTCAGCCCCCTTTCTGCTGCCTGTAAAGTGAACACGGAAAAACTGTTTGACCTGGGGAAGACGTACCAAAGCAGTTCCCGCAACTGCAAATACAATAACCAAGGCCTGAATGATATCTACCACAGAAGTAGGTATCTTCATACCTGCCTGCAGGGTGCTTGCTCCTTTTCTTAAAATACCGAAAAAGAAGGCAACGACCACCGTAGCAATAGGATTGAGCTGGGCGATCAAGGCAATAGCCACACCGTCAAAGCCAAAGCCTGCCCCATATCCCTGCATCAGACGAAACTGCTTTCCGTGCAGTTCTATACTTCCTCCCATACCTGCGATAGCACCGGAACAGATAAAGGACATCAGGATGATTTTATTCACTGCAAAGCCGTTAAATCTTGCTGCCGTAGCATTCAGTCCCACTGCTCTAAGCTTAAATCCTCTAGAGGTATAGAACAGAAAATAGTATAAAACCAGCGCCAGAATAATTCCTAAAACAATACCGTAATGTACCCTGAATCCGTCTGACAGATTAGGAATCTGGGATTCCTTTGGCACAGCCGGAGTCTGAGGTACGCTTCCGTCACGGAGGAAATTAGTGAACACACACCCCATGAACAGGGTTGCCACATAGTTGAGCATGATGCTCACAATCATCTCATTCAGCCCTCTGGTAATCTTCAAAATACCAGGAATTGCTCCCCAAAGTCCGCCTACCACTGTACCTGCCAGAACACTGATAATGATAGCAGGAACGCCTGTGATCCCCAACTGTGTGCTGACCACAATACTCATGATGGACCCCATGATAAACTGGCCCTCTCCCCCAAGATTGAACACACCGCACTTATAGGCAAAGGCCGCAGCAAGTCCTGTAAAAATCAAGGGACATGCCACTTCCAGGGTCTGTGCAAACTTCGAGGAAGTTCCCAGAGCACCTTTAAAGAGAAAACCATAGGCCTCCAGAGGATTCTTTCCAAGACAGACAATGATGATCCCCCCGATAATAAAAGCTGCAAGAACCGAAAGAATCGGAACCAATAATTTCGCAAAATCATTCTTCTTCATATTCTTATTCCTTTCCCGCCATAGCCAGTGAAATCTCTTCAATGGGAGGATTTTTACCGCTGTACTCACCCATGATCCGGCCCTCAAACATAACAAGGATCCTGTCCGAAAGCTTTAAGATTTCATCGAAGTCTGCACTGATAAGAAGAATCCCGCATCCCTCATCTCTTGCTTTGATCATAGTGTCATGGACGTATCCTGTGGCCCCGATGTCAAGTCCCCGTGTGGGATGCACTGCCACCAGAAGGTCCGGTTTTTCTTCTAACTCCCTGGCCAAAATGATCTTCTGCTGGTTTCCTCCGGAAAGATTCCTGGCTTCCTGCTCTACAGAAGAACAGCGGATATCGTTCTTTTTTTGTAAGTCAAGAGCGTATTGACGGATGGCTTTTTTCTTCAGAAACAGCCCTTTTCCCTTAGAAAATTGCTCCTTCTCTGTGGACTTGAGCACAAGATTTTCCTCCACAGTCATATTACCCACCAGTCCCATTTTATTTCTGTCTTCCGGTATATTGGAAACCTTGGAATCTATGAATATCTTAGGGAGAAATTTTGTTACCTTGGACGACTGGAGATAGACATCTCCCACCTCAGGTGCAATCACACCTGTGGCAAGCTGCGCCAGCTGTGACTGCCCATTGCCGTCAACTCCGGCAATTCCCAGGATCTCTCCCTTTTTCACACACATAGAGACCTGATTCAGTCCATTATGCTTGCTTTCCTTATGGTAATCCACTGCCCTTAATTCCAGAATATTCTCCTGTGTACTCTCTACTTTCTCATATATGCTGGGCTGCATCTCCCTGCCGATCATAAGGTTGGCAAGCTCTGTCCCTGTGGTTTCCTCACGGTTAAGAGTACGCACTGCCTCTCCCGCCCGCAGAATAGTGATACGGCTGCTTATCTCAAGAACCTCCCGCATTTTATGGGAAATAAAAATTACAGATTTATTCTCTTCAAGAAGCTTATGTATGATCTGGAACAGGCCCTTTACCTCTATATCCGTCAGAGCAGCGGTAGGCTCATCCAGAATCAGCAGCTCTGCACCGCGGTATAGGGCTTTTAATATTTCCACCCTCTGCTGTGCACCGACGGAAATTTCTGTAATCTCCTTATCAAGCTCTATTTCAAGCCCATAGCGCTCAGACAGCTCCAGGATTTCTTTTTTCAGCTTCTCACGATTGATGAAAAAAGACTTATCATGGGTAACTCCCAGGATGATATTGTCAAACACAGTCATGGCCTCTACCAGCATAAAATGCTGATGAACCATACCGATCCCAAGCTTTACCGCCGTCCTGGGTGAATCAATAGAAACCTTTTTTCCCCGGAGATAAATGTCTCCGCTGGTAGGCTGGTACAGGCCGATAAGAATATTCATCAGTGTGCTCTTGCCCGCTCCATTTTCCCCCAGAAGTGTATGTACTTCCCCTTTTCGAATGTCCAGATTAACATTTTTATTGGCAAAAACCTCGCCGAATTGCTTTGAAATGTTTGACATTCTCAATATTTCTTCCATCGTACACCTCCCACTATATTTCTCTGTCCGCCTATTGTTCAAGTCCTTCCATTTTAGAGTAACGGATCTCCTTTTGACGAATCATATTATATTTGATGATACTTGTATCAATATATTCTTCCACGTAGATCAACGGCTGATCGTCTTCTCCGTAATTGATTTCTCTCAAATACAGATACGGCCTTACTCCTACCTTAAGCTCTTTCAGATACTGGGAAAAACCATCAATTTCCGTAGAAATGGCTGTGTCGATCTCCACCTTATCCCATACCAGCTTCCGTCCTGACTTCTCATAAATATAAGGAAACACAGACTGTTCATACTTAGACATCTGTGCAAAGGCATCTTCTCCTCCTGCCAGGGATATACTGTAAAAATCCCTGCTGACCACACACAGCTTATCGTCTGCAAAAAAAGCCTTATCTGCCTGAATAAGCTTTTCCTCTTCAGGCATATGAAGGATTTCCCGGATTTTATCATGCCCATGTAGGAATTTTAGGTTTAAAAGCTTCATAGATGGTACGTAGCCGCTTTTTCGTATCATCTGGGTGAATTCCATTACAGGATTAAATGTAACCTTCATATTCAAAGAGTCCACATTAACAAACGTACCCTTACCGTGCCGGCGGAAAATAATCCCTTCCGCTGCCAGATCATCAAATGCCTTTCTCACAGTAATTCTGCTCACACCCAGCATTTGTGCCATCACTTCTTCTCTTGGCAGCTTTGTACCTTTTTTTAAATCCATTTTAAGGATATACTGCTGGATTTCCTCCTTGGCCCTCTGGGACAGGGGAGGCGTGCTGATCTTATTTACAACAGCATCTGCCACAGCTTAATCCCAATATCCTTCATGTACTTTTGCGGCTTCCACTTCCACTTCCTCAACAGGCCCTACTACTTCAATTTTTTTCTGGCCTCTGGCGAAAACCTCTCTGCACGGCAGATCAAAGGTAGGATTCTGTTCATGACTTCCCGTCAGTTCCAGCAGCCTGCGTTCTGTCATCCCATATACTACCCTGCCGATATTTGCCCAATAAATAGCTCCTGCACACATAGCACAAGGCTCTGCTGTTGTATACAGCGTACAATCCCACAAAAAATCCCTGGGATACTCATGGGAAGCCCTTGCAGCTAAGGTTGCTTCTGCATGTCCTGTACAGATCTTCTCTGTGATTTCTATATTTCTCTGCTCCATAATGATATTTCCATCCTTGTCAACCAGCAATGCACCGAAAGGTGTATTTCCCGCAGCCCTTGCCTCTTTGGAAATTTCAATAGCTCTTCTCAAATAATAAGCGTGATCCTGATAACTCATATCTTCATCCTCCTAAAATAAGTAATAGGTATTACCTTTAAACCATTTATTGGTATAATATCATGGAAATTACAATCTGTATACGGAATTTTACTACAATTCTAACGATTCTATTTTGTGATATTTTACCTGAGAAACATATTACTGTTCACTCTGTAACCATTAATACACTTTGCGATGTACCGTAACTAGTACAGCGCCTATTAAGTAACTACCCACTTCACTGACCTGATTTTCCGATCGCACACACACAAAAGCCTCAGCGTAGCCCGCTACGCCTGCGTTTTTGCATCTGCACGCTCGAAAAATCATTCTCAGTGAATCGTGCAGTTATTTAATTTACGCTGTACTAGCACATGACTTGGGGGAAAACCAACAAAAAAGGACCCCTCCCGGCTGTGTATATTGCCGGACAGAAGTCCCTATTGACTCTTTATGCTACATTCTTAGCTTCTTATGGATTTCCCGCATCATATCTTCCCGTGAAAAGAGCAGCAGCCCCATCAGCACCAGAAAACTGATACCTGCACAAATGATAGAAGGATAAGGAATTTTCACAACTCCCGTAAACATCAAAATAATAGGAATCAGACCAAAAAGGGCTGCCTGTATGAGATAAAACAAATACTCCGCCGTTTCCAGATGCCTCACCTTGGCAATTACGGGAATGGTAGTTAAAACACCAAGTGAAGCCAGCGGAATAACAAAATCAACGGACCACCCATGCCATCCTGTGAAAACATCCCACAAGACCCCAATGCCAGATACCAGCAGAAGCTGCCACATTTCATTTTTCAGTATATTTCTCCTCTTCTTGTAAGCCACTGTCACCAAGATCCAGGTACACAGACAGCCCCCTGCCACAAACCAGGACCAGTCAAGCCGCTTCACCAGCATATAATTGATCATGCTGCAGATAACAGCCGCTGCGATGCACAGGAAGGTAAACGTCTCAAATATTTTCTTCTCCCCATTGCCCGGCTCCTTACGGTAACCCGGGAAATCATTTTCTTCTTCCTGATAAGGAACCTCTTCCGATTTCAGCATCTTCAGAAAGTTCCTCTGAATATTATCGCTGGGTACCTTTGAGGTAAATCCTAATACCAGCTCATTGCCATAAGAGCAGGAACACATCTGCAGAGAATTTGTACTTGCAAACAACCCAAACCTTTCAATATAATCCTTGTACTGTTCAGGCAGACGGATCACACCTACATTAGAATAAACAGCCGTGATACTCCGCCCTCCGAAATTTGTACCGGCCAGAAGAAAAAATCGCTTTACCTCCAAAGGCACTGCCCGCAGGAAGGGATTCTTTTCCAGGCGTACCAGTTCGTTCATACGCATGGCTATCCTTTCCTTCACCAGTTCCTTTTCAAATTCCTGCTTCACATGCTCTAAAACCTCCAGGAAAGCAGTATCTTCTTTAAACTCATACCCTACCTCTATCCATCCGAAAAAATTAGCCATAGACTGGGAGGGAAAATAATTGCGCAGATTCACCGGCACCATTAAAGCTACAGGTTTGTGCAGATGACTTCTCGGCACCTCCTCGTTAATGGCGCACAGCATCATTGCCGTCAGCATGACCGTAATGGACACACCATACTCCCTTGCCTTAGCCAGTGTCTCTTTCACCGGCAACACAACCTCCATAATATGCATTTCATCCTGGGCAAGCTTCTCGCCCTTAAGCTGGACCGCATTGCGCTTTTTCTCCTTATTTCTGGGCGCCTCTGCGGAATAATACTGGGAAAAGCTGTCCTCCTCCTGGTCCTTTCCTGTAACCTCCTCGTTCACTTTGGGCAGCGGCAGATCCGCCTGGGGATGGGCAAGCTGCAGATAATTGATCACCAGTTCCTGGAGAAAGCACATGGCACCTGTACCGTCTGTAAGTGCGTGGAATACCTCGAAATTAATCCGCTTTTTATAATAAGTCACCTCAAATAACAGTGTTTTTTTATCCGGAATATACAGCTTGCTGCACGGCGGTTTCTCCTCTTCCCTGACAATGGCTTTTAATTCCCTGCGCTCAAGATAAAACCAGAATAACCCCTTCCTCAGCACTGCCTGAAAAAGAGGAAACTTCTCCATTGTAGAATCCAAAGCCTTCTGCAGTATCTCTCCATCCACCTCTTCCTTTATCTGACAGTAAAAACGGAATACCCGGGTATCATTTTTCCCGGTCACTGCAGGAAAAGCCAATGCCGCATTATCTAATTTTCTCCATTGCGAATATCCAAACTCTAACACGCTTCAACTACCTTTCCAAAAACTTATTCATATATTCGAAACTTTCCTGCACATGCAGGAACTTCACACCTAAAGCAAAAAAACCATGAAATGCTTCCGGTATCCTGTGTACTTCTGCATAATTCCCTGCTGCCTTAAGCCGTTGTCCATAGTCCTCCCCTTCATCCCGCAAAGGGTCAAGCTCCGCCGTAAGGATCAGCGTATCGGGCATTCCCTCCAGATCATCTGCAAGAATAGGCGCAAAATAAGGATTTTGTCTGTCCTTTTCACTGCTCTGGTAAAGGGTAAGATAATCCTCCATCTTAACAGCAGTGAGAAGATAGCCCTCTCCGTTTTCCTTGACCGATCTATATGGAGACTCCTCCGTATAGCAGTTGTTCAATGCGGGATAAATCAATATCTGCTTCTTCGGCGCGAAATCGCCCTTATCCCTGGCCATCATACATACTGAAGCCGCCAGATTTCCACCTGCACTGTCCCCTGCAACCGCGATCATGTCCGGATCTGTATTCAGCAGAAATCTGTTGGTATATAAAGCTTTTGCCGCTGCATAACAATCCATCAGTCCCACGGGAAAACGAAATTCCGGTGCCAGACGATACTCCACCGATGCCACAATACGCCCTGTTGCCTGGGACATACGGGCACATACACGGTCATAATTCTCGATACTCTCTGTCACCCATCCACCACCGTGGAAAAACAGGAGAACAGGCAGCTTATGTCCTTGCTCAACACCCTTTTTCATAGCCTCCTCAGACGGAAAATAAAGACGTATAGGAACCTTATACTCTCCATTATACACCTCTGCATCCAATTTTTTGTAAAAAATACGCATTGGATCCAGCTTTTTTAAATCTGCCAGCCTCCTGGATGCCTCCACTTCAATATTCCCATAGGAGAGCGCCTGTAATATCGCCCGCATTGTCCTTGTAATCAATCGTTGTCCTCTCTTCCGTCATAACAGTTCAGGCCGCCTGCGCTTCCGCCTTCTGTCATCATTTCTCTATGCCGGACACAGGCATGTACGCCCCCATCTCCGGCATTTTTTCTTTCACTGTCCCTTTAAATAGTATTTACAATATACCATTTTTTCAGACACAAGTAAATGGGCATACTCCACTATCTTACCAGGTCATAGCTCTCCATAATAAGCTGTCTGACCGTATCCTCCGGAATACTGCCGTCCATGATCAAGGAATTCCAATGCTCCTTGTTCAAATGGTAAGCCGGCACAATGGCTTCAAATGCACTGCGCCAAAAATCCCTCCACTGCCTGTCCGCTTTCACATTTACCCAGATATTCCCTTCACGCTCAAAGATCCAGACAAATATTTTTTTATTCTTCCTGCACCGTATCACTGTCCAGTTGTCATCATGAAACGGATAGTCCTCGTACACATCCGGCAATGTAAGGCAGAAATCAATCAATTCCCTCCGGTCCATTTCCTACCTCCCTATATTATGTAACAGTTCATGCCTGAACTATTACTACATTCTGTACATTTTAACCCCAATCCCCAAAAGCTTTATGTCTTTTATTATACACTAAAAAAAGGCCCGCCGGGCCTTTTTTATTTAGAAATCTTCCACACGCATCATGCCTTCCTGATTGGATGGCGGATTACCGTTTTCAGTCTTTCCGGAGCCGTCTTTCTGGGATCTCCCAGATAAATTTCGTGATGAAGCCTTCCCTCCTCAAAATCCTGGACATAACCTTCCTCTATGATAAACTGCTCCATCTTTTCTACGGTAGCAGGTTCATCATCATAAGGACCTATGTGCATCACCTGACAGCAGAGCCCTTCCTGGAATTTCACCAGCTTTGTATTGGAAAAATCAATTTGTGGTTTTTTCTTATGAAGCTTTTCCTTAGCCCATTCAAAAACCTCCTCAGTGACAAACTCAGGCTGCCTTATCATAGAAAACCAACAAAATTTATCCTTATCTATCACACCTTTGCCTTTGTATTGGTCATCATCCACCCACCACAATCCCTCCAGGGGCGGAACCACATATTCAAAATATCCCTCAGGCTGTTCCCCGCTCATTCTGCTCATTTTAATCCCATAGGACAGCCCATATAAAATCTCCATGGCATCCTTATAACTCTGGCAGGTATTAGGATTTCCTCTTCCCTCCACCTGGATAAAAGTCATTTCCGGTACCTGTATGATTCCCGGCTTCTTTTTCGGCATATATAAGTCTTTATATTCCTTTTTATAATCAAGCTTCTCCATTTCTCCTCCTCCTTTTCTTCTTGGGCTTGGGCATAGGAAGCTCCCGGCAGGTCTCCTGCACCAATTTTGTGAGCATGTCCCGGTCATCCACATCCTCTACAAGAAAATACGGTTTCGCCCCCTCATAAGGGGGAACCTCTTCCAGTTCCGGGCAGACTTCCCTGCCGGCTTCCGTTATTTTAATAAATAGCTGGTCATCACATATCAAAGCAAAAATCTTCCCATCACAATATACACCATATTCTCCGAACATTTTCCGATAAGCAATTTCTCCTGCACCATAAAGCTGATCTGCCACATACTGTACAAATTCAGGTCTTGAAGCCATACCTTCACCTCCATCCATCTGGTTTCTGCTCTTTTCTTTCTATCTATTGACGTGCTTATATTCCGGCACTCTGTTCAGCGCTTTCACTAAGGTTTCCGAGTGAATGAATGTTCAAACACACTCTAAATCAGAGAAATATAAACGTGTACCTCTGCATTCTCCATATCACTATTTTGATATTCCTCAAAATCGCTGCCAAAGGCTCTCGGCAAATCCATCTGCCACAGTTCCTGCCAAAAAGCGGGGACTATTTCATCCATTTTACCTTTTATAACAAACTTCGCATATTTTCCTGAATCTATATGTTTTACGCTCACATTTTCCGGTATATTCTCCAGTTTCTTTAATTCACAGGCAACCATCACCGTGTAATCGTCCTTCTCATTCCCTGCATAATCAGTATAAATGCCCAGAGTCTTGTCGTTTATCTTTTCTGTTAATGACTGATAAACGCCTTCTCCGTAAAATCTCTGCCATAACCCTCCGATCACCATGGGCGAATCCGGTGATAAATTATTTGTCCTCGCTGCAAGACCCGCTACTATCTTCTCTTCCAATGTGACTATCTCATACTTCATGTGTTATCCTCTTTTCTGTTATTCTATACTCAGCACAGTGTATTTCAGCCCGGGAGGTTATAATTGATATAGTTTAATAACTGTCCCGGTCCGCTTCAACTGTGATATAACTTAAGATAACACAATAAACACGACATCTGTATGTCATGTTATTATTATTGTTTATATATACAGTAAAGCTTTTCGTATGTTTCCATCAGCTCTTTTCTCAGTTCCGCCGGTTTCAGCAATTCCACCTTATCTCTAAGGCTGAGGATCCAGCCAAATAAACTGTCCTTATCCGCAAACCCAAAGGAAAACAGCAGTCTTCCATCCTCCTGTTCCGTGAAGCTCTCAGGCCCGTATTCTTCTATCAGTCTCCATTTCATCTCCGGAGCCACCATTACCTCTGCAGTTATTGTGGCAGGATATATCTTTTCCCCGGATAGATCAGGCTGAGGTGCATCATCTTTAGGTATATACGTCTCCCTGGTATTTGTGAGCCTTGTAAGCCTGTTCAGCTTGAACAGCCGGAAATCATCCTTATCCAGACAGAATCCCCACACATACCACGATGTCCATTTAAATACCAGTTGATAGGGTTCAATCCTTCTTCGTGTTTCCCCTCTTGGGGAATTATACGTAAAAGATATGATTTCACGGAACTCAATAGCCTCCTGTATCAACTCTATTTTAGGCGCCAAGGTGGATTTATACCATGAAGACAGATCTATCATTATATGATTGTTCGAAGCCAGAACATTGGAATTACCAACTGCCAGCTTTTCCATGAGCTGCTGATACCGGCTGGTGCCGCTGACACTGTCCAGGCTCCTGAGTCCTGTAAGGATGGCTCGCATGTCAGAGGAAGTAAGCAAGGTTTTGTCCATACGGTATCCTTCCATGATAGAAATGCCGCCATTTTGCCCCTGTGTGGTAACAATAGGGATCCCGGCCTGACAGAGTGCCTCCACGTCCCGGTTGATGGTCCGTCTGGAAACTTCAAACTTTTCTGCCAGATATGGTGCAGTCACCTGTTCCTGCTGCAGAAGAACCACAAGAATACCTATAAGCCGGTCAATTTTCATGCTTCCTGCCTCCTGTCACTTCTATTTGATCAATGCATAAATACAGGAATCTATGATTTTCCCATTTTTAAACACACTATTTTTGAGTATCCCTTCCAGGACGAATCCAGACTTTTCCAGAACTTTCCTGGAACCTGTGTTGTATGCAAAGGGTTCCGCATAAATCCTTACAATGTCCCATTGCCTGAAGCCTTGCGCACAGATCCGGCGGACTGCCTCACTCATGATCCCCCTGCCCCAATAGTCTTCGGCCAGCCAGTATCCCAGTTCGGCGCTCTTCTCGTAAACATCAGTCCCTTTAAAAAGCCCTATACTGCCCACAGCATGTCCCTCCGACACAATGGCCCTGGTGATCTGTTCCTGGTCATTACCTGCAATACAGGATTCCACGTATCCCCTTGCATCCTGTTCTGTATACGGATAAGGAAACACATTTCTCAGATTATCTGCAATCCTTTTATTATCCGCATAATAAGCCACATTCGAAATGTCCTCTTTCTTCCATTCCCTTAATAAGATATCCATAATAGAATCCCTTTCTTATTTATGCCCGTTATCACAGGCTTATTTTTTAATCACATCCTGTTTGATCTTGAGTATTAAATTTTCAGCCGTTTGTTCATCCAGCTTCATGACTCTGCTCCACATCCTTACACCCTGATATACATACAAAATGATATCTGTCATCTGATCTGTATTAATTCCGTTAAATTCTCCTCTTTCCATACCATATTCCAAAAGCAGCCTCCACTTCTCCCTCCCTTTCTGATGGAGCGCTTTCACATAAGCGCTGCTGCAAACAAGAGAATATTCATAGATGGCATAGCTTAAAGATGTATCCCCATCCAACATCTCCTGCTTTATTTTTTTCATCTGGTCCTCAAAAATAGCTGCCGCACTGTCACCCCTGGTTATCCTGCGGCGGATTTCCACATCATCAGTGCCTGCCGTCTCCTCCAGAATTTCTAGGAATATGTCCTGTGTACTGCTGTAATGCCTGTAAAGTCCCCCTCTGCTTAATCCACAGGCCTGGCAGATATCCTTCATTGTCACAGCCTGAAATCCTCGTTCTGCAAATAAAGAGACAGCCCTTTCCCTGATACGCTGTCTGGTATCCGCTCCCTTCTGTCCCATATGTACCTCCAAAACTATGTTTTGTTTATTATGCGACACACGTGTCTCTTTGTCAATAGATATCTTTCAATGACCGTGATAAAAACAAATCAGAAACTGCAGTCAAACAGCTTTGCAGTACATATTTGCAAAAAAATATAAGGGCAGTTACCTGCCCCTATGTTTTTCTTTCTTTTTTTGCTGTTTTAATTCAAAGCGCCTTAACTTATCCGCCTCTCTCTGTTCTCGGTTAAATTCTTCGCGCTCCGTCTTATTCTGTTCCTGCTTAAGTTTTAATGCCTGCTGGGACTTTGTGCCCACCCCGGTCTCCTTCAAGAGTTTCCGAGCCTCCCGCTGCATTCTCTTGGGATTTGCATGCATTTCTTTTACAACAGTCCCAACAGCCGGACTGAACCGCAGCCTGTAGTAATTTTCCAGAAAAAATGCAGATACCTCGTAGTCCTTAGGCTCGGCCCCAAAGGTCACCTTACTGACAGTCAGTATATCTTTTTCCACTCTTTCCACTACTCCGACCCAAAACGGATCCTGAAAAAATACTTTCAGCGTTACCGATACTTTGTCCATAACAATTCCTCCTTAAAATAACTGCAATGAACAAAGAACGGACGACCCAAGGAGGGAGGGTTACTTACATTCCGGCGTATCTTCTGAAAAAGCTGTACACCGGGAATGCGGCCGGACTACCTACCGGCTCTGTAAGAAAATTGCTTACGTTGTGTTTTTATCTTTGCCTTTTAATTTTATCATATAAATCACCGGCTGTACAAGAGAGAGTTAATATCTCTCTTATTCTAATACTGCCCCTCTGCTCCCCGAGGTAACATCCCGCGAATACCGTTTTAAGTACCCTTTTAGTTCTCTGGAAATGGGCTTCCATGTATTTCTTCTTTCTTCCAGCTCATCATCCGGCACCAAGAGATTAATCTTACATTCCGGTATATTAATTTCAATCTCATCACCGTCTCGTACAAGGGCTATATTGCCCCCTACTGCTGCCTCCGGTGAAACGTGCCCAATGGCTGCTCCCCTGGTTGCGCCTGAGAATCTTCCGTCTGTGATCAGAGCCACGGTGTCTCCCAGACCGCTTCCCATAATCGCTGAGGTTGGATTCAGCATTTCACGCATACCGGGCCCTCCCTTTGGACCTTCATAACGGATAACCACCACATCACCCGGGTTGATCTGCCCTTCGTAAATGGCTGAGAGTGCAGCTTCTTCTCCATCGAAGACTTTTGCTTTTCCTAGATGTCTCATCATTTTCTCATCCACAGCAGATTTTTTGACAACGCAGCCTTCAGGAGCCAGATTGCCTTTTAGCACAGCAATTCCCCCTTGCCTGCTGTATGGGTGTTCCACTGTACGGATTACTTCCACATCCAAAATTTCTGAATCTTTCATATTCTCTTCAACAGTATTACCTGTACATGTTAAAAGCTCCCTATGGATCAGACCCAGCTTATCTGCTTCTTTCATAACAGCAGAAATCCCTCCGGCCTCATCCAGATCCTGGATATAGTGATTGCCGGCAGGTGCCAGATGGCAAAGATTAGGAGTCTTCTCTGATAATTCATTTGCCGTATCTAAATCTATCTCAATCCCGCATTCATGTGCAATAGCAGGAAGGTGAAGCATACTGTTAGTGCTGCATCCAAGCGCCATGTCTATGACAAGGGCATTTTCAAATGCCTTCTTGACCATAATATCCCGCGGCTTTATATCTCTCCGTACCAATTCCATGATCTGTCTTCCTGTTTCCTTTGCAAGACGCAGCCTGGCAGAATACACTGCCGGAATGGTGCCGTTGCCCGGAAGTGCCATACCCAAAGCCTCTGTCAGACAGTTCATACTGTTGGCTGTAAACATACCTGAACAAGAGCCGCAGGTAGGACAAGCCTTATGCTCATAATCACGCAGAACCTCCTCACTTATTTTCCCTGTCTTCCTCTCACTGACTGCCTCGGACACTGTAGAATAGCTGATTTTCTTCCCTTTGTGCGTACCTGCCAGCATAGGTCCCCCGCTCACAAAAACCGCCGGGATATTCAGACGCGCTGCAGCCATTAAAAGTCCCGGTACATTTTTGTCGCAGTTTGGTACCATCACCAGCCCGTCAAAAGGATGGGCCATGGCCATGGCCTCCGTAGAATCCGCGATCAATTCCCTGGTAACCAGCGAATATTTCATGCCTTCATGTCCCATGGCAATTCCATCGCAGACAGCAATCGCCGGAAATACAACAGGCACCCCGCCAGCCTCAGAGACTCCCTGTTTCACTGCTGCCGTCACCTTATCAATGTTTATATGCCCCGGCACGATTTCATTCTGCGAACTTACAATACCGATCAACGGCTTCCCTATTTCGTAATCCGTCATCCCCAATGCATGAAGCAAAGCCCTCTGCGGCGCTGCTTCCGTCCCCTTTGTAATTCTGTCACTCCGCATGAATAATACCTCCTGTTTTTGTTGTATTATATCTCTTGCGTTGTCTGCTGTCAATAGAGTTGTCCACTCTATCCAGAATTATACATAAGGGAGATCACCAATCCTATTATCCGATACCCAGTTCAGAAATGGCGTGGAGGATATGGATTCTCATGGCATTTCTCGCACCCTCCGGATTTCTCTTTTCCAAAAACTCCATAATAAGCTTATGATCTGTCACCGTGTCTGATACAGCCTTCTCTTTCTCCTCTGACAGCCGCACCCCTTTATCAACTGCCTGATAGATCACCGGCATGAGCCGGTTCATAAATTCATTGTGGGTAGCTTTTGCTATAGCCTTGTGAAAAGCCCTCTCCGCTCCTGTCCTGTCGCTTTTGTCCTGTATTTCCGTCTCAATCTTTTCACCCAGGGCCAGGATTCTTCTGATCTCTTCATCACTGGCTCTCACAGCGGCAAGATATGCTGCCTCCGGTTCAAAAATAAGCCGCATTTCATACAGATCCCTGGCATTTGCCCTCACTTGCGCCAAAGTTTCAAGGCCTCCCTGCCCGTCAATGATCACCTCATCCCTGACAAAGGTCCCCTTCCCTCTGCGTATTTCCAGAACCCCATTGGTAGCCAGGATACGTACCGCTTCACGTAAGGTTGTACGGCTGATTCCCAGTTCCTGGGATAATTCATTTTCATTGGGCAGCTTTTCCCCTGGTAAAAAGCGTTTTTCAATTGCGATCAGTGTCATAATATCGTCCGCCACGCTGTCCGATAACCGTCTCTTTTCCATTCTTTATACCGCCTTATTTATTCTCATATGAGCCGGAAGGATTCTGAAGCAAGTCCATCAATTCCTCTTTGCTCATTCTGCCGCTGTCAATTCCTTCCCCTGCCAGGATCTCATCTGCCAGCTCCCTCTTTCTATCCTGCAGCTTCTTAATTTTCTCTTCAATTGTTCCTTTTACAAAAAGCTTGTATACACTCACCACATTTTTCTGACCAATACGGTGCGCCCTGTCTGTAGCCTGGTTCTGCACAGCAACATTCCACCATGGATCGAAGTGGATCACAATATCAGCAGCCGTCAGATTCAATCCCGTACCGCCAGCCTTCAAGGATATACAAAACACTGATGTGTCATCCTGATTAAAGGCCTTCACCAGATCACTGCGCTTTTCTTTAGAAGTCTCCCCGGTAAGCGTATAATAGGATATGTTCTCTTCCTCCAGCCTTTTGATAAGCAGTTCCAGCATTGTGGTAAACTGGGAAAATAACAGAATCTTATGTCCTGCCCCTGCTGCATTTTGGATCAACTCCATACACATGTCCAGTTTTTCCGAATTTCCTCTATAATCCTCATACAGAAGCCCCGGATGGCAGCATATCTGTCTCAGCCTCGTTATCTCTGCCAGAAGCTGAAACTTTGATGTCCTAAACTCTTCCTCCGTCTGCCTGCTCAGCATCTCCTGCACACGTTTTACATGAGCCTCGTAAAGTGTTTCCTGTTCCCCTTCCAGCCTGGCAAACATATTCTTCTCTATCTTATCCGGCAAATCCTTGAGCACATCCTTTTTCAGCCTTCTCAGTACAAAAGGACGTATCATTTTCTGGAGCCGTTCCTTTGCTCTCTTGTCCTCATACAGAACTGCAGGCTGTTCGATCTCTCTGCGGAACTGCTCATAAGAATACAAAAATCCGGGCATAAGATAGTCAAAAATACTCCAAAGCTCACTGAGCCGGTTTTCAACCGGAGTACCTGTAAGCGCCATCTTAAAGTCCGCTTTCACGGACTTTACAGCTTTTGCGGCTTGTGTACCCTGGTTTTTAATATATTGAGCCTCATCTATCACCTGACAGTAAAATGACATTTCTTCATAGTTCAGCACATCACGCCTTAAAAGATCATAGGAGGTTATGAGAACGTCACGCTCTGAAGCGTTTTTTATAAGCTTTTCCCGTTCCTGGGCCGTTCCAACGATCATTCTTACCGGAAGCCCCGGGGCAAACTGCTCTATCTCACTTGCCCAGTTAAATACAAGAGATGCCGGAGTAATGATAAGACAGCGCTTATTTTCGCCCTCTTGTGCTTCCGAGTATTCTGACCATAAAAATGTGATGATCTGCAGTGTTTTACCCAATCCCATATCATCTGCCAGGATACCCCCGAATCCATTTTGCTTCAGAGTCTTTATCCATAAAAAGCCTTGCTTTTGATATTCCCTGAGAATTTTTTCCTGTTCTTTTGGTATTTCGAAATCATTGTCATCCACTGTCTTCATATTTCTTATAAGAGCACGGAAGTTCCTGTCCTTTGCTGCTGTTATCAGCCCGCCCTCTTTAAGCTGTGTATCCAGATACATGGCACGATATGCAGGTACCTGGATATTGCCATGTTTTAACTGCCGGGATGTAAGATGCAGTCCTTCCTTAAGCTCCATCAAAGCTTCAAGCCGGGCATCATCCATGTTCAGGAAGCTTCCGTTTTTTAAACGGTAGAACTTCTTCTTCCTGTCATATCTGGACAGAATCTCCATCAGTTGCTCACTTGTCATATTTTCTGCCTGGATATCCAGATCCAATAATCCGTACGACAAAGAAATACCAAGTTTTACTCTCGGCGGCTCCATAACACGTATCCGTTTAAGAGTTTCGGAGACAAAAACTTCTCCAAGTTCCTGCATCCTTGGAATCCCTTCTGTCAAAAGCTCATAAAGTTTTTCTTCATCTCCTGAAAGTCCAAGGGCCTTCTTTTCCTCATCATAAGAATTAAAATATGGTGATACCAATGCCCCTACTGCCATCTCCCCCGGTAGATCACGGATCTGGCGGAAATCTCTGGTATCAAAAATTGAATATTTCTGCTGCCCATAAACTGAATTTACCCGGCAGGTGATCCAATCCTTCTCAGGCTCGTCCAGGTAAATTTCATAAGCCGGATGCACTGCTCCATATTTCTCCTCATAAAAATTTTCTCTGGAGCAAAGAAAGTATTTCTCTAATTCCGGAAGAAGCTCTCTGACAAAGACCGGTATATCGGACTTGTAAACAAAAGCCCAATTGCCCGGCAATTGTTCCATACAGTTGATAAATCCCTCCACTGCCGCTAACTCAGCCCTTAAAATACGGTATACCTTTCCTTCCTGGAAACAAATATAATATTTTTCTCCCCATACTCCATATAGCTGACTTAAACGTACCTCAAGGCCATCGTTTTTTCCTGTCAATGTAAGAACTCTCTCCGGCCTCCCTTCCGTAACCTGCCAGGCCCTCTCCCCTCCGTTCTCTATCTGTGCTGTAAATTCACGTTCTCCCACAGCCTCAAGAAGCTCCTCAAGTTCCCTTTCTGTAAGCGGCAGAACTCTTATTTTCGGATATTCTCCTGTATATGCATACCCCCGGTGCATCTGCTGTATATATCTGTCCCTGTTTTGGGCTTCCCAGTTCATAATGAACTGTACTATACTTATGGAATCCGGTTCAAAGGCCTCCTGCATATGGACGAACTGCAATTTTTGCCCATACGCAAAATCAACATTATCCTTCATGTTCCTGACAAATTCAAATATATCCTTGAGCACATACATACGCGTTGTGCCAATCTTAAACTCTGCCTGTATGCTTCTTCCATTGCATTTCAGATAAACATCAAGGCGTACCTTTCCGAAATACTCCTTTTCCAGCAAGGGGGCTGTTCTTCTCATCAGATGTCTGCTCAGAAGTAGTTTAACACCGGAAGTTGTCTGCTTCGAAAAAACAGCCGGCGTATTTGCCATGGTGAAATAATCAGAGATCCATCCTCTGCCTTCACTGAAATTTCCCGTATTCGTATCCGGCTGTCCTGAAACTGATCCTGTATCAGTATTTTCCCCGGACACGGTCAAACCAGAGGGAGGTTTCTCCATTGCTTCTGCATATGCCTCTATAGCCGCCTGTCTGCTTCTGTAATCCACATATTCCAGCAAGGCAGCTACACAATGCCTGCAGATTCCGTCATTATTATAAAAGGCCGTACAGTCACAATAAACATTGTCCAAACAGTCCCGTTTCTTATCATATTTTATCTTCACTTGATAATATTGGGAGCTGCTGCCTTTAATCAAGGCATCTGCAACATCGGTTTCCTCATCTGTTTTTACACGGAACTCTGAAATTTTGTCGTCAGAACGGTAAATATCCTGCCCTCTTTTGTAAGTTGTAGAGTTACATAATGCTTTAATACCTGTCCTTGTTATCATAGCTGCTCCTTATGTCAGTCTGCCCTCCTGATGATTTTTTTCACCTTATCCAGAGGAAGGGGGACATTGCCTTCCGTATAGTAGGAAATTCCGGTGATAAAAACCTCTTTTTCCTCATTCTTAGGCCCTGCCGGCACAATTACACGGTCACCAACCTCCAGAGAATCGTCATCTGTAAGATAATAATAGTCTTTTCCATAATCACTAAAGGCCACGCTGCAAAAAATGTATTCCCCGTCCCTTACTCCGCGCCCGAATACTCCCTCATCCAATATATTACAATAGCCGTCAATTTCCTTGATGAACTCTGTCAGAAGCTTTGTGAAATCACACCATGAATCCGGAAGGCCGGTACGGTTATAATTGGCGCTCACCAACTGCTGACTGCCGCTATCATAGGTAATGATCAGCTGATAACCGGGTATCATCTCATTAATTTCTTTATTGTCCGGCGTCCATTCACGGAAACATTCGTCCAGCCGGTCCATCAAAAAAGGGACGCCTTCCCTGGAATGATATATCCTGGTCGTATCCTCATCCTGTCCCAACTCCTTGTGAATAATAAAAAGTTCCTTTTCACGGCTGAACTCCATTGTTTCTTTGTAAAGCCACACAGCCTCATCCACATACTCATTGTGTTCCATCAAAAAATCCAATTTTGTTATCTGCCAAAATACAAGACTGATATTTACAGCCGTCCCGGACACATCCAGCGGGATGATCTGTCCAAGGAGCCGGATAAAATCTTCCCAATTATCAGGATAAGCATTAAATCCCCAGCCCTTTTTCTTATCTCCGTCCTGGTCCTCATACTCAAAGCCCCATATTATCTCCAGTTCCATCTCTTCATCTGCGGCAAATCCCTTTTCCCAGTCTTCGATATGTAACTCCTCAAACTCTTCCATCCATACTTCACAGTCCTCTCCCGAAAGGCGGCCTGTATCCTTCTTTCCCCCCGGTTTCTGTGTAAGCTCGGCATAAACAGAGTCACCTGTATATTCCAGATAAATATGTACTTCCTGCTGGAAATTTGTAATATCAATTTTTAGACTTTTCAACATAAGGAACCATCCCCATATCCCTTCAAATAATCAGACAGAACATACTATGTCCGTTGGGACATCTGCTCTGCATTCTTTGAACTTATTACAACGTGGCTAATAATCTCAACTGGTTTAAGTGCGCTTAAGGTACCTCTTTGACCTAAAGGTCAATCAGCAGCGATTAACTACTGGTTCTACGGCTTGTAGTTAATATTCATTATAGCATATTAATATACTTTTAATCCATTAATCCTCTGGAGTGAATGATTTTTTATGTTCCGAATCTATACCACCTTTGTTCACCCGTCTTTATCCTCGTTCGACCCTTCATTCAGCACAGAGACACTACAGATATCACTGTGAAATTAGTATATGACATCAGGAATATATTGGTACACGATCGGCTAATATAACTTAATTTCCATCTTTCATAATTAGTGATATACATGTCCGTTTTATAAAAAGTGGATTAATATTCCCGTGTATACAAACAGTGGCAGACTCCAAAAAGTCTGCCACCATAATATCTCTCACCAATATACAACTAATCCTTCCATCTTCCCCTTCAAATTTTATCTGCCCAGCACTCAACTGCCTGCTGAAGCAGCTTTGCACAGCCGGATACTTCCTTGTCATAATACTGGGTGAATCTGTCATCTGCAGTATACATTGCAGCTACCCCCTTATGAGAAGCGGGGCTGTATTGCTTCCAGGTCATGGAGAGCCATTTTTTGTGAAGCGCCACGATCCTTCCTGCCTCTTCACTGTCCGGCTTGATTCCGGCGAGAACACCTGCTTTCAGGCTTTCATAAATTTCGTTTTCCATGCTCTTAAACTGCTCCCATTCCTTCTCGGACATATCCAAAAGCTTCTGGTTGGACGCATCCATCTGTCCGCTGCCGTATTTTTCACGGACTTCAGCACCATATTTGTCCTCATTCTCTTTTACTGCTTTTTCTTTAAACACATCAAATTTTTCTTTATCACTCATTATAAATTCTCCCTTCATTGATAAAATCGTCTGCTTAACTGTCTGAATCAGGGCTTCCGTATGCAGCCTCTGTTCTTCCAGCTCCAGAAGATGTTCCTCCAATGCCTGCATAATATCAAAATTGTGATGATACACAATCTGCTGAATCCGCTTTAAATCGAAGCCTCTGGCCCTGTAAAACAGGATTTGCTGCAAAAGCGCCACCTCTTTTTCTCCGTAATACCGATATCCGGCCTCGTTGGTATACAGGGGCTTCAAAAGCCCGATTTGATCATAGTAGCGTAAAGTCCGTGCACTGACCCCCGCTAACTCTGACAGTTCTCTGATACTATACTTCATCTTGTCCACCTCCTGTGAAATCAAAACGGACGTACAGCCCGTTCCGAAGCCTTACCCATAACCTCATTGTGTGTCAGCTGCCATTTCCCTCATGAGGCTGAAATAAGCATACTTCTTGACGCTGCGTCAAAGTCAAGAGAGAATTTAAGAAATTTATTTTTCGTACGGTCAGTGCAGTAAATGCACAGACCTGTCTCCGTTGTTACAAAGTCTGCACATTTATTTCCCAGACAGGTGTAACTATTACAATTGCTCCGCAATTTTCTTATTATACCATGCGATGAAAACTGCTGCTACAGCTGCTGCAAAGAAAATGAGATACATGTTTCCCTTCATGTTCTCAAAAAGAAACCCGTAGATCACCTGTCCTAAGGGCTGTGCACATGTGCTGACTGCTATGATCCATGATATTACTTTCCCAAGCATCTCCACAGGCACCGTCACCTGTATGTAAGACATGATCTGTATCGTATATAAAGTTGACATGGCCATAATGAGCATACCTGCAAGAGCAAATATGACATAAGCCGCCCCAGGAGAACAGTCTGCCAGCAATGCGATTCCCATTGGAATAAGAAGCAAGCCCGCATATAACAATAATTTCCAACTCTTTTTAACCGATATCTTTTTGCTGAAAACTCCGGCACCCACGCCTCCGGCCAATCCTCCTACTGCCAGGAGTGCCTGCATAAATCCATACATTGCAGAACTATCGCTGTTCTTAAAATGCAATACCTGCATAACAATTACAGGCAAACCAATGATAATAGCTGAGGATACGATGAGATTTACTGCGGCACAGCACACAGTTAATTTTCCCACCACCTTTTTATCCCGGACTATATAGGATAAACTACTTTTCAAATCGTGTCCTGTCTCCCGCCAAACCGACGTCTCCCGTTTCCTTTTTACAAAAGGGATATGTATAAAAATCTCTAAAATAGCTGAAGCACAGAAACATCCTGCTGCGACTGTGAGTATCGGTTTGATTCCCCACATGCTGTAGGCAATTCCTCCCAAAGCCGGACCCAGCAGTCCGGAAAGGGAAGATACCATATTGATAACTGCATTTGCAGACATGACCTTTTCACCTTCAACAAGTACAGGAATACTTGCCTGAACGGAAGGCTGGTATGCCCCTCCTATCCCATATAACAAAAATAACATTATTAATATAAGTCCAGCCAGATTGACTTTCCCATATAAAAGCAGAAACATAGCCGTCAATCCTGCTGTAAAGAAGTCTAGGCAGACCATTATATTTCTTTTATTTACCCTGTCGGCAATCATCCCTCCGACAGGCGCCATGACAGCCAATGGAATAAAAGCACAGCCTGATACGATTCCAAGCAATGCAGCCGAGCCTGTAACCTCAAGTAAATGTATAGGCAGTGCAAACCTCACCACCGCATTGCCGAACAAGGAGATTATCTGACCGATAACCACCATCCAAAAATCTTTTGTAAACCCTTTTCTTTGTTCCACTGAATCATCCTCCGATTTTTTAATAATTTTGACTGGTCTGAACTGTTACATTTTTTCTCACAACGCATGCGCTTATACACCCCCATTCATGTTTGGCACACTTGAACGTGTTCGTACTTTATCCTGCAAAACTGCACGGATTCCTTAGTTTCTTCCAAATATGGAGTTTTAATACCAACCGTTGGTATGTATATAGTTAAAAAATCTGCCCTTACTATATAGAAGGGCAGGTTGGCATTCACCCTTATTTCTTTTTTTGATAATTCTCTGTAACGGACTGGAGACGCTCCAACATAGTGTCATCTATAATGTCCAGTCCCAGCAGCCTTAACATATGCTGGAAAAATCTCATTTTCTTTATGGATTGGGAGGGCTCACAGTGATACACCATGGGATTCAGCCATAAATCCCCCATAAGCATCATAACTTCTGCCAGCTCCCGGGGGTATTCTGTCTGTATAGACCCGTCCCGGATCCCTTCTTCTAATATGCGCTCAACAACTGCCGGCGCCTCCTTCTGGACGACCTCCCGGATATATATGACCAGAAACTGAGAGTTCTTCAGCAGATCCGGTGCCAGATTACAGAATTCATCCAAGGCAGGGGCAAATAAGGAGGTGCGGAACAATGTGGCCAGCTTCTCTCTGCCGTTCAAATCCTTCCTGTTACAAGTGTCCGTCAGGATCTGGTCAGATCCCGCATATATATGGTCTGCAACAGCCCACATTATTTCTTCTTTTGACTTAAAATGATGATAGATGGCACCCTTGCTCAAACCGCCCAGATTCTCAATAATATCCTGAATAGAGGTATGGTCGTAGCCCTTTTCCATGAATAGCTTCATGGCTGTTTCAATAATAAGATTCTTCGTTTCTTCCGGATACTTATTTCTCGCCATGGTATCCTCCCCTATGTGATGGTAACACCATTATACATACCAACGGTATGTTTGTCAACCTTATTATCTTCCCACTATTCACTCCGTAAGCAACCATAAATAACGTAATCTCAAATCTGGATCGTAACATATGTTGTGGCATTGGAAATCCTGATCTGTACATTCAGCTCTGCAAGAAGAAGTTCCCTCTTCTCCTTTAGTTCCTGAATCTTCTGCCGGATGTCCAGAGGATCGGCAAGCTCAGTCATATTCTCCTGCACATAAGCATCTACCACCTCCAACGGATTTCCCTGTTTGGGATGACTGCCCTGTCTCAGGGAATTTCCCTGTCCCAGTATACTCAGCCGCATATTTTCCGCTTCCTGGCCTAATTCCTTGTTCCGCTTGTCCATTTCTTCAATACACTGTCTGTATTCCTCCTGCATACGCTCAGACAGCTGGACTTCGAAATTGTCTGCCTTTTCCCGGAAGCATCCGTCCTCCCTTAGTCTGTTCCGCAGCAATATGGCTGCAGCCACTGTGAATTTCCCGTAGACAGTGTCAATGACTGTATTGGCATTTGATTCCGCAATGGCTGCGTCCAAATTATTGTATCTTTTAATAAGTTTCAGAATACGCTGATACTTCTCATCAGCCTCCCGGCAAAATTCTTCTCTGTCAATATGATTCCTGCAGACAGTATCCCCGCCGGCACAGACAATATCAACAAAACCAGCGGTTTTAATCAATTCATGTATTCTCTTCTCCAACATGCGTTTTTCATCAAGAGCCCGGATAACCAGCATTCTGCTTACCATATGATTTACCTTCCTTTGAAACTAAGTTTCTATTAGCATAAATCAAAATCCGGAATCTGTCATTCAGTTTGTAACTGACTATTTTCATGCCGCACAACCGGAGATACGTCGGTAATACACAGATACTCTTTCAAAGTTGTATTTATTTGTGCGGCATGCTATAAGCTGTCTGTCGCAGGTGGTCCTGCATACGATGAGATTTTCCATAGGTACGCCAAGAAGGCGGCTGAGAGCCACCATGTTATCTAGTGCAGGAAGAGATTTCCCCTGAAACCAGTCATATATGGACTGGGCCGCACCTATCTGGAGAAATTCCTGGATTTCCCTGACTGTCAGGCCTTGCTTCCGGCATTCTGTTTTTATCTGCCTGCCAGTCCTTTTAGAATCTATGACGGGATATTTAAATGGTTTTCTTATCTTTGCCATGGCAGTCTCCTTTCCCGGAATCACATATATGATGACAGAGCGTGTCGGAATGAATTTTCAAACAGACTCTAGGGCAAAAAGCTCATACAATGTACGCATCAGATGTCAACGCACTTTCTAACCCTACATCTTATATATCACCTTAAGCGTGACAATCTCAAATGGTCTGAATTCTATTATACACTGATCTGCCTGTTCTGCCACCAATACTTCTTCTTTTTCCAGCATATCGCAAGTGTACACTTTTGCAAAAACTTCTGCAAAAGAAAGCTGTGCAATGGTTCTCCTATTCCAGCATTCGTAAAGTCTGACAATAAGGGCATTGCCCTCCTCAGCACCTTTCAGCACTTCTGCAATAATATTGTTCTGAGGGATGAATATGGGACAGAAGTTCCTGGAGACACCTTCTGTGCCTGTCTTCTTTCTTCTTGCCTGAAGAGGATTATTCAGCCCGTAAGCCTCCCGGACGGTCCCGGCTTCCTGCCAGCTTCCCAGGTGAGGAAAAACAGAATATATAAAGCTATGATTCCCTTTGTCAGCTTCAGGGGCAGGATACACCCCCGACTTCAGGAGAGTTAGCCCTACCTCATTTTCATTGATGCTGACACCATATTTGCTGTCACTCATAAAGCTTACACCATAATCGTATTCTCCTATATCAAGCCACTTCTGGAAGCACACTTCAAAACGGGCCTGTTCCCAGGACGTATTCTTTACAGTGGACCTCTTCACATTTCCATACTGGATCTCATAACAGGCTTCCCTGGCGTTTAAGTCCAGAGGGAATAATGCTTTCAGAAGGATCTGCTCCTCCTGCCAGTCAATGGACGCCTTGATATCAATCCTCGGACTGTCCGGATAAAAATAAAATGTTTCTGTGATCCGGGAATCCAGATACACCCAGATAAGTTCCAAAGCCATCCTTACCGGCCCCTGCTCTGTGACCCTTCTGGACACAAGGCAGTCAACAGGCCATTGCTTTTCCTCATAATATTCAAATATATTCCAGTTGTCAAATTTATGTGGTTTATCCTCATAGGTCATGAGAACATTTGCATTTTTTCCCTTTTGCAGAAGTTCTCTTTCTGCAAGTTTATCATAGAAGGATGTAATCTGTCCTGATTCATTCCATCTGAGACGGCAGAAGGGAGTGACCGTCTCTGTTTCCGTGCAGTAAAATTCGTTTCCTGCACGATCTCCTTCCAATGGAGTATATACCTTCCACCCCTTGGCAGGCACATTCTCTGCCCGGAAAATAAAATTTCCTTCCTTGGTGCACTGTACAGGAAAAATCCGTCCGTCACAGCTGACCATTTCTCTATTCCATACAGATCCACGATCATCATTGTCTGCTGCCTTTTCCAGGTGCTTTATCTTACTTATCCACCTGGCAGGGATGTCCGCCCCGGAGATTTCCACAATTTCACTGACAGCTGTTCCATTTGGGTTGAAAACAATGATTTCATCCTTATCTGCCTCTATTTTTTCAGTTAAACAGGAAAGTGCATCTTCCTGTATTTGCCCGGTGATCGTATTGAGTTCCCCGTATTCTTTTTCACAGTCTTCGTATACTTCTGCGATCGCGGAACCTGGCAGAATATCGTGGAACTGATTGCGCATTAATATTTCCCAGCCTTGGGAAAGTTTTTGGATAGGGTAGGGCAGACTTCCATACTGCCGGGCCAGCACAGACCAGACCTCTGCATTCAACAGGGCAAATTCCCCTTTTCTGTTGGCCCGTTTATTCTCTGCTCTGGAGGTGTAAGTCCCTCTGTGATATTCCAGATACAATTCGCCAGACCATACAGGAAACTTTACTTTCCCGGAAGTTTCATGAAGTCTCCTGAAAAAATCGCCCGCCGGCTCTAACTGTACTTTAGGGCAGCCAAAATGTCCGTCCTTTAATCTTCTGGCAGTCTCCAGCATTTCTTCTGTGGGGCCTCCCCCTCCGTCCCCGTAGCCGAAGGATATGAGCACATTTTGGTTCAGGCCCTTCTGCTGATATCTCTGCCAGGCGCCCTTAATCTGGGAAGGATGAATATATCCGTTATAATTGGTGGAAAAATCTGTTGTAAATTCATTGTTGGTGGCAATCCTTTTTCCGTCAATGTCATAGTCCCGGGTGGTAATAAAGTGTGTGAGGATTTTTGTGCCGTCAATCCCTTCCCACCAGAAAGTATCAAAGGGAATCTTATTTGTCTCGTTCCAGCTTATTTTTGTAGTCATAAAGCTGTGTATTCCACATTTCTCCATTATCTGGGGCAGGGCGGCAGAATACCCGAAAACATCCGGCAGCCACAAGATCCTGCTCTCACTTCCAAACTCCCTCATAAAAAATTTCTTACCGTACAGACACTGCCGTACCAGAGATTCTCCACTTGTGAGATTACAGTCAGCTTCCAGAAACATGGCTCCTTCCGGTTCCCAGCGCCCTTCCTTCACACGCTTTTTAATCTTCTCATAAAGTTCAGGCTGGTTCTTCTTCACATACTGATATAACTGAGGCTGGCTGGACATAAACAGATATTCAGGATAACGCTCCATAAGCTTCAGCACAGTAGCAAAGCTCCTGGCAGTCTTTTCCCGGGTCACCCGGAGGGTCCATAGCCATGCCACATCAATATGTGTATGTCCCACACAAGTTACCATAGACGAAGATTCCGGCAGTTGTTCTGCCTGACTGTGAAGAAAAGCTTTCGCCCTCTCCAGACTTTCACGGAACTCTAAGCTTCCCTTCTTCCTTAGATCAAGAAGATTCACTGTACTGTTCAGGATTGCCAAAAGCTGCTCATATTCACAGCTCCCTTTCTCCATCAGCTCCAGGCACTGCCATGGCACAAGCAAATCATAGTAAAATTCTTTAACTGCTGTATCCACTGCCCGGAGGCGGCTTCCCCACTGCAGAACAGAACCCCTTTCACCTGTATAGACTGACAAAAATACAGGAAATACTTCTCCTGCTTCTGCACATTCCGTGAGATAAAGGCTTCGGTGATTGACGTCAAGCCCCTGGGAAAGTCCGCCTCTTACATAAGCGGCTATCTGAGGATTTGTGGCATCCCACTCTCCTTCCCTGCCTGTGGAAACATAAAGCTCCGCAGGCATACCTGCCATTTCCTCCGGTATCCTGATCTCTGCCCCGAGGGCAAACCAGGCCTCCTCTTTATTTCCAAGCTTATAAGGCACTGCCTCTTTCCACTCACGTATGTCAGCTGATACATGGTCTGTTAGGGGGAAATGCCCCTGCTGCCCCTTCCAATCTGTAATCTCCTCTTCATAGGGATAGCAAAGATCCTGAAGCTGACGAAGGATTTCACCGATACGTTCTCTTAGAAACTGCATTTCCTCCTCCTATTCTTCCAATGGGATGATTTCAATATTCCAGCCTTCAAGTGATCCTGTGTCTATCTGGATCTGCCGAGGGACCCAGAGCCTGTATAATTTCTCTTTCCGCTCCCACCATGCCCTGATCACACCGAAAGGAGTGGGAACTGCACCGCGGCACCAAGTTCCTGTTTCTTCCGGAACTTTTATAACAATTTTATCCCAGCCCTTGGCAGCCCGGTGTATTCCCAGCACTTCCTCAAGACAGAAAATGGCCGGGGCAGCTGACCAGGAATGACAATAACTTCTGGTGCGGCTGTTTTCATAGAATCCCGGGAACACCTCCCAACAGGTAGTTGTGTCATAATGCAGCATCTCTCCCCAACGTTCCCTGATATCAGCAAGAACCTCCTCTGCTCTCCCCATTCTCATCAGACACTCATGGAGATAATAAAGCATGAAGGGAGAACCCGGCTTTGCAAATTCTTCCGGCGGATTTGTGAGATATCCTTCCGTGATCCTTCTCTTTTCTTCATCCATGATCCCCTGGTAAAGATATAGGAATACGTGAGTCTGGATACTTGACGTGGAAGCCAGGCCTCCCTTTGGACTCCATCCATCCAGATAACACTGTCTCTCCCGATCCCACAATTTTTTATCCATATATTCCAGCAGCCTGGCTCTAAATCCTAAAAATTCCCCGGCAGTCTCTTCCTGTCCTTCCTTTTCCGCAAAATCTGCCCCAAGTTTATAGCACCAGGCAAGAATGGCCTGCTGTCCTGTAACCACCCCATAATTGTGAATATCAAGGTCCGCCCAGTCCATCATGTTCCAGGCAGAAATCAGGAAACCTCCGTCTGGCTGGATAAAGCCCTCATAATATTCCAGAACCTCTTTTACCGGACTATACAACTCATGGATGATACTTTCGTCCCCCGTCACCTCCACATACTGTGCAATGGAAATCACCCAGTTCATCATCCACATAGGAATACTGGTATTCCAGTCTGTAGGCGTGAGAGCATTCAGCAGTTTTGTATTTTCCCCCGCTGTTACCGCCAGTTTAAGATTCCGGCGTATTAATTCATAGTCTCCGTATACATAAGCATTGATCAGCGCTGTAAGCTGTGCGTCTCCAATCCAGAATGCCTGTTCATAAGTAGGACAATCCGTAAAGCTGTCCTCCAGACAAAGCTCATGGGTATGGCAGCACATTTCCCAGATTCTGTTCAGAAGAAAATCATCACAGGCAAATTCCCCTCTTTTTGATACAGAATAAGTCATATGACGCATATGGAAATCACGTATACGCACAGTCCTTGATGCATTTCTCACGGTGATCATCACATACCTGGCGCCCATACGGGTCATGCAGCCGTATTTCTGCCATCCTTCCCTGCAGATATAACGGAATCCGTTGTTAAGCCCAATGGTATAGTCAATTTCCCCTCCATACATATTTTCAAAACAATATACATCAAGGATTGTATTTTCTGCTGCCTCCAGAAGAAATTCGAAGCTTCCCACATAAATATCTCCCAGATCCAAAATGATTCTCCTGTAATCCCCTTTAATCGAGTGGGTCGGCGGTATTACTACCGCTTTCCCCTCTAAGAACCGTACG
>JAUNHC010000045.1 GCA_030524175.1 Eubacteriales bacterium
GAGCACACGGTTCATACCCGTGGTGTCGAGGGTTCAAGTCCCCCTCTCGCTACTTTCGGAAGTCCTGAAAACCTTGTATTTACTAGGTTTTTGGGATTTTATTTTTTATGTTGGGATCAAATAGAATCAGAACATCAGTCCTCACATGAACGCCCAAGCATCATACATAATCAAAAGAAAGAAGACCCTATGGAAAATCAAGTGCAAAAGCACTGAATCCCATAGAGTCTTCTTATTCTTTGTCCGCTATTTATTTAAAATATTCCACACCGGATTCAAAAATCTTGATATTCTGCTGGCCGTAAATGTTCACAGCCACGCCGTCATCGCGCCGTTCGCTGTGCGCCATCTTGCCCAGCACCCGTCCGTCAGGGCTGGTGATACCTTCTATATTAAAGTAGGAGCCGTTTACATTCCACTCTTCATCCTGTGATAATTCTCCCTCAGGAGTTACATACTGGGTTGCGATCTGTCCGTTAGCCAAAAGTTTTGTAATCCACTCCTCACTTGCCACGAACCGTCCTTCTCCGTGGGAAGCAGGATTGCAGTATACACCGCCCAGTTCTGCATTCTGAAGCCATGGTGATTTATTGCTTACCACTTTTGTGTAAACCATTTTGGATATATGACGTCCGATGGTATTGTAGGTAAGTGTGGGAGAGTCTTCCTTCTGTCCGCAGATTTCTCCGTAAGGAACGAGTCCAAGCTTGATCAGGGCCTGGAAGCCGTTGCAGATACCAAGGGCAAGACCGTCACGCTCGTTGAGCAGCTTCATAACTGCTTCTTTTATCTTTGCATTCTGGAAGGCTGTTGCAAAGAATTTGGCAGATCCGTCCGGTTCATCACCTGCAGAAAATCCGCCCGGGAACATGATCATCTGTGCCTGGCTGATGGCTTTTTCAAAGAGTTCCACAGAATCCCGGATATCCTCTGCTGTCAGGTTCTTAAATACTTTTACATCCACCTCTGCCCCTGCACGCCGGAAGGCACGGGTGCTGTCATACTCACAGTTAGTTCCCGGGAAAACAGGGATAAACACACGTGGTTTTGCAACTTTGTGTCTGCACGAGTAAACCTTTTTAGTGCTGTAAAGGCCGTCTTCCAGAACTGCATCTTCGTCAGCAGGTTTCACAGAGTATTTTTCTGCCCCTTCATTCTTCTCACCGGATACTGTCTTGAAGACTTTCTCCAGAGTGGATTTCCATACTTGCACTGCCTCGTCATAGGTGATTTCCGTACTTCCGTAGGAGAATCTGCCATTGTCTGTCACTTCACCGATCACAGTATAGGTGATGGAGAGCTCTCCTACCTTGCCTTCAGGCACTTCGCAGATAATATCGCCGAAACCAGGTGCGAAGAAATCTCTCGGGTCTACATTGTGTTCAATTTTAACACCCATAGCATTACCGAAGGCCATCTTGCTCACAGCCGCTGCCATACCGTGACGGTCAAGGGCATAGGCGGAAATAATCTTTCCGGACTGAATATCATTGTGAAGCTTTTCATACTGATCCATAAGTGCCGGATAGTCAGGAAGGTCATACTCATCCTTAGGTGCACGAAGCCATACAAGCCTGTTTCCTGCCTTTTTAAGCTCCGGTGTGATAATATCTCCAAGCTTTGCTATGTCCACTGCAAATGACACCAGAGTAGGGGGCACATCAATGTCATTGAAGGTACCGGACATACTGTCTTTACCGCCAATGGAAGGAAGGCCGAAACCAATCTGGGCGGAATAAGCCCCCAAAAGAGCTGCGAAGGGCTGGCTCCATCTCTTGGGATCTTCTGTCATACGACGGAAATATTCCTGGAAAGTGAAACGGATTTTTTTGTAATCACCGCCGGATGCCACGATTCTTGCCACGGATTCCGTCACTGCATAGGCTGCTCCGTGATAAGGACTCCAGGAAGACAGATATGGGTCAAAGCCATAGCTCATCATAGTCACTGTATTGGTTTTGCCCCCTAATACAGGAACCTTAGCCACCATAGTCTGTGTCTCTGTGAGCTGGTATTTGCCGCCGTGAGGCATAAATACGCTGGCAGCTCCAATGGAACCGTCAAACATTTCCACCAGGCCCTTCTGAGAGCATACGTTCAGATCAGCAAGTGTCTCAAGCCATTTTGCCTTTATGTCATTGACATCCGGGCGTTCTTCAAATAAGTTGCCCTCTTTGTCCGGAATATCCACTTCCACTGTTGTTTCCTGATGAGCTCCGTTAGTGTCAAGAAAGGCACGTGAAATATTTACGATCTCATCCCCTCTCCAGGTAAGAACAAGGCGGGGCTCCTCTGTGACAACAGCAACGGGAATAGCCTCCAGGTTTTCTTCAATTGCATAGTTCAGGAAGGTTTCCACATCTTTTTTGTCCACCACAACAGCCATACGCTCCTGTGATTCTGAAATAGCAATTTCAGTGCCGTCAAGGCCTGCATATTTCTTAGGCACTTTATCCAGATCCACACGAAGTCCCGGAGCCAGCTCGCCGATGGCAACCGACACACCGCCTGCACCAAAGTCATTACATTTCTTAATAATACCGCTTACCTCTTCCCTGCGGAACATACGCTGGATCTTACGCTCTGTGGGGGCATTTCCTTTCTGCACTTCTGCACCGCACACTTCGATGGAAGCTTCTGTATGCACCTTAGAAGAACCGGTAGCGCCTCCGATGCCGTCACGTCCTGTACGGCCTCCAAGAAGGATAATGATATCGCCAGGATCAGAATTCTCACGGATAACAGCCCTTCTGGGAGCAGCGCCTAAAACAGCACCGATCTCCATACGCTTTGCTACATAGTTTGGATGGTAGATCTCTTTTACATAGCCGGTTGCAAGGCCGATCTGGTTTCCATAGGAGCTGTAGCCGGATGCTGCACCCCGCACAAGTTTCTTCTGAGGCAGTTTGCCCTTCAGGGTTTCTTTCACGGACACAGTGGGATCTGCGGCTCCTGTCACACGCATGGCCTGATAAACATAGGTACGTCCGGACAGCGGGTCACGGATAGCCCCACCAAGACAGGTAGCAGCACCGCCGAAAGGCTCGATCTCTGTAGGATGATTGTGGGTTTCGTTCTTAAAGTTAATAAGCCACTCTTCCTCTTTACCGTCAACATCCACAGGAACCACGATACTGCAGGCATTGATCTCGTCGGACTCTTCCTGGTCTGCAAGCTTGCCCTCTGATTTCAGCTTCTTCATTGCCATTAGAGCAAGGTCCATCAGGCAGATAAATTTATCGTCTCTTCCTTTATAAAGAACCTCACGGTCAGAAAGATACTGGTTGTAAGTGTTCACAATAGGAGTCTTATAATCTCCCTCCCCGAATTTTACATCTGTAAGCTCGGTAGAGAAGGTGGTATGGCGGCAATGGTCAGACCAATAGGTATCCAGTACACGGATTTCTGTCACAGAAGGATCCCGTTTCTCTTCTCCTTTAAAATAGTTCTGAATATGCTGGAAATCCTTAAAGGTCATGGCCAGATTCAGGGAATCATAAAGTTCTTTCAGCTCTGCCTCAGGCATGTCCTGGAAACCGTCAAAGATTTTCACAGCCTCAGGGTCCTGGAACTCTGTCACCAAAGTGTCAGGTTTCTCAATTCCTGTCTCACGGGAATCCACCGGGTTGATACAGTGAGTTTTGATCGCTGCAAATTCTTCCTCTGTGATCTCACCCTCGATCACGTAAGTGGTAGCAGAACGGATGATAGGCTCTGCATCATCCTTCAGAAACTGAACGCACTGCACAGCAGAATCCGCTCTCTGGTCAAACTGTCCGGGCAGAAATTCCACAGAAAAAATATGGCATCCCTCTGCCGCATCAAATTTTTCCAGATACAGATCATCTATAGGAGGCTCTGCAAATACAGTTTTGCAGGCTTTTTCAAAAACATCATCGGAAATATTCTCCACATCATAACGGATCAGCACGCGTACAGCTGTCACCCCTTTAATCCCCAGATAGCTGCTGATTTCATGCTTCAGTTCCTTTGCTTTTCCGGCAAAGGCTGGTTTCTTTTCTACATAGACACGTCTTACGTTGCTCATAAGAAGCTCCTTTCTTTAAACGCAGGCCGGCGGTGCTGCTGATCACAAGGTCTGCAGTGATCCGGCGGCGATGGTGTGTTGTGAAATTCTTTTGGAGTGTTGAAGTTTTTCTGGGTTTATAGTATCATAAGTAATGTCATTAGTAAAATTAATATATCTTATATTTTTTATAAGTGTTGGTAATTAAACAGGGTGCGGCCGCGGGAGGGTGGGGGAAGGGCGCGGGGGCTGATCCTTTCACTGGGTATTTCTAAAGGTCTGTGGCTGGCTCCGCAGAGGATCAGTCGCAAACTCACTGCGAGTTGCCGAACGCCTTTTACGTCCCCAAGAGACACCTGGAAGCTTAGAACCGTCCACCGCACCGAACCGCCCTCCGCCCCAGCTTTCCTTCCCCACTGCCGTTCACAACCTCCCGATATACCAAAACTCCTTCCCCACCGTTCACAACCTCCCTGTAAACACAAAAAAGAAAGGACCCCTTATGGACATCAACCTAGAACTTTACAAAGTATTTTACTACGTAGCCACCACATTAAGCTTCTCTGAAGCATCCCGCCAGCTTTTCATCTCCCAGTCCGCAGTCAGCCAGTCTATTAAGTCTCTGGAGAAGAAGCTCAATCATTCTCTTTTTATCCGGAGCACCAAGAAGGTTCTCCTTACCCCTGAAGGAGAGATGCTGCTTTCCCATGTGGCTCCTGCCATCCGTATGCTTTCTGAAGGTGAAACCTTGCTTTCCAGTGAAAATATGCTGAAGGGACAGCTGCGGATCGGGGCCAGTGATACTATCTGCCGCTATTTTCTAATTGATTATTTCAGGCGGTTTCACAGGGAATACCCGGATGTACGGATCAAAGTGACAAACAGCACTTCTATCGGTTGTGTGGATCTGCTGGAAAACGGCCAGGTGGATTTTATTGTGTGCAACTCCCCCAACTCCCGGCTGAATCCACGTTTCCTTACGAAAACTGTACGGGAATTTACTGATGTATTTGTGGGAGATCCGAAGGCTTTTTCCATAAATGAGGAAGCTGTGAGCCTGGAAATGCTGCTGGATTATCCCATTCTTATGCTTTCTCCCAGAAGTACCACCAGTGAGTATCTTCATGAGATATTTGAAGGGGAGGGACTTCATCTGCTGCCTGAGGTAGAGTTGAGCAGCAATGATCTTTTAATCGATTTAGCACGTATCGGCCTTGGCATTGCCTGTGTGCCTGATTACATGCTGAAAAAACAGGACGAGCTATTTCAGGTGAAATTAAAAAAACCTCTCCCAAAACGTCAGCTGATCATTGCTCATCAGGACAATCTGCCTTTGTCACAGGCAGCGGAAAGGTTTCTTGAATATTTTTAGATAAATTGATAACAGTTTCTGCAGTATTGTGGGTTATTGAGGGAATAATAGTGAAATTACTTCCTTTACAGTGTTTATCTTATCGGCCTGATAGGCATCGGCACCGCAGAAGAGAAGGGCTTCTTCCACTTCCCCCTTTGCCGCATGGATGAGTGCGTCTGTGATACAGTAGGGGATTTCAGCCGGGTTACATTTGTGGAGACACTGGTGACAACGGTGAGGAATCTTCTCTCCTGCATCCACTCTGCGGAGAAACTCATTGGAAATAGCACGTCCAGGCATTCCTACAGGGCTTTTCACAATACGGATGTCTTCTTTTTCTGCATTTACGTAAGCTTCTTTATAGCGGATGTCTGCATCGCATTCTTCTGTAGTCACGAAGGGAGTAGCCACCTGAACCGCATCTACGCCTATGGAAAAAGCATGACTTATCTTCTCTGCCATATCCATTGCTCCGGCAAGAGCAGTCGGAATCTTTACGTTATATTTCTCTTCATATTTTTTTACAGTGGAGAGGATTGCAAGCACCTCTGCCTCATAAGTTTCTTCTGTATAGCCATCAAGCTGTTCTCTTGTGAATCCCAGATGACCTCCTGCCTTTGGTCCTTCAATTACAAGAAGGTCAGGGATCCTGTTGTATTTTTTATCCCAGTATTTTAAAATCACGTTGGCCGATTTATTGGTGGAAACGATAGGGGCAATCTTTGTATTGCTGCCCTCTGTATATTTAGGAAGCTCTGTGGGAAGCCCTGCACCCGAAATGATCAAATCGGCCCCGGCATTCACAGCCTCACGTACGTACATCTCATAATTCTTCATAGCTACCATGATATTAAAACCTATGATACCGCCTTCTGCTGCTTCCCGTGCCTTCTGCAGTTCCTTGTGGATCGCCCGCAGGTTCGCCTGGAGAGGGTTCTCATCAAAATCCGGTTCTCTGTACCCAATCTGGGCTGCTGAGATGATTCCGATGCCTCCCTCCCTCGCCACTGCTCCGGCAAGGCCTCCCAGGCTGATCCCGACTCCCATTCCTCCCTGAATCAGCGGAAGCTTCGCTGTAAGTTCTCCTATATGCAAGGATTTATTTGTGTTCATGATTTCCTCCCCGTATCCATTCCTGACTTCCTGTATCTGAAAGTACAAGTGTATTCATTTTATATTCAAATAGTTTGATACTCAAAGTATAACACAAGATACGAGATTGTCAAGTATTAATAATTTTATTACATAGTTTCAAAAACTATATCAAACAGCGCGGACAAGTCTACTTCAACTCCCTGAATCCCTCACTCATGAAGGACTTATACACTTTGTATGCCAATGTACATCTGCTAAGCAGAGTGCTTTCATATAAGAAACAGGCCCGGCGGTAAGCCGGGCCTGTTTCTTATATGAAAGATGATTGTTCCGCGCTCATACGCTCCCGCAATCACCGCCAATACTTTTTACTGTGGAATCACTGCATCTGCTGCCTCAATATAAGGATTCACGATTTCATGGAAAATACCTGCATCTGCCTTAGCTGCAAATTCAGCATCAATGGGCATCTTGCCCAGAACCGGAATGTTCATCTCCGCTGCAATGGCATCAATGTTGCTCTCTCCGAATACTTTTAATTCTTTGCCGCAGTCAGGACATTTCACATAGCTGTAATTCTCCACAAGGCCAAGGACAGGTACTTTCATCATGTCCGCCATATTGTATGCCTTCTTAACGATCATTTTCACCAGATCCTGAGGTGAAGTTACAATGACTACTCCCTCCAATGGCAAGGACTGGAATGCGGTAAGAGGTACATCACCTGTTCCCGGAGGCATGTCCACAAACAGATAATCCAAATCTCCCCATACCACATCGGTCCAGAACTGTTTTACCATATTAGCCACGATCGGGCCTCTCCAGATAACAGGAGTTTCCTCTGTGGGGAGAAGCAGGTTCACAGACATTACACGGATACCGTTTCTTGTCTCCATTGGGTAAATACCGTTGTCATCCGCTTGTGCGGCACCTTTTAATCCATACATTTTCGGGATGGAAGGGCCTGTGATGTCAGCATCCATGATTCCAACCTTAAACCCTTTAGCTGCCATACGGTTTGCCAGTGACGCTGTGACGAAAGATTTTCCTACTCCGCCTTTTCCGCTGACAATACCTACCACATGCTTAATATCAGAAAAAACATTCATCGCCTCCTGGAGGCTCTGGGGGTTGTTCTTATGTTCACAGCCCTCACAGCTAGATTTGTCGCAAGTTGAACTACTACATTCTTTTGCCATCTTCATTTTCCTCATTTCTTTTATTTTAATAATTATATCATTTATATGATGTCGGAGTCAAAAGGGAGCCAGGGCAGGCACTGTCCTCTCTCTCCATATAGACTTGCACAAGCACGCCTGAAAATCCAGTGCTTACCCAGGCTTTAGTCTGCTATTTCATAAAACGGTCGATTGCTTTTTCCAGCTCTTTCAGGGCTTCTTTGTCTCCATGCTCCACAGCATCTACAATACAATGCTCAATGTGGTCCTGGAGGATAAGCTTACCGGTATTATTGATGGCCGCCTTTACTGCTGAAAGCTGAATCAGGACCTCACTGCAGTCACGGCCGCTCTCCACCATGCGCTTTACTGATTCCATATGGCCGATAGCTCTGGACAGCCGGTTCAGAACAGCTTTTGTATGGGCATGGCTATGTACATGGCCGTGTTCTCCATGGGTATGTTCAATAACTGTGCCGTCTTCCAAAACATGCACATGTGTTTCTTTTTTTTCGCTCATGGTACTCTCCTCTGCATCGTTGACGGTTTTCCGCCTAAGGTATCTGCTTGACCTGCGGTCGATCAGCAGCGACTAACCACTCTCTCTACGGCTCGTGGTCAGTCTTCATTATATCATATTCCGGCAGGTTCGCAAGGGGCTTTATTCCGCACACAGTATATGGAAATCCCCGGACGTTACCTGGCATGGAGGGAACAGAAATCCCCGGACACAGCCTCTATATCTCTGAAAAGGAGCACCTCTGTTTTATCTGAGAAGTAACAATATCGAATACAACTGTACCGTCTTCCAGAACAGTCTTATCATAGGTAACTTCTTTTCCCTGAAATTTTGTTTTCACATACTCTTCCGGGTCATTGATCTCTACTTCCTCCACAAATACATCCCGCATCTGGTTACGGGGACATTTATTAAAAATTTCCCATATTACTTCATATTCTTTCATATGCACCTCCCTGATGCCTGCTCATTTCTCAGGACTTCAAACTCCCGAAATCCTGAAACATCGGAAAACCGCCCCGACAGGCTGCCTTCTCATATTTTACAGGTCCCAAAGTCATCCGAATATATGCGAGAATGCATTGTATGACCTTTGCCCCTGGCATCATTATAAATATTTTGTGTTTTTTTGTCAAAAATAATTGCACTCATGATAATTATATCGTATATTAGAGTTATTGTTTTACAACAACTTATCAGATATTATATTAAATTTATAAAAACGCTTATCAGCAAAGGAGAGAAACCATGAAGCTTTTAAAAGACCGTATTCTAAAGGACGGGACTGTGAAACCGGGGAATATTTTAAAAGTAGACAGCTTTCTGAATCATCAAATGGACATTACTCTCATCAACGAAATCGGCAAAGAGTTTAAAGCCCGTTTTTCTGACTGTCCTGTAACAAAAATACTGACCATTGAAGCGTCCGGTATCGGTATTGCCTGCATTGCCGCACAATACTTCAATGTTCCGGTCATATTCGCCAAGAAGGCCCAGAGTCTCAACCTGGACGGTGAAATGTACAGCACCAAGGTGGAGTCCTTCACCCACAAAAAAGTATATGACGTAATTCTGTCCAAAAAGTTCCTGGGACCTGAGGACCATGTGCTTCTCATCGACGATTTCCTGGCCAATGGCTGTGCCCTTCTGGGACTCATTGACATCGTCCGTAAGTCAGGTGCTGTCCTGGAAGGCGCCGGTGTTGTTATTGAAAAAGGCTTCCAGTCAGGCGGACAGCAGATACGTGATATGGGGATCCGCCTGGAATCTCTGGCTGTTATTGATTCTATGACAGACGATTCTCTCACCTTCAGAGATTAATATTTTAAAGTGTTACATAAAGTTGACGGGGCAGCCATCAGGCAGCCCCGTCACTTATTTTCTTATACTGTGGCCGGGACAGGTGGAGTTACCACGTTTTTGTCATCAGCTTCACTGTCCGGAGCCGGTGTATCAGAAGGTACCGGGCTTGCCTTTGGTGTTGTACTGGGTCCGGGCGTTACATCTGCGCCTTCCTCCCCTTCTGTCTCCGGTGCCTCACTTGGAACTGGTGTTCCTGTAAGTCTGTCCTCCCCAGGTGTACCGGCCGGGACAGGCGTACCGCTTGGCATTGCCTCCGGCTTGATCTCATCTTCCGTATAGTAGCCGTTATCGATAAGCAGCTGATAATTATCCTTATCGATCAACTGCACATCATAAGTATACGTGCCGATAATCTTTTTGCCGTTGTCATACTGTTCATAATCCTTCACTTCAGGCTTTTCCCCTTTGAGATAGGTATCTGCCATTTTCACACATTCTTCTGCCAGGCCCCTGCTGTCCATAAAAATACTGAATGCCTGCTTACCTTCCGCCACATTCTTTACAGCTTCAGCCTCGCAGCCTACACCGGTGATCAACGGCCACTCTTCACTTCCGGCATGTATACCAGCCTCTTCCAATACGTCCGGAACGCTTACGGCAAACAGGTCTGAAGCAGTACAGATAATGTCCGGTCTTTTCTCCGTTGTATAATATTCCTGAATAATGCTGCTTAAACTTGACTTTACTGTTGTATCGCTCCAACGCATAACGCCGGTCTCATCAAAGCTTGTGCGTCCTGACCTGCAAACCAGGGTTCCGTCATCCAGATAGCTCTGCAGGACTTCCATAATCCCATTGTAGAGGAACAAGGCAGCATTGTCGTCAGGAGAACCCATGAAAAATTCAATTGAATAGGATTGTTTTTGCTCACGGGCTTTTTCCAGATCCTTTTCTTTCACTATCGTGTTGCCTATCATCTGCCCGATTTCCCTGCTGTTAAATGCAGTATAATAGTTAACCGCATCTGTATCCATGATCAGCCTGTCATAGGAGAACACAGGAATAGACTTTTCTTTCGCCTTGGAAAGAACATCCGGAAGGGCGTATGCATCTACAGGAGCAATGATCAGGGCAGAAACTTCTTCCTCCACTAATCCTTCTATCTGCGAAACCTGCATTGACACATCTTCATCAGCATAATAAATCTCAGGTTCGTAGCCTGCCTCCGTCAGCTTCTCCTGCATGACGGTCCCATCTCTAAGCCACCGCTCATCTGCTTCATCCGGAAGCAATACGCCTACCTTCGGAAGGACTTCCTGTTCTTTCTCCTCCTGGGTTTCGTCACTGGCAGCCTCCGTAATGGCTGCTTCTGTCTCTGCATCCTCCCCGTTGCCTTCTTTTTCTGTCTCCGCACTCTCGTTGGCAGCCTCTGTAGCCTCATTTTTCCCACATCCGGCCAAAAAGGCAGCGGAAATCATAACCCCCGCCAGAATACCTACGGTTGTTTTCTTCATAGTCAAATCCTCTCAGTCTTAAATTCCTTTATATTCCTTAGCAAGCGACTTCAGATACTCACGGTAATTCAGGGCCGCTTTCTTAGGCTTCAATATATGTACATCCCGCCCCATTGACGTAAGCCAGCCATAAAACAAGGGATTCTTCGTTACAGTAGCTGTCACGGTAAAATATCCCAGTTCCTTATCTTTGTATTGGGCTGCTTTGCCAAAATAGGACTGTACAGCTTTCTTAGTTTTATCCCTGCACAGAAGCTTCATCTGCTTGCCGCTGCCGGAATCAGCTTCTTTAGTAAATTTAAAGTTCTGCCCCGGAACCGTTTTTTTCTCTGCCTTAGGCTCTGGAACTGCTTTTTTCTCTGTCTCAGCAGGTTCTAAAGTCCTGACTTTCTCTCCTGCTGCACTGTTCTCCTTATGGGACAGTACCTCCTGGATCACAGGCGTCTCCTCATGCTCACGCTTATCCTGAGCCATCTGCCCCGCCACATAATACCCTCCGGGTCTTCCTCTTTTAAACTTAACATCCATGCCAAAAGAACGGAGCGACTCAATATCATCGTAAATACTTTTCCGCTCAGCATGGATTCCGTATTCCAAAAGTCTGGTCAGTATCTCCTGCATGGTTACCACACGATCCTCCCCAGTCTCGTGCAGCATCTTCTGCAGATATAAAATCTTTACTTTCTGATTGTATGACTTCGCCATATTTTTCCCCTTATTCGTATAAAACAACCCCTGCATCCTACTCTCCCGGAAACCAAAACCGGGTAATCATTCATCCCCCGAAGGGTTTTTATATACTAGGAAAGTCATAACTTTCTGGTCAGAACAAAATAGATTACTTTCCTAGTATATAAAGAAAGGTGTCAAAAGCAAACCCGCTTTCGGCACCTTTGTAACCAGCTCATTATTCTGCCGGCACGAATTCATCCTTACCAACTCCGCAGATTGGGCATACCCAATCATCAGGAATATCTTCAAATGCCGTTCCTGGCTCAATTCCGCTGTCCGGATCTCCAACCTCCGGGTCGTATTCATAGCCGCATGGCTCGCATATATATTTCTTCATAATTGAACTCCTTTCATTTCTTGATCTTTATTATTAATTCATCTTTTGCAGAGTACCGGGATTTCACCGGCACTATTGGCTCTTTATTGTCCTATACCGCCATTATACAATCAGTGTACACTGATTGCAAGTATTTTTTAACATAGAAACAATAAAATGTACTTTTTTTATCCACTTTAGATATATTACGAAATTCTCCTGTGTTTCGGCAGACTTTACACGTCTTTTTTAACAAACCTGTGATACACATAATCATTGGCCTCTTTTTCCTGGCTGTCGTCAAGAGGGGCAAGCTCTGCAGGTTTTCCGTATTTCTTCTCCAGCGCACGGGAGATCAGCCAATCCGCCAGCTGAGGATTTTTGGGAAGGAGCGGTCCATGCAGATAAGTCCCGATCACGTTTTTGTAGATCACGCCTTCATATCCTGACTGTCCGTCATTTCCTGAGCCGTACAGTACCTTTCCCAACGGCTTGTTCCCATTGATACAGGTCCGTCCTCCATGGTTCTCAAACCCCACAATGGGCATGTCAAACAGCTCACTCTTTAAAACAATATTGCTGATAAGGCGGCCATCCCCCTGCTCTGTCTGTAAGTCTACCAGCTCAAGTCCTGTAATCGTGCCATTGTCCGTCTTATAATAATTTCCAAGAAGCTGGAAACCGCCGCAGATGGCGATCACCACTCCGTCCTGCTCCACATATTCCTTAAAATCCTTCTGTATCTCCTTCAGTTTCTCACATACCAGCATCTGTTCCCTGTCAGAACCTCCTCCAAGCAACACTATGTCAAGGCAGGAAAAATCAATGGGATCATCCAGTTCATAGGCAATAGTTTCCGCCTGGATACCTCTCCACTGGCACCTTTTCATCAGACATTGGATATTTCCCCTGTCACCGTAAAGGTTCAGAAGATCCGGATATAAATGTCCTATGGTAATGTTCATGCTTTCTCCCCCTCCAGCTTCTTCAGTATATTTCTGGTAGAAAACAATGCCGTATAATTCACAAGTACATAAAGGTTTCCTGTTCCATTGTCAATACAGCTTCGGATGGCTTTCTCCACATCCTCCTCCAGTTTAGAAGGAATATCCACATATTTCAGCCGCAGGCGCATATCCTGGCACCGGATGCCGCTGACTGTGATAGACCTGATACTTTCATCCTGAAATAAATCAAAGTCAACATCCCACAGCCAGGAAATATCAATTCCGTCCTGAGCATTATCATTGATGGCAATAATAAGATCCTTAGGGGCCTTGTCCTGCATCACAGCAGAAATATTCTGGTTGAAACCAGCGGGATTCTTTGCAAGATTCAGTACGATACCCGTTCCCTTGATCCTGAACTGCTCCATACGTCCGTTTTCAGGATTGAAGCCCCGAAGCATATCATTGAAGCGGTCAGCAGCAAAACCGGCTGTACGGACACCCGCATAGGCTGCCAGAATATTATACACATTGTAAAACCCTTTATAATTTGCCACAATGTGCTTATCCTCCACAGTAAAGCAGAGCTGGTCGCCCACCTTCACATCCCTGGCGTCATAATCAATGGGCGGTCTCTCAAACCCGCACTCAGGGCACCTGTAATCCCCCAGCTGACTGTAATGGTAAAAGCTGTACTGCAGCCTTTCCCCGCATCTCTTGCAAAAACGCCCCTCACGGATCTCATTTGTCTCATTCTTCATTACTGGACTGCTGATTCCGTATGTGATGAATGAATTTCCGCTGTCCATTGCCAGGTATGCCGACAATGCATCATCCCCATTGACAATGATCTGCATCTTTGGAACTTTACGGATCATTTCCTCCAGTATATTCATGGTGGTGTCAATTTCACCGTACCTGTCAAGCTGGTCACGGAATAAATTGGTCATCACCATATAATCCGGCTTGATAGCGGGAAAAATATAGCGTGTAGACGCCTCATCCGCCTCTATGCAGGCATAATCCGCATCCAGACGTCCATTCCACTTAGCCCCCAGCACAAAAGCAGCAACCACGCCGTTAAGCATATTGGAACCCGTGTGGTTGCAGATAACCTTTTTTCCCTCCGCTTCCAGCGCAGCACACAGCATATTGTTTGTTGTAGTCTTTCCGTTCGTCCCGCATACCACAAATATCTTATCCCGAACCTGTGCAGAAAGCTCCTCCAGAATAGAAGGGCAAAGCTTAAGGGCTATTTTCCCGGCCCAGGTCACTCCCTGGCGCCCCAGCTTCTTACAGGTATATCCCACAGTTTTTGCCGCCCAAACAGCAGCGATTCTTCTTATTTTCATGTGCTTATTATTTCCTTTGTTCTTTATTTGTAACAATTTGAGCCTTTGACTCTGGAATCATAAAATATAGTATAACCAATTTTCCCCACATGTACAGGGGCAGTTGTGATTTTACCCATCACAATCTGTGCTTCCGGTCATGAAGAAGGCTGTTGTAAATCTTGCTCCGTAAGATAATCTGTACAGATTCCCGCCGCCCCTTTTTCCAACAAAGTGCCCGCCTTGTCTCTGTCATTGACAGTATAAATATACAGCAGTATTCCCTGGTCATCGAATATTTTCTGTACCTTCTCTGACCAGTATTTTTCATTTATAGTCGCTGCCGGAATACCTTTCTCTTTGCAGAACCTGGCTATGGTCTTTAATTCTTTTACGGAATATTTCTGCCACAGAGAATACATATAGGTAGGAAATTCACCCATCAAAACTGCTCCGGAAAACATTGCCTCGTTATATATCTCCGGTATGAGCTGTCCCAGCACACGCTCTGCACCTACTGCCTTGGCAATTTCCACATATTCACTGTAATCCTCCAGTGTTCTCTGATAGTTCCGCACAGAATACTGTTTGGAGTCCAGAAGGATAAATGCATCGGGATAATCTTTCAGCAGAAGAAAAAGCTCTTTTAATGACATGGGCGTATATTTTCCATACAAAGGTGTAGACAGAAAAGTCTCGGCAGACAACACCTGCTTTTTATCTCCCTCCCACTGACCAAGTGAGCTGTTCCAGCTATGGCGGCACACCCACATGCCGTCGGAAGTTTTAGTCAGATCCACCTCAAACAGCCGAAAGCCTTTTTCATAGTATTTCACAAAGCTTTCTTTTGAATTCAGATAGGTCATACCGTCAAGCCCGCCAAGTGCATGGGCGATTACCTTATAATTGTCCCAGGAAAACTCAGGGGTAGGAACAGAAGTCGGCTCGGGTGCTGCAGAAGGTTCAGGCTCGGGCGTCTCTGCTGCCTCCATCACTTGAGGATACTCTGAATTTTTCTCCTGCCGGGCCAGCGCACTGCGGGTAAGACTGCTCCCCCCCAGCAGAACAAGTCCAATGAGAATGATTTCGCATACCAAAAGAGCCTTTCTGAAATTATTCCTCTTCCTTTGGCGGCTCCCTTTTCTTTTGCTCATTTCCTGTTCTCCTGCATAAACCTCTCAATTTCCTCCACGGTTTTTGGGATTCCCTGAGAAAGCACCTCGCAGCCGTTTTCTGTCACTACCAATGTATCTTCAATCCGTATTCCAATTCCTAAATCCTCAAAATAAAGACCTGGCTCCAGCGTAAACATCATATCCGGTTCCAAAACTGCCTCGTCATTTCCCACATCATGTGTATACAGCCCGATATAATGGCCTGAACTGTGGAAATAATATTTCATTATCTCCTCCGGTTTCTCGATCATGCCTAATTTTATTAATTCCTCAGCCATAACCTTCTTGCTTATCTCCTGCAGCTCATTCTTAGGCTGTCCCGGCCTGGTATGGGCTATGGCTGTCTCCAGCCCCTTCAGCACAACGTTATACAGCTTTTTCTGCTGCTCTGTAAATTTACCGCTTACCGGAAAGGTCCTGCTCACATCAGAGGCATACATATTCCATTCCGCTCCCAGATCGAAAAGTATCAAGTCTCCCTCTTCCATTTTTCTGTCATTGTCCACATAATGCATAATGCAGGCATTTTTTCCTGAAGCCGCAATGGTATTAAATGCATGACGGGCATGGTTGGATTTCAGGGTATAATCGAAATATGCCTCGATCTCATATTCATACATTTCCGGTCTTAAATGAGAAAGAATATTTTCCACCCCTTTTTGTGTTATGTCACATGCTTTTCTGTGGAGGGCAATCTCTTCCTTAGTCTCTACCTGGCGCATCAAGGCTATATCGTCAAAAGTATTATGGATTTCCAGATAAGGATAGCAGGACATAACCTTATGGGCAAATTCCTGAGCGCTGTTCTTATGGAAACCGCCTTCCCAGTTAGCTATATCTATATAGAAATGCTTGATGGCATTTCTCCGCCCAAACAGGGGCAGTTTTTCTTCAAACCGTTCCAGGTACTCTACCTGCCCGATTCCAGTCTCTTCCTTTACAGTATCCTTGTCATAGGTAATTCCCTGCCAACGTGCCTTCATTTCATCCGGATGGTCAATAAACAGAGTCTCCGTATACCGTCCGTTTATCTTCACAGCCATAAAAACTGCCTTGGGCTGTTGAAAACCTGTCAGATAATAAAAATTAGCATATGGGGTAAAGGGAAACATCTGGTCGCCCCTGTCCTCCTTTTCCTCACCGGAAAATACAAAACCCATGGAGTTATCTTCTAATAATTCTTTATACAGTTCTCTTCTTGATGCATGAAATTCTTTGCTTACCATGATAAACCTCCCTTTATTTCATCGAAATCTATTTATTTGACATCTGCTGTATTATTACAGGAGTATGCTCAGCATTACAATTTACATCCCATGACCTTAAACAACTCCACATTCAGCGGGACCATAACCGTGAACAGCAATATTTCTGTATCAATAACGATTTTACGCTAATTACACATAATAATCAAGAATAAATAGCCAAAAGCCGCAGCCGGTGATAATCTCCGGCTGCGGCTTTTGGCATTCCTTTTAGCTTTTACTTCCTCTTTCCTTCAGATAGTCTGTATACCTTGCGTGTGCTTCCTTGGAATAGGATCTGGAAATTGGGACTATGCCATTCTTCAATGTAAAACTATCATTTTTCATGGCACCGATCTGTTCCATATTCACATAGAAGCTCTGATGACACCTGAGAAATGTGCTGTCCTTCAGCTGTTCATCAAAATCACTTAATTTTCCCCTGCAGTGTACCACTGCCCCATCAATCATATGAAAATTCACGGTATGCAGGCTGCTTGAGATATAAGTTATCTGGCTGTGACGGATAGTAAAGACCTGTGAACGATAGCGAAAATGAATCACTCGTTCTTCTTTCTCTCCCCATCTGTATTTAAGAGGATACATTACATACTCTAATGTTTCCAGACTCACTGGTTTCAGAAGATAATTGTATGCAAATACTTCAAATGCCTCTTTATAAAAATCACTGTTACTGCCGGTAAAGATAATTGGGACAAATAAATCGCGAGTCCTTATAACCTTAGCTGCCTCAATACCGCTGATCCCCTGCATGTCTATGCTTAAAAAAATAGCACTGTAAGGATTTCCCTTTTTCTCAATGAGCTCTAAAAGCTGCCCACTGTTATTAAAAACTTTTATCTCTGCACCGGGAAGAATTTTTGCTAAATGGCCGCTTAATATACGACCATCCTCGGAATTATCATCACAAACTGCAATTGTCAATATTGTCATTCTTCAACCTCTCCCCTTTGAATCATTGGACTGATGTAGGACTATTATACCATAATTCACCTGATGATTTTACCCCCCCCCACTCAATTTGTGACGATTTTCGTGCTTTTTATGCATTTCCCGTGATTATTCTCAGTTATAGTAATATTCTGCGCAATCGTACGTTTACTATACAGAACAAAGTGGACAAGTCCACTTCAACTCCCTGAATCCCTCACTCATGAGGGACTTGTACACTTTGTGCGCCAATGTGCAGCTGCGAAGCAGCCTTCCTCTGCACATTGTGTGCATCCCCCGGAGGGTTTTTATATACTAGGAAAGTCATAACCTTCTGGTCAGAACAAAATGGAGTACTTTCCTAGTATGTGAAAAAAGCTGTATACACCCAGTGATCTCTCACTGACTGTATACAGCCTTTTATTTATTGAACTGAAGCCGATATTTTCAATCTGCTTCCCATTGAGTTTAAACCCTCATAACTGCTCCTGCAGCTTATCAGATTAAACTAATTCAATTAATACTTCCATTGCAGCATCGCCTTTACGCGGCCCAATCTTAATGATTCTGGTGTAACCACCGTTACGGCCAACATATTTCGGAGCGATCTCTTCGAACATTTTCTTAACCATATCCACGTCTTTGGTGTTTTTCTTTCTTCCGGCACCCTTTGCAGGTACTTCTTTTACAGGATAGAAAACTTTCATCATCTGACGACGTGCGTGAAGTCTGGACGGAGCATCTTTTGTGATCTCTTTCTGAACTTCATCGTATACGGTTGTCTTCTTGCCGTCTACTACTTCTTTGACTCTCTTGCCTTCAGCATCCTTGCGGGCAACCTTTGCAGTTACAGTAACTGTCTCAAAGTTGTCTTTCTCGCGTACTGCCATGGCAATAAGTCCTTCAGCAATTTTACGGATTTCTTTTGCTTTCGCTTCTGTGGTAACGATTTTTCCGTGGTATAACAGATTTGTCACCTGGTTTCTCAGTAATGCTTTTCTCTGATCAGAAGTTCTGCTTAACTTTCTATATTTTGCCATTTTATTTTCCTCCATCTGTGAGACAGCAGAACATACTCTTCGGTCTTACTGTCCTGCTGCTAGCAAATCCCACTATAATTTACTTTACTCTTCTGTAGGCTGAAGCTGTAAGCCCAGCTCTTTCAGCTTGGCAAGGACTTCTTCCAGGGATTTACGGCCCAGATTACGAACCTTCATCATATCATCAGAAGTCTTATTACATAATTCTTCAACCGTATTAATGCCGGCTCTCTTCAAGCAGTTGTAGGAACGAACAGACAATTCAAGCTCGTCTATGCTCATTTCCAGAACTTTTTCTTTTTCATTGTCTTCTTTCTCGATCATAACCTCAGCGGTCTTTGCATTCTCGGAAAGGTCAATGAAAAGGCTTAAGTGCTCGCTTAATACTTTAGCTGCAAGGCTTACTGCCTCATCTGGATCAAGTGTACCGTTGGTGTACACATCCAAGGTCAGCTTATCGAAATCGGTCACCTGTCCGACACGGGTATTCTCTACAATCATATTGACTCTGTCTACCGGCGTATAAATAGCATCTACTGCGATCACACCGATAGGCATATCTTCTGATTTGCCTTTATCCGCGCTCACATAGCCGCGCCCTTTAGTGATGGTAAGCTCCATTGCAAGTCTGCAGTCTTTACCGCCATTTAAGGTTGCGATCACCTGATCCGGATTCATAATCTCAATGTCCTGATCCGCCTGAATATCAGCGCCGGTCACAACACCTTTTCCCTCACACTCAATGTATGCGGTCTTAGGCTCATTATCGCTGCTGTTATTCTTAATAGCTAAGCTTTTCAGATTCATGATAATCTCAGTGACATCTTCCTTCACCCCCGGAATGGAGCTGAATTCATGAAGGACACCGTCGATTTTCACCTGGCTCACAGCTGCTCCCGGCAGGGATGACAGCATGATTCTCCGCAGAGAATTTCCAAGAGTGGTTCCGTAACCTCTTTCCAGAGGCTCTACCACAAATCTTCCAAACTTTTTATCTTCGGATATCTCGGTAATTTCGATTTTTGGTTTATTAAAATCAAACACTATAAGGTTCCCTCCTTCTGGGTTAATCAACGTTTGAGGGTATTAACAATCATGCATTATTTAGAATACAGCTCGACGATAAGCATTTCGTTTACCGGTACGTCGATTGCTTCTCTGTTCGGGAGTTCTTTTATAGTTCCTTTTAAGTTTTCCTGGTCAACATCTAACCATTCAGGAACAAGTCTTCCGCCTGTGATTTCCAGAATTCCTTTGTATCTGTCAGAACCTTTGCATTTTTCTTTGATTTCGATAGAATCGCCGGCTTTTACAAGGTAGGACGGGATGTTTACACATTTACCGTTTACCATTACATGCTTGTGGTCAACGATCTGACGTGCTTCTCTTCTGGTTCTTGCGAATCCCATACGGAAGATAACATTGTCAAGTCTTGTCTCAAGCATAACCATCAGGTTTTCACCTGTCTGGCCCGGTAATCTGTCGGCTTTCTTATAGTAGTTACGGAAAGGTTTCTCCAGTACTCCGTAGATAAATTTAGCTTTCTGTTTTTCTCTTAACTGTGTACCATACTCGGAAACTTTACGGTTTGCACGTTTTAACTGTCTTGTGGATTTCTTATCTATTCCTAAATAAATCGGATCCAGTCCAAGGGATCTGCATCTTTTCAGAACAGGCACTCTGTTTACTGCCATCTTAAACTACCTCCTAATTAGACTCTTCTGCGTTTTGGTGGGCGACATCCGTTGTGAGGAACCGGGGTTACGTCACGGATACTGGTTACTTCAAGTCCGCATGCCTGAAGGGCACGGATTGCAGCTTCACGGCCGGAGCCTGGTCCTTTTACAAATACGTCTACAGTCTTTAATCCATGTATCAAAGCAGCCTTTGTTGCAGTCTCAGCTGCCATCTGTGCTGCATAAGGGGTAGATTTCCTTGAACCTCTAAATCCCAGACCGCCGGCACTTGCCCATGAAAGAGCGTTTCCTTCGGTATCAGTCAATGTAACAATTGTGTTGTTAAAAGAAGACTGAATATGTGCCTGTCCGCGTTCAACGTTTTTCTTGATACGGCGCTTTGTTGTTTTTTTAGTCACTTTTGCCATTTTAAAACTAACCTACACTTTCCTTTTTATAATTTGTTTGTCTGCTTCTATTTTTAATAAGGAAATTCAATTCACTGAATTCATGCGGCGCTCAGCCTGCATTCATCAAGTGTTCTATTTTTTCTTATTAGCTACTGTTCTCTTCGGTCCCTTACGGGTTCTGGCGTTAGTCTTAGTCTTCTGACCACGAACCGGAAGGCCTTTACGATGACGGATACCTCTGTAGCATCCAATTTCCTGCAGTCTCTTAATGTTCAGAGCGATTTCTCTACGAAGATCACCTTCTACTGTCATTGACTCGTCAATGACTTCACGGATTCTGTTAACCTCTTCGTCTGTCAAATCTCTGACACGTGTGTCAGGATTTACATTTGCCTGAGCAAGGATTTTTGTTGCGCTTGGTCTTCCGATACCATAAATATAGGTAAGACCAATTTCTACACGTTTTTCTCTTGGTAAGTCTACACCAGCTATACGAGCCATGTACTGTTTCCTCCATTTTCATTCTTGAAAGTCATACGTTCTGTACACCACTTGTACTTCCGTACAAGGTGAAATGGGGTGTATCTGTCCGATGCTCTCTATTTCCAGTTCCTAATTGGGGTGCCTCGGTAAAACACCCAGCTGCAATCGGCGAACCGCAGCCTTTCCGAAATTTTGCGGCCATACGGCCGGCGTTGCCTCTCGGTATTAGGCAATACATGCTTAAAATATTTAAACAGTCTGAACAACCCATCCGGGTGTTTCACACTGCAGCCGCACGTCTCACAAACTATAGTCAAAGTGTTTTAGCCCTGACGCTGTTTGTGTTTTGGATTTTCACAGATTACTCTGATAGATCCTTTTCTTTTGATGATCTTGCATTTCTCGCAGATCGGCTTTACAGATGATCTTACTTTCACTGGAAATCCTCCTTCCGTAAATCTAGACATTAATCTGCAGTTTCTGGGCGCACGTATCCAAAGAAATACGCGCGTTCGCAGTATAGTTTAGCACCCTTGAAGCAGAAATGCAAGTGATTTTTTGAAAAAATTAATATTTTTGTCCTCAGAACAAAGTGCAGCTGCGAAGCAGCTTTCCTCAGCACATTGTATGCATCCCCCCAGGGTTTAAAAAAGCCGCTTTAGGGATACCCCCTTCAGCGGCTCTTTCCTTCCGAAATGAAAGTATCTCTTATGGCTGTCCTTCAAAGATCCTGGCAATGGGAGACTCCGGTGAAAGGATGACTGTCTTGTCTTCCCCTTTCATGGAGTTCTTAACTGCATCCAGGCTTCTCACAAAGGAATAGAAATCGCTCCGTCCTTCTTCCCCGTAAGCTTGGGCAAGAATTTTCATATATTCCTGCTCACCTTCTGCCCGCAGTATTTCTGCCTGCTTTTGTGCCTCGGAAATCTGTATGGCTATTTCCTTGTCTGTGGTGTTGCGGATAACCTTGGCCTCGGAGCTTCCTTCTGCCGTATAAGTAGCTGCTATATTGTCACGCTCGGATATCATCCGTTCGTACACAGCTTCCTTATTGTCGTCCGGAAGGTCTAACTGTTTCGTCTCAAAGACCAGAAGTGAAATCCCGTACTGTTTCATATTGTCTCCGATAGATGCCATCACCAACTCCTGCAGCTCACCGTCCCTGCTGGTGATCACCTCATCCTGAGTCATACTGCTGATAACATTCTTAGTGGAATTATACACAGCTGTATTGATTCTGCTCTCTCCGCTTTCCACAGAGGAATTCAGAGTCTGGGCGAATTTCAGAGGATCCTCTATCTTCCACAGAACATAACTGTCACTGATCATTGTCTTTTTATCCTTAGTTATAACATCCGAAGGAGATAAATCGTAAAGCAATGTTTGTTTCGGCAGGGTCGCCGCACTTTCGATCAGAGGAAGCTTAAGGCTGATACCGGGTGAGCTTATGACACGCTTCACTTTTCCAAACTGACGGATAAGTTTATATTCATTCTGGGCAGTCACTGTCACTGAGGTAGCCAATGCAGCAGCCAATACAACCGCTCCTATTATTATAAGAAAGCTTTTCTTTTTCATCAGTATCCCTCCTCTGTGCTGTTGCCGTCTTCCTCGTTTGTACTTTCCTGGATTTCAGGTTTAGTGTCAGCTCCCCCAGTATCGGACACCGCACTGCTGCCTGTCCCTGAAGTATCCGGATATATTTCATTAAATTTATCTAAAGGAAGAATCTTCTGAGTTCCATTTCCATTGTCAATAACAATTTTCAAATCAGGAAGTACCTGTTCCATTGCTTCATAGAACATACGCTGCTTTGTCACCGTGGGATTCTTACTGTACTCCTCATACATGGCATTGAATCGCGCCACTTCTCCCTCTGCCTCATTGATACGGACTTCCTTTTCTGCCTCTGCATCCTGGATGATCTGATCCGCCTTAGCCTCTGCTTCCGGAAGCTTTTCATTCCTGTATTTATTGGCATTATTAAGTGCGGTCTCTTTTCCCTGCTTAGCAGTTTCAACCGCCTTAAAGGCACACATTACTTCCTGTGTAGGAGGTTCTGAATCTTGTATGGTTATGTTCACAAGCTGGATTCCTATATCCTGTTCTTCCATCTTCTTTAAAATCATTTCTTTTATTTTTCCTTGTATCTCTCCTTTGCCTGTTGTAAGAACATCATCCACATTGTAGCTGGCGATCACGGTTCTGATACAGCTCTGGGAAATATTTTTCAAAATGGATTCCGGCCGCTCTGATGTATAAAGGTATTTTACAGGATCATCTATCCTGTATTCCACAAAGAAATCCACATCAATAAAATTATAATCCGACGTAATCATGATGCCTTCGTTTTCCAGGGTTTCATTGCTGTCAATAGAATAGCCGATGGGAAACCCTTGAATGGTGGTATTTACCTTATATACCTTCTGTATATACGGCAGTTTAAAATGAAGTCCTGTTTCTGACACTGACTTCGGAACTCCGAATGTAGACAGGACAGCCTGCTCCTGCTCCTGAATCTGGTAAGTTGCATCTCCCGCCAGCAAAGCAACCACCGCCAGCCCTGCTGCTGCAATCACAATATGCTTGGCATGCCTGCCAGGCTTGGGGATTTTATGAAACGGGTTGTTTCTGTTTCCATTAAATTCGTCCACTTTTTTCCTCCTTTAAGCATCTCGGTCCATCCTTCCATGGCAGGACAGCTCCGTGTACTCTCTTGTCTCATAGGGCTTAGTCTTTCAACTATTCTCTAAACTGCCCTTAAGTATCTAAAGAAAAGAAAAAGACTTCCGTTTCATACAGGACACCTCACCTGTCATAAAACAAAAGTCTTGCCGATTATATCATACTGCGGGTATTTCTACCGTTCTGACGCATATATGTACCACTTCTCCCAAAAGCTGATCCTGCTTCCAAAATCATGGCCGCTACTCCCTTTTCTTTGATAAGGATTGTATCATATTCTTTCCCGAAAAGCAAGTATTTTCGCGGTAATTCGCAGTTATTTTCAGTGAAATCAACGAATTTTTCCCAAAATTCTACATTTGACAATCATGCGATTCTTTGTTATTATAAGAATATAAAAAAGTGCTGCCGATAGACGGTCAGCCCAGATTGTTGATCACAAAAAGTAACCGCACACTTTGGTTGAGAGGGCGGTTACTTTTTTGTATAATCTATGTATGCTATCAATACTGTAACAACAATACTGATTATCATCAGCATGATGTAGAGCATCTCAAAATCACTCATAAAGTATGCCCTCCTTTTTCATATTTCCCAATTGGGATTTCTATGTAATCAGAGGGTCACAGTCCCTCTGGAGAAGGACTAACCGCCTACCGTTTTCCGGCAGCACCTAATATTATTTTATCAAATTTTTGTTCAGTCTTCAAGCACAATATGTTCTGAATAAGTCAATGAATTCTTCTGTTAACAATAATTGATAATTACAAAAAAGTAACCGCACACTTTGGTCGAGGGGCGGTTACTTTTTTATATGTTGTATGTAATTACTGCGGAATAAGTGATACCGCCGCAGCCTCATCCTCCTGTAAATTGCGGAATATGATCAAATGATCCTCCAGTGTGATATCTTTCGCACCATCGCTGTACACTGTTTTAATATGCTGCGGACATCCCGGCGGAAGCTGAATCGTAATTTCCTCCGGAACCTCTCCGTGGAAGGTGTGCACAAGTACATATGCCTCTCCGTTATCACCAACACGGACAATTCCCTGCCACCCTTTTGGATGCCGGATGCTTTTCACTTCCGGACCAAATCTGTAGGTCTGGCCTTCTTTGATCACAGGCGCAATCTTCTTATAAAATGCAATGCCTCTGTCTATCAGATTCCACTGGTCATCATCAAGCTCCCGCACATCCCCGGAGATACACATACGGCCAAGAAAGGTATTTGCCATGGAATAGGCAATACGCTTCAGGGAATCTGTCTTACGGATCACTGCCCAAATCTGACTCTGCCTGGGCAGGATGACACGGTGGAGGTTTGCTGCGATAATGGGAATTTCCGGGCATTCATGAGCATCTGAAAAGGAAGCCATGCTGGTTAGGGCCATATACCCCGGTTCCAGGCGATGTCCTCCTGATGCGCAGTTTTCAAGCACAATACCCGGGATTTCCTCCTTCACCTTTTCCACAAAAGCTCTGGCTGCCTCCATATTTCTGCGCAGCCCTTCCCCAAGGGATTCACAGCCGTCACATCCAATTCCTATAGTGTCATTGTAATCCATTTTCATGTATTCAAATCCATACTTCTTCAAGGTACCTATCACACGTTCTTGAAGATGATCCTGTACCCAGGGGTCATTCATATCCCAAAATCTACGCCTGGTTGTTGTAAGCACGTTGCCGTCCAGCTTTAGCAGATGCTCCGTCTGGCGGTAGGCTTCAGAAGCCTGCCCCACATTTTCAATCTCAAACCAGATTCCCGGCTTCAAGCCTGCTTCCCGTATAGCTTCCACAGTCCTATCCAGTCCCTTAGGGAAAAGACTTTCTGAGGGAATGTAATCTCCCATGCTGATATCCCATGGCACGCCGTCAGCCTTATACCAGCCGCAGTCGATGACAAAATATTGAAAGCCTCTGCCCTTGATTTTCTCCAGAATAGCACAGATATTCTCATGGGAAGGGCACCCCCAGGTAGTACAGTATTCGTTAAAGATAACAGGTAATTCCTGCTCACAGGCAGGACCTGAATCTGCTGCCCTTTGTCCGGCATCCGTAAGTCTTCTTGTGAATATCTCCAGGGAATCTGTCCGCGCCACACTTACAATAGCTTGGGGTGAAAGAAAGCTTTCTCCCGGCTCAATCTGTTTCATCCAATGTCCAAATTCCCGGTCTGCCAGCCCTGCACTGACGGCAATATTCTCATCCTCACGATATATTTCCATCTGCCAGGAGGCATTGTGGGCAAGCTGCATCCCCCAGAAAACATTGCTTTCTTTATCCTCCACTGCAAGGAACGGAAAGTAGCGGTTTACAGGAAGTGATCCTGTCTGACCAAATCTTTCACATCGTACAGCCTCCATGGTCCAGGAGGTATCAAGCTGCAGATCTTCCATAGTTTCGGTCTTAAGCCTTCCCTCCTGGCTCCAGCGGCTTTGCAGACGGTGAATCTGAATACTCTCGCTGCAGTCACCGGGAAGATAGGGGGATATCCCTTCTATAGAGCAGCTTGCCAGCATTTCTATAAATACAGGTTTCCGGCTTTCATTGTGAAACCGGCTGCACATTCGCAGCACTTTTTCTCCCGCCGTGTATGTAAGTATATGCGATATCCTGTATCCCCGGTCATCCTTCATATTCGTGGTTACTGTGGTTGTATGGTCCTCTTCTGTACACTCCTGGGATTCAAACTTTAGTCTGCGGACACTTTCCCCGTTACGTAAGGTGTTTCCCGGGGCAAAGGCTCCGTTGTACATGTCCCCGGCAAGCTTCACCTGCACCAGGCTGTCCAGGGCTGCTTTCTTGCTTATATTTTCAGGGAGCGGCAGTTCAGCAGGATATAAAACAAGCCCAACCTGCTTATCTTCATTGATCTCATATCGGGCCGTCATATCTCCCAACCCATACTCCTTTAATAGTTTGTCCATTAAAATATACCCTCCAATCCGCATATACACTTTAAAGACATTAACCCTTCACAGCCCCTACTGTCATTCCCTTGATAAAGTATTTCTGCAGAGATAAAAACAGCACTGCAATGGGCAGAACAGACACAACAATAGCAGCCATGGCTGTTGTATAATCGCTGCTCTGGGCAGAAAAAAGTGATTGAATGGCAACCGTCAGTGTTTTGAGCTGTTTTTTGCTCACATATAGGCTTGCCAGAAGATAATCGTTCCAGATCTGGAATGACTGCATAATGATCAAAGTTGCCATAGCAGGCTTGAGAAGCGGCAGCACTATCCTGAAATATGTCTGGAAAACCGAGCAGCCGTCAATCCTTGCCGATTCCTCAAGTTCCAGGGGAACTGTACTCATGAAGCTTGTCATAAGGAAAACGCCGAAGGAAATCCCAGTGGCAACATACATTAGTATTATACCATATCTTGTGTTTGTCAGGTGCATTTTATAGCCAATGGTATAGATAGGAAGAAACAGCGCCTGATATGGAATCAGGATACCTACAATAAAGTAGATATAGGCAAACTTAAAGAATTTCCTGTGGCATCTGGCAATGGCCCAGGCCGTGGTTCCGCATAAGACAGCCAGGATGAGCACACTGACTGCTGTATAGAACAAGGTATTAAGGAAAGTTGCCTTCATATTCAGCTTCTGGAATGCTTTCACATAGTTATCCAGATTAAGGGCTTTGGGCAGCGCCAGGGGACTGCCCAGATATAATTCTCTTTTTGATTTAAACGAGTAATTAAGGATAATAAAAATTGGTGCCAGATACACAACAGCGCAGAGGGTCATGACAATCTGTATGATAAGAGTAGTCTTAGTATAAGGCTGTTTCACAATCTCGTCTTTTTTCTTTTTCTGTCTTGCCATTATGCCTGCACCTCCTTTTTCCTGAGACCTTTAACCTGGATGAGGGCTACCAGCAGCAATGCGATCACCAGGGTTACTGTCATGGCAGAGCCATAGCCGTACTGCCTGCCGTTAATAGCTGTTGTATATGTTTTATATATAACTGAGGTAGAGGCTCTTCCCGGCCCTCCTTTGGTGGATGCCACCAGAAGGTCATATACCTTCAGCGAGCCTGTGGTAATTCCCACAACACAGATTGTAATGGCCGGAGCCAGCATGGGAATCGTCACATTGAAGAAACGGTGGATGGCATTGGCCCCGTCCACTTTTGCCGCCTCGTAAAGCTCAGACGGCACGGACTGCAGGCCTGCCAGGTAAATCAGCATCCAATACCCAACCCACTGCCAGTTATTGGCGATCAGAAGTCCTCCAAGGACTGTCTCTGCCTTGCCGAACAGAAGGAAATTAAAGTTAGTCCCCAGAAAATCATTGACAGCCGGCAGTACATTGGAAAACATTTTCAGCCAGATAAAACCAACCACCACCGCACTGATCAGGCACGGTACAAACAGTGCCGTCCTATAAAGCTTCTGGGCACGGATACCGCTGTCCAGGGCTACTGCAAACAAAAGAGCCAATACATTCTGGATAATAGTATTTCCCACAGTAAATTTAATGGTAAACCACCATGCGTCAAGAAATTCCTTATCTTTGAATAATTTTACATAGTTCTCTATTCCTACAAATATCTTTTCCGCAGTCATTCCATCCCAGCTTGTGAGGGAATAACGAAAAGAAAGAAATAGCGGCACGATCAGCCCAACGGTAAAAATGATCATCCCCGGAAGCACCAGCACCAGATATTGGCGCACCATCCTCTTTTCCATGCCTGCTGTTCTTTTTTTCTTCATCTTGTCACTCTCCTTCAAACACTTCGTGCCGGCACTCCCGCTCTGTTCATTTTCAGTTTGCACTGCTGGCGTCTACTCTGTCGTCAGATGCCTTTAAACATTCCTCAAAGGTCTCCTGCCCCTGAAGCCATGCAGCGATATCCTTTGCGTTTTCTTCCTGGAAACCGCCCCATACAAGCTGGTTATTTCCAAGGGTTACATCAACGATCTTATCCTCTGCCGCATATTGGTCAATATCTTCCTGGCTTGGATTGGAGAATGTAGGAGTCACATCCTTAAGCATGGATGCAGTCTTTGTATAGTCCAGTATTTCCACAGCAAGTTCTTTGTCTCCTGTGAGTACATCCAGGAATGCGTTGACTGCATCCTGATGCTCTGTCTCTGCACTTGTCATAACTGTGATGTTCGGCTCAAAAATCAGTTTGGAATCGCCGGTCTGGTTAGGGAACGGGAAAATGCCAAAATCAAAGTTCTCGTCTATATCCAGGAAATTCTGGATAGACCAGGAGCCTGAAACCTTCATAGCTGCCTCGCCCAGCACCATCTTGGCATCACAGTCTGTCTGTTCTGTTGAGAAGGTATCCTCATATGTGTTGTCAAATATCAGCTTGTTGTAATTATAAGCATTCTTCATATCCTCACTGTCCGAAAAGCTGACCTTGCCGTCGCGGAACTGATCTCCCCAGTCAGGAGTCTTGTTAAATACATCATTCATACAGAACTGCATGGTCACGTTTCCGATGGACCAGGTGTCAACCATATGGCTGGCAAAAGGTGTGATATCCTTTGCTTTGCAGTCATCTATGATGGCTTGTAGTTCATCCAGGGTAGTGGGAACTTCCCAGCCGTTTTCTTTGAACATGGTCTTGTTGTAATACACGCCTTGATACAGTGCATTGTAAACCATACCGTATGTCTTTCCGTCAATGGTCACGTTCTCTCTTGCCGCATCAAGCCCCCGGTCCAGATAAGTGGAATCAATTTCTCCCAGAATGCCCTGGGGTGCGTAAGTAGCCACATCCTGAGCCTTTCCGATCATAATATCAGGAAGGCCGGACTGAAGATACTGCTGCATCTTCGGCTGAAAATCATTTCCCCAATCCACGCATTCCCATTCCAGGGTAATATTGGGATACTGCTTTGCCAGCGCCTCGTCGATCATATCTTCAATACCCGCATCCGTGGTAGACTGTCCCGCAAGAATTGTCAAGGTAACTTCCTCGTCTGCCGCCGCGCTTACCACATTTGCACCTGCCATCATTCCTGCACATAAGGATGCTGCCAATACCATGCTCATTGCTTTTCTTTTCATGTTAGTTCCTCCTTTAAGATTACGTTCATTTGATGATTTTATTATAATAAACAATTCAATCCCGGTAATAGGACACAATTGAAAAAAGGAGTAGTCCGTTTTTGAAAACGACTGCTCCTTAATCTTATTTTACAGTTTTCACTTGTTCATTTTTGTCTGCCCATAGTGGTGCGTGCAGCTTGTCAGAATGAATTTTCAAACACGCTCTAACTCTGACGTTTGCTTTCCTCCCTGTTTTCGTCCGCAAAGGCCAGGACTTCCTCCAGGGTGATTTCTCCTTGCAGCCATCTGAGTGTTTCCCCGGCCAGATTGTTCTGAAAATTCCATATCAGCTGTGAATTCCCAACAGCAGCCTCCACAATATCCCCCGATTCCTGATATGCATACACATCATCCCAGATACATGTCTGCCCTCCGGCCTCCACATCCCTGCGCACAGAAAATGTCTGAGTAAACTCCAGGATTTCTTCCATAAGCCTTGTGTCATCCATCAGAAGCTGAAATATGTCATCCACCAGCTCTCCGTTCCTGGTAAATGCACTCTTCATAAAGGTCATATTTGTTTCTCTGATCAGGCGGCTGTCGCCGTTTTCATTTGGATAGGGAAAAATCCCGTAATGAAATTCCTGCTGAGCCTGGTTTACAAACTGCAGGGACCAGCAGCCGCCGGGATACATGGCAGCTTTTCCTTCGTCAAACCTCTTGTCACTCTCCGCTTGCTGGAGAAAACTTGCATCCTCAAAGGAATGATCATAAATATATTTTACTTCTTCCATACACAGTCGTGCTTCCCCGGATCGGGTGAAAGTCTCCTTCCCTTTCCGAAAATCATCTCCCCAATCCGGCCGTTGGGAAAATATATTGCCTATCATCATCTGCATGATAAGATTCCCTGTCTTCCAGCTCTCCTGAAAGTGCCCTGCAAAGGCAGTGATACCTCTTTGCTCCAGTATCTCCACCGTTTTTCTTAATTCTTTTCTGGTTTTGGGTACTGTCAGACCATTGGCCTTAAAAATATCTTTGTTATAGATCACCCCCTGGTATAATGCATTATAAGGAAGTCCGTAAAGCTTGCCCTCAATCTCCGCCGTATCAAGGGCTTCTTTGTATATATTCCCGGTTCCTGAAAGGTGGATTTCTGCCAGGATTCCCGTTTCCGCATAAGCGGCTACATCCTGTGATTTCCCCACAATAATATCCGGAATATCCCCTGATGATAGCCTTGCCCGCATACTGTCATCAAAGCTTTCCCCCCAGTCAACACACTCCCACTCAAGCTGCACATCCGGAAACTTTTCTGCCACTGCATCGGAAACCATATCCTCCGTACCTGCATCTGAGGTAGATTGTCCTGCCAGAACGTTCAGCACAATCTTTTCTTCCTGTCTGCTCTCTTCCGTCCTTCCTGCGCACCCACCGGCAGTTATCCATAGAATAAAACAGAAGATCACTGCCGCTGCCTGATGTCTATTTCTCAACTTTTTTCCTCCTCTGACGAAGTTTCGTTCCCACATAGCCTGCCGGTTTCTTCCCGGATGGCATTTCTGTATTCTCTTGGACTCTTTCCCATCATCTTCCGGAAGACTTTATTAAAATATGTATAGTCATCGTAACCTACCATAAAGGCGATCTCCGTCAGATTTTTATCTGTATCCCCCATGTATTCCACGGCCCGCTGCATTCTTTTCCTGCAGATGAACAGCATCAGGTTTTCCCCTGTCTCCTTGCGGAACATCCTGGAAAAATAAGAACTTTCCACATGGAACTGCTCTGCCAGTGCGGATAGGGAAAGATTCTCCTGAAAATGCTCCTCCACGTAAGCCACTGCCTTCAAGATTCCGTTTTTAATGGAATCTGATGTCTCCGGCTGAGCTGCATTTAAGAAGAATTCCATAATTTCCGCAACAACTTCACACAAGTGTTCTTCATCCATTTGTTCCGCTGCCTTATCTGCCATCTCCAGCAGACTTTGAGCATCCAGCATAGCACCTGCATCCATCTTTTTTGAATAATATTCCATAAGATAATTGACAAAACGCTGCACGCTCTGCCGCACCTCAAGATATGTCCACTGCTCCTTGGCACACCGTGCCAGCCCCACTTCCTCAAATAAAAGCTTCTTAAGGCCAGGCAGATTATGGGCCTTCAGACAACTCTGGATTTCCTTCATCTGTGCCTCACTGATACGGCTTACAATGCTGCCGCTCTCTGCATTCTTCACTTTACCGGCTTTTAAGAACACACTGCCGCCCCCAAACCTGCGCAGCATCATACAGGAAATATCCTGGACATAAGCCTCATTGAGATCATCCATGGAAAAACGGTGTTCGCTTTCGATTATTGTCACCGGACAGTCAGTGATCGTGGAAAAATCTTTTAAAATCCTTACTGCGATCCTTTCCACCTGCTCTTCTTTAAGCTCCGCAGCTATAAGGAATTCATTGGAACGGTATACATGGTTAAAAATCAGCAGGTTCCCCTCCCCTGCGATTTCCCTTAACCGTTTCTTTATGGAAAAGGACAAAAGATTCATATCGTGGTCATACATCTGTACAAATTCCTGCAGATTATGGATTTTGATAAGAATCAGGCTTGCCCCTACAAATTCCATATGATTATTCAACGCTGTATTCATAGTATAGGGAGCAGTCTTCATGTCCAAAAGCTGGGAAAATTCCCTGTCCTGAATAAAGGAAGAAGCTTTCTGCAAAGCTGTCTGCTGCTTTTTTTCCTCTTCAAGCTTTGCCTGCCGTTCTCCGATGATTTCCAGTGCTTTGGAAAGTGCATTTACCAAATCTATCTTCCCCACCGGTTTTACCAGATAGTTGATGGAACCTGCCAGGAAAGAATCCTTCACAAAGGAAAAATCATCATAGCCGCTGATGACAAAGGTGATAATATCCTCATATTCTTCCTGCACCCGGCGCAGCAGTTCCACACCATTTACATAAGGCATATTGATATCCGTGATCAGGATATCCGGCTTTTCTTCGCTGATCCTCCTCAATACCTCCTCGCCGTCGCCTGCCGGCTCCAAAAACTCCAGAGAGTATTTTTCCCAGGGAATGATACGGCGGATTTTCTCCCTGGTCCAGTATTCATCGTCTGCAAATAAAACCTTATATCTCTTTATTTCCACAACTGTCCCTCCTCCTGCCGTCTCCTGGGTATTCTCAGATATACCCTGGTTCCTTTATCCGGTTCGCTCTCGATCACAAGTCCGTATGGCTCTCCGTACAAAAGCTTCATTCTCCTGTGGATATTAAGGATTCCGATAGACCTGCTTTTATCCTCTGTTTCCTGGCTTTCCTCTTTATAAAGCTCCTGGACTCTCTCCTTTGTCATTCCCACACCATTGTCCTCCACAAGGATCACAAGGCAGTCTCCCTGTGTCTCTGCAGTCACACGCACTACCTTCTCTCCCTTATGGTTGCGCAGGCCATGATTCACTGCATTCTCCACTAAGGGCTGAACAGATATCCTCGGAAGAGAGTCCTGCAGCACCTCGTCATCAATAGAAAATTCGTACCGTACCTGATTCTGCATCCTCACATTCATCACATAAATATAATTCTTCAGGTGGACCATCTCCTGGGCCACAGTAGAAAAAGGTTCCTTCATATTCAGACTGTATCGGAAAATATTTGCCAGAGACTGGCACAGCGCACTCACCTGGGAGCAATTCTGGATTTCTGCAATACTGCTCATGGTATCAAGTGTATTATACAAAAAATGGGGGTTTATCTGAGCCTGCAGTGCCTGATATTCCGCCCTGTTTAACAGAAGCTTGTTCTCATATTCTTTTGCAATAAGCCCCTCGATCTGGTCCAGCATGTTATTGAAACTTTTCCCAAGTTCTCCTACCTCATCCTCTTTAAGGTTCTCCATGCGAAGCTGTGTCTCTCCGGACTGGATCCTCTTCACAGTCCTGGTCATATCCTCCAAGGGACGGCTTAAGGTACGGCTTGCAAAGTAAAAAGAAATACTCACAACTGCCAGCATGATCAAAGTGATAAGCAGAAGATTTTCTGTCAGCACCTTCTGGTTTTTATTCAGAAGTGCCCTTGGCATCAGAGAATAGGCTCCAAGGTTGTATTTATCCTGATAAACAGAAAAAAACACTTTCTTTTCTGACTGCAGATGTTCCAGTTCTGTGCTGCCCTCCAGTACCTTTTTTGACACAAGACTGTAGTCCTCCTTTGCATTCTCAGCCAGTGTTCCGGCAGAAAGTATGGGACGGTCCATCAGAGGCTGCATCCAGATGAACATTTCCTCATCCACACGGTACTTCTCGAGAATTTTCCACAGAGCCTTACTGTCAATGTCACAGACCACATAACCAACCTTGGAATTAATATTTACATAATTATATAATTTCAGGACAAAACGTACAATATCTGTCTCCCGGTATTTGTTATAATATCCGGAAACCAACATCTGTGTGGAATCGGAATCAAAGTATTCCTTCACCTTCTCCGCATTGTTCTCCTGGCTATTGTCGTAGATATCCACCGGATAATTGTGCCTGGGCGTCACCGCCCTGCGGTATGTACTGATATTCTGATGGTTACTGTTATAGAGATACAATGACACCACACTTAAGGATGTCTCAAAATTCTCCGTGGCCAGATTATACGCAGACCGGTAATAAGTGCTGCGAAGCGTATCAATATCCACTCCCCGTTTCAAATCCGTGATCAGATCTTTCTGATTGTAAATATCAATAAGTCCGCTTTCCACAGATTTGATGAATGTATAAACATCATCCTGCATATTCTGCATGGATCGGTAACTCTCATCCTTAGCCTGGTTATATATCAACTGTGAAGACGATGACTGAAAAAGCCAGGTCTGCAGAAAAAGCCCTGCAAGTGTGCATCCCAGACACAGTATCAGAATCTTAAGTCTCATGTTCCCTTTCCTTATCATCATACCCCTCCAACTCCGGCCCCCGGCCTATACCCCTCGCCCCCTGGCTCAGCCCTTAAGGAATCTGCTTGACCTTTGGTCAATCAGCAGCGACTAACCCCTCGCCCTCTGGCTCGGGGTTAGTCTTCATTATAGCAGACGTAAGTGTTAAGGTTATAGGTTAGTTTTTAAAAATATACTAGTAATTTTTTGTTTGAATTTTTTATTGCCTAAAACGTTTAAAAATTATGTTAAAATGCAAAATACAACTGGCTGCACCTGTATTTCTATATTTGACAATCATCCGATTCTTTGTTATTATAAAAATATACAAGAATGCTGCCGATAGACGGTCAGCCCAGTTTGTTGATTACAAAAAGTAACCGCACACTTTGCTAGAGAGGGCGGTTACTTTTTTGTGTGATTTATGTATTCTATTAATACTGTCACAACAATACTGATCATCATCAGCATAATGTAGAGTATTTCAAAGTCACTCATAAAGTATGCCCTCCTTTTTTAGATTTCCTAATAAGGATTTCTATGTAATCAGAGGGTCACAGTCCCTCTGTGGAAGGACTAACCGCCTACCGTTTTCCGGCAGCACCCAATAATATTTTATCAAATATACCTTTCGTTTTCAAGTACATAACGTTCTAATCATATTAGCATTTGCCGCACACATGATTTCCTTATGTTCTCTTTTTCCCTTCACCTTTCCTGACAAAAATCACTCATCCCCATCCAATAACCAATCCCTAAAAATTGGGATTATTTGGGTAAGATGTTATAAAATCCTGAAAATCATTAATACTAATGGTAAGTTCTTGGATATTTTTGAAGGGAGATTTCTTATGAAAGACAAAATTTTCAGTGTTTTGCAGCGTGTGGGAAGAAGCTTCATGCTTCCCATCGCTATCCTGCCTGTTGCCGGATTGCTTCTTGGTCTGGGCAGCTCCTTTACAAACGTAACAACTATCGCCACTTATGGCTTACAGGGGATCTTGGGCGATGGGACTGTACTTCATGCACTTCTTGTTATCATGAATAAGGTTGGAAGTGCAATCTTTGACAACCTGCCTCTGATATTTGCTGTTGGCGTTGCTATTGGTATGGCAAAAAAAGAAAAGGAAGTGGCTGCCTTGTCAGCTCTTATTGCCTTTTTTGTAATGCACGTTTCCATCAGCGGTGTGCTTGAGGTCACAGGCAAAATCCTGCCAGACGGAAGCATTTCTCCCGATGTACTGGAAGGCACTGTGGCTTCCGTATGCGGGATCAGCACCCTCCAGATGGGTGTTTTCGGCGGTATTATTGTGGGACTTGGGGTAGCAGCACTTCACAACCGGTTCCACAAAATTATTCTTCCCAATGCCTTATCTTTCTTCGGCGGTTCCCGTTTTGTACCTATTATTTCCACAGTTGTATATATGTTTGTGGGAATTGCTATGTACTTTATCTGGCCGGCAGTACAGAACGGAATTTATGCATTGGGCGGCCTGGTTACAGGTACAGGGTATCTCGGAACTCTGATTTTCGGTATTGTAAAACGTGCCCTCATTCCTTTTGGCCTTCATCATGTATTCTACCTTCCCTTCTGGCAGACTGCCGTAGGGGGAACAATGGACGTGGCCGGACAGATGATTCAAGGAGGTCAGAATATCTTCTTCGCCCAACTTGCCGATGCTGCCAATGTAACACATTTCAGCGCGGACGCCACCCGGTATTTCTCCGGTGAATTTATATTTATGATTTTTGGTCTTCCAGGCGCGGCCCTTGCCATGTACCGCACTGCAAAACCGGAAAAGAAACGGGCTGCAGGCGGTCTTCTTCTCTCCGCAGCACTCACCTGTATGGTTACAGGTATCACAGAGCCTATAGAGTTCTCTTTCCTTTTTGTTGCACCTATTCTATTCGCAGTACAGGTTATCCTTGCGGGAAGTGCTTATATGATCGCACATATCCTCAATATCGCAGTAGGACTTACCTTCTCCGGCGGCTTTATCGACCTGCTTCTGTTCGGTATCCTGCAGGGTAATGCTAAGACAAGCTGGCTTAGGATCATCCCGGCAGGTATTATATACTTCCTGCTTTACTACTTTATATTTACTTTCCTTATCAAGAAGTTCAATCTGAAAACGCCTGGAAGAGAAGATGATAATACAGAGACAAAGCTTTATACCAAAGCAGATGTGAATGCCAGGAATGCAGCCGGGACAAAGGAGCGTCACAGTAATTCTGACTCTGTAAGTGCCTTGATCGTCAGGGGACTGGGCGGTGTCTCTAACATTACTGACGTGGACTGCTGTGCCACACGGCTGCGTGTCACTGTGGCTGATCCTTCCCAAGTATCAGAATCTATACTGAAACAGACCCATGCACGAGGTGTCATAAAAAAAGGAAACGGCATTCAGGTAATTTACGGGCCTCATGTGACAGTGATCAAGGCAAACCTTGAAGACTATCTTGCAGATCCGTCTGTGACTGCTGAAGAATCCCATATAACAGGTGAAGCCATTGGCAGCACTGCCGGGAGTAATCCTGATGAGAATGATCACGCTGGTCACCACAGTATGAATACCATTATATCTTCCCCTATTTCCGGAACTTCCATGGAACTTAGCCGGATAGAGGATAATGTTTTTTCTGAAGGTATGCTTGGCCAAGGTGCCGCCGTACAACCTTCTGAAGGCAGAGTATATGCTCCCTTTGACGGTGAAGTGAATATGGTTTTTGACACTAAACATGCACTTGGCCTGACTTCTGAAGAAGGTATTGAACTCTTGATCCACATTGGAATCGATACGGTTCAGCTACAAGGAAAATACTTTAGCATCCATGTAAAAAACGGTGACAAAATCAAGACCGGACAGCTTCTGGCAGAGTTTGATATGGAAGGCATTATATCTAACGGCTACTCTGTCATAACTCCGGTCATCATCACAAACTCAGATGAATATACTTCTATTACTTTAGTAAAAACAGGCAATATCCGAAATGGTGAGGAATTTATAAACGTTCATTGAATCACTATGGCTATGCCGAAAAAACTGCAGCGGGAACCCGTATCATCCGGATTCCCGCTCTCATTTTATACCTTATTCATCTGTTTCACCATCAGGTGTAAATTCCAAAATATCCCCAGGCTGACAATGAAGTTCCCTGCAGATTGCATTCAGAGTGGTAAAACGAATTGCCCTAACCTTCCCGGTTTTCAAATTTGAAAGATTCACATTGGTGATCCCCACTTTTTCCGCCAGCTCATTAAGTGAAATTTTACGGTCTGCCATTACCCTGTCAAGTCTTAATATTATCGCCATGATCTTCACCGCCCTCTCAAATGATCTGGTCAGATTCTTCCTGAAGCTGGCAGCCATACTCAAAAATCTTTGCCACTATAAAAATCATCAGCCCCGCAAAAATATATGACAGATTATAAGGATTCGCCATAAAAATTCTATGAAATACAGCAACCGACATACCAAGCTGCAAAATCAATTGACTAAATACCCCCTTATAAATGAAAACTATACCTACAAATCTAATTGCCCTTACACTGGTTTTGGTAAAGGGGCTGATACCGGGTTTAATCTGATATAAAAGTTTTCTGATCGCCATAAGTATCAGAAAAACAGGCAATATTTCTGTCAGCAAACCTAAGACTACCAGAAGATTATTGCAAAGCAAAGGATTCTCTATAACAGTCATCCCAGGTGCCCATTCTGTTGGAAACGAATTATATCCCCTAAACCAATCTGGCCCATCAAAATAAATTCTCCATGCGCTTCCCACAATCTCACATCTTATGTCCGCATATCCGCTGGATACTATTATAAGCATCAACAGTGCATAACAAATTTTAAAAACATAATAAGCCAGAAATATGTACAATAATACCTTACTTCCCCTGCAGGATATATGTGCTCTGGGCTTCGTCTCTCCATCCCCAGCCACAGTAATATTGGCTCTGTCCATATGTCATCCCTCCTCTGCACATCGACAGACATCTTCTCAATGTTAGTTTGCATAAAAAATAGTATGTTTATATTTTTATCATACACTGTATTACTCATAATGTCAAAGTTTTTTATTGTTTTTCGATAATTTTTTTACTTTTTTCATTATTATTTTATTGAAAGACAAGGATTCTACTTTACATATCCACCATACAGGTCAAATACATATATTATCTTGCTCTGCGCATTGTAGACATCCCCCGGAGGATGTTTGTATATCAGAAAATCTATAATTTTCTATTCAGAAAGAAACGTAATCTCCCCCTGTATAACAAATAGCCGGACAACCGGTATAAATACCGGACAGCCGACTATTTATCATCTAAATATATCTGTTATCCTATTCTTCCCAGAATAAATCATCCAGCGTCTTTCCCAACACCTTGCAAATAGCTATGCACAGATTGATCGTCGGGTTATAATCCCCCTTTTCTATTGCGCTGATAGTCTGTCTGGAAACCCCCACCTTATCAGCCAGTTCCAGCTGGGAATAATCCAGAGAGGCTCTTGCAGCTTTCAGTTTTAAATTTTTCATAATTTCAGTCAGCCTCCCTTTTACTGACCTGCCATTTGATAAATACTATGATAAAAATAACTATAAACGTCAAGCCACAGATAAGATTCATGCTGTTGGACATCAGCATACCATTCTCAATCACAGAAGTTTCAGAAAGCATCCTGAATGCCCCTATAAAATTCAGGACTGCCACAGCAGCGAAGATAACCAACACTTTCCTGGGATTTTCATTCATTGAAAAATATCCCTCATTCCAGATGGTGTAACCTGCATATACCACCACAGAAATACAGATTCCAAGAAACATTCCCACCATATCCTCTGCCCACCTGTTGTCCATGACAGCATTGGTAGCCCCATATATCAGATCATATGCCATGAGAGTAAAAAAAGAATACTTGAAACCTGTTGCGCGCACCAGCCTCTGACGTTCATCATACTTGCATTTCAGTGAGCCATCTGTTCTGGCTTTTTTCATCAATACCGCCACAAGCAGCACCCCAACGATCATCCCGCAGATTATACCAATCAAATATTCCTTATTCATTTTTCCTGCCCCTTTCTTTATTGCTTTACGCATTAACTTTGTATCATTGCTTTATTTATTTGTTAACCATATTCTATTCCTCCGGAAGCATTTTGTCAAGTATATTTTACATTTTAAATATTATTATTGTCTTTATGTCTGATATTACATGATTTATGCAGAAATGGTATCTTTATGTTTCATGCAGGATTCATTTGCCCTGTGCGGCACTGTCATCAATTTTAATCATAACCTGTGTTACATACTGGTCAACATTATCAATAGCAAATTCATTGAGTCCCCATTCATAAGAAAATCCCGACAATTTCAGTTTCCTGTTCCTGGCAAAGTCCAATAGTTTCCTATAGAATCCGGGAAGTTTTCCCCAGTCTCCTTTTATATAACCGCAAAGATACCTCCCTGCAGGTTTCACTATACATTTCTTATCTCTTATTTTTTTATGTACAGGAGTAAAAAAACCATCGTATTCTTCAAAACATCCTTCTTCAATCTACTACAATATGTTTATGGTTAATATCCCTTACAGCCAGTAAGGAATTAT
>JAUNHC010000046.1 GCA_030524175.1 Eubacteriales bacterium
CATATTATTCATAAAAGAAATATGGTACTTAATTAATTTTCAATATACTAGTATACATGATATATCATAAAAATTGCATCTTACATATATGTAAGATTTCACCTGAAAATGTAAGCTGGTTCGATGGCAGATTTTCAACTCAGAAATTATACTGACAGTAACAGATGATAAGTTTAATGAAAGGTCAGGTGTTGATGTATGTTTATTATTCGGTGTTTAAAAAAAATCGCTTCCGTAATTTTGGCAGCAGTATTAATCAGCGGAATATTTATAGCTTACCAGGGATACGGCATGTACTCTGACGGACTTAAGCAGATGGATCTTAAGGAAATGCGGGATACCATCCGCTCCAAGCCTGATTATACTCCCCTTGCCAAAATGCCCAAGACTTATCTCAACGGTGTGATCGCCGTGGAAGATAAGCGTTTCTACCAGCATATGGGTATTGACCCTATCGCAATCGGAAGAGCAGTTGTCAATGACATTAAAGCACAGTCCCTGGCAGAGGGCGGCAGCACCATCACTCAGCAACTTGCCAAGAATATGTACTTCAGCCAGGAGAAACGCTTCGCCCGAAAAGCCGCAGAGGTATTCATGGCCGCAAAGCTGGAAAAAACTTTTACCAAAGACGAAATACTGGAGCTTTATCTGAATTCCATTTATTTCGGCAACGGATTCTATTCTGTGGCAGAGGCAAGCCAGGGATATTTCGGAAAATCCCCTATGGAGCTTAATGAAGATGAATGTATTATGCTGGCAGGCATCCCAAATGCCCCCTCGGTTTACAATCCCGTAGACAATCCCAAGCTTGCTGCAAAAAGGCAGAATCAGGTCCGCGCCCAGATGATAAAAGCCGGGTACCTTGACTCCCGGGAAACAGGCAGTCTTGAAAAGGTCCATGTGACCTTTTCAGGATTTCCCGGCAATAAAAAATCAGCACCTCTGTCTGATCCTTCAGTGCTGATTTCTTATTATTTACGTTTCTGTGTTTCCTTTACATAATGCGGAGAAGCATATCTCCTGTTCCTACATTATAACCGCTGGTGGCATAGATTCCGTTAAGCGCTCCGTCTGTGACAATGATAAGGGGAAGCTTTTCATGGTCTACATACATACGGCGCCCCAGCATATTGATATTGTCTGTAAAATCATCATAATAAATCTGTACATCCGGGAACAACGCAAGAGCCTTGGACAGCGTGGGGTCATTAAGGGCTTCCTTGCTGCGGATCACAAATATAATTCTAGACGCACAGGCTGCAAATGCCTGCTCCTGCTCCATCATCTCATTAAGGATATGTTCTGTTGGTTCCTTACTCTCCTCCAGGAACATAAGGATATGTTTCCCGTCTTCTGTAAGTTCTGAAGCATTTACCGGCCTTCCTGATTCTGTGTGAAGACAAAATTGGGGGATGGCGATATTCTCCAGCATATCATTTAAATCTGCCTGGCGGAGAACCAGCTCCACTTCTTTTTCTTCTCCCGGCTCCACACAAAATTCATACTGGTTGGCAAAAACATTGCCGTTCGGCAGACGGTTGGATGTGATGATCCTGTATCTCCCTGCCTCCACCATCAAGGTCAAAGAATTGTTTTCCCAGCTTCTGTCCCCAAGTTTCATGGACACATAGTTACCCTGGGTAAGCCTTGCAATGCTCCAATTCTGGAAATATTTCCACACAGTATGATCCCTGTCTCTCAGTATCAGACGGCAATTCTTCTCTGCCTCCCCAAGAACCGGTACAAATTCATTGTTTTCCATATATTCCATAGAGCGGTCACTTGGATTGAGCCGTGCCGGAATCCCAAGAGTCCTTGCTGCTGCCACAAACAGGATTTCTTTTGAAAGCTGACTGCCCATACCTGTTTTCAGACAGCCCTCCGGTGTTGTGATCACACTGGACCGTTCACACTCCGGACAAGATTGGATCCTCTTGTCCACAGCCTCCCAGATGGCTCTTGGATTTCTGCGGAAGTCATTTTGTTCTTCCTGTGTAAATGCGGTAAGAACTGCCTCTCTGTATTTCCTCAGAATTTCGTCATCCACTCTTGGGTTCAGTACATAGGACACGAATATATCATGTTCTGATTCTTCCTCATAGGGAAGGGCATATTTCAGATGCTCTTCAAGCACCTCCCGGATACAGTCAGTCTGGTCTTTCTCTGTGAGAACCTGCATCAGCTCCCTGCGCAGATCTGCCCTGTTCTCACCAGCCGGACTTCCCTCTGCCTTTAAGAAGTTATCCCTTTCGGGATTTGTCCAGTTTTCTGTCTTTTTCTTGCGTTTTTCCGCCGCAAGTGCAAGACGGCGTTTCCCTGTTTCATTCTGTTCCTCTGTAGGAGCGGCTGTATTCACAGGCGTATCTACGGGAGCGATCATATCCACAGCCTTCCATTCATGAGAAGGCGGCTGGTTTTTCAGGCAGACAACACATTCATCCTGGGTCCGGGTATCCATATAAGCCTCTGACACTACAAGACTTTCTTCTTTATCCTCCCCTGAAGCTGTCCCCCAAATGCCGTTCCCGGCTTCACTGTAAACCTGGATATGAAGACTTCCATAGCCCGTTGTAAGCGTTACACAGCCGTTTACATCTGTCACTGCCTGGGCAACAGGCGCATACTCTGAATAGTTCAGTACCTCTAATGCCACATTGGCGCCCTGCACAGGTTCTCCTGCACTGTTCTCAACCTTCACTGTGATCTCTTTTACCCGTGCATATCTTTTCAGCTCGTTGAGCATGGTGACCATGCCTTCATTTCCGATCACTTCTCCGCCGGAAGGCACATTGTCAAACCACCGGGAATGTACCATCATAGCCCTGGACGCCGCGTTGGTAAACCATCCCTTGTTAAGGATAGGAACCGGTTCGCACGCTCCTGTGAAATACCAGGTACCGTCGCACCAAACCTCCACCCATGCATGATTGTCATCGCAATGGGACCATTTCGGCGCATATACCTGGCGTGCAGGAATTCCTGCGCTTCTGAGAACATTGACGGAAAACGTGGATTCCTCGCCGCATCTTCCTGTTCCTCTTCTGTAAACGGCCAGGGCAGACAGAGTACGGTCATCTGTACAGTTGTAGGTTGCTTCCTCAACGCACCAGTAATTCACCTCAAGAGCAGCCTCCTTGCCGTGCATACCCTGAATACGTTCCCTGACCTTGTCATAAAACAGGCTGCGGCACGGAACGATTTCTTCCTCATTCACCCTGTGATAAAGCACATAGTTGAGAAAAATATCCTCCGGGAGAGCCTGGACATCAGGATTTGTCTTCCAGAGTCTCACTCCATGAGCCCCATAGTCTAAAAATGTCTCAAAGGGGTAATTTCCCATATCACTGTAAGGCATTGTCCCATACAGATACTTGCAGGCCAATGCAGTATCCTCATCACATGCTTCCAGCTTACGGCTGACCTGGGCAAACACCAGGGGCAGTTTCTCTTCAAGCTCCTGATATCGCCTTAAAATCTGCTCCCTTCTCCCGCACATAAATGCCTTTTCTTTTTCCATTATAATTCCTCCAGAACTTGTCTGGCTTCACGGATACTGTTTTCGTCCGTACGCCAGATTTCGTACTCACTGATATAAGGAAGTCCCATATTGACTCCTTCTTTGCGGTACTGCATAGGACTGTCCAAGGTCACCTTGCCTGACATGTGGTAAGCCTTTGCCTTTGTCACAGGATAAACCTCCCGGATCACCTGGGCACTGACTCCGCTTCCAACCTGGATCTTAATCCTGCCCTGGCTTCTCTCCACCAATTCCTTCAGCAGCGCAGTACCCTGGGTACACACATTCTTCTGCCCCGAAGTGAGAATGGTATCTATGCCAAGCTCAACAGCCTGCTCCATTGCCTCATAAGGATCCACACACACATCAAAAGCCCTGTGGAGCGTGACAGACATACCTTCCGCCGCTTCCATCAATTCCTTCATCTGTTCCAGATTCAAGGTTCCGTCAGGCTTCAAAATGCCAAAAACAACACCTTCCGCACCCATTTTGTTAAAATCCTTTACTGCCTGGCGGATAATGGAAAATTCAGGATCCGTATAGCAGAAATCTCCAAATCTGGGCCGAATAAGAGCATGTATCCTGATGTCCGTATACTTTCTGATTTCTTCAAACAGCCATGGACTGGGGGTTGTCCCCCCGATCACCAGATTGCTGCAGAGTTCCAGACGGGTGGCGCCTCCATTGGCAGCTGCCAGAGCGGACTCCACAGAATCCACACATGACTCCAAAATAAAACCATCCATTGATTATCCTCCATCTATATTAAATCACACTTGTTTATTTACGGCAAAACTCATAAATTGTAGACACACCTGCACCTGTTGCGCCTGCTGCCTGGAACTGGAAGACTGGATCATCCACCCATGCGGTTCCTGCAATATCCAGATGAAGCCATGGCTTTTCCTGTGCAAATGCACGGATAAACAGCCCCGCTGTGATGGTTCCGCAGCCCCCGCTGCTTAAGTTCCTGATATCTGCAATTTTACTCTCTATCATCTTTTCGTGCTCTTCATAAAAAGGAATGCGCCAGTACCGCTCTCCTGAACACTCATATGCCTTTTCAAATCTCCGGTACAGATCCTCATTGTCGCAGACGGCCCCTGCTATCGTGAAGCCGAACATATTCACAACAGCGCCTGTCAGGGTGGCGATATCAAGAACCTCTGTCACCTTTTCCTCGCGGACAGCATAGGACACGGCATCGGCCAGAATAAGTCTGCCCTCCGCATCGGTATTTGCAATCTCAATGGTTTTTCCTGCATAGGACCGGATCACATCTCCCGGAAGAAGACTTCCCCTGGAAATCCTGTTTTCGCACATAGGTATCACGGCCACTGCATTGGCTTTTACCTTATTCTTTGCCATGGCGTAAATAGCTGCGGACACTGCTGCCCCGCCTGCCATATCCCCTTTGATGCCAAGCATGGAATTGGCCGGCTTCAGGCAGTAACCTCCTGTATCGCAGGTAACACCCTTTCCGATCAGCCCCGTCACCCGGTCACTGTCAGGGTCCCCCTGGTAACGGAGAACCACAAGGCGCGGCGGATAAGCGCTGCTGTCACCCACTCCTAAAAGTGCATCCATTCCTCTTTCCGCCAATTCTTTTCCGTCCATCACCTGGGCCTGGATTCCTGTATCTCGGACAAAATCCACAACTGCCTCTGCGAAATCCTCAGGCCGTAAATGATTTCCGGGCAGATTCACCATATCCCTGGCAAAACAGATCCCTTCACACACAACAATGGTTTCTTCAAATATTGCCTCTGCCTGGGACCAGAACTCGCCATCCCTCAGTACAAGCTGAATATCGAAGGGTTCTGCCTCTCTCTCCTTAAACTGCCTCTGTGTATAGGTACCAAGATAAAGGCCTTCTGTAATATGGCGGATTGCTTCAACACCATATTCCTCTACAAGATTGGATATATCTACTGCAAATTCATATATTTTTTTCTCTCGGCAGTCTTTTACTGCTTTGCTCCCCAGCTCCTTCAGGTGGATCTTCTCTCCTCCTGCTTTGCCGGCGCCCACAAACAGCCGGGCTTTTCCGTCACTGTCTGCAGACCAAAAAGTTTTAAGGTATTCTCCCTTGAAAAGCTTTCTGACGGCTTCCGGCACTTCCTCAAGATTGTGCTCTTCCTCCTGCCAATAGGATACTGTCAATTCTTTTGTACAATTCTGTACAAGCTTTATCATCATGCTGCCTCCTAAATCAATCTCACACCGGATGCCTCCAGCGTATTGACAATTGTACTGTCGGGATACTCATCTGTGACAATCCCGTTAATATCATCAAAATGAGCAAACTTATAAGAATCATTAAAGTAAAACTTATCCCGCTCCATCACCACATACTTATGTCTGCTGCTCTGGATCGCTGCCTTTTTCGTAAGGCCGTCCTCCACACCCAGAGTGGTGACGGTACAGTCCACCATATCCACGCCGCAGCTTCCCAGAAAGGCACGGTCAAAGCTGTACTGCTTGATCACTTCAATGGTAGCCGCTCCCATAAATCCATTGACAGTCTGGTACATGGTTCCCCCGGTACCTATGGCCGTGATCAGGGAATTCTTAGCAAGGATCTGCAGGATATCGATCATGTTGCTCACAACTACCACGCGCATACGTGATGATGCCAGCAGCTTCGCCAGTTCAATGTTGGTGGTGGAAATATCAAGAAAAATGGTCTCATTATTCCTGATCAACTCCAAAGCCTTGCCTGCGATAACTTTTTTCTTATCCAAATGGTAGTTCCTGCGGTCTACCACATCCCGCTCAAGAGGGTAATCCTGGGACAGGATAGCTCCTCCGTAGGTTCTTTTCAGACGTCCTGAATTCTCCAGTATCTTCAGATCCTTACGGATACAATCCTCTGTCACCTGAAACTGCTCACTAAGTTCTTTGACTCTGACTTTCCCCTTCTGACGCAGACATTGCTCAATTGCTACTTGTCTCTCCTCCGTAAACATGAAAATACCCCCTTGTATTTATGGGTTTTGCCTATTCACAGTGCACGGCTGTGAATAGGAATCCCCTTATCTTCTGCCAATGTGGATTCTGGTGATATTTTTATTTCAGCACTACTTCCAGGACTGTGTCAATCTGGTCCGGAAGTATGGGATCCGGTCCCAAATCTGCAAATACAATATCAGGATAGTCGCTGTGCACCCAGCTTGTGGAAATGGGCACTTCAGCTCCGGTGGCCAGATAATGGATGATCTTAACCTCCTCCTTATTGATTCCCAGAAGAGGAACAGGACCAATGGTATTTTCATACAGATGGAAGTATACGTGTTTTCCGTTTCTTGTCACACGGCCGTAATCCGGCTTCTCAATATCTGCCTTGCCGCAGCCATAGATGCTGCTGCCGTTTTTCTTCATCCATTTACCGATGGTCCGGAGAATCTCCATAGATTCCTCAGGAATGTTCCCTTTTACATCAGGGCCCACATTCAAAAGCAGATTTCCGTTCTTGGAAACGCATTCCACCAGTTTCTTGATCAGCATGGAGGCCGGCTTATAAAAATGATCTGTGGCATTAAAGCCCCAGTTGTTGTTCATGGTGACACAGGCTTCCCACGGCAGGTCATTGCCGTTTACATCCTGGATTCCATTTGGCGGGATCATTTGCTCCGGGCTGACGAAATCTCCGTGATACGGTGTGGGATTTCCTTCTGCCAGTGAGCCGTAACCCTCGCCGCTGCACTCCAGACGGTTGTCAATGATCACATCCGGCTGAAGGCTGCGCACCATGTTGATCAGTTCTGTAGCTTTCCATTTCTCTCCTCTCATATCATCGTAGGAGAAGTCAAACCACAAAACATCCAGTTTCCCGTAATTGGTACAGATTTCTCTTATCTGATTGTGCATATATGTAAGGTAATTGTCAAGATTGCGGTTATCATTCTTATAATTTTCGTTATTGCGCATAGGATGGTTTTTATCGCCGTAATGGGGGTAGTCCTCATGATACCAGTCGATCAGGGTAAAGTATAACCCAACCTTCAGTCCCTCCCCCCGGACTGCTTCTACGAACTCTGCTACCAGGTCACGTCCGCATTTTGTATTGGTAGACTTGAAATCCGTATATTTACTGTCAAACAGGCAGAATCCGTCGTGGTGTTTTGCTGTGAGCACAACATATTTCATACCTGCCTCTTTTGCTGCTCTTGCCCAGGCCTTAGGGTCATAATCCACCGGATCGAATTCCTCGAAATACTTCATATAGTCTTCCTTGGGCATCTCCTCTGTACTGCGCACCCACTCTCCTCTGGCAGGAATGGAATAAAGGCCCCAGTGGATGAACATTCCGAAACGGGCGTCCAAATACCATTCCATTCGTTTTTCGTAAGCTTCTCTGTCAAATTTATACATAGTGGTAATGTCCTCTCTAATTTTCTGTCAATTCAGGATAATGGCATTTCACAACATGTCCTGCCCCTACTACCTTTGGCTCTGGTCTTTCTGTCTTACATTTCTCTGTACAGTGCGGACAGCGTGTGTGGAACAGGCAGCCGCTTGGGGGTGCACTTGGGCTTGGAAGGTCACCTTTCAGGATAATACGGTTCTTCTCCTTCTCCGGATCAGGAATGGGAACTGCGGATAAAAGAGCTCTTGTATAAGGATGACGGGGATTTCTGTAGAGTTCCTCCTTAGGAGCAGTCTCAACAATAGTTCCCAGGTACATAACCCCGATCCTGTCTGAAATCATTTCCACAACGCTCAAGTCATGGGAGATGAACAGATATGTCAGGTTGAAATCTGTCTGAAGCTGCTGAAGAAGGTTCAATACCTGTGCCTGAATGGAAACATCCAGGGCAGATACCGGCTCGTCTGCAATGATCAGCTTAGGCTGTACCGTAAGAGCTCTTGCAATACCGATACGCTGACGCTGGCCGCCGGAAAATTCATGAGGATAGCGTTCTCCATGGGCAGCGCTCAATCCTACCACCTCCAGAAGCTCGTGCACCTTTTTCAGTCTCTCCCCTGCTGACATCTTTGTATGGATGAGAAGAGGCTCTCCGATCAAATCCTGTACCTTCATTCTTGGATTCAGGGAACCGTAAGGATCCTGGAATACCATCTGAATGTCAGAACGCAGCGGGCGCATCTCATTCTGTGAAATCCTGGAGATTTCCTTTCCCTCAAACCAGATTTCTCCGGAATCAGGGACGATCAGATGATCGATCAGCTTTCCTGTTGTTGATTTGCCGCAGCCTGACTCTCCTACCAGTGAAAAAGTCTCACCCGGCATAATATCGAAGGAAACGTCATTCACCGCGTGAACGAACTTTTTCTTTCCGAACATGCCTTTATTGGCAGCAAAGGTTTTCTTTAAGTTTTTAACGGATACTAATGCTTCGCTCATAGGTTTTACGCCTCCTTTCCTTCCTGGGTCATGAGATGACATCTGCACCTGCGTGTCCCTGCTCCCTGGCTCTCCATAAGCTCCGGTTCCTGTTCATGACAGATGTCCATGGCATATTTGCACCTTGGTGCAAACTTGCAGCCTTTTGGCATTACGGAAAGGTCAGGCACACTTCCGGGAATGGACGGCAGGGATTTCACACCGCTTCCCAGCTTAGGCACAGAGCCGATCAGCCCCTGGGTATAAGGATGCCTGGGGTCTGCGAACAATTCCTTTACCGGTGCCTCCTCAACAATTCTTCCTGCATACATTACAACCACCCGGTTGCACATTTCAGCCACAACCCCAAGGTCATGGGTGATCATAAGAATCCCTGTGTTTTTCTCTTTTCTGATCTCCTCCATCAGTTCCAAGATCTGTGCCTGGATGGTCACGTCAAGAGCTGTGGTGGGCTCATCTGCAATGAGCAGTTCAGGTTCACAGGACATAGCCATGGCGATCATAACACGCTGGCACATACCGCCGGAAAGCTGGTGGGGATAACTTTTCAGTGTCATTTCAGGCTCCGGGATCCCCACTGACTTCAGCACATCGAAGGCCCTCTGATGTGCCTGCTCTTTACTGAAGTTGTTGTGAAGCAGGATTGCTTCTGTAATCTGTTTCTCTATACGCATACAAGGATTCAGTGAGTTCATAGGCTCCTGGAAGATCATGGCAACCTCACGGCCTCTGATATTCCTCATAGCCTTCTTATCCTGGCTTAAAAGATCCTTGCCTTTCAGCTTAACCTCACCGTTGGATATTTTGCTGTTCCGGGCCAGAAGCTGCATGATGGACAATGAGGTGACTGATTTTCCGCAGCCTGACTCCCCTACAAGACCCAGGATTTCTCCTTTGTCAATGGCAAAGGAAACATTATTTACAGCTGTCACCCAGCTTTTATCCCGTTTGAACTCCGTGCGGAGATTTTTTACTTCTAATAATCTTTCTGACATACCTTCTCCCTCCTAGTTCATCTTTGGATCCAGGGTATCCCGAAGGCCGTCTCCCAGCAGGTTAAATGCCAGAACAGTGAGGAAGATCAGAATACCAGGAAACAGTACCATATGCGGTGCCGTGTTAAGATAGTTACGCCCCAAAGAGAGCATAGCACCCCAGTCAGGCTCAGTTACGTTTGCGCCGAATCCCAGGAAGCTTAAGGATGATGCCGCCAGGATGGCAGTACCCACACGCATGGTAAAGTTTACGATCATGGACTGAATTGTGCCGGGAAATACATGTACAAACAAGATTCTCGTGTTCTTACATCCCAGGGAACGTGCCACTTCCACATAAGGCGCCTGCTTCACAGAAAGGGTGGCGCTTCGGATGATACGGGCAAAGGATGGTACAGTGAACACAGCCACCGCGATCATTACGTTAACCATACCTGGTCCGATAATAGCTACAACCGCAATGGCCAGAAGGATATCCGGGAATGCAAATAATACGTCACAGCATCTCATGATAAGAGAGTCCAGGATACCGCCATAGAAGCCTGCAAGCAATCCAAGCACAACACCGATGGCAGTACCTATGACAGTTGCTATAAGGGCACTTGACAGAGAAAGTCTTGCGCCTACCAACAGACGGCTGAAAACATCCTGTCCAAACTCGTCAGTCCCCCATATATGCGCTGAGCTTGGACCCTGAAGCAGACTTGTGTAATCCGGCTGGTCAGGTGCATAAGGCACTATGTAAGGGGCAATTACTGCCATTATGATAACAAAAGCAATAAAAATAAGGGATATCACTGCTGTTTTCCGCTTAACGAACTTTTTTACAAATTCTTTGGCCTTGCTTTTTGGCTTAGGGAGCGCTTCAGCAGCGGCAAATTTATTATTTTCTAATTTAGTATTTGTCTGTGCCATTTTGTCTCCTCCTAGTCATATCGTACTTTCGGGTTGATCACACCATACAAGACATCTACGATGAGATTGATGAAGATGTATTCAGCCGCGAAGAATAACAGCAGTGCCTGAACAACTTTATAATCCCTGAAATTGATGGAATCTACCAGCAGACGCCCAAGTCCGGGTATGGAGAAAACAGTTTCAGCCATAACGGAACCGGAAAGAAGTCCGCCGATCTGAAGTCCGGCAACTGTGATGATCTCGATCAATGAGTTTTTAAATGCATGGCGCATAACCACCATTGACTCTTTCAGGCCTTTGGCCCTGGCTGTACGCACATAATCCTCCCTCATAGTCTCAAGCATGGAGGAACGGGTAAATCTGGCAAGGACAGCCATGATACCGGCTCCCATGGTGAGGGACGGCAGTATGTAGCTCTGCCAGCTGTCAAGCCCTGCTGTAGGCAGCCAGTTCAGTGCAACTGAAAAGCCCTGTATCAGCTCGAGTCCTAACCAGAAGCTCGGCACGGATATCCCCGATATGGCAATGAGCATTCCCAGATAATCAAGCATCCTGCCGTGAAATACAGCAGAAATGATACCCAAGGCGATACCTATGATCGCAGCCCATATCATTGAGGATACTGTCAGCATCAGAGTAGGTTTCAGTCTCGGCGCAATGGCCTCCACTACAGTTTTACCGTTTTTAGTTGACATTCCCAAATCTCCGGTCACAAGCCCCTTCATATAATCCACATACTGAGTCAGCAAGGGTTTGTCCAGTCCCAGCTGTTCCCGTACTATGGCCACATCTTCTTTTGTTGCATCCTGTCCCGCGATCATTCTGGCAGGGTCTCCGGGGATCATGTGGATAAACATGAATACCAGGAATGAAATAACCAGAAGAAGGGGGATGGTGCTGAGCAAACGCTTTCCGAAATAACGTCCCATTCATTTACCTCCTTATCGTAAGAGAACTGCCAATATGGCATCTGTGAGATAATGACAGATTCATCAATGGCAGTTCCCTTTATGAACATCTCTGTTCTAGATCATTTATTTAGTGCTGCGGTCTGTACCGCTTGTTTTATTTCTGATTTTATATTACTGAGCCAGTTCTGCGTGAGCAAAGTTGAAAGCTCCGTCCGGTGCTACATATACGCCGGAGAGATAGCTCTTAGCAGAGTAGATGATGCTGTCGTTTCCAAGGAACAGCCACGGAGCTGCTTCCCATGCCATCTTCTGTGCTTCACCGTAGTATTTCGCCTGTTCTTCCAGGTCAGCAGTATGAAGGCCGTCATCCAACAGCTTATCAAAATCAGGATCGTTGTAGTATGCAGTATTTGCACTGGTCGGAGGGCACATGGTGCTGTAAAGCAGGGAACGTACAGAGCCATCCATTGTAAAGTCAGATGCTGACCAGTTTACATACCACATATTGATCTCAGCTTCTTCTTTGTCAACATAAATCTTGTCATTTACTGTTGCAGGCTCCATCGGCATTACGTCTACTTCGATGCCGATCTGGGCAAGCTGCTGTTTCACGAAAGTCATACCTTTGATTTCCTGTGTAGAGTTGTCTCCCCACAGAGTAAGCTTGAATCCGTCTTCATATCCGGCTTCTTTCATCAGCTCTTTAGCTTTTTCCACATCGTAGGTGTATGGTTCCTGTTCTTCGTATCCGCCGATGATGGAAGGAACGATAGAGGTTGCAGGTTTTCCGTTTCCTGAATACATCAGAGCAATGTAAGCATCTTTGTCAATGGCATAGTTCATTGCCTGGCGCACCTTCTGGTCCTGAAGCTGGGGCAGATCCATATTCAGAGTTACATATCTCATAATATTGGAATCTGTTTTCAGAACATTCACATCGTCTGTATTCTTGATCGCTTCAATCTGGTCTGCAGGTGTAGGGTAGATAAGATCTGCTTCGCCTGTCTGAAGCATAGCTGTACGGGAACCAGCCTCCGGTACCTCTTTGATCGTCACTGTGTCAACGCCTGGTTTCTCACCCCAGTAGTCTTCATTGCGTTTAAAGCTGGTATGATCTCCCTCTTCCCATTCTGTACAGATGTACGGGCCTGTTCCGCAAGGATGGTTCATGATGTCATTTCCATACTCCTCAAGAGCAGCCGGGCTGATCATGCAGAACTGAGTCATACGGTTAATGAATGGTGCCCACGGCTCAGCCAATGTGAAGATAACTGTATAGTCATCAGGAGTCTCGATACTTGCAACACGTTCTTTTTCTGTGTCATCACTCTGTGCCACTACGAAGGTTCTTCTCTGACGGAGATTATTGTTTTTGTCAACGACACGGTCATAGTTTGCTTTGACAGCTGCTGAATTGAAATCTGTGCCATCCTGGAATTTTACACCTTCGCGGAGTTTAAAGGTATAGGTAAGAGAGTCATCGGAAATTTCCCAGGATTCTGCCAGCTGTCCCTCTAATTCCTGGGCCTCGTTAAACTGAACCAGCATCTCGTATACACCGCGGGTAGCGGAGATAGCACTGGTATCCGGAATGTTCGCCGGATCCATGGAGCTTACGCTGCCTTCAATGGCGATAACCATGTCATTGTCTTTTGACTTGGAATCGGTATTGGATGCTTTCACAACGTACCCGTCATCCTCTGCTGCCATAACAGTACTGAAACCGCCCATGGTCAGTGTCATAGCACCAGCTAAAAGAGCTGCTAAAACTTTTCTGTAGTTTTTCATAGTTTTCTCTCCTTTTCATAAAGAATATTGTTGATTAGTTACAATCCCCGTGTTGAATTTGAGTACAAAAAAAGCATTTCTTATTTTTTGCACCTTCGCAATGTATGTACTTAAAAATTCTCTCCGCGCGAGATTACTTTTACATGCCCCTTTGCATACTCATAAAAAACACTTCGTCTTAACTTGATATCAGTATAGCAATTTGCCGTCCTATTGTCAATTATTTTTTATTGTTTTATCCTATTTCGTTGGATTTCCACTATTTTCTATGGGATATTTTGTAATTTATCACCAAGTTTTGGATTGATTTGTCTTGTTTCATCTTGTTTTTGATATTTTAAATAATAAGAAGAGCAGGGGAGGGTTAGGAGGAGGGGATTGTCTGGGAAGGTGTGGGAATTATCCATAAGATTGGGGGAGCGATGATTTTATGTATATATCAGGAAGCTATATCACGGTAATGCACGGGGTATGCACGGAGAATTTATGGAGTATATATGGAGATTACATGGAAATTGCCTATAAGATTGGAAGAAACGGACATTTTATAGGTACTTCGGGACACTTTCTGGCCGAATTAGCCGGGAATTCCATGATAATTACCCATAAGATTTAAATAAGCGGGCATTTTATAGGTATTTCAAGCAGGTTTTTGACCGTAATACCCAGGGATTTCACGGAGATTACCTATAAGATTGGGAGAAGTGACAATCTTATAGGTACATCGGACCGCTTTCTGACGGTAATACCCAAGAATTTCACAGAAATTACCTATAAAATTGGGAAAAGCGGCCATTTTATAGGTATATCAAGACGCGCTCTGACCGTAATGCCCAAGAATTTCACGGAAATTACCTATAAAATTGGTGGAAGCGGCAATCTTATAGGTACATCAGGACGCTTTCTGACGTAATTACCCGGGGAATACACAGAAATTACCTATAAAATCGGGGGAAACGGTCATTTTATAGGTACATCAAGACGCGCTCTGACCGTAATGCCCAAGAATTTCACAGAAATTACCTATAAAATTGGTGGAAGCGGCAATCTTATAGGTACATCAGGATGCTTTCTGATGTAATCGCCCGGGGAATACACAGAAATTACCTATAAAATTGGGGAAAGCGGCAATCTTATAGGTACATCAGGACGCTTTCTGACGTAATTGCCCGGGGAATACACGGAAATTACCCATAAAACTTGCAGAATCAGAAATATTATAGGTAAATGGAACCTGTATCTGTTCACTGGAAATATTCCGTGAGTTGCTAAATAACCGGTAAGTCCAGCTAATCCATAGGTTGTGTATAAATCGTATAAACCTCCTTCTCTTCACTGAGCTGCAGCAGTATATCCTTAGTCATGATTGCCGCAAAACCATAAACTTTAATCCCATTCTCCTTCACATACTCGGCAGCCTGGTATAACGGCTCTTGGCAGCCCATCATTTTGAGGAAATTTTTCTGATCATTCATATATGACAGAAGGCTGATAAAATGTTGCTTCATATAGTCCTCTGATTTTAGATTTTTTTTCAATCTTATCATACCCGCTTTGTTTTCTGATGTTTGTTCGCTCCACGGAAACAGCTCCGGATATTTTTCTCTGTCCCATTCAAGAAGGGTCTGGGATATAAGGCTATAGTTAAAACCTATATTGGAAGCTCTGAAAACAGCCTTGTCTCCTTCAAAATTTTCTTCTATATCTGTGGTCTTCACCGCACACCAGATATGATCTACTCCATCCCGGGTATCAATGTATTCCACAAAATTCTCGTAATCCATCATCTCATTTAAGGAAACATATCCAATATAATACTGCTTGTCATCCAGTTCCTGCAGTGACTGCTTCGCCTCTTCCCTGGTACCAGCCGCACATATACTATATTCCTCAACAATCCCTTTATCCAATGGCTTTGACAAATCTCCAATTGCCTGGAACCAGATAAAAGAATTCCCTGGAGGAAGCTTTAATGAATCACTGTTATAATATTTTAGCTTTCCTCTCACGATTTCTCCTGAAACAGTGTTGAATTTGCCACTAATACTGAAATTCTGCAGCACACTGAAATCATACTTCCCGTAACCTTTTGCCTCCACAGTAACATTGTCCCTCCGCTTACACGGCAGGAAAAGTTCCGAATAAACAGCCATATCCCGGCTCATTTGATTATAGCCTCCTGTTTCCTTTCCCGGGTCATAATAAAAACAAGACACCAAATTGGGAAGCAAGAATTGTACAAATAATATAAGCAGGATAGAAACAGCTAATACTGACACCCCCAGCTTCATAAACGCTCTTCGTATGGACTGATTCACAAGAGATACAAACTCACTGTCTTTCTTCTGCCTGATCCCCTTCTGTACCGCCCGGCCGCTTTTCATCTGATCCGTTCCCGGCTGCTCTGATCCCTTCTGCCCTGGATCCACCTGTCCTGGTTCCCCCTGCCCTGCTTCCGCCTGTTTCCCAAAAACATCCTTTAACTCAGGGATTTCCCCTTCTTCATACAGATAATCACTGATGGCTTCATGTTTTTCAATAGCCTCTTCTACCTCGAGCCTCTCTTCCTCACTGAGAATTCCCTCTTTATATTTCTCCAACAATTCACGGTATGTCATAATCCCTCACCTCCAAATATGATTTCAGTTCTTTTCTCGCCCGATATGCCAAAACCCTCACATTTTGCGGAGTCAGATGAAGCATTGCCGCAATTTCAGCCTGCCTGAAGCCCCCGAAATACTGAAGAACAAGCACTTCCTTTTTAGTGCCTCCTATTTTTTCAAGAGCATCCCATATTTCTCTCTTCCGCTCATCATCTATAACTTGGTCCAGCACATCATCACAGGAAACCCTTCGCTTTTCCTCCACTTCCTCCAATAAAATCATTGCCCTTTCCTTTCTCATACAGTTATAACAAAGATTCCTGGCAACCATGTAAAGCCAAGCACGCATATTAGTGTGAGAATCCTTCAATGCAATAAACGCCTTCAGAAAAGTCTCCTGCAAAATATCCTCCGCCATACTCCTGCGCCCGCAGATTGAATAGACATACAGATATATCTCCCTATAATATCTCTCATACATCTCTTCCAACAATCCCCTGTCCAGATCCTCACCCCCTCTGCCGTCGGATACCCCTCTCATTACTATCCCTATATCCCCGCACATAGTAACCGCATCTTTCCTCTGTTGCTAATATAACACCTGACTCCAAATAATGTTACAAAAATTTCCCTCGTAGGATATATTTTATCACATTATATAAACGTAACTTTCACCAAAACCTAACCAAACAAACGCCACAAAAAAGAGCCGAAAACGTAGCGGAAGGGGATGAGAATGGAATCCGGTGCGGGGGCGCTGTCTTTACTGAGCAGACTTGCGTAAGCGCGCCTGAAAATCCACTGCCTACGGAGACTTAGACGCGAAGGCACTCCTGAGCGTCTTAGCCGCAGTTGGCAGTTAGTTGAAGGGAAGCGTGCGTCTGCCAGGAAAGACAGCGCCCCCGCACCGGATTCCATTCTCATCCCCGTACAACACATTCCGTCATCCCCCTTGCCATCCCCCCCATATCCCTGCTATAATAAGGAAAATTTTCGGCATATGCCCCTTTACAAACATGGATGGAGATGAAGCTTTGGAAGAAAATGTACAGGAACTTGGAGAAAATGTAAACAGACTGCAGGAATACCTTTTGGGACAGCTTCCTGCCATAGGGCAGTTTTGCCTTAAAGTAGTGCTGGCAATTGTAGTTTTTTATATTGGGCGGAAATTCATTAACTGGGTGCTTAAGGTGATGCGCCGCTCTCTGGAACGGGCCAATATTGATAAAGGTGTTATACAGTTTGCATCCTCCCTTTCCAAATTTTTGCTGTATGCACTGTTGATTTTTAATATATCCACAAGTTTTGGGGTAAAAGAATCCTCTGTGGCTGCTCTTCTGGGTACTGCAGGCGTGACCATCGGGCTTGCCCTACAGGGCGGACTTGCCAATCTTGCAGGGGGCATGATGCTCCTTCTGTTCAAGCCGTTCCAGGTGGGGGATTATATCATCCAGAACCAACAAGCCGGCTGTGAAGGTACTGTGTTTAAAATTGAAATCTGCTACACTACTCTCCTTTCTGTGGATAACAAGCATATTGTAATTCCCAACGGCACCCTGTCAAACAGCACAATCATTAATGTTACTGCCAGGGATCAGCGGAAACTGGAAATTAAAGTGGGGATTTCATATGAATCTGATATACAGAAAGCCAAGGATATACTGGAAACCCTGTTAAGGGAGGACCCGGATACCAAGGATGATAAAGATATGGTTGTGTTTGTAGATGAGCTTGCCCCAAGTTCAGTGATCATGGGCTTCCGGGTGTGGCTTCCCACAGAAAGCTACTGGCCGGCTAAATGGCGTCTGAATCAGAGAATCAAAGAAGAATTTGACGCACAGGGTATCATCATACCTTACAATCAACTGGATGTGCACATTAAGAAGGACTAACAAAATATAAGCAAACATACCAACAGATTTTTCGCAGTATATTAAGGGGACAGGATCATCAGATCCTTCCCCTTTTAATTTTTTCCGGCGGCTTAACGGAAACTGCAGCGTATAGAAAAAACCACAGGATACAATGTATCAAAAGTATAATAAGATTGACCATCAGCCTTTGCTGCTGTCCCCCAAGGAGTTCCATCAATCCGTAAAAAGCGGCACTTGACGGAAGTATGTACGACAGATTGTACAGGATGCTGCCCTGTGGCACTGCAAGAAATATTAAAACAGGAGGTGCTATAAATGCGATCATTACAATTTTAATATACATGATTCCCGTCATCAGCCCCCCTGATAAGCTGCCGATAAACAGGCCAGCCAGAGAAGCGATAAACGATGACAGGAAAATAATAAGCGTGAGGAACAGAACCTGAATCCCGTCAGTTTTTATGCATATGACAGCAGTAATGCCGGTTGACATAACCGCTCCCAAAAATCCCAATGCAATCTTCTGGATAATATACTGTGTATGTGTCATGGGCAGCACCTCATTCACAAATACAATCCCTTCTTCCTTTTCGCTGATAATACTCATTGTATTAAAAGTACATCCCATAAACATTGCCGTCACCATGGTGATCACGATCAGCAACGACTTAAGAAACTCCTCATTATTATCAGCAGGAATAATCGTTCTGTCATACAGCCGTACTTTATCCCGTTCCTGGTAAAGCTCCGGCAGGATATCTCCCATCTCCGCATACATTTTCAGTTCGTCTCCGGCCCGTACAGTGTAAATCCCATTATCATTTTGAAGGACGCCTATCATCTGTGTGGAAGGATCAATTACCGCCGCTTCCAGGTCTGACTTACTTTCATACATAGTAACATTTCCTATGCTTTCAAGCCACTGTGCTGTTTCCGCATCAAGATTGTTCTCCACAATACCAAAAGTATTTTCACTGACAGAAGAAAGGCTCAGTCCGGTTAAAAGATTAATTGCAATACCTGCTATAACAGGCAGCAGAAATGTGAGAATACACATTTTATCCCGCCTGATATTTTTCAATTGATATCTTAATCCCTTCATTCTACCCCTCCCTTTTCATTTCACAGGAAAGCCCTCTGCAGGCAAACAAGAATAAAAGAATAATAGCAGTTCCACAGGTAATATAGTAAGAGTATCCCACAGAAGAGGTATGAAAATATGCATCCTTCATCGCCTTAAACATATGATACATTGGGTGAAATTTAATCCATTCCCAGGTAATTCCTGTCTGCCCTGCAAGGAATACAGGGGTTGTAATAAACACCGCCAGCACAAGATACAGCATAGAAAACTGTCTGAATCCAGGCAATACCACGGCACAGATAAATCCTGTAAAAGCCATAACAAGAGACAATATCCCAGCCTGTACCAGAACTCCCGGAAGCACAGAAACACCTGCAGAAAATCCCAGATTTATTAAAGTCAGCAGTGCAGCAAATACAAGATCCGAAACTAAAAACAGACCTGCCTTTGACAGTATAAATGAACTTTTTCTCACAGGCATAATTCCATATACACGTACCACTCCCATCTGTTTCTCCTTAAACAGCATGGCTGCAAGTCCTAAAAATCCCACCGCAGACAATTCGAAAAACAAAAATTCCGCCGTGATCTCCCGGCGCATTTTCATCTCTTTGCTGTTGCCGCCAACGATCAATGATTTCTGCGGATGACCCGGTGACAATGCAGATATGGCATAAGCAGTCCGGTAATCATCAATACTTTTTATACCTGAAGAAATCATATATATCTCCGGTTTCTTGCCTGAGATGTGGATCCCCACCGAATTCCCGTCAGAACATTTCTCCTCAAGCTCCTCTCTGCTGCCAACGCTTTTCACTGATGAAGTTCTCTCCTGCAAGTGATAAGGGTCATAAAGATAAACCGAAAAATTCTCCTGTTCTATATTTATATAAACGAAATTAATGTAGCTGGAATAGAGAATCAACGAACCTGCTGCCAACAGCAGAAACTTACTTGACAAAAGCAGCCTGAAATCTTTTTTTATAAGTGCACAGAGGCCTTTTTTCATGAGGTAAGCCTCCTTCCTGTGTATTTGATAAACATATCCTCCAACGTAGGTTCCAGAGAATGAACGCTCACAATTTCATCATGGGCAAAGGGCATACCTGCTTCCAGCTCTTGAACCTCCAAGCGCTTTGTCTGCCGCTTTCCCCGGTAAATATAGGCAACCTCCACGCTGCGGCTGCTGTTCTTCTCTTTCAGATTCTCAGGCGTGTCCAGGGCAGCTATAACACCATCAGATATAAACGCTACCCTGTCGCAGAGTAAATCCGCATCCATCATATTATGTGTTGTCAAAAATACTGTAGTCCCTTTCCTCCGCTCCTCCTCAATGATCTCCCTGAACAAAACTGCACCGCTGGGGTCAAGGCCGCTGGTGGGCTCATCCAGGAACAGAAGTCCAGGGTTACTGATCAATGCACGGGCCATGCTGACACGCTGACGCATTCCTTTAGAGTAAGAAGAAACCGGCTTATGCGCAAAATCCCATTTTGAACTCTAACCTCTCCAGAAGTTCCCTCCAGTCCCGAAGTTGTTCTCCCGGATAAAAGGAGGAAAAATACTTAAGATTATCTGCTGCACTTAAGTTCGTATACAGATAGGGAAATTCAAACAATACCCCTATTTTCCGGAAAAAATCCCGGGAAGTCACCTGGGAAATCTCTTGTCCAAACAAAGCTGCATGGCCGGAATATCCCTTCAGAATTCCGGTAAGGATTTTTTGCGTGGTAGATTTTCCTGAACCATTGGGGCCTAAAAATCCAAATATTTCACCGTCTTCCACCGAAAAATCCAGATTATGCAGCACTTGTTTTCCATTTTTGTAGGAAAAAACTAAATCTTTTACCTCAATCATTGGTCCTCTCCCCACTTTCCCTTCTGGCCCTTTTTCTTATCCATCTCACGGCTGCTCCACCACTTCATAAATTTAATTTTCGCCGGTACTGCAATGATAATAAGCGCCGTCACCAGCCACCATATCCGGTCTATTCCCAAAATTTTCATAAACTCTGCCTCCTTTTAATGCCAACTATACAGAAGGGATTTGAAGTTCCTGTCATCCCCTTGTGAAGCTGATGTGAAATCTTTCCGCTGCACATGGCTAAGGGCATGCAAAACAAAAGACCCCGTTCTAAAATGAACGAAGTCTCTGCATATTTATTTAAGAAATAACCGGAATTAAAAAATAGAACCGAACTCCATTTGGAAGATTTTCCACTCCATATTTGAGATTCTGCATGGACAGGATTTGTGCCACAATAGCAAGCCCCAGTCCGGAGCCCTTGTATTTTGAGGTATCTCCCCGGTAAAATTTTCTCCAGATTTTGTCCGAATCCCCAGGCGGAACAGGCGCTCCCTCGTTGAAAACCGAAAAGCAGAGCGTTCCTGCGTCCTCTGTGACTGACAGTCTCAAAATTCCTCCGGGACACACATTTTTCTTTGCGTTGACAATGAAATTGTCAAGCACTTGCTCCATACGTTCTTTATCAGAAAAGACAAACGTCCTGTGCTCAGGCAGTTCATATTCTAAACTGAAATCTGTATCCGGGCTGTCAGCCAGAAGGCGTCCGGCTACTGTTTCTACAAGTTCGGTGAAATCAAACCTTTCGGGACAAATATCTTTTGCCCCGTTTTCCAAAGCTGACAAATCCAAAAGTGAGGCAAGTAAGTTATTCATACGTTCTGTCTCCCCTATAATTATATCAGCATATTTGTATTTTTCCCCTTCTCCTGCCTCGTCCTGTATCCCTTCTGCATAGGCTCTGATCACCCCAAGGGGCGTTTTCATTTCGTGGGAGAGACTATCCGCCAATTCCTTTCTTTCGGCAAGGAGGCGGCGCTCCTTCTCAACCTCCTTTTCCAGCTGAGCGTTGGCACTTTCCAGGCCGGAAATTGCCCGCTGAAGATTTTCTGCCATAATATTGAGACTTTCTGCCAATTCTCCAAATTCATCATCTGTGTGGATCGTACAGGGAACGGAAAAATCAAGCTGTGCCATCTTGCCGGCAGCCTGATTAAGTTCAGATACAGGTCTGGAAATAAAATGACCCATCAAAAAATCAATAAACAGTACGATCAGAACAACAAGCCCCATCCATACAGCAAACGTTCCATCACGTTCCAAAGGAAGTCTGTCTGACAGCACATAGGAAAGTATGAGAATAATTCCTGACAGCTTTGTGATCATCAATATTTTTTTCCTCACTGTACGAAGGCTGAAAATACTGTTTCTTTTCATACTGTCACCTCGAATTTATAGCCGGAGCGGATCAGTGTCACAATATGACGCCCCTCGCTTCCCAGCTTCTGCCGCAGGTTTTTAATATGGGTATCAACAGTTCGTGTTGTCCCCTGAAAATCATAACCCCAGAGCCTGTTAAGCAATTGATCCCGTGAAAAAATCTGTTCCGGATTCACCATAAAAAAGTGAAGAAGTTCATATTCCATATGGGTAAGTGTAATCTCCTCACCGTCCGTATACACCTTATGAGAGGCAGGTACCAGCGTAATTTTCCCGGCACTTAAGGTATCCTGAGGAAGAGCCGAGGAACGCCTCAGCAGAGCATTTACTTTTGCCAGCAGCACTCTTGGGCTGAAGGGCTTTGTCATGTAATCGTCCGCACCGTATTCATAGCCCTTAAGCTTATCCTCCTCATCGCTCCTTGCTGTCAGCATGATAATGGGCATACTGCTCATTTCCCTGGCAGCTTTGCACACATAGAAACCGTCCAGATGAGGCATCATCACATCCAGGATCATTACATCCACCGGATTATTTTTCAGGACCATTAAAGCATCTACACCGTCATCTGCCGTAAAGCATGTATGACCGCCCTTTTTCATATATTGCGCGATAATGTCCTGCATATTTTTTTCATCTTCTACGATCAATATATTTGCCATGTAGGTTCAACCTTTCTATCTGTGTACTTGCCGCTAATTAGAACGATTTCGTCTAAGACTAACTCACCAAACGACCACAAAAATATATCTACATTTCCTCTGCCTTTCAAAATTTTCTATGACTAATCTATGACTTTCTATGACTAATTTTATCTTACTTTTAGTCATAACTCAAGGTTACAACAAAAAAGAACAAAGCGTCTCTTAATAGTATCTGCATATTTATGTTCCGATTATTTAGAAAATCCCGGCCAGTATTTGTAAATTCTTACTTACCGGCCGGGTTTTAAATTATTTGAATTATAGTATTTTACTGCAAAATACCGGACTATAGCTGTACATATAGGTAAATGTACTCACACAAATATACAGACATTCGGCAAGTCAGCCTGCATAGACGCACAGCCTGGCAGACCGGAGTACAATTACTCAAAAGCACCTGGCAATGAGCCAAAAAAGTATTATCTGAAGAATTAATATTACCGGAATCCCTGCACGGAACTTCCATTTTCTTATCTTATGGCGGAACACGATCATCCCTGCAAGTGCTCCCAAAGATCCGCCAATAACCGCAAGGGTAATCAATGCTGACTCTGAAATACGCCATTTATTTCTTCGGGCTTTACTCTTGTCTGCACCGTAAGCAATAAAGGCTGAAATATTTACTGCGGCCAGATATACAAACAATATCTGCACCCATAATCCAGGCTCCTGGTTCATTATTTCCCGGTTCCCTTCATGGAAAGGCTGATGCGTTTCTTCTTTAAATCTACTCCAAGAACACGCACATCTACAATGTCTCCCACGCTTACAGCCTCCAGAGGATGCTTGATAAATTTCTCGCTCATCTCTGAGATATGGACAAGGCCGTCCTGGTGTACGCCGATATCCACAAAAGCACCGAAATCAATAACATTCCGCACTGTGCCTTTCAGTATCATACCTTCCTTTAAGTCCTTCATATCCAGAACATCGGTGCGGAGGATAGGCTTCGGCATCTCGTCACGTGGGTCACGTCCCGGTTTCTCCAGTTCCTTCACAATATCACGTAGTGTAATCTCACCGATGCCCAATTCCTCTGCCAGTTTCCTGTAATCCTTCACCTGACGGGAAATACCGGAAAGCTTACCGCCCATGATATCCTCGGGCTTATAACCCAGCTTCTCCAAAAGTCCCCCTGCTGCCTCATAACTCTCAGGATGGACACTGGTTGCATCCAAAGGATTCTTCCCTCCTGTAATGCGCATGAAACCGGCACACTGCTCAAACGCTTTCGGCCCCAGCTTGGCAACCTTCAGAAGCTCCCTGCGGCTGCTGAACTGACCATTTTCCTCACGGTAAATCACTATGTTTTTGGCAATTGCTTTGCTGATACCGGAAATATACTCCAAAAGAGAGGCCGAAGCAGTGTTCAGATCAACACCTACCTTATTTACACAATCCTCCACTACACCGCTTAATGCCTCACCCAGTTTTTTCTGGTTCATATCATGCTGATACTGGCCCACACCGATGGACTTAGGATCAATTTTCACAAGCTCGGCAAGAGGATCCTGAACACGTCTGGCAATAGAGGCCGCGCTTCTCTGTCCCACATCAAAGTTGGGGAATTCTTCTGTTGCAAGCTTGCTGGCTGAGTACACGGACGCACCGGCTTCATTGGTGATCACATACTGTACTCTCTCCGGAATTTCTTTTAAAAGTTCCACGATTATCTGCTCTGATTCTCTGGAGGCAGTACCGTTGCCCACAGAAATCAAAGTAATGCCATATTGTTTGATAAGCTTCTTTAATGTGTCTTTTGCTGCTTTTATTTTGGCTTCAGAGGTTGGTGCCGTGGGATAGATAACGGTGGTGTCCAGCACCTTTCCTGTGGCATCTACCACTGCAAGTTTGCAGCCGGTACGGAATGCCGGATCCCAGCCCAGGACTACCTGTCCTACGATCGGAGGCTGCATAAGAAGCTGCTCAAGATTCTTTCCAAACACATGGATTGCACCGTCCTCGGCCTTTTCTGTAAGATCACTTCTGATCTCACGCTCAATAGCCGGTCCGATCAAGCGCTTATAGCTGTCCTCCACCACTTCTCTTAAAGCCGGAGTGGTGTTAGGATTGTCTCTTGTAATAACCTGATGGTTCAGGTAACGCAGGATATCCTCCTCCGGTGCAGCAATTTTCACCGTGAGAAATTTCTCTTTTTCCCCGCGGTTCAATGCCAGAATACGATGACCTGCAAGTTTCTTTACAGGCTCCTCAAAATCATAATACATCTCATAAACAGACTGGGCCTTCTCATCCTTTGCGGCAGAGCTTATGCTTCCCTTTTGGGCTGTGAGATTGCGGATATGGATCCGGTAATCTGCCTCATCGGAAATATGCTCGGCAATAATATCTTTTGCGCCGTTTATGGCATCTTCCACAGTCTCTACTTCCTTCTCAGGCGATACGAAGGCTTCTGCCTCTTCCTCCAGGGACTTCTTGGTCATCTGAAGCATAATGATATTTGCCAGCGGCTCCAAACCCTTCTCTTTTGCAATAGTTGCACGGGTTCGGCGTTTCGGGCGGTAAGGACGGTATAAATCTTCCACCACCACCAGTGTCTGTGCATCGAGAATCTGCTTTTTTAATTCAGGCGTAAGCTTGCCCTGCTCCTCAATACTTCCAAGAACCTGGGCTTTCTTTTCTTCCAGGTTTCTTAAATATGTTAATCTTTCATGAAGTGTTCTCAGCTGTTCATCATCTAAAGAACCTGTGGCCTCTTTCCTGTACCGGGAAATAAACGGGATGGTATTGCCCTCGTCAATAAGCTTGACTGCCGCTTCCACCTGCCATTTCTGCACGCCTAGTTCCTGTGTGATCACTTGAATAATGTCCATTTTATTTGTCTCCTCTTATTGTCTCAAAGGGTACATATACCCACCGTTTAACCATAACAATGACGGAAGAATTTGTCAAGTTACAGATTATCAGTGAACAGCAACACTCTTGTCACAATGTAAGGAAAATGTTATAATTAAGGCACTTAAGCATTCCTAGGTGCAGAATGTTCATAAGCCCACTCTGCCCGCATATGTACACAGTAATCAAAGAAATGGAGGCATTCCATGAATCCAGAAGATAATAATAGTGATCACAGACAGCAGCGAGATTATGAATCGCAGCAGGATTATCATTCACAACAAGATTTCCAGCAGCAGCACGATTATTACTCACAGCAAAATTACAGAGAAACCCAATATGACGGACAGGATTATACACATCGTAACGGCCGGAACCCAAGCCCTGTAAGCGGCATGTCAATCGCCGCACTGATCCTGGGCAGCCTGTCTGTTCTTACTTCCTGCTGCGGGATCGGAGGGATTATTTTCGGTGCCTTGGGTATCATTATCGCCATGATGTCCAAAGGGCGGGAACCTATGCAGACTAATACCAAAATCGGACTGGGTCTGTCTGTTGCAGGATTGATCTTCAGCCTTATATTCGGAATTATAATAATTGCCGGGTTATACCTCTATTCCACAGATACTTCAGAAGGGTCTTACTGGGAATATGATTATTATGAAGGCCAGCCCTATTTTGATTATGAATATCCGGGCGGCGGTTATCAGTACATACCATATGAAGATAATCTGAATGATCTGACAGAACAATATGAACGCCAGAATATATAAAATAAGCCCTGACCGAAAGGGAGTGCAACTTAGTGATCAAATTATGCAGGCATTGAATTTTCTCAAATTTATTGACAAACTGCTCTGGTAATTGTACACTATCAATAACAGAACCCGCCACGCTTAGTCTTGCTTCGGCAAGAATGCGCAACCCGGCGGGACTTTTTATATTAAGAGGAGAGTTAAATGTATCAATACCCTAAGAATTTTTCATCAGTCACACAGTTAATTCAGAAACTCATAGCAGCTGGAATGACAATCGATTCACAAGATGAAGCAAAGATGGCATTAACAACAATCGGGTATTATAGACTCAAAGGCTACAGCTTTCACAGAATTGATCCTGCCACACAAAAATATATACCAGGCACAAATTTCTCCGCTGTCTTAAAGCTGTACAACTTTGATTCAGAATTATCGCATTTGATATTCAGCTATTTATCTCAAATTGAAGTCACCCTGAGAGCGCGTCTCGTTGATGCTTTCCAAACCACTCAGGATGCCCTGATTCTCCATGACCCTTCGGCATTCAAGGACAAACAATTATACTGGAGAAATCAAGGTTCTATTGCCTCTGAAATCAGTCGCTCCAATGATGTTTTTATAGAGCACAATTTCAACAACCATGAAGGGGCAATTCCACTTTGGGCTTCTGTTGAAGTAATGTCTTTTGGTACTATATCAAAAACCATCAAAAATATGAAAACCGGAAATCAAAGTGCATTTTCTATATTGGTGCAGAACTATAAGTTCAAAAATGCCAATGGAAAAGATGTCAATCCCTCAAAAGATATGTTTACATCATGGATTCAGGCTGTATCAATAATGAGAAATATTTGCGCCCATAATAGCCGCATCTACAATCGTGCCATCAGCACAAGACCTCAGCTTATTTCCTCCGATGCAATCAGTCCACAGCCACGGTATAATGGCTTGTATCAGATTATGCTGTCAATGAAGTATCTTCGTCCGACGGATGAATCATGGACTGCTTTTGTTACTGACTTTAAACAGCTTTTAAACAAACACGCTGGTGCTTATGATATCAACAAAATGAACTTCCCATCCGATTGGGAAAGCCATTTTTGATTTGTCTATGCATAGCTTTCAAGCAACGGCATATATTATATTTGATAGAACCAATCAAGCCTCTCACAGATGCTCAAACCGATCGGACTTTCAGGAGAGACGATTCATTTCGCCTCTCCATTTTTTGCTCCAATTTAATTTTTTATAAAAGCTGCATTCGCATCCATTTTGATGCACCAACCAAATCACCATAACCGAGAGCCAATTCTGCGATTGACCATCTCTTTCCTGTTGAAGCGTCCTTCGACACTCTTCCATTCTTTCCACTCCTTGCCACTGACCGCCCGCTGCAATGCGTATTCCTTGATATCGCTCGCCAAAGATACCAGTGCGTCAACTTTTGAAAGAATGGCCTCTATCTCATCAGCTTGTCTCCTTATACATCTTGTCCAGCGACAGTAAAACTTCCGAGAAAGTATGAAAAAACGGCATAATCGATTGTTACGACTATGCCGGATTTTTCAAGGGAATAAAATCACTAAGACACATCCACCTAAAAGACTGGGCTTATTTTATGGTTTCATTTAAGCTTCTGAGTTAAAATCGTCATGTATGTCCTGGTTCTCTCCCGGGGGATTTTCCGTATTGATCAGCGGTGAGGAATATATCTCCCGTGGATACACCACATCAAATTCTCCTCTTATATCCCTGTAAAACATCACATTTGTCATTTCCATATAAGGCATCAGCCAGAGAAGGCCGATATACAAGGTAAACACGCTGAGTATCATCCACGGAATAAAGCTGATCTGCAAAAGTAAATATTTTCCTATTTTACCCTTCATCATGCGGACACTTACCTTAAGGGCGTCAATGCCCCCAAGCTCCAGATCATCAGCCAGCAGATAATAGGTAAGTACAAATGGCAGCGTAAGCAGCAGGTTCAGTACAGATGCAAGGATAAGATACTGGCCGCACTTGACCACCCACACCATCTGCTCTTCAAGGGTTGTACCGAAAGGTGTGATATAGCTCACATAATAATAGGGAATCGTTACCACCACATTGATGATCCCCAGTACGAAACCAGCCACGATCACCCTGTCAGGATGGTGCTTGAAAAAGAACAGCAGATCACCAAAAGAATGCGCCTGCCCTCTTGCTATATTCAGGAACATATAAGAAAGTCCTGCTGAAAACACCCCCATGATCAATGACAAAATAAAGGCAAATATCTGTCCTGCTATCATTGTGAAAAGGGAGCTGTCATGAAATAATGTAGTTGTCAGATTATTTCCCAGGAAAGTAATGCCGGTTATGGCTAACATTCCTAAAATAGGCATGCCGAAATTCCCCTGAAGCGCACCCCTCGCATAAGCTTTCCATTCACGTATACCTCTTCTCATTTATTTCTCCTCTTCCTTTAAGGCATATATCTCACTAACCTCACGCTCTGCGGCGGAAGGTTAGTCTTCATTATACCACTTTTGAAGAAATCTACAACCCCCGGAAAGGGAAGCTCAAACCAATTTGCGAGTCGTTTGCAGGTAATCATAGCCATCAAGTTTTCTTACGGTCAGCCCAGTAAATGCGCAGACCTGTCTGAATTTCTACAAGTAATCTTCATAATCCTTGCACCTTGAAAGGACAATGTGTACAATCAAATAAAAACACAGAAAGTCTGTGCCTGGTTTACATCACTAAAACGCTATTTTATATCCTTACATATTTTTGCAAGGCAGTATCCGGACAGGAATTGTCCTGCCCGGGAATACTGTTTGCCCGCAAATACAGGAAATAACAGGAGGCTTGATAAATGCAGCTATACAGTACGTTTAGGAAACAGCCTAAACAGCCCATGGATCAAACTGATAAAATGCTATACCTTCTTGGCTGGGCCATGCTGGCGGCAGCCCTCATCTTCTATCTTCTTGTTACCAATGTGTCTTTTTTCCGGAATATGCCTTGTCTGTTCCTGAAAACCACAGGCTTTTATTGTCCCGGCTGCGGAGCCACACGGGCATTTTTCCTGATGCTCCATGGCAGATTTCTTTCTGCCTTGTGGTATTATCCTGCGGTTTTCTACGGTGTTCTTATGTATCTTTATTTTATGGTATCCAATACTGCGGAACTTCTGTCCCGGGGCAAATTCCTCATAGGACTGCGTTACCGTAATCTCTACCTCTATATTGCCCTGGGGCTGATCCTGGCAAACTGGCTGCTGAAAATCCTGCTGCTGATCCTGTGATATGATTCTGTGTTATTCATTGCCTGCCCCAAAGGGAAACATCCCCGCACCAGCTTTCTTCTTTTGTAAAAAACGGATGTCCGCCCATCATCTTTGATGTTTCGTACAGCACCTTCTCTTCATCTATGGTGAGAAGCTCTCTGTCCTTCATGACCAGTCTGCCGTGGATCACCGAATGTTTCACGTCCGCCCCGCAGGCACTTTCCACCAGAGAATTTACCAGATTCCCTGTAGCCATGAGATGGGGCTGATCCAAATTGATTCCTATGATATCAGCCAGACAGCCGGCTTCAATTCGTCCCAGACTTTCATTCATAAGAGCCTTGGCTCCGCCCTCACATGCCATTGTCAAAAGAGTCTTGGCAGGCATGATCTGAGGATTTGCTGTTCCGATCCCCCAGGCCCCGTTCATTATGCAGCGGAAAGCCCGCATTTCACGGAATAGATCAAGCCCTCCATGCCCTGCACCGTCCGAGCCGAAGGCCACCGGAATCCCAGCACTGAGCAGCCGGGGCGTCTGAGGCACGCCTTTTCCGCAGTTGCTGAAAGGACAATGCACCGCCTTTATGCCGTGTCCTGCCATAATATCGATTTCCGGCTCAGAAAGCATGATACAGTGAGCAGCCACAAAGCGCTCCGAAAGTGCTCCGATTTTCTCCAGATACTCAAACGGCCGCATCTTATATTTCTCAATAAAATCCAGCACCTCACTGGCATACTCATTCATATGGCATTCTGCCGGAATACCCTTCTCCTTTGCCTCCAAAAACACTGTCTCAAACAATTCCCCGGAACAAGCCATCAGAGAAGTGACAGAATAGTACACCTGCAAAAGCCCGTCTCTGCCGTGGTAATTCCGGTACAGGCTCTCCAGCCGTGGAACAGCCTGCTTCCGTTCCACTCTCAAGGTGTCCGGCACCTTCTCTCCGTCTGTTGTCTGCCAGGTCAATGCCCCACGCATCCCCATCTTAAGATACTCTTCTGCTGCCGCCTCTACATGGGGTCCTCCAGCGTCTACAAAGGAAGTTGTACCGTTCTTTATCATTTCTGTCCCGGCAAGCCGTGCACTTAATGCCATGGTTTCTCCGGTAAGCGATGCTTCAAAAGGCACATTGATCCGCTTCCAGATCACCGGTTTTTCATCCAGAAGGCTTCCCTTTAAAAACTGCTGACTTGTATGCAGATGCCCGTCTGTGAGACCCGGCATCCATAAAATATGGCTATCATTGATCACTGTGTCTGCCGTATACTCTTCGAAACCGGCACCATTTGCACTGCCCGCACATCCTTCATTGATCGAGTTTTTTTCTCTCCTTGTGCATTCCCCGGTTTCTATAATCCTTGAATCACTGATCGCAATAAACTGGCCGGATGCAACTGTCATATCCGGTTTTAATACCTTTGCATTCTTAATTAAAATGTCACATTTCTTCATAATGTCCACCCCATCCCTTTACTGTGATTCAGAAACGCCCCCCAGCGCTCCCGCCCGTATTATGATCCTAAAGTCATCCAATCACACGCAAACATGCATTGTATCACCTTTCGACCTTAATATCATTATAAAGAAATGGACAGGCTGATAAAAGGACAGATGGGCACTTTTAAATAAAATCCCCAGCACTTACTAATTGCCGATCACCGTGTTAAAAGAATGGGGCTCCAGAGTGATCTCATAGTTTGCCTTACCGTCAGAAAGCACTAATGTCCTGGCCTCATCAAAAGGATTGTGGATTTCCCACACCATAGTCCCGTCAGGATTTTCAAAAGCCAATGCAGTCCCGGCAAAAGCGCCCTTAACCCCTCTCCTGACAGCGCCCTTTTTAACATGGGATGAAAAGTGGCGAATAAGATAATACTCAGGATTATACACTACTTCTCCATCCTTTTTCACAGAGACAAGTGAGTTTTGGTGCCATCCCCAGGTGCTCATTCCCCCTTCCTCAAGAACCATATTCCAATATGTATAAGCACATACACCATTCTGGAAATAAGTCCACATAAGCTGGAATACATACTCCGCGTACTGCCAGGAGTTCTTACCCTCCCCGCATTCATTCTCTGTCTGGATCAATTTCACCTCAGGATACGCAATATGTGTCTGGAGAAGTGCATGTTTGGCACCCCATTGGCAGCCCACTCCTTTTACATATTTTCTGGCTTCCGGGTCAGAGAGAACCTCATTGGCATAGTCGCTGTAATGGGTTATCTGCCATTCCTCCATACCGTAATCCTCGTAGGGGCCGTTTAAAGTTCCCAGCCATACTTCTGTATCCATATCTTTCATTTCAGGCCCCAGATAATCCCGGATAAATTCCTTTAATTCCTTTCCTGTCCATACACAGGAAGGAAACTTCTGGTCTGAAATAGGCTCATTCTGTACATGAACCTGATCAATATGTATCCCTTCTTTTTCATAGGCTTCCACGTATTTTCTGAAGTACCGGGCATAGGTCTTAAGCACCTCATCTTCCCAGCGGAGTGTGCCGAAATTATATGCCTGGGGAAATTTCATCCAGGTAGGAGGACTCCAGGGAGATGCGAATAAGGTGAGGTCCCCGCTGTACTTCATTGCATCCTTAAGATATGGCAGCAGATACCGCCTGTCTCTTTCAATGGAAAAATGCTTCAGTTCATAGTCGTCCTCCACCTCATCATAGCTGTACCAGCTTTTTGCATAATCACTGGCTCCCATGGGAAGACGGCAGAAGGTAAAGCCGCACTCCTCAGGCGAAAACAGCCTTGAAAGGATCTCTTCTTTCTTCTCCGGAGTAACCTTATCCATAGCTATATATCCAAGCTCATTGAAGCAGCCTCCAAACCCGTCGATTGTCTGGCACACATCCTGTGTGACACTCAGGTTGGAAGCTTTGTCTGTTTTAAGGGCTGCATTCTCCGCCCATCTGTTTTTTTCTGTTGAACTGATTACTTTCATTAAGTTACCTCCATGTTTTATTTTTTGCTTTCTCTGTATTCCATGGGCGACTGCGCCGTATATTTTTTGAAAGCCAGCGAAAAATAATTTACGTCTTTATAACCGCAAAGGTCTGCAATCTTTCCTGTTTTCATGTTTGTACTGGTGAGAAGGGACTGGGCCTTTTCCATTCTTTTTCTCACAATATAATTGTTGCAGCCCTCTCCTGTATTCTTCTTAAAGAGCTTGGAAAAATAGCTGGGCGTCACGTAAAACTGCTCTGCAAGCTGAGTCACTGACAAAGGCTCCTCCAGGTGCTCCTTGATATATTCCTTGGCCTTCGCCACCACTTCATGAACCTTTTCTTCTCCGGGGTTTAAGAGCTTCATGACAAACTGGGTGACTACTGTTCCAACGTCCTCCCGCCTGCAGGCCAGAAGGGCATTGAGAAGTTCATTCAGCCTGTTATCCCCAGTTTCATTTGTCTGCAGAAGATATGAAAAATAAATGCTGGATGCCATTTCATAGCTGCATTTCTTCATCAGGGACTGGGAAAGATTATAGGAATCCATAGCCTGGCAGTACGCCTGCATGGCACGCATGGCAGTCTCATAATCTCCGATGTTGTTCCCGATGGTTTTTTTGATTTCATGAAAAATATCGTTAAACAGCTTTAATCTCAGCTGGGATTTTGCACTCTGATGGATTTTACCTTCAACTGCAGGTTCTTTTTTCATCATACAGGCATCATTGTAGGAAATGTGGAACTGCCCGAAGCCTTCCGCCTCACTGCCCAGAAGAATCTGCTGACGGATTCCGTATTCCTCTTTCAGATATGTGCTTAAATCCTCCACTTGCTGCACACTTTCCTCATATTCGTTTCCGTTGAACAGAACAAGAACAATATTTTTTGTATCGTCTTCGAAAGTAATTCCCTGTCTGTTAAAGTCAAACATTTCAATACAGGCATTCTTAATGGACAGGTTCAAAAGCTCATAATGCTGGCTCCAGCTTTCTGAATCATAAATAATAGGTGCAATAATGGCCGCCTGCAGTCTTTGATCCTCTTCCACATGATACTCTTCCAGAAGCCACTTCAGACTTGCCGGTTCCTGTCTCCCCTTCAGGAGATTCTGCATGGCATGTTCAATTTTCATCTGCTCTGCGGTTCCTTCGGAACGGCTCAGAACCTTTCTTTCCCTTACCTGAAGTTCCCGTTTCTTAATAGCCTCCAGCTGTTTCTCCACAGTCTGCTGAAGCTCGTCTTCATCCACAGGTTTAAGGAGATAATCGTGAACCTCCATTTTACAGCACTTCTGTACATACTCGAAATTGTTATAGCCTGTAAGCACAATGATCCTCATGGATGGGTTGGTCTGATTGATTTTTTCTACCAGAGCCAAGCCGTCCATCTCAGCCATCTGGATATCTGTTATCATAATGTCAATGGGCTGCCGGCTCATTATGTCCAGCGCCTCCAGGCCTGAAGCAGCGGTAAAAACCCTTTCAATCCCCATTTCCTTCCAGGGCAGAACCTTGGCGATTCCGTTTCTGATGATTTTCTCATCATCTACTATGATGATACTATACATAACTACACCTCAATCATATTCCTAATGCAGTCTGGGCAGTGAAATTTCCACTCTCACTCCTCTGTCCGGGTTCCGGTAATACTTAAGCCCATATCCTTTTCCAAATAAGATTTCAATTCTTTTATGTACATTTCGCACGCCGTATCCCGTGTCCTCGTGGAATTCTCCGATGGTGTCATTGAGTGCCCGGCACTGTTCCTCACTCATCCCCACTCCGGTGTCAGACACACTTACAACACAGCACTCCTCTCTCTCCCAGGCTTCAATGCGAATTTCACCTTTCATTCCGTCCTTAACCTTAAGTCCGTGGTAAATAGCATTCTCCACCAGGGGCTGCAGTGTCATTTTGGGAATGGGCAGACCTTCATATTTTTCATCTACCTGAATATCCTCTTTGATAATATCATCGTATCTCATATTCTGGATGATCAGATAATTCTTTGTGTGCGCCAGCTCCTGGCCCAGGGTGATAATGTCTTGTCCATGGCTTAAGCACAGCCGGTAGTAATTGGCAAGTGCCTTTACCATACGGGAAACATCCTTATTACCTTCAGCCAGAGCCTGCCAATGGATACATTCCAACGTATTATAGAGAAAATGTGGCTTGATCTGGCTTTGCAGCGCATTGAGTTTAGACTGCTCCAGTTCATGCTGTTCTTCCTTTACTGTTTCCATCAACTCGTGGATATGGCGCGTCATAGAATTGAATCCATGTGCAAGGCTCTGGAAATCTTCTCCCTGGTAGCCCTCATCCATCCTGGTGTCAAGATTTCCTCTTGACACCTCTTTCATATGGATCGTGATTTCCTTCATAGGCCGGTACATCCACCTGCAAATAAGACGTATCACGACAATACTTCCCACACAGACCAGACCTATGATTCCAATGAGAAACCACATGGTCATCTTTGTATCTCTGTAGAGGACATCTGTTTCGATCATGCTCACTGTATACCATTCAAGCTCAGACATTTTCTGGTATAATGTCAAATGCCCCTTTTCCTCGAAGCTGCCTCTTCTCCCTTCCATTTGTGCCCATTCAAGCCGGCCCTCTTCTTCTGTATTGGTGACGAGAATATTTCCATGGGAATCTGTGAGATACATATTCATATGAATATCGTCTTCCGATGCCTGGAAGTATTCTCGCAGGCTGTCTGCGCCGATGCCCACCACCATGACGGCAACCGCATGGTCAGGACGTATATCGTATTTCCTGTTGATGGGAAGATAGAAGTTGAGTACATTTTCATCAGGATAAAAAACCTTCGGCGCTACACTGAACCGGATATTTTTCTCGATAGTATTGTCCGCCGCCTTGTAGTTTTCCATGATTTTTTCTTTGAAATCCGGTTTTGTCCACACTTCTCCGTAGTAGAGGACCGTGGACACATCCTCTTTTATCACTGCCGCATAATCTATGGCAGGATGGTTGTCAGACAGGTTTCCCAGTACCTGGTATGCAAAATTTACATTCTGCAATGTATTATCCCTTGTATTTTCCTCATAAGACACGTAATTACGGATGCTGTCACTGAAAGCGGCATTTTCCATATCCAGGATAATATTCTGCAGCTCCCTTTCCATGATCTTATTTGTAAAAGCAAGCTGGGCCTGGGCAAATTTACTGGATTTATCGCTAAGTGACCGTATGGCCGAAGTTGAAGTCACCAACAGGATCAGCAGGTTGGAGGCAACCAGTATGATTGCCAGGATCATACCCAGTTTTCTGTCAAAATTCCACTTTCTTACTTTGTACAGTGTCCCTTGCAGTTTATCTTTTATCCTCATAAAACTCCCCTTCCCTGCTGTCTGTCAAGACCGGAAAACCAGAATATATTTCTCTGTTTTTACATTCCGCCGCCCCGGATTTTCTCACGGTTCTTAATCATACTATACCATGAACTGCACAGAAAAAGGAGTCAGTAATCTTAGCCCTTCACTGCTCCGGCCATCATACCTTTGATGAGTTTATCCTGTCCGATGATAAAAGCAATGATCATAGGAAGTACAGATACCACAAGCACTGTGAGGATCATAGGTACATTCATGGCATACTGCCCCTGATACTCCCAGATAGCCAGGGGAAGTGTCCTGTTTTCTGCCCTCTGGGTAAGTGTGAGGGCAAAGCTGAATTCATTCCACATATTTACGCTGTTATAAATAGCAAGTGTGGCAAGCCCGGGCTTTACAAGAGGGAACATAATGGACCAGAATATTTTGTACTTGCCGCAGCCGTCGATCTCCGCGGCCTCCTCAAGTTCCTTAGGGATCCCCTGCATAAAGGTTACCAGGATGAACACAGAAATGGGGAGGTTAAATGCTATATACGGCCCGATAAGTGCCCAGATGGAATCGTATAAATGGGTTTTGACTGCCATCATAAAGATAGGGAGCAATGTCACATGGATAGGTACGGACATACAAGCTACAATGAGACTGTATATAGGTTTATTCATCCGGAATTTAAACCTGGACAGAGGATATGCAGCGCAGGCACTGATAAACAGAAGCACGGTCAAAGAGATGACCAGCACCAACACACTGTTTTTCAGATAATTCCATATATTGCCCTGGAAAACCTCCACATAATTGTTCAGATACATCTTCTCCGGCAGCTTAAACACACCGCCCATCAGCAGTTCAAACTGCTCTTTAAAAGTTCCCATCACCATATAGAAAAAGGGCAGGAAAGTAATTACGCTCCAAACCAGAACAAGAAGTGCCACCACGATCTTCATGGTTATTTTCTTAGCCTTGGATTCTTCTTTCATTGCTTAAGCCTCCTCCCTTCCGTTAATGAGACGCATTGTTATGAGTGAAATAGCAGTTATGACAATAAACATACCTGAGGCAATGGTTGACGCATAACCCATGCGGTAGGATTCAAAAGCATTGCTGTACATGTAGGTTGCCATCAGCTCTGAGGATGTACCCGGCCCGCCTCCGGTCATAACATATATAAGGTCAAAATACTTCAGAGACCCCACCATTGACAGGATAACAGCACTCTTTATGGACGGCTTCATCATAGGCAGTGCCACCTTCCAGAAATACTGCCCTCTTGTTGCTCCGTCAATAACAGCTGCCTCATATACATCTGAGGGCAATCCGCTGTATGCTGCCATAAAATACACCATATAAAAGGGGATAAACTGCCAGCAGATAACGACCGTCACCGTGAGCAAAACAGTATTGGGATTCCCTAAAAGGTCAATATTTTTGCCTCCAAGCATTTTAGATATGGTAGATACCAGCCCGGTATTTGTGTCCAGAGCATATTTAAACAGATAGCCGATAGCCACAGAGGACATCAGCATAGGCAGGAACCACACTACTTTAAAAATCGTCCCCTTCTTTCCTACTCTGTCCAGGAATGTGGCAATAGCCATACCGATAGGCATCTGGATAACAATGGACAAAACCATGACGACCACATTATTTCGGAAGGCCTTCCAGAAGGTCATATCTGTGATCAGCTCCCGCCAGTTTGTTCCGGCTATGAACTTCTTTCCCGCCGTGATCCCGTTCCACTCAAAAAGGCTGGTGGCAAAGGAATCAGCAATAGGATAAATGACAAAAACTGCAATAAAAATCAGGGCAGGCAGGAGAAAAACCGCAGATACCTTTCGTATTTCTCTCTCCCTTTTTCTCGCCAGAATATTTGTAGACTGCATATATTCCACCTCCATTTTTTCAAAAAGAAACCATCGCACAAGCAAGATCGTGTGTCGTGTGCAATGGTTTCTTTTAACTTTTTACTGCTATTTGGCGAGATAGTCCTGCATTGCCTTCTGAAGCTCTGTATTTGCTTCTTCAGGTGTTTTCAGTCCGCCGAAGATTTCCTGTGAGGTGGATTTATGTACCTCTGCAACCTCAGACGGCAGATACTGGTCATACCATAACTGAATGCCTGATGCAGCATTTACTGTATCCAGGATTTCCTGTGTCAACTCATCGTCAGCCTCATAATTCTTCAGAGGAACGATCTTTCCAAAGCTCTTTCTCTCCTTCTGTGCATCCTCATCCAACAGACTCTGGATCAGCTTAAATGCACCTTCCTTGTCTTTACAGTTCTCGGAAATAGAATAAAGGTTATCGCCTACAGTTCCCACACATAAAGTCTGGTCAGCATCTGAATCTTCCACTTCCGGGAATGGGAAGAAGCCTACCTTCTCAATGAAATCAGGATTTTCCCCGATAACTGTTCCCGGGAACCAGGAACCCATCAGATCCATGGCAGCCTGGCCTGTATAGAACAACTGTCTTGCCTGTCCGCTGTCATCATCCATGCCGTTGAAGCCTTCGTTAAAATAGCCTTTGTCTACCCATTCCTGGATTTTTTCTCCTGCATACTGGAATGCTTCATCCTCAAAGCTTCCTGTTCCTGCTGCAGCGTTCTGGAATGGTTCCAGGCCGCCTTTTCTGGTAGCAAAATACTGGAAATACATAGAACCTGTCCATTTTGTAGCGTTTGCCAGAGCGAAAGGAGCTACGCCCTCCTCCACCAGCTTGTCACAGATGGCTTCCAGTTCAGTCAATGTCTTCGGCTCTTCCAGGCCGTAATTTTCAAACACATCTTTGTTGTAGAAAATTCCTGCCACGGACACATTTTCCACCGGCACTGCATAGATCTTATCATTATAAGTACACTGCTCAATGCCCGCATCCACGAACTGATCCTTGTAATTATCCTGATTCATAAACTCTGTGATGTCTGCACACTGGCCTGCTTCCACATAATCGATCATTGAGGAACCGCCCCAATGGATATATATGTCAGGTGTCTCCCCTGCACTCATAGCCATGGAAAGCTTCTACTTGTAAGAGTCAATCGAGTGGGTCGGCGGTATTACTACCGCTTTCCCCTCTAAGAACCGTACG
>JAUNHC010000047.1 GCA_030524175.1 Eubacteriales bacterium
ATGGATAGGGTAGCTAACAGTTAGCAATTCATTACGCGACTTCACGTCGCACTTAAGCTTCAGAATCACATACTGCTCAAGCTTTTCGTAACCGGCAGGAGCACTTGTTTCTGCAATGGCGTAATAAGTTTCCACGGAAAGGACACCGCTTAACTGCATCGTTCCCGGCGCAGATGTATCGCTCTCCCAAACCGGACTGCCTGCAGGATCTTTATCCGGCCCGTCAAGCTTATAAATTGCAAACCTTGCACCGTCTAAGGCCGGATTACCGCTGCCGCCCTCCTCCTTTTTCATAATCTTTACATTGGTTTTCTCATTTTTGAAGGCATTGTCAGAAGCTGCATCTGTAAATGAGGCTTTCAGTGATGTTGCACTGATGGTAAAGTCAAACACTGTCTCACTGAGCGCATACCCGGCAGGAGGTGTCACTTCCCGTATCCGGTAATCACCCCATTCCAAACTCTCAAAGTATGCCTTACCATCGCCGTTGGTGGTAACTATCTCACCCACATCCTCGTATTTATCCTTGTCATTTTTCTTCTGAAGCCGGAATACTGCTCCGGAGAGCACTTTCGTAATTTCGTCCCCATCCACCTTCAGGATTTCCGCTGACCCTTTCTGTCTTATATTTTGTATCTTAATTGTTGCGGTATTTCCTTCCGAAGAACCGGCAACACGATCAGTCACCTCCACTTCATCATTTCCATCCGTATAATTTGCTTTTAAAATTTTAATTGTTCCATTCTGATTTACCTCAAAGGCAATAGTAAGCTTATTCTCCGGCAGGTCATATCCTTCAGCAGGTGTTTCTGTCAGTGTATAGATATGGCCTTGTACCAGCCCATGTTCCAGACCTTTCAGCGTAAGACTTCCCTGGGAATCTGTCTTCACTGTCTTATCTTCTGCCGTTCCCTGGACTGATTCGTCATGAAGTGTAAAGCTTGTGCCTTCAATCCCTTCGCCGCTGGCTTTGTCTGTCTTCTTCAGCTCAATAACAATAGGTGTATTGAAAATCTTAATCAAAGTATCACCTTTGTCCAACTCCCGGAAGCCCTCCGGGCCATTGAGATTTTCAATTTTTCCGTTCTCTGAAACCCGGAAAGTGAAGGTGCGGCTGTCCTCAGCCGGAAGGATATATCCGTCCGGTGCTGTTTTCTCCCTCAGAGAGTAGTAATGCCCCTGGATCAGATCGTTTAAAAGCAGACTTTCTGACGTTGTTATAACATTATCAGATAATATATTTGTCCCCTTTCCGTCTGTTCCCTTGTCAGTAAGGGTAAATACGGCACCTGCCAATGCACTTGTGCCATCCCCGGTCTTATCATGTTTTTCCAGATATAACAGGATCGGCCCATTCCTATAAATGATTTTGCTGTTATCACTCTTGTCTGTCTCAGCCAGCTTTGTGCCGCCAGATATTTTGTTATCGCTTGTAATATGAACGATACCGTTTTTGTCTGTCCAAAAAGTAGTGGAGGCTTCTGATTTTATGTATCCCTCCGGTGCCGTTGTCTCCGTTAAGGTATAAATATTCTGGGGATTTGTTCCGTCTGACGAAACGAGATACCCTGCCTTATTTGCCTCCTCCGGTGTTAATGTCTGCTGCTCCTTCTTGTTGGCGAAAATACCTGTAACGGTAAATTTCGCACCTGTCAGTTCTGTTCCGTCCAGATTAACTTTTTGAATTTGTACGGATATCTTCCGGTCTGTCATTGTGATACAGTAAATTCCATTCCCGTCAGAAGTAACCGATCCGGCTTCCCCGGCAGTCAAGCTAACTGTGCCATCTTCTTTCAGCGTAAATGGGATGTCAGCGGCTGTTTCATATCCGGCAGGGGCAATGGTTTCGCGAAGGATATAATTTCCTGCGTCCAGACCCTTGATCACACCTTTCACAGGGGCAGTATCAGCAGTTACCGTTTCAGTCCAGATGGCATTACCATCTTTCTTCACTGTGGTTGTCACCTTTACTTCATTGCTTTCCCCTGTACTGCATTCCCAGATTGCTGCCGGTTCTCCGGCCGCTGCTCCGTCTGATGCTTTGTATATCTCAAGTTTTGCGCCTGCAGGCAGTGACTCATCCTCTCTTCCTCCGGTCAATATCTTGGATATTTCAAACTGGGATATTTTATTGGTGATGGTTAAAGCTTCTCCCCTATTGATATCACTGTCTGACACTGTATCCGAAATTTCCGGAGGCTGATAATTTGAGAGCTGTTCCTCCTCTGCAGTGTATTCGTAGCGCTGTCCCTTTTCATCATATGCCGGAAGGTTTTCAATCACCGCCGTCCAGGTGTTATTGTCATTCTCAGTCCAGCCCGGCTGATTTTCCATAGGAACATCTGTGATTGTGTTTTCTGTGTCTCCGGCAATGCTCTTTTTAAGACTGATTTTGATATTACCGGGACGGAAGGCTGTATTTCCGTCATCTTCCCACTTCTTTGTAATTGTCACCTTTGTAGTCAGAAGTGAATTGACTGCTGACACTTTGGAGGCATATTGGGTAGTATCGCCTTCTGTGATTTCAGTTCCGGAGACAGTTAAAATATTCTCTGCCGAGGTATCCGGTGTCACGGTAAGTTTCTCAGTGCTTCTCTCAACAATTACTGTTTCCGTTATTTTATAATTGCCCTTTGCAGGCGCTATCTCTGCCGCTGCATAGCTATATGCCTTTCCATTGGAATCTGCGGCAGGGAAAGGCCCAAATTTCATAGTGACCGTATCCTGGGTATTGTCCCCTGTGACACGGAGTATGATGTTTTTGCCGTCTGCATTTTTATACTGTGACCAGTCTGTACCGCCCTCTGCTTTGTAATACATAGCAAAATCGGCATACCAGCTGTTATTGTCCCCAGGTCTTGTAGAATAATAATTATTGGTATCATTTTCCCAGGTCTTTGTTATCTTCAGGTATTTCGTGTCATCACCATAGTTATTGGTTATAGCTGTAGTGTCAATATCCGGCTTTAACTCCGGTTCGCCGCTTTCAGGCTGATACGGTCCCACCTTGGGATAGACCACTCCATTGTCCGAAACTTTTACCTCTTTTATATCAGTTTCATAATCTCCTGCTTTTGTCTCCACAACCTGATAACTGCAGGATACAATACTATTGTCTGACTTTTTCAAATATGCAGGAAGTCCTTCAAAGGTATATCCCCATTGTCCTGAGCTATAAGGCATTACATCAGCTGTGGTCGGTATAGCCTTGGCTTTGTCTCCAAAATTCGCAAAAACCTCTGACGCTTTTTCCCATTTTCCATCAGCAGCCCCATCACCAAGCTTTACCCATAGCTCCGCAGCAATTGTGCCGGGGCGCAGGCCATAGCTGTTTTCTCCCTGCCAGCTCTTCACAAGCTTTGCGCATTTGAGATTCAGGTTGATCCATTCAGGCATAGTGATATTTCCGCTGTCATCAAGCGGTCCCTTTGCAGAATCTATGATTTGCTCCGAGTTGTCATACCCCTGGATTTTTTGCTCTTTAATCTTATACTTCCATGGCATACTGTTTGGTGCATAGCGGTCCAGGTTCAAAATGGAATATGTCCAGGTATCTGTATCCGTATTACTCCATTTAAGGTAATAAGGTGCGTTTTCATCTGCTCCCTGTAATTCCCCGGTAATATCCTCATCCTTGATTTCAGGTGCTCCGTCTGCACCAGGCTGCTTATCTGCATAACGATATACTGTATAACAATTTTTAAAATCACTGAAGAGTGGGCGTGTCTTAAAAGCATTCCCATTGTCCTTCCATTCCTTCGAACCTGTGAGGGAAACCTTCTGCTCTGGATTGTAAGTATTTTTAAAGGAAACAGAGGCCGTAAATTCAGCGGCGTCTGCCGGAGTCTTTTCCAGGGTCACAATTTCCGATTTTCTGATTTCTATATCATCATTCCCGTTTGTGGTATCGTAGCCGTTCAGAATCTTTTCATCAACGAAATAATTATATTTGTTGCCGTTAGGAGCAGTCACCAGTAACTTTTCAAATGTAACGGTTCCTGATATATCTGTTCCTGATTTCAGGATCATGGCTGTGACTTTTTCATCTTTAGATATTGTCTTCGTACTGTCCGCAGCATTAGATTCATAATTCCGCCAAAGGGTGAACTCTACGGCAGGATACTGGTATTTACCCTTCAAATCATCAGCGAAAATCCCGTCCCAGGTTTTATTTACGGTCAAATTCCCGGTATTGCCGTCGCTCTGATTATAGACATTGGTGATGATAAAGTTATTCACTTCACCTGGTAAACTTTCATAGGTAGTTCCTGACAGATTCTCTGCATTCGTAACTTCTTCCTCTACCTTATAATAATAAAGATTTCCGTCCTCATCATATTTGTCAAGATTGGTTCCGGCAGGATCAGGGGTATCGTTATCACCAGTCTTATTCATCGTGAACATAAAATCATTAGTACCGGGAATCCTGTTTTCTACACTTAATTTTGTGCTTGCAATCTCCTTCCAGGTATCGGAACCTGTTTTGACGAAACCGTTATGCACCGGAGTCACCAACAAGGGCCTGATTCCCGGTTTCATCAACCTGACAAGCTGCTGTACATCAACCGTAGTTTTACCTCCCTGAGGCGCTGTAAGGGATCGGCTTGCTTTGATCGTCAGCCCGGGGAAATCTTCAAAAGGCATCCCGTCAGGAATATTCTTCCATATCTTTTTGCCAGTGATCGTAATCGTTCCTGTCAGTTTGTTGACGAAGGTTCCGCCCTCTTTTAGCAGTGTCTTTTCTCCTGCACTTATTGTTGTGTTTTCTGTTCCTGTCTGACCGGGCTGGGTTGACGGATACTGGTCTTTATATGTACCGTCCTTATCCATGACTGCTTCCGGGCTGGTGTCATACCCCAGTGCGTCTGCAGATACATGGGTCTTCTCTTCTGCATAATAGGTGATTTCTTTTCCATTGCTGTCATACTTAGGCAGATCTCCAAAATCACAGGTCCACTTATAGGCACTGTTCGTCGGATCGGAAGCCCGCGTCCACAAATAATTAATGTGGTCCGGAACCGGTACAGGAGTTGGATTCTTACTGTCTGTCTTCCATAAATCCAGATAAATGTCAGGACGTTTTCCCTGTCCGTATGCATAGGCATCCTTCCACAATTTATAGAACGTCACAGGCTTGGCTTTGCTTTTTTTGTTGGTAACGGTAATCTCCTGAGTGTCAGGACTGTCGCTGGTCCTTCCTGGTATATACGTTCCATAACTGATAACAGGAGTTGCATATTCTGCCCCGGCAATGGAACCCGTTGTACCCTCTTCCTCCTTAATATAGTAATGTACAACTTTACCTTCCCCGTCATACTTTGGAAGATTATAAAAAGAATAGGTATAAGTATTGCTTTGCGTATCATATGCTACCGCCTGTATTGCCGAACCCTCGGAACCGTCAGAGAGTTTAATGGGAAGGCTATCGTTGCCGAAATTTATTGTATTATTAGTATAGTCGATTGCATCCTCATGTTCCTGACAATACAGCTTCAGTTTTAAATCCGTAGGTCTGTCAGCGTTATTATCCTGATCCACCCAGTTCTTGGTAACTGTTAAATCTACAAGTCCGACTCTCCGGTTAGTGACACACAGCATACCGCGGGCATCTGCAGTATCATTGTTATAGGTAACGAAATATTTATGATGCTCAGAATTTGCATAGCTGTCCGGCTCAAAAATCTTTTGTGTATCAGTATCCTCAGCCGGAGCCGCATCCTGGCTCCACAAAGTTTCTGTCTGAAGCTCACGGATATAATAATCTTCGGCTTTGGTATCCTTTTTCACACCGACCTCTGCCCACCAGTTATTTGTACTGTCCAAAGTCACCGGATCGCCCACTTTTTCATTTGTCTTCTTGTCAAAAACCTGAACCTGGACGGGAATACGATGTGACTCATCACTGTCATCGATCCATTTTTTCCGTACACGGATAATCGTACCCTCCCCAGTCGGTTCGTTTGTGATATCTGCTTTTCTCTCTTTCACATCATACTTATAAGTGGTGTGCCATGGCTGGCCATTTACGCTGAAGGCTTCTTCTTCTGCAATATAGGTATACCTGTGACCTGATTCATCGTACTTGGGAAGTCCGGTAAACTTTATGATATAAGGCTCTGTTTCCTGCCCGTAACCAATGGCCGGATTATCCAGCCCTGTTTTGTCGGCATCCGTATTTCCATCCATGGAAAAGGTAGTGTAGGGCTTTGTCTCATCATCACTTCTGTATAGAATAACAGTAACTTTTGAATTAGGTTCTGGTGGGATTTTATCCCCTTCAGTCCCTTTCCAGTGTTTTTCCACGGTATAGTCGGTAGTGTCTGCAATACGGTTGGTCATGGTACTGTCTGTTTCGTCATAGCTTGACTGGTATTCTATCTCCTCTTCTACACCATCCACCATTTGACGGAGACTAAATGTCCTGTTGTCCTTATCAAAGTTTGTCCCCTGTTCCTGTCCATCCACAATCTGTTTTACATCTGATTCTACCCATCTGTATTCCAATTCCTTGCCAAAAGGATCGAACTGGTCTGCACTTGCCGTAAGTGTCTTAGACATTTGTTCTGCGAAAAAGCCATCCAGCTTATATTCACCTGGAATATCCGTCCATGCAGCATTGTCCTCACCTGCCGGTTTACACTGAAGTGTCATATATACTGTCACATTCTCCAGCTGATCCTGGAAGGATGCTGCCTCCCACTTTTTGGTAACCGTAAGCGGAACCTTTCCCACTCTCCGGTTACTTAAAGTACCGCCGTTGTATAAATAATAGTCTCCTTCCGGACGCCGTTCTTCCGGCCCTTTGTAAGTGTCGGTGATCACTGCATTTCCATCAGTGTCTGGTGTAATAGCGCCCAGCACCTGCTCATAATTTCCGGCATTGTTTCCTGACAAAATTTCTTTTGCAAAATAAGTATATTTATAGCCTTCCGGATCATACTTGGGCAGGCTGCTTTTTGAAACCTCTTCTATATCGTCTGTAACGGGATGCAAGGGCCAGCTTACATTCTGGGTTTCATCATCAGGATCCTTTACCTGGGATGCAGTGGTATAGTCTGAACCAGCTTTGGAATATCTCCAAAGATAAAGAACTGCATCAGGTCTGGAAGCTCTTGTGTCATCTGACTTATCGTCTATCCATTCCTTTGTTCCCTCATATGAGGTTTCTCCTTTTAACAGAAGAATCAAAGTCCCCCCATTATGGCAGGTATCTGTCACAGTGCCGAAATTTGCAGCAGCCTGATTATCATACGTAGGGTCATAGTAATCACTGGGAATATCCCCGGAAGGATTTCCCAATTCGATCCTGGCATCTGCTTTTAAGCTGTAAATGATTTCTTCCTGATCTAAAGTAAAGCCCGGAAGATTTGCGATAACAAGATGGTTGCCTTCCACGGATACCTGGACATTCTCCGGAAGGTTTGTAAGGTTCCATTCACAGGGAGTTCCGTCTGTACCCTTTCCTGATAAAGTAAGGTGGGATTTAAAAAACTCAAAATCTTTTGCCACATCACCATCGCGTATTTCCAATTCTGCCTCGAATTCGGCTGTTACTATATTATGAAATCTATTTTCTGCGTCTGGAGCTGTATCGGCGGCAATATATCCGTTATTTATTGCTTGTCCCGCATCTTCAGTAAAACTATAGGTGACAGCCTGTCCATTCCATTCCTCTGGAAGTGTAAGCGTGTAAGTCTCAAAACCAACGCCCTGGGAGGTCACTGTATAATTGCCCTTGTCTCCCTTCTCCCATTTCCCGATTCCTAAATCACCGGATTTCCATTCTGTTGCAGGAGCATCTCCAAGTGAATACCAAACCTTTACCATGCCTGATTCCAGCAAATTAGGATACACCGTCTCCGGGCTTGTGCCGATCCATTCCTTTGTGAAGGATACCTGCTTATTTCCTTCATCCGTCTTTGGAAGGAGCAAGGCTGTCTCGTAATTCTTTCCCTGGATAGAAAATGTGGCTTTGCCTTTTTCTGCATCCTGCCGGCTGACAGAAGCCCGAAGCAATATGGTTCCCTGAAGCTGTGCGGCTGCCACGGCCGGTTCTGTAAATATAGTGGTTATTTGATTTTCTTTAACTATTGGTTGGGAAACGGAAATCTCCGTCTTTTCCGGCGGACTTGTTATCTCTGTACTGCCGTCTTCTTCCGGAATCTCCGGAACAGTCTCACCTGCCGTCAGAACCATTGGAGACCTATTCTCCCATGCTGTGGCCTTCGTGGCCGCAGCACTGATAAGAGTAATTCCGTCAACGCTTAATGCAAAGCTGTCATTGGGCTGAATTTCTGTAGCTTCCGGAATTATATATACAACAGGCAATTCTACGGTATCGTCGGTTCCTACCTCCAACTCTGTCCTGGCCAGATCCACTGAAATCTCATTGCTTAAATCCTTCGGCTCAGTTCCAGGAGCCTCGTCCTCTGTTTTTCCGTCTTCCGGATTTTCCTCTGTCTTTCCATCCTCCGGCGTCTCCTCTTCCGGTTTATCCAATCCGTTGTCATCCGGGCCAGGCTCCTCCCCATCCTTTGCCGGAAGAAAGAATTCTGCCTTGTTTTCTCTTACCGGCTCACCTCCGGCATCTGTCATGCTCTGCATCACTATAGTTTCGATGCGCTCTGTTTCCCCCGGTTCATAGGAAAGGGGCACTGCCTTTATCCCGAGAGATGCCTGAAATCCGCTGAATCCCTCCTGCTCAACCTCATCCCGCAAGGTGACCTGTACAACGGAATTACTTGTTGCGTAGGCTGCCTCCGGTTTCTCTTTCTCCGGATTCAGATTACCGGAATCCGGCTCTGCTGCAAACAACCCGGAAGGCAATAGGATAGAGAAAGTATCCCCTGCCGCCAAGGGCTCCCTGCTGTCATTATTCATAGAAATATCATAATTCAATGTTACAGTCTGCGCCTTTTCCTCATACAAGGCAGACAAATCCCATTGGCCCTGATCATTGCGCACGCAATTTCCTGTTCCTTCCTGTGATTCCCAGGATATCCCACTGAGGCTGATGGTTAAAACATCCATATTATTTGTCCAGTCAATGGCTGTAGTCCTGCCCGGCTCAGAAGGAGGCTGTTGGATATTATCGCCGTCCTGACCCGGCTCTGTCCCCTCTGCTCCGCCGGATTCACCGCCGCTTCCTCCCGGCTCTGTTCCGTCCTGATCTCCGGCTTCACCCGTATTTTCTCCCGGTTCTGTTCCGTCCTGACCTTGGGATCCACCGGTATTTCCACCTGACTCCGTTCCGTCCGGTCCGTTAGTTTCACCGCTGCCCGCCCCCGGGGTTATCCCCTCTGGATCTCCGTTCTCACCGCTGCTTCCGCCTTGTCCTGTCCCACTCGGCTCTCCGGCTCCACCGCTGCCTGCGCCTTGGTCTGTCCCGTCCGGATCTCCCGCTTCACCGCTGCCTGTATCCGATTCTGCTCCCCCTGGCCCGTTGGATTCATTTGCCCCGTCGGAACTGATGCTATCCAGAGACTTCTCCGCAGCCGTCATCTCTGCCGGGCCGGCAGCCAAATTTACCGGTATGGATGTCACACACATCACCATGCTGGCTGTGAATGCTATGGCTCTTTTCGCAATTTCTTTTCTTTTCATGTACTTTACCTCCCACGGAAAACCGCTGTATTTTTATCTTTGCTCAATAGAAGCAGGTTTGTTTTCGTGTTTCGACAAAACCGGACACGGACCGCTTCTCTGAGAACAAAATGGAGTTCTTTCCCAGTAGAAAAAAAGACATATTTTGTTAAGTATATATTAACATTTTTGGTAAAGTATAACAATTTACTCCAGAAAAGGAATGTACCAAAAAGGGCGCATTTTGTACCAAAAAATGCGGCATCCCGCAGATACCGCCTTTCATCCTCCATTGTACCTGATACAGGCACTCTGCACTATTCTATTTGTCACTGTTCCTGCAGAAATTTCACCTCACAATGTATCCACATCTCTAAGTTCTGCCGCCTGCTCCACTGTAAGGACTGCCGTGTCGTTCCTGTGGGCGGTGATCACGTGCTTGCCCCCCACATCTCCTCTCAGCTCCATTAATTCCGGATAATATTTCCGTGAAAAAATGCAAGGATTTCCAAGCTTTCCTCCTGAAGACACACAGGCAATGCCTTTACCGGAATCAAGGTACAGACGCAGCAGCCCAAGTATTGTGGCACAGGTAAGCCAAGGCTGGTCGGAAACCGTAAAGAGACATGCATCTGCATTCCTGTTAGCTTTCAGACCTATCTGCAGCGAAGAGGAAATCCCCTCATCAGGATGAGGATTATACAAAACCTGGGCGCCTGCCTTTTGGGCAGCGTCTCCGATTTCCCGGTACTGTGTCACTACAGTCAGCTTTACGGCAGGCTGCTCTGTGAACGGCAGCTGCTGCCTTTCGGCCATATCTCTGACCTCATGGACACAGAACTCTGGTGGCATATTTTCACATTCCGCCGGGAAGCATCTCTGTACCTCTTTAAGCTGCCCTAATATCCGGCTGTACATAGGCTGCCCCTCTATTTTATACAGCAATTTATTTGAACCAAAACGGCGGCTGTTCCCAGCCGCCAGCATAATCATGGCAATCTCTTTCATTTTCCATCCTCCTTATGCCGGGTCATTCCCGACTCTGAACCTGCTTTCAGGCTTCCATAGGCAGCTACTTTATTCTGCTTCTGAAGGCCCCGCAGGATTTCCTCCGCAGGTTCTTTTCCCGGAAGAACATCCGCCTTGTTTAAATACACACGGTAAATACGGTCCTCAACATTCTTGCAAAGCCCGCAGATGGAAGATGCAATCTTCACCACATCCTCCGGAGTCACCGGGGCATCCATTCCCTTCTGAAGAAGCTCTGCCGTACGCTCCACACGATGGGCAATCTGACGGATAGGCTTCCCAAGGCAGTCCAGTCCCACCACACTGATCACAAGTCCGGCACATTGGGGAATTACAGGCTCCCAATTCTCCGGCACCTTCAGAGGAAGCTGCCGGGAGCCATCTGCCTCGATGAGCATAACATCGCACAGACTTTCAAGCTCTCTCAGCCGATCCTCAGAAAGACCTGCCAGCTTCCCCGTGTTATTGTCAATCTCTGCTGCCACAGCATATCCCTGTTCTGAAAGCAGTTTCTTCACAGTCTCCGGGTCCCCGCCCCTGGCAAAAGGATGCCGGGAAGGATACGCCATATGGGTAGTGGTGGTGATAATAACCTTTTTCCCCAAATCCAGCAATTCCTGGTTCAGACGGTAGATAAGGCTTGTTTTGCCTCCCCCTCCTACCACGGCGATCACAGGGTAACGTTCTACATCAATGTCCAGCAGCTCCAAAAAATTCACAGGACTGTTCTTAGCATGATTATTGTTAGCAAGTTTATTGTTAACAGGATCATTCATGAGGCCTCACTCCTTCGGACAGTAGAATCTCCACTACGCTGCCTGCAATGCAGCGTGCCTTGTCAGAGATTGTATAACAGTTTTGTTTTTCTTCTTTTCTGGGGTCGATGTCGGCTATCTTCATTCCTTTCCACACCTCATACCCGTCCCGTATGATTCCCCTGAGCACACCGGAGATTGTAGCTTTCACAGGAGTTTCCCCTACATAGGCAAGAATCTGTCCCTGCTCCACAAGATCAGCAATCTCTGCCTTAACAGCGATGATTCCTTCTGCAGGAGAATGAATGACCCGTTCTCTGCTCACCCCGGCAACCACACCGGGGATTCCTGTATTTGGCAGGGCAGTCCCTTCTGTGATGATCCTTCCAAGATTATGGCCCCGCATAGTCTCCACCACATAGTCCACATCATCCCCGGCCTCAAAGCCGGGGCCCAGGGCAATGGTCAAAGGTGCCATGGCTTTGTCGGTACCCAGGTTTCGCTTTGCCAGGATTGCATCGATCACTCCTTCCGGCTTCCATTCCCTCATGCACAAAGCCTCCGGGTCTGCCAGCAAGGGGATCTCCCCTGCTTCCCAAGCTTGACTGCATTCCTCAATACTGCTTATCCTTCGGGCAAGAACACCTTCCACAAAGGCTTCGCCGTCGTACACAGCCTCGCTGAAAGAAACCATCCTTCGGATAGAACTTGGCCTGCGGCTCTCCAGGATCAGGACACGGTAGCCGCAGCGGTACAATCTGTGGATCACTCCGCTCGCCAGATCTCCGCCTCCCCGCACAACTATGCACCTTATATTCTTACGAGACAGTTCAGGCAGACCTGCCTGAACTGTCTCGTTTTTTCTATCTTTCATCGTCATTTTATATTTTTCTCCAACTGCTCGGCATTTACCTTTTCCACCGCATTCACAATATTATGGTAGCCTGTACAGCGGCAGAGGTTTCCTGCCATATGCTTCTTGATAGCTTCCCGGGAGAGTTTTTCGCCGCGCTCCAGAAGCACAGTTGCGGACATTACAAAGCCCGGAGTGCAGAAGCCGCACTGGATCGCTCCCTCTTCAATAAAAGCTTCCTGGATACGGGTAAGCTCACCGTTTTTTTCCAGGCCTTCCAGGGTGCGGATATTCTTTCCTTCAGCCCATACGGCCATGTAAATACAAGAGTCTATGGTCTCACCGTCCACTATGACAGTACAGGCGCCGCATTCACCTACCTCACAGCCCTTCTTTACTGATGTAAGGCCAAGACGGTTGCGCAGCATATCAAGAAGTGATTCCCTCACATCCACATACTCAGCCACTTCTTTTCCGTTTACTGTACACTGCACTAAGCGCATATCTTTCTTCATGACTGGTCACCTCCTGCTGATTCTACGGTACACTGGAGAGCACGTCTGGCAATTTCACCGCCGATCTGGAGACGGAACTCTCTGGAAGCCCTCCAGGAATCACGGGGATTGATCTCCCTGCGTACCAGTTCCTCTGTCCTTCGATACAATTCTTCCCCGATCTCCATTCCCTTCAGTGCTGTCTCTGTCTCCTCACAGCGGTAAGGCACAGGAGCCGCAACTCCGAAGGTGATACGCACATCCTCCAGTATATTGTCCTCAGTATTCACACGGCTTACCACACTGCAGCTTAAGGTTGCAATATCCATGGCATTGCGCATGGAATATTTAATATAATGACCACGGTAGCCCTGATATTCCCTGGCTGGTATCACTATATGGGTGAGCACGTCACCCTGATGCAGATCCACCCGGCCCGGTCCAAGGTAGAAATCCTTCACAGGAACCATACGGCCGCCGCTTCCGTCAGCAATACGAAGCATTGCATTTAAAGAAAAAACAGTGGGCGCACTGTCCGCACTGACAGCGCCGTTACAGATATTTCCTCCGATGGTCCCGATGTTACGTACCTGGGGACCGCCCACCTGATCCACTGCCTCCCCGAGAACAGGAATATATTCCCTGATCACCGGATCTGCAGTAATATGGGAGAAGGTGGTGCCTGCCCCAATATAAATATCCCCCGAATCCATCAATGTCACTCCCTGAATTTCCTTGATATCCCGAATACATACAAGGGAGCTTCCTGCCAGCCTGCCTTCCCGTATTTTAATGAGCACATCACTTCCTCCTGAGATGATACGTGCCTCAGGATGTTCTTTCAGAAGCTCCACAGCCTCTGCAATGGTACCGGCATTGTAATAATTCTCTATATCATACATAAATACGTCCCCCTCTCTAAATCAGCCCGGCCCGTTTGAAGCCGTCGATCAGCCTCTGGGGTGTCAGCGGGTTTTCATTGAAAGCCACACCTGTGGCATGAAGGACTGCATTCCGGATAGCCGGAGCGCCCGGAATCGCAGGCGGTTCACCTAATGCCTTATTTCCGTAAGGTCCCTTGGGATCCTCCAGTTCCACGAAGTCTGCCTTCAGATCAGGCGTATCCATAGTGGTCATCATCTTATAATCCAGCAAAGTACCATTAAGAGGACGGCCTGTCTTCTCGTCCAGAATAAGCTGTTCACTCAGCCCGTACCCCATACCCATGGACATTCCTCCGTGTACCTGCATCTCTGCAAGCTGTGGATTCAGTAATCTTCCGCTGTCATGGACATTGACAATATCCAGGATTTTAATCTTTCCAAGCTTCAGATCCACCTCTACCTCTACAAAACAGCAGCCGGTGGCAATGGTGTTTTTCTTTACCTGAGTGGAGGTCTCCGCTGTGATGACAGACGAATTTGTCAGGCTGTAATAGCTCTCCAGTGCCAGCTTCTCCAGGGAGATCAGATGGTCTTCCCCTGCGAAGATCCAGCCTTCATCCAGTGTCAGTTCTCTTGTCTCTTCCGGAACAAGCACTTTTGCGTAATCCAGGATCTTTTTCTTAAGAAGCTCTGCACATTCCTTCACCGCTGTACCCGTCACAAAGGACTGACGGGATGCGTAGGCACCTGTGTCAAAAGGAGTCACATCTGTATCCTGCACTGTCTGGATATGTATATCGGAAATATCAAGATTCAGTGTCTCTGCTGCCATCTGTGAGAACACAGTGTCTGCTCCCTGACCGATTTCTGTTGCTCCGATCTGAAGCTGCACACTGCCGTCCTGGTTCAGGCTCATCCTCGCCCCTGCAATTTCCAGAGAAATGGGCCACACACCTGTTTTATAGGAAAACAGGGACATGCCTACTCCCCGTCGGATATCACCTGTCTGCTCTGCGTATTCCTTCCGCTTCTCATCCCAGTGAATATACTCTGCTCCTTTATCCAGGCAGGCAAAGATACCATTGGTATTGGCGGCGATGGGCTTCAGGTAAGCATCCTCATAATAACCCTGGATCAGGTTCTTTCTGCGGAATTCAAGGGGATCCATGCCGATCTCCGCGGCAATATCATCCATAAAGCACTCTATGGCAAAAGCAGCCTGGGGAATCCCATATGCACGCATGGCTCCTGCTACAGGCGCATTGGTATAAACAGTGTACGCTTCTCCCTTGATGTTAGGGCATGCGTACTGAAGCCTCCAGGCAGTAAGCCCGTTGGCAGCTATTGCATGACCGTGGGAGGCATAGGCTCCCTGGTTGGAAATTGCCAGCATATCCTTGGCCATAAGATGCCCCTCTGCGTCCACACCTGCCTGCAGATCATACTCGATAGAATGGCGGGTTCTTGTATTACAGAAGGTTTCCTCACGGCTCACATCCAGCTTCACCACTCTTCCGCCCACCTGCATGGAGAGGAACGCATTGAGAGGCTCATACAGTACATCCTGTTTATTTCCGAAGCCTCCGCCGATATAGGGCTTGATCACCCGCACCTGGCCCCAGGGGATTCCCAAAGCCTGGCCTACGACTCTGCGGACAATGTGAGGAATCTGGGTGGAAGTGACAATTACGATCCTGCCTTTATCCATGTAAGCATAAGAGATGGGATTCTCTATATGACAGTGCTGTACAATAGGAGTTTTATAGCTTCTCTTTATGACTGCGGCAGAATCCTTCAAACCCTGTTCCACATTCCCGATGAAGAAATTAGAGCGGGCCAGTACATTGTCCTTCTTGTCAAGATGGATAGGAGGACGGCTTCCCCACATGGACTTTCTCGGGTGGATCTCCACCGGATACTCCTCATACTCCACCTTGATCAGTCTTAAAGCCCGGGACGCTGTGACTTCGTCTTCAGCAACCACAGCCGCAATATCATCGCCGTAATAGCGCACTCTTCCCGTAAGGATGTTGCGGTCTGCAATATCCTGATGCGCCAATTCCACTGACCAGGGGTGTCCCGGGGTGGGGTAACAATGATTCGGTACGTCTTTAAAAGTCACAACTTTTACTACGCCGTCCAAGGCTTCTGCTTCGCTGGTATCAATGGATTTTACAATTCCGTTGCCGATAGCAGCGTGATATACCTTTGCGATGAGACACTTGTTCAGAATCATATCGTCCGTAAATTTCGCACGTCCGGTGACCTTCTCATAAGCGTCTACTCTTGGAACACTCTTTCCAATCATATGTTTCACCTTCTTTACTTAATAATTTGCAGAAATCACGTTACAGCTCAGGGATACAGGGAAATTCCTATATCACAAAAAGCCGGACAAATCCTAAGGAATCTTGTGTTCCCCTCAGGACTTATGTCCGGCTCCGAACCATGCTACTTTCTTATTGCATTCCTGAAAAAACCATACTCTTTATTTCTTAGAATAAGGAGTATCCGTAACCGGCAGGGAGGTTCTGAATTTCCCGTCCAGCTTGTAATATGCCCCTGCGATGGCAGGCGCTGTGGGAATGGAAGTGATTTCTCCGATACCGATGGCTCCGCAGGCTACCTGCAGCCCTTCCTTCTCCACAATAATGCTCTCTACATCAGGAATTTTGTTTGCTTTTGGTAACCCTAGTGTACCATATTTTGCAGTAGGTTTGCAATCCGAAATTGGATATTTTTCTGTGAGTGCAAAGCCGTAAGACATGATGACTCCGCCCTCGATCTGACCCTCCACAGACAATGGATTCACAGCCTTTCCCACATCATGGGCAGCGGCTATTTTTGCCACTGTACCATCCTCATTGAGAACACATACCTGTGTAGCATAACCATAAGCCACATGGGATACTGGATTCTTCACATCTGAACCCATGGCATCGGTTTTTGCCAAATATTCACCCAGATATTCTCTTCCCTCAAGTTCCTTAAGGGTATGTCCTTCCAGGTCTTTTTTCAGTTTCTCACAGGCTCTTCTTGTTGCCTCTCCTGTCACCAGAGTCTGCCGGGAACCTGAGGTGGTTCCGGAATCCGGGGCATCATAAGTATTGGAGGCATCATAATAAATCTCTTCTCTTTTCAGGTCAAGCTGTTCTGCCACAAGCTGTACCAGTACAGTTCCAAGGCCCTGGCCGATACAGGAGGCTCCGGCATGGATCTCCACTCTGCCGTCCTTCACATAGAGACGGCTTCTTCCCCAGTCAGGAAGTCCCACCCCTACACCTGCATTCTTCATGGCACAGGCAATACCTGTATATGGATTACTCTCGTATATCTCCTTCACTGCCTCCAGGGTTTCTACAAGTCCTGTGGACTCATCCACAAGCTGCCCGTTGGGAAGCTCCTGGCCCGGACGTATGGCATTTCGGCAGCGGATTTCCCATGGGGAAATTCCAATCTCTCCTGCCATCTTAGTAAGAAGCATCTCAATGCCAAAGCAAGTCTGGGTCACACCAAACCCCCGGAATGCACCAGCAGGCGGGTTGTTGGTATAAAATGCTTTTCCGTCAATATCGAAATTCTGGTAGTTATAGGGTCCTGATGCATGAGTACATGCTCTTTGGAGCACTGGTCCCCCAAGGGAAGCATAAGCCCCTGTATCAGCGATGACCGTTGCCTTTACTCCCTGGATCATACCGTTCTCATCACAGCCAAGGGTAAATTCCATATCCATAGGATGACGCTTAGGATGGATGAGGATACTCTCCGCCCTGGTAAGCTTAACCTTCACAGGCCGTTTTGTAAGATAGGCGATCATGGCTGCATGGTGCTGGACAGTAACGTCCTCCTTGCCTCCGAAGCCGCCGCCCACAAGCTTGTTGCGTACCTTGACTTTTTCTGCGGGAAGGCCCAGTAGCAGCATACATTCATGCTGGGTGTCATAAACTCCCTGGTCTGTGGAATAGATCAATACGCCATCCTCTCCGTCCGGCATGGCAACTGCACATTCCGGTTCCAGAAACGCGTGCTCTGTCCAGGGTGTCTGGAATTTCTCGGTGAGTACATGCTTTGCCTTTTGGATCGCACTGTCTGCATCCCCCCTGTGCACATGCCAGTGGGCCAGCAGATTTCCGTCCCCGTGTACCTTCGGCGCATCCTCTTTCATAGCCTCATAAGGATTTCTCACCATTTCCAGTTCTTCATATTCCACTTCAATAAGTTTCTTGGCTTCTTCTACGATCTCCAGTGTTTCTCCTGCCACAAGCGCTACTGCATCCCCAAGGTAGTGGGTTATTTTACCTACGGGGATCAATGCGTCCCAATCCTGTTTCAGATGACCAACCTTAACATTCCCCGGGATATCCTGGGCAGTATACACTGCCACCACGCCCGGAAGGGCTTTGGCTTTTTCCGTATGGATGGCTTTTACCAAGGCACGGGGATATGCGGAGCGCAGAGCGCTTCCGTATATCATGCCCTCCACTTCCATATCATCGGGATATTCGCCTGTTCCCAGAACCTTCTCACGTACATCCACACGAGGTACTCGTTCTCCCAGTTTCCAGGTATACTCCTTTTCTTTTGGAAGACCTTCTCTCTTATATTTAGCTGCCAGAAGAATGCCGTCTATGATCTTCTTGTATCCTGTACAGCGGCAGATATTGTTCTTAATGGCGTCTGCTGCCTCAGCCCTGGTAGGCTGTGGATTTTTGTCTATAAGGCCTTTGGCACTGATCACCATGCCCGGTATACAGAAGCCGCACTGTACAGCCCCTGCCTCACCGAAGGCACGGACAAAAATTTCCCTCTCCTCTTCCTCAAATCCTTCTATGGTGAGGATATGTTTGCCTTCCAGTTTGGAAAGCTTCGGCACACAGGCCTTGGTGGCCTTTCCGTCTATGAGCACATGGCAGGTCCCGCAGGCACCTTCACTGCACCCGTCCTTCACGGATTTAAGTTTGCACACATTTCTGAGGAAGGGAAGAAGCTTCATATCTTTCTCTTCGTGATATTCTTTTCCATTAACGTAAAAACTGAACATAGGCTCCCTCCATTTTGGAACAGCCTAAGGGATACTCCCCGGCTGCTGCCCGGCTTCACAGGGCGAACTCCCTGTTTCAGCCTTTTTGTTAAACAAGAGTCCGGATACCGGACTCTTGTATTTGATAATTATAACCGGAACAGTTCAGGCAGATTAAGCTATTGCCAAAACCGTTTCTAAGCTTTACGGCAGAAGGTAGCTGTAATCATCGATCACTGCACTGATCAAACGGCGCAGGCCTTCGTACAGCTTATCATCCGGATCGGATGCCTTGCAGTCTGACACATTGCCCAGGAAACGCACCTTGCATTCCTTAGTTTCAGGATTCAGGACTACAAAACCATCATTGGTGCTGTCCGCCATATCTGCTTCTGTTGCAAATAATGTGAATTTATCCTTATACGGTGCACTTGCATATGGGCAGAAGCTCTTACAGTTTCCGCATTCGTTGCACATATAGTCCACATGTATGATCTGGTTCATCTCCATTCCCGGAACCTTAATGGAAATATTGGCACGGTTAGGACATACGTCCACACAGTTCTCACATACCTTATTACAGGTGAGACATCTGTCGCTCTCTTTCTCCACATCCTTGCTCTCCACAAGTGTTCCCTTCTTGGAGAAGCATTTCTCCTCTTCCCCTACTACAGGCTGATCCTTCACTACCTCAGTGCCGAGAATTGCTTCAGCAGCAATCTTTGCATCCCGGATCGCTTCTACGATGGTAGCTGCGCCGCAGGCACCGTCACCTGCAAGATATACGCCTTCCACACTTGTTTCAAGGGTCTTGTCGTTAAGTCTGGCTTTGCCCCGCTCATTCACAGCAATACCGTTTGCCTCGTAGAATTCTCCCGGAACCTTCTCACCTACAGCAACGATCACAGTGTCAGCCGGAACTTCCTCTACTTCCTCTGTCTCAGTTACGCCTGCACGGCCGGAAGCATCCATTGCCCCAAGCTCCATCTTCTTACATACAAGCTTGCCGTCTTCCAGTTTTACCGGTGAAAGAAGTTCTTTGAACTCAACGCCTTCCTCCAGCACTTCTAAAAGCTCATCCTCAGCAGCCGGCATATAGCGTTTTGTTCTTCTGTATACCAGATATACATGCTCCACGCCTTCTGTGCGTTTCGCTGCTCTGGCGGTATCCATAGCGGTGTTGCCGCCGCCGATGACTACTACATTTTTACCGATATCCAGTTTACCGTCTTTTTCTTTGAATTCTCTCAGGAATTTCAGGGCATTGACAGTCTCGCCCTTTTCAAGCTTCAGGGTACCTGCCTTGCTTGCACCAAGGGCAACGATAACTGCATCATAGCCTTGTGCTTTCACATCTGCCACAGAAGTAACCTCTGTATTAGTCTTAATCTCCACACCCATTTTCTCGATGAAGGAAACATCTTTGTCAATAGAAGCATCCGGGATACGGAATCCAGGGATCACGTAGCGGATCACTCCACCAAGCTTAGCCTCTTTCTCAAAAATTGTCACACGAGCCCCTGCTCTTGCCAGGAAGTATGCGGAAGCAATACCTGCCGGGCCGCCGCCGATGACTGCAACTTTCTTGCCGTCTGCTGCTCCTGCTTTCACTTCCTGAATGACTTCCTCATAGCCGTTCTCTGCTGCAGTAAGCTTGGTTCCCCGGATATTCACCGGCTCCTCATAGAAATTACGGGTACATTTGCTCATACAATTGTGGGCACATAAGGTTCCTGTGATAAACGGCAGTGCATTCTTCTCCAGGATCACACGAAGTGCATCTGCATATTTTCCTTCTCCTGCCAGCTTAATGTAGCTGGTGATATCCTGATGGATCGGACATCCTTCAATACATGGGGCAAAGAAGCAGTCCAGAAGAGGAACTTCTTTCTCTGTCTTTCTGTTGGGAAGAGGTTTGATATTTTTCACATGATGGACATCCTTCTTTGCATCGGCAGCCAGCTTCTCAATGGCTTCCACGTCAATGCCTTTCCACTCTTTCACGCCGTCTTTCATAACCTTCTCAGCCATCTGGGTGAATCTCTGGTATCCGCCCGGCTTCAGAAGTGTTGTGGCAACTGTCACAGGCCATACACCGCAGTCCACAATACGGTCAATATTGTAATAGTCAGCACCGCCGGAATATGCAATGCGAAGCTTGCCGTCAAATTCTCTGGAGAGCTTTGCAGCCAGAGAGATGGACAGCGGGAATAAGGATTTTCCGGACATGTACATTTCTTCACTTGGAAGCTCGTTTCTTGTCACGTCAACCGGGAAGGTATTTGTGATCTTCACGCCGAAAGCAAGGCCCAGTTCCTCTGAAAGTGCCATCAGACGTTTGAACATAGGGATGGCGTCAGCATACTGTAAATCATCCAGGAAATGGAAATCACCAAATGCCATATAATCATATCCCATGTCATCCATAGTTTTTCTGGCAAATTCATATCCCAGAAGAGTAGGATTACATTTGATAAAGGTGTTGAGATGTTTCTCTTTATAAAGATGGTTGGCAATACTCTCAATCTCATTGGGAGGACATCCGTGCAGAGTAGAGATGGTAGCTGAATTACAGATTTCAGAAGGAATGGCTTCAATATCTTCCTTAGTCATCTTCTCAAATTTATCTGCATGATCCAGCAGCCACTGCTTACATTCTTTGAAAATCTCAGTATCCTTAGCATCTTTCATGCTGTTGATAAAACCATCGATCTTCGGCTCCTTGATCCCTGCAAGATCATATCCCACGGAAATGTTAAACTGGAAGCCGTCAGCATCTCCCAGACCGAATTCCTTAGCCATCACATGAAGGATAAACCATGCTTTGATGTACTCGCCCATTGCCTGAGGCACGTATAATTCAGTGGACCACTCACAGTTATAGCACTCATCTTCTGCCAGGATACAAGGCTTATTCACACAGGCTGCAAGCTCTGCACCGTCCATTTTCTGGACAGTTTTCAGCTCGAAGAAACGGGCGCCTGCATAATAAGAAGCAATAATGTTCTGTGCAAGCTGTGTGTGAGGGCCGGCTGCCGGTCCGATGGGTGTCTCCAGATTTCTGTCAAAAATCTCAAGTTTCTTATCTGTATCTGCAGTGTAAGGACGATGAAGCCCGAACACAGTCCCTTTTGTCTTCTTTTCTTCTAAAACCCAGTCCATCAATTGTCCGAAGGACATACAGGTCATAATATCGCTCATATTAAACTCCTCCATATGTTTATGTTCTGATCCGCTTTTTTATTTACCGCTGTTGATATCGTCTGCCAGCTCTTTGGCTGCCTGACGGCAGTCTGCCATTACCTTATCCACATCGCATACAAGAACTTCACGGTCCTTCATAAGAACCTTTCCGTTACATACAGTTGTCACAACATTATTTCCGTTTGTGCCGAACATGAGATGTCCGTTTACATTGTCTGCGTTCATAGGAGTAAGAGGATTATAATCCATTACGATCACGTCTGCTGCTGCCCCTTCTTTCAGGACACCCAGAGTCTTCTTAAAGTAGCGGTTGGCAATTTTCGCATTGCCTTCGAAAAGCATCTGCGGAACCTCGCCCCATGCTGCATTAGGATCGCAGAGGTGATGTTTGTGAAGGACATTTGCAACCTTCCAGGATTCCACCATATCATGCGTATATCCGTCGGTTCCAAGTCCGGTGAGTACACCCTTGTGTACAAGTGCCATGGTCGGAGGACATCCGCAGGCATTTCCCATATTGGATTCCGGGTTATGTACTACCATAGTGTCAGTATCTTTGATCAGATCCATCTCATGCTCATTAATATAAATACAATGTCCCAGCAATGTCTTAGGTCCTAAGATATTCCAGTCATAGAGACGGTCTACAATACGTTTGCTGTGCTCCTTGAGGCACTGGTGCAGATCATAGATTCCTTCTGCCACATGAATGTGATATCCCACGCCTTCCGGTTTCAGTTCGTTACACAGAGCCATGGTCTCATCTGAGATGGTAAAGGATGCATGCATACCCATCATACCTGCCAGCATATCGCTGTCATCTTTCAGTGCGTGTTTGATAAAGTTAACATTCTCCATCACGGATTCTCTTGATTTGTCCATGCCGTCACGGTCGGAAATCTCATAACACAGGCAAGTACGTACCCCTAAATCCTTAGCAGCCTCTTCAATGGCATTTAAGGACCCGGTAATATGACCGAAGCTTGCATGATGGTCGAATACGGTTGTGACACCGTTTTTAATAGAATCAATATAAGTTGCATAAGCAGAAAGCTTCGTCTGCTCTAAAGTCAAATGGCGGTCAATGGTCCACCACATACCGTCAAGAATATCAAGGAAGCCCTGAGGATTATAACCCTTGATGCTTAATCCTCTTGCAAAAGAACTGTAGATATGCTCATGGGCATTGATGAATGCGGGCATGATGACCCCACCCCTGGCATCCACAAATTCTGCATCAGGATAAGCTTTCTTAACCTCTTCAGTTACCCCCACCATGACTATGGTGTTACCATCCATTGCAACAGCACCGTTTTCGATAAATGCGTTGGATGCGTCCCGTGTGATCATTCTTCCGTTACCAATAATAAGCATATGGTATCCTCCTTTTGCTTTGTAAAAAATTACCTAATCCCGGACAGGTTTGACCCTTGCCTTTGGGAATTTTCTACTATCAATTTACCATACTTCTTTGTGGATTTCAATAGCAAAATACAAAATATTTTTGGTATTCTAAAAGTTTTTGCAGTCAAGTATTTTTCACTGGCAAAGACCCACAAAAAATTGTGTTTGATTTTGGAGGTTTTGCCCAGAAAAAAGCACCTCACTGTGAGACTTCCTGCTCACAGCAAAGTGCCTGTATCATTTGTTATAAATTTTTGGTAATTGTTCAGTACAGGACTGTGCATTTACTGCACAGTCCGTGGGAAAACGTTGAACAGCCAAAAGCAAGCCTCATCGCCAAAGGCGATTTTCATGGGCTTGCGGCGTAACTGTTCATGGTTCTGAACAGTTACCATTTTTGTTCATATTACCTGCCAGGGTATCATACAGCTCCGCATAGGTGGCATCCACATAAGGATTCACATAAAACACACCCACTATATTAAAGGTAATGCTTGATAAGATCCACCAGGGTATAAAGGAAAGAGAGAGCACAAAGGCATTCCATTTCTCTCCGTACATCATTTCCTTACTGCGGGCAAAGGCCTCCTCTCTTGGCATATCAGGATATTCCGCCAGAAGATAAGGTACCATATAATATTCATAGGCTTTAATGATCCCCGGTATGACAAACAAAAGTGACCAGAGGAATATAAAAAGCTGCCGTACAAACATAACCTTTACCACATTCCAATAATGCCCTGATCTGAATGGAGCAAGGATCTTTCCTACTCCCGGTGCAGAGTAAAGATTTTCGATATAAAACGCCTTTCCTCCCACTATCAGAACATTCCCTACAAAAAACTGAAAAAACAGCGCCAGAAACAGCACCACGATCAATATTCCGATACCGAATAAAGCAATAAACCATGTCCAGGGAGAAGCACTTATATTTCTCCACATGCCCCCTATCTGGTTTGTAATCTCCGAACCGACCCGGAAGCCGTCTACCTGATAATTATAATCTCCTGTTGCTCTGTCGAATGCTCCTCTTGATGCATCGCTGGCACTGGATGCCAAAATCACCAATATGAGGCTGACGATCACTGCAGCCCAATAATTCCTGCGCACAGAATCCTTTGCACGCCATTTCAACTCCTGTCTGTCCCAGTTGCTTTCCATACTCATCCCTCCAATAAACCAGTACGCACAATAAATCCACGCCTGTTTTCCATCCACTGCTTCGGATCGATTTCTACCTCATATCCGCCGCCGTTTTTCACATGCCATTCGTAGAACGGCCTCTGCACATCTGCATATTGCTCCATGATATTCATGATCGTCCCGCCGTGGACTACCAATGCTCCATAGGAAATCTCTTCCCGGATACATCCTGCCACTGCCTTCTGGAAACCGATCAAGGTACGGTGTCTAAATGCCTCCCGGCTCTCACCACCCGGAAAAGCCAGCGTACCGCCGCTGTCAATCCAGGCCTGGTAATCCTTATTGCCGGATAATTCTTTATAATTCTTATTCTCAAAATCACCGAAATCACATTCCGCCAATTCGTCAATTATGTGCACTTTATGCTCCGGGAAAAGTATGCCGGCAGTCTCCAGGCATCTGTACATGGGACTTACATACACAGCCTCAGGCACAGGATAATCCAGCTTCTTCAGAAACTCCCGCCCTTCCCTGCAAAGGTGCTCATCCGTAACACCTATATATCTCGCCAGCTTGTTTCCCTCAGTCTTACCGTGACGGATCAGCCATAACTTAAGCATCCTTGATCACCATCCCGATACCGCAGGTGACTCTTGTCACTTTTTTGCTGAAAGCTGCCAGCTCTGTACACACCCGTCCCACAGCCTCCCGGTAAGCCCTGTCAAAGGCGTCCACCGGCACCACGCCGCAGCCCACCTCATCGGACACCAGGATAACATCCGGATTCTGCCCCATCAGCTTTTTTGCCAGGTGTTTCACATCATGTCCGGCTTTCAGCTCCCTGCGGATATACTCATGAAATCCAAGGACCCCCCGGGCACTTAAAAGTGTATCTTCCTCAATGTCACTCCCTTGCACCCAGCAAGTTCCCGGATATTTATTTTCTGCATAAGCACTTTTCCCCTGAAAAGCACCTCCGATTATCATTTCCATACACTGCTCTCTCCTGCTAACAAAAATTAGAAACCACTGCCAGTGCCAAAGCCATTCCCACTTCACAAAGACATAAGAAGCACCCTGACAAATCGCCTGTGGTCCCGCCGAAATATTTCATAGCCATATGATAATAGTAAGCAAAAACCAACAAAGCCACAGCAAACGCCACAGTTCCCATCACCGGCTGTATCCATACCATAAGGCAAAAAAGCAGTACAAGAAAAACCACCAGCACATTTCTCACTGCCGTATCCGCTGATTTCCGGGAAAACTCAGCCACTGTACCCTCCGCCTTTGCCTTAGGGAAAAGGATCACACCGATTCCTGACAAACACCTTGATACCATAAACCCTGCCGCCATCACAGTGACAGCAGTAAAATTCTCCCACATCTGGCTGTAAGCCCCAAACCACGCCAGGAAATACACTCCCGCCGTGATCACCGCAAATGCACCTGCATTGGAATCCTTAAGGATCTCCAGCCTCCGGCTTCGCTCCTGCCAGGAACTCATGGCATCTGAAGTGTCAAGAAGCCCATCCACATGGATACCGCCTGTCACCAGCACCGGTATGAGGACAAGAACCACTGCCGTGAAACTCTTGTCAAAGGAAAACCTCTGTCCCAGATATACCGCAGCCATAGTCAGTCCGCCTATGACTGTGCCGATAAAAGGAAAAAAACAGAACATATACTTCATATTCTCCTTCGTCCAGTCTGCCTGGGGCACAGGGATTTTAGAAAACATGGCGAATGCAACCTTAAAACTGTTCCAAAGGCTCTTCATGTACAGGTTCCTCCCTTATGACACACAGGAATACCGTATACCACTTCCGTAACCTCGTCCGCCATCTCAGCCAACGCCTGGTTGATCTCCCCAAGGTATCTCTGATACGTACCGGTCCCGCCCTCATAAACTGCTGCTTCAGAAAATATTTCATTAGTCACGATCACAAGATCCCTGACCTGTGAAAGAACCTTCCTCACTCCCGCAAGGATATCTTCCACTGTATTCTCATGAGCGCCTTCCTCCTGGAACATCTCATTGGCCGTAAGATTGGACATACACTCCAGCAATGCCACACTGTCCCTTGGAAGAACCAGATCCTTCAGATTTGTATAACACTCCACAGTCTCAAACCCTTTGCCGCAGCGCAGGATTCTGTGCCTGTCAATTTTCCGGAAGGCCTCCGGGTCAAAAGGAAACATGGTAGCAATATAAATCCTCCGGGCCTCTCCCAAAGAAAGCACCTTCTCCTCGGCAAAAGCGGACTTGCCGCTCCCGCTTCCGCCAGTCACCAGCACCATCATCTTACTTTAACTCCTCATACTGATCCATATTAATATCCTCGAAGGTACTCATAGAATTATATACCTCCGCACCCAGATCCAGAATCGGGAAAAGCGCCACCGCCCCTGTCCCTTCTCCCAGACACATATCTCCATGGAGCACCGGGTCTTTGCCCAAGGCTTCCAGAATCAACCGGGAAGCCGGCTCCTTAGACATATGGGAAGGGATTATGTAATCAGACACTGCCGGACATAATCTCACCGCCGTCAGAGCAGCCACACAGGAAATAAATCCATCCATCACAACAGGGATTCCAAGAGCAGCCCCTCCCAGAAACAAACCTGCCATACCTGCTATATCAAAACCACCAAGTTTAGACAGAACATCCATGGGATCTTCTGGCACCGGCTGGTTCACATCAATGGCTTTTATGATAGTATCTATCTTCCTGGCCAGGCCTATACTGGAAAGTCCTGCCCCCCGTCCTGTCATATCCTCCACTGTCTGGTTCAGAAGAACGGATGCCACTGCACTGCTTGTAGTGGTATTCCCGATTCCCATCTCGCCGGTAGCCAGTATCTGATATCCCTTTTCCTTCAGCTCCTCTGCCATGGCAATACCTGCCTCAATGGCTTTCACAGCCTCTTCCCTTGTCATGGCAGGACCCTTGGTCATATTTTTTGTACCATAGGCAACCTTGTGGTCTGTCCTCACATCTGTATCCGTCACCATGCCTACATCTACCGGATAAACATCAACACCGCATTTTCTGCACATCACACAGACCGTTGTACAGCCCTTAAGGAAGTTGTTTGCCACGAGAGCTGTGATCTCCTGCCCTGTCTGTGTGACACCCTCCTCCACCACACCGTTGTCCGCGCACATGGCAACAAGAGCGCGTTTCCCGATATCAATGTTCTGACTGCCTGTGATCCCTGCTATCTGGGTGATTAAATCTTCCAGCTTTCCCAGTGAATGAAGGGGCTTTGCAATGCTGTCCCACCGCCTGCGGGTCACCTCCATCACTCCCTGATCCAACGGTTGTACCTTCCCAATCGCCTCGTCTAATGTCATTTCTTTTTCCCTCCCGATTACTTATTTCTTCTGTTTTGATTTCCCTGTAGTAAATACAAAGAATTTACTGAACACATAGTTCATAGCCAACACCACAAACTGCGTAAGGAACTTTCCCAGCATCTCATCCATATGCAGAACCTTTACCAGCAGCCATACACCTCCCACTTCCACCACCATACTGATAAGCCTGGCGCTTACAAACTTACAAAAAGGCTGAATATGGTCACGCAGGGTTTCACATTTATCCTGAAATACATATTTGGAATTCACCACATATGCAAATAGAATTGCCAGGATGATGGAGGTTACATTCGCCACAGTAAACTCCACATGAACCTTACGCAAAACATAAAAGCTTATGAGATTCACCATGGTAGTGCAGCCTCCGAAAAACACGTACCGCACCACTGAGCTGTCATAAAGCTTTAAAATAAGTTCTTTTAATTTCTTCATCGTTTCCTCCCGGGTTTATCTTCCGTCATGATTCGCCTTGTCATAGGCATCCTCTGAACCCCGGATGATCTTAGATACAATATACCGGGGACGGCGTTTTGTCTCCTCGTAAATCTTGGCAATATAATATCCGATGATCCCAAGGCTCATCATAATAGCACTGCCGATCAAAAGCAGCACGATCAGGAGAGTTGTATATCCGGCAACTGCATGTCCGGTAAAATACTGTATGAGCGAATAGACGATCAATACCAGGGAACAAAGAAAGCAAATGGCACCCCCAACCGTCACAAACTGCAAAGGCAGGGTGGTAAAAGCCACAATATTCGTAAACGCATACTTTACCAGTGACCAGGTGGACCACTTGGACTCTCCGGCCTCCCTCTCCTGTACTTCAAACTTCACATAAGTAGTATGATACCCTACCCATGAAGAAGTTGCACGGAAAAACATATTTCTCTCCGGCATGGATAGAATACTGTCCACAGCCTTCCTGTCCATCATCTTAAAATCCGATGCATTCTGCATATCCACCTTGGTAGCCTTCGACATGATCCCATAGAAAAACCCTGCGCTTTTCTTGTGAAGGAAGCCTTCTTTCCCGCGGCTCTTTTTCACGCCCTCAATGACCTCATAGCCCTGCTCCCAGAGATGATACATCTCTACAAGAGTTTCCGGCGGATGCTGCAGATCACAGTCCATCACCGCCACCACGTCACCGGTAGCCTGGGCCAGCCCTGCAAAAACTGCAGACTCCTTCCCGAAATTTCTTGAAAAATGGACTCCCAGAATATTGGGGTCCTTTTTCCCTGCCTTGACAATTTCCTCCCAGGTATTATCACGGGAACCATCGTTTACAAGCACCAGCTCATAAGAAATCCCTGCTTCTGTCAAAACCTCCCGTAAAACACGGCAGGTCTTGGCAACCATCAGCTCTTCATTATAAGCCGGCAAAACTACTGATAATCTACTCATGCTGTCTTCCTCTTCTTTTTCTTCTGCACTACGATCACTGCAATAAATATTACCACACCAGCCCCGCTCAACAGTAATCCCCATTTGATATAAGGGGTTGTGTAATGAAGCTCTATCTCATGCTCTCCTGGCTCCAGCTCCACTGCCATGAACATGGTGTTGGCCTGCTTAAGCTCTGCCTCCCGGCCATCCACCACGGCGCTCCAGCCTTTGCTGTAGGGGAGTGAAAATACCAATGCCTTCTGCTCCTCAAGTTCTACCTGACAAGACACATTGTTTCCATCGATTGTGAGATTTTCAACTTTGTCTGTTGTAAGCTTATCTGCATATTCATTGATCTTATCCACCGGCTGACAGTAAACGCTTAAATCTTCATACTTATAACTTCCTTTTTCAGAAAAGGTCAGCTTGATATAAGTAATCCCATCTTCATGATAGCTAAGGTTGCTGACAAAATCGTGACGGCCGCCGTAGAAATTATTCTTATTGGTGAGAAGAAGAATCTTTTTGCCCACAGCAGCTCCATCCACCTCTGTATTAAGATAAATCGTAGCCTCATTGTCAATCTTCTGGTCCTTGACAAAAATATCATATTTCTCCGACAGACTTAAAGCATTCCATTCTTCATCCGAATACTTATGGCGGCGGTTCACCTCCAGATAATTAAGATTTTTAAACACCACATTTGTTTCACATTCAGGCAGTCCTTCAATCTTAAGCACACAGCTTGCCCCGTCGGCTTTTGCCTTTATCCGGTTATCAAAGAGCTCTACATCCTGCAGATCCGTAATCTTATAGTCCACCTTCACCGAAGTGTCCTCAGGCTCACATTTCTTCAGGCTGCTGTCATCCAGCACAACCCCCTGCATCATGGCCTGCTGACGCTGTATAACATTCATATCCTGGTAATCCTTCGTATCTATATAGCTGTCATAGGTGTATGCCATAGGCATGGCATTTTTGTCCTCATAGATACCCACAGTGCTCCTCAGGGTTTCCGTATCCTCCAGCCCCGCCGCATCACGGTCCACTGCAGTGGACAAATCCTTCTCCGCCTCATTTCTGACACGTAGATCAGACTGCATCTCCACTTCCTCAATTTTCTCAAAGCCATAGGGAACCACCTCTGACGGCCCCACAAAATACTTCATAGACAAAAGTTTCATAAGGAAGGAACGCTCATCCAGATTCTGGAAACGCTGCTCCAAAGGTTTATTGGAGTAAGTTTCGTCAAAGAACTGGCTAACATATCCGTTGGCAAGGGAATAGAAAAACTGCCCGCCATTAAGCCCTGTAAGGATTGCAGAATTAAACTGTACACCTGACCCCTCCTGCTCATAGCGGTATTGGTCCGAATCAGAAAATTCAGCGACAGCTCCCTGCACCGGTTCATGAACTATATTATATGCCTGTCCGGCATCCACAAATGACCAGACACCTGACTGGTCATTGCCGCTGGATGTAAAACTATAATAGATATTCACAGTAATGCTCAGACCCATGCCGCAAAGCAAAAGAAGAAACTGCCAGGTTTTATTCTTCTGCAGATAATCATACGCTCCCATAAGCACGATCACAGCCGCAAGGAAGATTACGCAGATCACAATATTCCACATATCACGTGCATATTTATCCAAAGCAATGTACAGACAGTAAAGCCCTGTACAGATAATAATACCTGTCTTCTGTCTTTTGCTCAAGGTAAATATGTCCGGATATACCTTTACAAAAATATATGACAATAGCATTACCAGCGCCCAGTTCCACCGGTTTGTCACATAGGACATGCCGTTAAACAAATGGGCTGTATAAGGCACACAGAGAAAGATAATACACATCACAAAGCCTATTTTCAACGCTGTATTCTTTTTCCTCTGGGCAAATAAAACCAGAAGCCCCAGAAGCGCCATCACTGAAACACCTATGATCGTATATTTGGACAGATATTTGCCTGTGAGCGCTGCCAGAAGCATATGATAATGCTTCACTGAATATATTCCAGGTATATAATTCTCTGCTGCCATACGGTCTGTTCCCAGCAATGCCATCACCGTAGGCAGAAATACAACGCAGGACATAAGAACACCAATAATCCCATATCCTGCAAATTTCCCAAGCCAGCTGAAAACTTCCTTGATGCGGATTTTCTTAAACAGCATAAAATAGCGGTAAACTGCATATATCACCATGAATATCGCTATCATATAGAAAAAATAGAAATTAGAAACAGCCGAAATTCCTACCATGATAACAAAGAGATATGGCTTCTGTTTTTTAAAAATCTTGTCTATCCCCAGCAGTATCAACGGAAAATAAATACAGGGATTTATAAAAAATGGATGCTTAAATCCGGCCACCATCATCCATCCGGAAAATGTATACATTACTGTTCCCAATAGTGCAGGAATGTTCTTATTCCCATGGTACCGGCAATAAGCAGAAAAAGCAATTCCTGAAAGATATATCCGCAGCACCAGGAGGAACTCATACAGATATTCTGTATACTTCTGCGGCACAAACACAGAAAGCAGATTCAAGGGATCCCCGATGGTATAATAATGAAGAGTAGTGATAATATCTGAACCATACCCCATATGCACATCCCACATAGGGATTTCAAAGGTATGGTTTATAAAAATATTTGTCAAAATCTCTCTTAGATACTCTCCGAAATACGCCAGGGATGTGTAATGCTGTCTCATCCCATCCCCGTTTGGCCCCCAGATAAATGACTTCCCTATCACCAGATAGCCTGCGGCTATAATTCCCATAAAAACAAGAAATAACGCCGTATAGCTTAGATAATACCACCGTTTCTGATACCGGGACTGGGTATATCTCCTGTCCGCCTGCCTGCCCACATACTCAATCCTGTCAAAAAGTTTCATTCAAATTTCCTCACAATTATTTTTTGTCACTGTTTAAAAGATATTCCAATCTGCCTCTTTTGTCAATACTTGGCACTCTCTCAATAACAGAAATTGCCTCAAAGACATAATTATCTCTGAGGCACTTGGCAGTATGCCATATGTTCCGCTAACCTTCCTGATACCAGTTTGCAAACAACTCCGTGAACTTCTCCGCCCCTTTGGAATTCAGATGCTTCTCATCCTGATAGCAGTCATTAGGCAGTATTTCGTAAATATTTTCATACTGGTAAAAATCAAAGAGCCTGGCATTATTCTTATCGCAAAACTCCTGATAAAACACATGCATATCATTCATGTCACCCATAAGCCTGGTGATCTCCTGCACCATAGGCATGATCACCAGATTGAGTTCAATTCCCTCTTCTTCACAAAAATCTGCTATCTTCTGGAGATATTCCACATTTTTGTCGATGATAAGGCTCCTGTCCCAGCAGGAACGCCGGGGCAGCCGTTTTTTTGCAAAGGTTCCCTTATAGACTGCCTTGGTATTTTCATCCCCCATGCCTTGGTACACATACTTACGCTTTGCAGGAGAACGGTTCTCCTTGAAATCATTGCTCAGCTTATATTCCACATTGTTCTTCACCTGGTCCCAGTCTGTAAGGTTGTCCAGCCTTGCAGAAAAGAACAGATACTGCAGATATTCATTATAATCTGCTGTCTGATAAAGATACTCAATCTTGCTCAATGGGGAAAGCATCCTGTCATAAATCCCCTCCCGAAGCTTGATATTGCTGTTGTAATCCCTGGTCATGGAGGAGACATGCACCCCCAGGAACAGTCTCTTGATATCGTTGTGCTTCACTTGGTCCTTGAGAAGATAGTAGCTTCCGTTTAACGGTTGGGCGGCTGTAGCCAGATTGTAGGTGGTGCTCTCAAGAGCATCCCCTAGCTGCAGACCTTTTATCCCCCAGTGCACGAGAGAGGTACCCAGGATCAATGTCTCCACCTGACCTTTGCTCTCCTTCAGATCATTAATGGCATAAATGGCTGTCGTTCCGGGAGCCTGGTAAGCAAACCTTATCCCCATATCAAACACCTTCAGAAACGCGGCGATCAGGATCAGCCGTAGAAGAATCTTTCTAAAACTGCGCATACTCAAATCCTCCTACCATGTCAGAATCAAAAGCTCCAAGCCCCAGAATAAAGGCCAGCAGCAGAAAATACACACACCAGCGTACCACAAAGGGCAGCTTCGCCAACCGGTCCCTCACAGGCATTTTAATCTGCAGCAGACTGACGCAGAACAACACCAGAAGGCCGAAGGCTATGTACAAAAGCTCATAGGTTTCCATCCCCGGAAACAATGTGTCCATAGAAAAAGCAGGCTGAAAATGAAACAGCATCTGTCTGATAATCCCCAGAGACTGCTGTGTGGAGGCTGCACCTGGAAAAACCTTCAGGATCGCAACAATGAAAAATGTCCTGAGAATGGTAAATCCTCTCCACCACCAAGCGTCATCCCTGATATGCACAGCATTCTTCATCTTGTCAAACTGGGGCTGCAAAATAAATGACAGTGCTATGATACCGCCGTTTCCCAGCCCCCAGAAAATATATCTCCAGCTTGCATCATGCCAGAAACCGGTGCAGAACCATACAGTGGCCAAGGCCAGAAGTACGGGGAACATTTTTCCCATATAGGAACCAAATACCTTCTTTCCCCACTTGCCAAGCTTCGACGCTGCATGTGAAATAGAAACCGGATAAAACACATAGTCCCGGAACCAAGAACTAAGGGACATATGCCACCTTCTCCAGAATTCCGACAAAGAATTTGCAAAATACGGTCTCTCAAAATTCTCTGACATACGTATCCCGTAAATCTGTGACATTCCCAGCACAATATCTGTGTATCCGGAAAAGTCAGCATAAATCTGAAGGGCCATATACACACAGCCCATAAACAAAGTAAATCCGCTGGCGTCAGCATAGCCGTCAAAGATGGTAGTCACCAGCGGCTTCATTCTGTCCGCAATGATCACTTTCTTAAACAAACCCCACAGGATCCTCTGACACCCATAGGAAAGATTATGGTAGCTGAATTCATGCCCCCGGAACAACTGGGGCGCCAGATCCGGATAACGTCCGATAGGGCCCTGAGTCATCTGGGGATAATAGGTGACAAACAAAAGCACCTTGAAAGGATTTCTCTCTGCTTTAACCTTCCCTTTATACACCTCAAGAGCATACCCGATACTCTGAAGCGTGTAATAGGACATCCCAAGGGGCGCCATGAAGCCAAGCTGATTCACTGTGTTCAGCCCAAGTAACTGGAATATCCTGTTGAAATTAAAAATAAAAAAGTCCCCATATTTTAAAACAAGCAGGATCCCAAGATTAACAAAAAGCACGCCCAGCACCAGCCATCTCCGCTTCAGTGTTTTTGCCCGGGCTTTTCTCTGCTTTTTCTCCTCTCTGGTCAAACCGTCAGTCTCCTTCAGTTCCCGGGACAGTCTGTCGTCAATACGCTGCATCCTCCCCGTTGATACCACCAGAGTCACTGTGGTTATGATCACATAAATGAAATTGTCAACACCCATCAAATGATAAAACAGAAGGCTTACGCCCAGGAGCACCATCCAGCGAAACCTTTTAGGCACAGCATAATAGATGAGCACAGAAATTGCAAAGCATACAAAAAACGGTACGGTATTTACTGTCATCTCTCTTCTCCTCATGTAAAAACTGCAGGCAGTGCCTGAAGGCACCGATGCATATAGCACATCATATTACAGAACTGTTAAATCCATGTGAAATAACTTATTATTTACTTCTCTTTCTTTTAATAACAAGACAGATGATCACATAGATTCCAATACCGAGAACAGTTATCACCCCTCCAGCCCTCAGATATGGCGTACAGTAGGTAAACTGTATGTTATGGGTCCCCTTAGGCACCTCCAGTGCCATATACATGGTATTAGCCTGATAAAGCTCTGTCTCCGTCCCGTCCACAAAGGCCCGGAAACCACTGCTGTAAGGAAGAGCCATAACCAGCATTTTATCCTCAGACACTGTGATATTGCCGCTGATTTTATTTGTGCTGATGCTGATATCCTTAAGGGATTCCTTGCCAAGCCTGCTTGTCTTGCTTTCCACACTGCCCATAGGCTGGCAAACCACCTTTAAGCTGTCAAAACTGTAAACTCCTGTATTGTCAAAGGTAAGGGTAAGAGTTCTCCTGCCTGTTTTCCAATAGCCCAGGTTACAGAGAAAATCATGTTTTCCGCTGTAGGCATTATACTTATTGGTAAAAATCTTTATTTTCTTATCAGACAGCTCTGAGTACACCTGGAAAGAGGCCTCCTTACTCTCCTTCCAATACCGCCATTGGCTGTCCTCATAAAGAAGACTGTTCTTGTCATAAACAGACATCTTCTCCCACTCCTGCTCATCCACCAGTTCCCTTGGGGACAGCCCGTCATAGTCCAGTCCTTCAGCAATAAGATATGTCTCACTGTCCTCCAGTCCCCGGAAAATGATCTTTACCTCTGCCCCTGCTTCAGACACAATGATCTTACCGTCCCGGACACTGCAGCCTTCTCCCGGCTGTATCCGGTAATCCATCTCCTGGTCATCAAACTCAGCCTTTGTTTCAGGCAGGCTGCTTTCCTCCAGGACCACACCCTGAAGGAGTGCCTGCTGCTTCTGGGTGACAGTCATTTTCTCATAATCCTCACGGGGAATCCAGGAATCATAGGTATAGCCTAAAGGCAGGCTGTTCTCATTTTCATACGCCCGGTACTTCTTGCTGCCCTTTTTCACAGACCCCTTCTCTTTATTATATCCATAAGGAAGATATCCGTATCCGTCATCGTGCATGACAAAATACTTCACAGCCGCCAGTCTGTCCAGAATAGTCCGGCCGTCAAGATTCTCATAATGCTGCTCCCAGGGAGTATTGAGGTACATCTCATCGAAAAAACGGCTGATATTTCCGTTGGCCACACTGAAGTAATAGGCCGTACTGTTCGTCCCCATCTGCATAGAGGTATTGCCGTACGGCAGAGAACCATACTGGTCATAACGGTACACACCCTCATCCCCGGCTGCAAGCACTGCCTTGTCCGCACCTGATTCAAGCTTCTCAAGGGCTTCCCCGCTCCCGGAAAACTCAGAGAGGTAATCCTTTTCATAGGAGTACTGGTAAGAAACATTTGACATAATACTTACAATCAGAAGCCCGGCTGTGATAGCACACAAATATTTCCCCTGGACAAATACATTTCCGAAAGATACAACAGTAAACACAGAGAGCACCAGAAGTATCACAGCCGCCATATTTCTCTGTGTACGGGCAGCCTCAGATCCAAGGGCCAATGCAGTATACACAATAAGCATGACAAAAATCCGCCGTTTTTCCCTCACTGTCAGAGTATACAGCTCAGGATATGCTTTTACAAAGATATAGGCGATCAACATCCCATAGGCCCAGATCCAGCGGTTTGACACATAAGAAAAGCCGTTGAGCACATGCCCGGCAAAGGGTAAAAGGAGAAAGAGATTTAAAAGCAGAAATCCCGCTTTCAGCTCCCTGTACTTCTTTTTTCTTGAAAAAAGCACAAACACACCAGCCATAGACACGGCTGAATATCCGGCCACGCCCCACTGGATCATGTTCTCCCCGATCAGACACCCCAGGTATTTTTCATAGTATATCCTGTCATACAGAAGAGGCACATAATTCTCAGCCTGAAACCTATCCGTTCCGAACAAGGTCATGATCACCGGAAGGAAAATTATGGCAGCGATCATAAGCGCCACCCCATAATATCCCACAAAACGAAGAAACCATCTGAACACATCCCTAAAGGAACGCTTTTGGAACATGGCAAAATACCGGAAGGCAGCGTACAAAAACATGAAGATACATATCATATAAAAGAAATAAAAATTAGACATGGCCGCAATTGCTGTGGCCCAGATAAACACATGCGGCTTCTCTTTTTTATAAATCTTATCTATTCCTATGAGAATCAAAGGCAGGTAAATCATAGGATTGGAGAAATACGGATGCTTCATAGAAGCATAAATCGTCCATCCTGCAAAAATATAAATCAGTGTTCCCAAAAAAACAGCCTGCTTGGGATTTTTATGATAAAAACAATACAGGCTGAAAGAGATCCCCGCCAGATATATCCTGAGAAAAATCAGAACCTGATATAGGATTTCCGTTTTCTCTGCCGGCACGAACACGGACAACAGAGCCAGCGGGTCTCCTATGACATAATAGTGCAGGGGGGTAAGAATATCTGAACCATAGCCGATGTGCATATCCCACATAGGTATGGACAGCCTGTGGTCCCGGATCAATGTCCCCAGGATTTCCCTCAGATACCTGCCGTAATAGGCCAAAGAATTCAAATGCTGGGGTACACCGTCATGGCTCCACACCATAGATTTCCCATTCAGATAAAAATATGAGTAAAGAAAAAGGGAAATTCCGGCAAAAGCCAGTGTATACAGCAGGTAAAAATCTTTTTTGCTCTCTTTTGAAAACCACTTCTTCATAAATATCCTGTTCTCCTAAAATAGAAATGGCCCTAAGGACCTCTTCCTCCGTGCATGGGGAGTCAAGACCACCGGCTTAGCCGGTGGCTTGCACTGCCCCTATAAGGGGCTATTA
>JAUNHC010000048.1 GCA_030524175.1 Eubacteriales bacterium
ATATAGAAACTTATTAACCAAGTAGTCTTACTGACTACACCATTATTATACTAGGGAGTGATGCCTATGTCTGCGGATAAATGAAATGTTTCAGCCTGTAAACAAGTCAGTATACAGCTGTTGTGCAGAAATGCAGATGGCTGGGAAAAAGGAGAGAATCATGAAAAACAGAATATGGAATGGAATCAAAGGGCTTGGCATCACAGCCTTTCTTTTGGTGGGAACAGTATTAGGAAACTGGGGACAACTTTCAGAGATTAGAGCCCAAGGTGTGGAAAACACAGGAATCACGTTAACCCAGGAGGCTGTGTGGACAGACAGGGAGAACTGCCGTGCACAGATAACGATAGAGGCTGAAGGACTTAAAAATTATCTGAAAGAACAGACAGCAGCGGAACCGGCGGTGTTTCTGGATTACGAAGAAGCTTCCTATGAAGAAACCCTATCCGAAGAAGCTTCTTATAAAGAGGACGGTGTATGTCAGCAGGAGGAACCACAAAATGAGGTGATGAATGAGGCAGCAAATGAGGTAGCAAATGAGCTGGAAATTGAGGCGGCAAATGAAGGGGTAAATGAAGAAACGAATGAGGCCGCAGATAAAGGGGATGCAGAAAACAGCGATGCCGGAGAATGGAACGGAGATATGGAAGTGTTTCAGGAGCAGGATGCAAACGAGGGTATCCGGCAGACCTTGGAAGAAGGGACACCCCTTTATCTCATTGGTTATATTTCCGAATATTTTGAGCCGGACATTCAGGCAATGCCGCAAGGCTGTACCTGGGAATCTGTGCCAGTAAACAGCCAGAAGGGCTCTCAGACGATAGTGACGAAAATCATGTACCTCATTGATGCAGCCAAAGCAGGAGAGGGGACTTTATCTCTGGTAATTCCTGTTACCCTGCGTCAGGAATACAGAATATCCGGTACGGCAGTAAGTTATCCGGTATGCCAGGATGCTCCTCTTTCCAAAGACTGTACAGTTGCTTCCGGTGTTTTTATACAGCAGAGCGGGACTGGGGACCAGGGACAGGCTGTGATTTTGGCAGAGACTGCTTCACCGGCCTTAGAGGTGCCGGCATCCAAAGGGGATTTTACGCTTGATTTGGAGAACATGACAGACAGCCCAAAGGCGGGCAATGACCTTGTGTTTAAAGTGACTGTGACAAACACAGGGAGTCTCCCGCTTTCGCAAATTCATCTGGCAGGTATATTTTCCCGTAAAGATTTATCTGCGCAGTGGGAGTCTGCCCAGGGAACAGAATCTTCTGAAAGCGGGGCGGTGATAGATTTGCTGGGCGCAGGGGAATCCGTGACATTAATGATCCATGCCATGCTTAAAGAGGAACAGGATGGAGATATAGGCCTGACAGTCTCTGTAGACGTTGGGAATCCTTTAAACACCCAGGAAAAAATAACCCGTAAACAGTCTGTGAATGTCTATGTAAGCCCTCTTAAAACAGATTATACAGTAGAAAAAACTGCTGACCGTACTATAGCAGTACCAGGTGATACCATAACTTATCAGATTTGTATCCGCAATACAGGCGAGAGGACTCTGCATTCGGTTGTAAGTACAGAGCGTCTGATCGGGGCAGGGATACAGGCTGAGTTTACTGAACGCACAGGTGTTACTTTAAACAGCACCAGGACACAGGCGTTGATCCCTCAGATTTCTCCAGGTGAAGCCTTTGCGTTGGAGGCGTCGGTTACACTGCCCCTTAACTTTACAAGCCGGGAACTGATCAACCAGGTGACAGTGGTGACAAAGGAGACCGGGAACAGAACCATACAGTCTCAGTCAAATGTAACAGTACAGGTGCCTGAATTCACAGCCACTCCCACCCCCATGATCACGGGCCAGGGATTTTATCAGTCAGGCAGCGGGACGAAGAGCGGCGGTCTTAACGCTTATTCAGCATCCAGTCATCCAAAAACAGCAGATGCATCCGGAACAGGCTTTTTTGCAGTGCTTCTCCTTGGGTCATTGGTGGCGTCAGCAGGGGTTTTTTGGCATGTGAAAGCGAAAAGGAAACATTGAAATGGCAGGTTAGGTGTGATATCCTATAAAAGAGTCAGTATGCCTGCCGCCTGAACAGGCGGCAGGACAGAACATGGAGGAAGTAATATGAAGTTATCATCCTTATTAGAACGTTTGGAATATACTCTTTTACAGGGCAGCGCAGAGCAGGAAGTGACAACAGTGGCTTATGACTCCAGAAAAGCGGAGCAAGGTTCTCTGTTTGTCTGTGTGCGCGGCGCAGTGGCGGACGGACATAAATTCATTCCTGATGTGGTGGCAAAAGGTGCAAAGACCCTTGTTGTGGAGGAGACTGTGGAAGCTCCGGAGGATGTCACTGTGATTTTGGTGGAGGATACACGTTATGCCATGGCCTTCATTTCGGCGGCATATTTCGGCTATCCGGCTGAAAGGCTGAAAACCATAGGGATCACCGGCACAAAAGGCAAAACCACCACTACATATATGGTAAAATCAATTCTTGAAAACGCAGGCTATAAGGTTGGTCTGATCGGTACAATAGAAGCTGTTATCGGGGATAAGGTGATACCGGCCGCTAATACGACCCCTGAATCCTATGTGATCCAGGAATATTTCCGGGAAATGGCAGATGCAGGGTGTGACTGTGTGGTTATGGAGGTTTCCTCCCAGGGACTGATGCTGCACCGGACCCAGGGTTTTGTCTTTGACTTTGGGATTTTTACCAACATTGAGCCGGACCATATCGGGCCAAATGAGCACAGGGATTTTGAACATTATCTTTCCTGTAAGGCTATGCTGCTGAAGCAGTGCCGCATAGGTATTGTCAACCGGGATGATGAGCATTTTGAACAGATCATAGAGGGCCATACCTGCAGGCTTGAGACATATGGGTTCTCACCTGAAGCGGATTTGCGGGCGGAGGATGCACAACTGGTGGGCGGAAAGGGATACCTTGGGATTTCCTATCAGCTAAAGGGACTTCTTGATTTTCCGGTTGAGATAGATATACCGGGCAAATTCAGTATTTACAATTCCCTGACGGCAATAGCCATCTGCCGTCATTTCGATGTTTCAGAAGAAAATATCATAAAGGCTCTTAAGGTGGCGAAGGTGAAAGGCCGGATCGAGATGGTGAAGGTTTCTGAGGACTTTACGCTGATGATAGACTATGCACATAACGCCATGGCATTGGAGAGTCTGCTGACTACCCTTAAGGAATATCATCCTCACAGGCTTGTATGTGTGTTTGGCTGCGGCGGAAACCGATCCAGGCTGCGCCGTTATGAGATGGGAGAAGTGTCCGGGCGTCTGGCGGATCTGACTGTGATCACTTCTGACAATCCGCGGAATGAAGAACCCCAGGCCATCATAGACGATATCAAAGTGGGAATGGCAAAGACAGAGGGAAAATATGTGGAGATTATTGACCGGAAGGAAGCCATTGCATATGCAATCCACAACGGGGAGCCGGGAGATATTATTGTCCTTGCAGGTAAGGGCCATGAAGATTACCAGGAGATCAAAGGGAAGAAATACCCTATGGATGAGCGGGTTCTTATCGCTGATATCCTGGCCGGAAGATAAAGAAAGAGTAAATGGATGATTTATGCTGATATTATTATTGACATTTCCCACGAAAAGGTGGACCGGAGCTTCCAGTATATAGTCCCCCGGGATCTGGAGGAGGAAATACAAGTGGGAATGGTTGCTTCAGTCCCCTTCGGAAACGGAAATCATGTCCGCAAGGGATATGTGGTGGGGCTCTCAGAGGAACCCAGGTTTGAGACTGGTAAAATGAAGAAGATCCAGGGTCTGATAAGCGATGAGGAGACTACAGAGTCAAGGCTTATCGCCCTGGCGTCCTGGATGCGTAAAAATTATGGTTCTACTATGATCCAGGCTTTGAAGACTGTACTTCCTATCCAGGAGAAGATTAAGGCAAAAGAGAAAAGATATATCTGCCTTAATGTTCCAAGGGAGGAGGCTGAAAAGCTGCTGGCGCGCCTGCAGGGAGGCAGGTGCAAGGCAAGGGCAAGGCTTTTGGAAGCACTGCTGGGGTCAGAGAGAATTGATTACACCCAGGCATCCAGGGAATTGGGAACCACAAGCACAGTGATCAAGAAATTTGCGGATCAGGGTGTCATCAGGTTAGAGTACAGTGAAATTTACCGTATGCCGGTGGACGGCAGTGCAGTTCCGAAAGATGAGGATACGGTGCTGAACCGGGAACAGCAGGAAGCTGTGGACGGCATCCTTAAGGAATGGGAAAAACCTTCTCCCAGGCCAATGCTCATAAGCGGAGTTACCGGCAGCGGAAAGACTCAGGTTTACATGAAGCTCATAGAGCACGTGCTTTCCCAGGGCAGGCAGGCTATTGTGCTTATTCCTGAGATCGCCCTTACATATCAGACCGTAAAGCGGTTCTGCGGACGCTTCGGGGAAAAAGTCTCTGTGCTGAATTCAAGGCTTTCCCAGGGGGAACGCTATGATCAGTTTAAGAGAGCAAAGCGGGGAGAGATTCAGGTTATGGTTGGACCTCGTTCTGCTCTTTTCACACCATTTTCACAACTGGGTATTATTATTATTGATGAAGAGCATGAGCCCACCTATAAAAGCGAGAACAGTCCCCGCTATCATGCCAGAGAGACAGCTGTAAAGCGTGCAGAAATGGAAGGCGCTTATGTGGTGATGGGTTCTGCCACACCGTCGCTGGAATCCTACAGCAGGGCGATGTCAGGGGAATATGGTCTTATAAAGCTTAATGCACGATATGGAGAACGTCCTCTTCCGCAGGTATCAATTGTGGATTTAAGGGAAGAATTAAAAGCAGGGAACCGCTCTGTTTTAAGCGGAAAGCTTAAGGATGCTCTCAGTCTCCGCCTTGAAAAAGGTGAGCAGTCCATGGTGTTCCTTAACCGCAGAGGGTATGCTGGGTTTGTGTCCTGCCGTTCCTGCGGAAATGTGATGAAATGTCCCCATTGTGATGTGTCTCTTTCTGAGCACAACAACGGACGTCTTGTCTGTCACTACTGCGGGTACGAGATACGAAAGCCTGATCAATGTCCGGTCTGCAGTTCGCCTTACATCGGCGGATTCAAGGCAGGGACACAGCAGATAGAGCAGGTGATACTGAAGAATTTCCCTAAAGCCAGGGTACTGCGCATGGATTATGACACCACCAGAAATAAGGGAAGCTACGAAAACATACTGGCTGCATTTGCGGCACATGAGGCAGATGTGCTCATTGGAACCCAGATGATCGTGAAAGGGCATGATTTCCCCCATGTAACTCTTGTGGGAGTGATCGCTGCAGACCTTTCCCTTAATGCGGAGGATTACCGTTGCGCTGAGAGGACCTACCAACTGTTGGCTCAGGCAGTTGGGCGCTCAGGAAGAGGCAGGACAGCCGGGGAGGCGGTGATCCAGACTTACCAGCCGGATCATTACAGCATCAAGGCCGCTGCCGTCCAGGATTATGATGCTTTTTACCAGGAGGAAATGAGTTACCGCACATTATTGGACTATCCGCCTGCGTCCCATATGCTAGCCATATTGGGAGCCTGTCCGGAAGAAGGGATTCTCGCACAGGCTATGCATTATATCGGTCTGTTTGTCCGCAAGATCCACCCTGAAAAGGATCTGCATCTTATCGGACCGGCCTCTGCGGCAGTGGGCAAGGTAAAAGACATATATAAACAGGTGATCTACCTGAAGCATGAGGATTACAGTTTCCTTATATCAGTAAAAGATAAATTAGAGAAATATATAGAGATAAATTCCGGATTCAAAAAAATATACATACAGTTTGATTTTACGTGACGATTGGGACGTTTAAAAGAAGGAGAAAATCCCAAACAGCTTGCATACCAGTAAAAGAAAGGGAGAAAGAAAAATGGCACTTAGAACTATCAGAACAGAGGGAGACCCCGTATTAAAGAAAACAAGCAGGCCGGTGCAGGAAATGACACCGCGCATCAGAGAATTGATCGTGGACATGCTGGACACTATGTATGACGCCATGGGTGTGGGATTAGCGGCACCTCAGGTGGGCATACTTAAAAGAATTGTGACAATTGATGTGGGAGAAGGCCCCATTGTTTTGATCAATCCGGAAATTCTGGAATCATCCGGAGAACAGACTGGTGATGAGGGATGTTTAAGTGTACCCGGAATGGCAGGCCAGGTCACTCGTCCAAATCATGTAAAGGTTAAGGCGCTGGATATTAATATGGAAGAGGTTATTTATGAAGGGGAGGAACTTCTGGCACGTGCCTTCTGTCATGAAATCGACCACTTGGACGGAAAAATGTACACAGAGCTGGTGGAGGGAGAGCTTCACCAGGTAACCTATGACGATGATGAAGAATAGGTGAAGATTGGAGGAATCTGCATGAAAATTGTATATATGGGGACACCCGATTTTGCAGTGGCGCCTTTGCGTGCCATGGTGGAGGCAGGTTACGAAGTGGCCGGAGTTGTGACACAGCCGGATAAGCCGAAAGGCAGAGGAAAGACACTTACGCCTACGCCGGTGAAGGAAGAGGCTTTGAAGCATGGCATTACTGTATACCAGCCTGAGAAGGTACGGGATCCGGAATTTCTTGAAACTCTAAAGAGTATTGGGCCGGATATTATTGTGGTGGCTGCTTTTGGACAGATCATACCCAAAGTAATCCTTGAAATGCCGGAGTTTGGATGTATCAATATTCATGCTTCGCTCCTTCCAAAATACCGGGGGGCAGCTCCGATCCAGCAGGCAGTCATTGACGGAGAGAAAGAATCAGGAGTAACGGTCATGAAGATGGAAACAGGTCTTGATACAGGAGATATGATTTCCAGAACTGTGGTTGAACTGTCACCTGAGGAGACAGGCGGAACTTTGTTTGATAAATTGTCAGAAGCCGGGGCACAATTATTAGTACGGACATTGCCCTCAATCTTTGACAGGACTGCTGTGTATGAGAAGCAGCCCCAGGACAGCCCCACACCGTATGCAGCCATGATAACGAAACAGATGGGACTTATGGACTTTAACAAAAGTGCAGAAGAATTGGAGCGTCTTGTACGAGGTTTGAATCCTTGGCCCAGTGCTTACACCTTCCTGAAAGGTAAGACATTGAAAGTCTGGAAAAGTCGGATCGGCAGCGGTGAGAGCAGTGCGGAGCCGGGTACTGTCATCCAGGCTGATAAAGAAGGAATCCATGTGGCCTGCGGCAGCGGAATCCTGATTCTCACAGAGATTCAGCTGGAGGGAAAGAAGCGTATGGGAGCAGAAGCGTTTCTCCGTGGGTTCAAAATGGAAAACGGAATAAGATTCACTGATCATAAGGAGTGATAGTATGTACGGATATCGTTATGGCTTTTTTGGGTTTGACCCCACTTATTTTCTTTTGATTATTGGTATGCTGCTGTCACTGGCAGCATCTGCAAAGTTAAAGAGCACCTTTTCTGTTTATAAAAAGGTACGCAGTGCATCTGGCCTTACCGGGGCAGAAACAGCACAGAGAGTTCTGCGTTCAGCTGGTATCACGGATGTACAGGTGGTTCCCATTTCAGGAAGCCTGACAGACCATTACGATCCCAGGACAAAGAAAGTATGTCTCTCCGAGGATGTTTATAACCGTACTTCCCTTGCAGCTGTAGGGGTGGCCGCCCACGAATGCGGTCATGCTGTACAGCATGCTACGAATTATGCACCTCTGAATCTGCGTTCAGCTATTGTACCTGTGGCAAATATCGGTTCAACTCTATCCTGGCCGTTATTTTTGGCGGGATTGATTTTTTCCATACGTCCATTGCTCACGGTGGGCATTGTGCTGTTTTCCCTGGCTGTATTATTTCAGCTTGTGACCCTCCCGGTGGAGTTTAATGCTTCCTCCAGGGCTTTGAAGATGCTGGAGAGCACAGGGATCCTGGGAGTGGAAGAGGTGGCAGGCTCGAGGAAGGTTCTGACTGCGGCTGCCCTTACCTATGTTGCAGCGCTGGCATCTTCCATTTTGCAGCTTTTAAGACTTATCATACTGGCCGGAGGAAGAAACCGTGATTAATGGAATTAATACCAGGGAAATGATCCTGGAAATATTGCTGGAAATCGAAGAGGAAGGGCAGCATAGCCATATTGCTATACGGAATGCCCTTTCCAAGCATCAGTTCCTGCCAAAGCAGGAACGTGCTTTTATCACCAGGGTGTGTGAGGGCACACTGGAATACAGGATTCTGATTGATTATATCATTGATTCTTTTTCCAAGATCACAGTGGATAAGATGAAGCCTACTATCCGGGAAATACTGAGAAGCGCTGTGTATCAGCTGAAATTCATGGACAGTGTTCCGGACAGCGCGGTGTGCAATGAGGCGGTGAAACTGGCCCAGAGAAAAGGCTTCTATAATCTGAAGCCTTTTGTCAACGGTGTTCTGCGCACAATAGCAAGAGAGATTGACGGCTTTACATATCCTTCCCGGGAAGAGAACCTGGTAAGGCATTTTTCGGTAAAATATTCTATGCCTGAACAGTTGGTTATCAGGTGGCTTGGAGATTACGGAGAAGAAAAAACAGAGATAATGCTTAAGGATTTTCTGACTGAAAAGCCTTTGACAGTGCGGTGCCGCACCTACAGAAGTTCCCAGGAGGAAATTTATCAAAGTCTTATTGACCAAGGCGTGGAAGTGTCTCCTGCGCCTTATCTGCCCTATGCCTATCAGATTTCAGGTTTTAACCATATTCTGACACTGGACGCTTTTATCCAGGGGAAAATCCAGGTACAGGATGTAAGCTCTATGCTGGTGGCAGAGGCGGCAGCCCCTAAAAGAGGGGATTACGTCATTGATCTCTGCGCAGCACCGGGAGGAAAGAGCCTGCATATGGGAGATAAGATGGAAGGCTACGGGACCGTGGATGCCAGGGATGTAAGCCAGTATAAGGTGGATCTCATTGAGGAGAATATCCAGCGTACCGGTTCCATCAATGTCCAGGCAAAAGTTCAGGATGCCACAGTATTTGATGTGGACTCGGAGTACAAGGCAGATATTGTTCTGGCAGACGTGCCCTGTTCCGGGTATGGAGTGATCGGCAAAAAACCTGAGATCAAATACCGGGCAGCACCTCAGAAACAGGATGAACTTGTGATTCTCCAGAGGACCATACTGGACAGGGCTTCCGAGTATGTGAAGCCGAGAGGAGCTTTGGTGTTCAGTACCTGCACCATAGCCAAAGAAGAAAATGAAGAAAATATGATGTGGTTTTTAAATAACTATCCTTTCCGTCTGGAGAGTCTGGATCCCTATCTTCCGGAAGAACTGCATTCGGAAACTACCAGGCTTGGATATCTGCAGCTGCTTCCCGGTGTCCACAAAACAGACGGGTTCTTTCTCGCGAAATTCAGGAGAAAATAGGGGGCAGGGAAGCCCTGGGAATCCTGGGTATGGTTTTGGGAAGAAGTTACAGAGGAGAGAATATGACAGATATTAAGTCGATGACAATAGAAGAATTAAAGACCTTGATGACAGAACTTGGGGACAAGCCCTTTCGGGCAAAACAGATATATAGCTGGCTTCACGAGCACCTGGTGACTTCTTATGACGAGATGACAAATCTGCCTAAGGGCCTGAGAGAGAAGCTTAAGGCATATCCTATTACAGCGTTGGAGACGGCAGATGTACAGATATCCGAAATAGACGGCACAAGAAAATATCTCTTCCGCTTAAGTGACGGAAATGTGATAGAGAGCGTATTGATGGGATATAAGCATGGAAATTCTGTCTGCATTTCTTCTCAGGCAGGCTGCCGTATGGGCTGCCGTTTCTGTGCATCCACAATAGGGGGGCTTACCAGGAATCTTCTGGCATCAGAGATGCTTGACCAGATTTACAGGATCCAGGCACAGACAGGAGAGCGGGTGTCCAATGTTGTGGTTATGGGTACAGGAGAACCCCTGGATAATTATGATAATTTTCTACGTTTTGTCCATATCCTCACGGAAGATGGGGGACTTCATATCAGCCAGCGAAATGTCACAGTGTCCACCTGCGGACTTGTGCCCAGGATGAACGATCTGGCAGAGGAGAAACTGCAGATCACACTGGCTCTGTCCCTTCATGCCCCCAATGACATAAAACGGCAGGAACTCATGCCTATTGCCAGGAAATACAGTATGGACGAAGTTTTGCAGGCATGCAGGAATTATTTTGAGAAGACGGGCAGGAGGATCACATTTGAATACAGCCTTGTGGCAGGTGTCAACGATACGGACGAGGATGCAGAAGAATTGGCGGGCAGAATCCGCGGCATAAACTGTCATGTCAATCTCATTCCTGTAAACCCCATAAAAGAACGTTCTTTTGCACGTTCCACACGCCAGGCTGTGGAGAATTTTAAAATAAAACTTGAAAAATGCGGAATAAATGTTACTATTAGAAGGGAAATGGGCAGCGATATTGACGGTGCCTGTGGGCAACTGAGAAAGAGTTATTTGGAAAAAACAGAAAGCGAGAAGTGACATGAGGATATATTCAGCTACTGATGTAGGACAGAAGCGGAAGATGAATCAGGACTATGTATTTGTCTCTGAGAGCCCTGTGGGAAATCTTCCTAACCTGTTTGTCGTTGCGGATGGAATGGGCGGCCATAATGCCGGTGATTTTGCATCCTCCCATGCTGTCGAGATTCTGGTAGACGAAATTCGGGAAGATGCGGATTTTAATCCTATTAAGGTAATCCGTCATGCCATAGAGACTGCAAATACGGAAATCATAGACCAGGCACAGAGCGATGAAGGCCTGCGGGGTATGGGTACCACGATCGTTGTGGCTACCGTAGTGGGGCATTACGCTTATGTTGCTAATGTGGGGGACAGTCGCCTCTACGTGGTACAAGAGCAGATTCATCAGGTAACAAAAGACCACTCATTAGTGCAGGAGATGGTAAGGATGGGAGAGATCAATGCAAACGAAGCGAAAAACCATCCGGATAAAAATATCATCACAAGAGCGCTGGGAGCTGAGAGAACAGTAGATATTGATTTCTTTGACCTGAAGCTTGAACAGAAATGCATTATCCTGATGTGTTCCGATGGTTTGAGCAACATGGTAGAGGACCATAAAATGGAAGAAATCATATTGAACCCGGATACAGACCTGACCCAGAAGGGTGAGGCTCTCATGCGGGAAGCGAACCAAAACGGCGGCAAGGATAACATTGCAATTGTATTGATAGAACCATTCACAAATGAGGTGGAAAAATGTTGAAGACGGGAATGATTATAGCGGAACGCTATGAGATATTAGGAAAAATCGGTACCGGCGGAATGGCTGATGTCTATAAGGCAAAGGATCACAAGCTGAACCGGTATGTCGCAGTCAAGGTCTTAAAACCGGAATTCCGGGAGGACACAACCTTTATCCGGAAATTCAGAAGCGAGGCTCAGGCTGCAGCAGGGCTTACACATCCCAACATTGTCAATGTGTTTGATGTAGGGGATGACGAGGGCGTCTATTATATTGTCATGGAGCTGATCGAAGGCATTACCCTGAAGGAATATATTACCAAGAAGGGTAGGCTGTCCATCAAAGAAGCTACCAGCATCGCCATCCAGGTATCTATGGGACTGGAAGCAGCCCACAGTCATGGAATTGTTCATCGTGATGTAAAACCCCAGAATATTATTATCTCTACAGACGGAAAAGTAAAGGTTACAGATTTCGGTATCGCAAGGGCTGCTTCGTCAAATACGATCAGCTCCAATGTGATGGGATCTGTCCATTACAGTTCACCGGAACAGGTGCGGGGCGGTTACAGTGATGAGAAGAGTGATATCTATTCACTGGGGATCACCCTGTATGAGATGGTCACAGGGAAGGTTCCTTTTGACGGCGACACAACTGTGGCGATCGCTATCAAGCATCTTCAGGAAGAAATGGTGCCTCCAAGTGTGTTCGCACCTGAATTGCCTTACAGTCTGGAGCAGATCATATTTAAATGTACACAGAAAAGCGTAGACAGGCGTTATGTGCGTATGGAAGAGGTGATCGCAGATCTGAAGCATTCCCTTATCGACCCTCAGGGCGATTTTGTGAAGCACTCCTCCCTTGACAATGATGCTAAAACAGTAGTGATCTCGGACGAGGAATTAGGGGAGATCAAGCATTCCCCCAAGCAGCCGGCAAAGCCAAAGGTGGAGGATCTGGAGGAAGAGGTTTACGATACGGATTATGATGACTCAGATGACGATGAGTCTTATAAGCGCAGGAAACAAAAACAGACGAAAAATAAACGGCGGAAGAAGAACAGGAGCGCAGGCAGGGCGCTGACCATCGCTGCTCTTGTGGCAGGGGCTATCCTTCTTATTGTGCTGATCATATTTATCGGGCGTGCTTCCGGATTGATCGGAGGAAGTTCAGAGCCGGATACGGAACAGAACCAGCCACAGGATGAGCAGAACACGGAAGACGACAGCATGGTGGTTGTGCCTAACATTGTAGGAAAAACAGAAGAAGAGGCAAGGACTATCACAAATGAGATGCATATCGGAATCCAGCCTATGGGTGAAGAGGCATCTGTGCAGGAAAAAGGAAGAATATCATCACAGGATATCCCGGAGGGAACAAAGGTACAGGCTTATTCCACATTGAAATATTATGTGAGCAAGGGCGCCCAGGAGGTCACCATTCCTGAACTGGACGGCCGCACTGGTGTTGAAGCCCAGCAAATGCTTGAGGACATGGGCCTTAACGTGACTGTACAGAAGGAGTACAGCGAACTGGATGAGGAGGGTTATCCTATCGTTGACCCTGGTTATGTTTACTATACGACCCCAGAATCAGGCACTACAGCTAAATCCGGGGATACTGTCACCCTGGTGGTCAGCCGCGGGGTTTATTACGAAGACAGTGCCGAGGTTCCAAGCGTTGTGGGGATGACTAAGAATGATGCCCTCACTACATTGGGCAAATTTATAGATATTAATATCGTAGAAGAGAGAAACCCGGACGTGGCAGTGGATGAAGTTATTTCCCAGGATCCGGAGGCTTATTCCTATGCTGATCCAGACCTGCCTATTACCATTACGGTAAGCACAGGAAACCAGGAGCCGGGGGCAGCAGGCAATACGGAAGAGGCTGAGAATGCACAGAACACACAGGCTCAGAATACAGACACCAATGCAGCAGCGGCTGCCGGAGAGATTTGGAAATGTACTCAGCGTCTGAACACGCCTACAGGATATCAGGGCGGTCTTGTACGCCTGGAGCTGGTCCAGGATGTGAACGGACAGCCTACAGCTACCAGAGTGGTGGACGGACAGCAGCTTCAGTTCCCGTATCAGCTTGACATAACAGGGGCCCCGGGTGTCAGTGAGGGAACCTTATACCTGTCAGAGCAGAGAGACGGTCAATATGAGGAACTGGGACACTATCCGGTACAATTTGAAAAGGCAGAGTAATGCATGCAAGGTAAAATCATAAAGGGAATTGCCGGATTCTATTATGTTTACGCAGAAGACGGTGATATATATGAATGTAAGGCAAAAGGGATTTTCCGGAAGGATAACCAGAAACCTCTGGTTGGAGACAACGTGGAAATAACGGTGCTGGATGAGAAAGAGAAAGAGGGAAGTCTTACGGAAATACTTCCCAGAAGAAATGCTCTTATCAGACCGGCAGTTGCCAATGTTGACCAGGCTCTTGTTATATTCGCTATGGAGAATCCCAAACCTAATTTCCTGCTCCTTGACCGGTTTCTTATTATGATGGAGCAGCAGGGAGTTCCGGCGGTGGTATGTTTTAATAAAAAGGATCTTGCTGCTGAAGGGGAACTTGAGTATTTATATGAGACTTATAATAACTGTGGATATCAGGTAGTCCTTTCCAGTGCCCTAAACGAAGACGGACTGGAGGAGATCAGGGAGATCCTTAAAGGGAAGACCACAGTGGTGGCCGGTCCGTCCGGAGTGGGGAAATCCTCACTTACCAACTGTCTTCAGGGAGAAATCCTGATGGAGACCGGGGAAATCAGCAGAAAGCTGAAGCGGGGACGTCATACCACCCGCCATTCCCAGGTGATTCCCATAGAGAAGGATACCTTTCTCATGGACACGCCTGGCTTTTCCTCCTTATCCCTTACAGATATGGAGGAGCAGGAACTGAAAGGGTATTTCCGTGAATTCCGGAAATATGAGGGCCAATGCCGTTTTAATGAATGCAGGCATATCCATGAACCGGGATGTGCAGTAAAGGAAGCATTGGAGAAACATGAGATCAGCAGACTTAGATATGAGGATTACCTGGGCCTGCATGAAGAATTAAAAGAGAAAAGGAGATACTAATTATGTATCAGTTATGCCCTTCCATCTTATCGGCGGATTTTAACCGCCTGGGCGATCAGATAAAGATTTTGGAAAATGAGGGAATAGAGTGGCTGCATATTGATGTGATGGATGGTGATTTTGTGCCCAGTATTTCTTTTGGGATGCCGGTCATCAAATCTATCCGCAAGGAATCTAAAATGTTTTTCGATGTGCACCTGATGGTTTCAGCCCCTGAGAGATATATCCAGGATTTTGTTGACTGTGGGGCAGATTCCATTACTGTCCATGCCGAAGCATGTGAGGATTTGGAGCGGACGATTGAACAGATACGGGATGCAGGCGTTCAGGCTGGCGTATCCATCAAGCCGGCCACACCGGTGAATGATATCAGCCATCTTCTCAGGGATGTGGACACTGTACTTGTGATGACCGTGCAGCCGGGGTTTGGCGGTCAGAAGTATATAGATGATTGTACGGAAAAAATTTCTGAGCTTCGTGAGCTTATTGAGGAAGAAGGACTTGATGTAAATATCCAGGTAGACGGCGGAATCAATGATGAGACTCTGGAGACTGTCATAAAAGCAGGTGCCAATCTTCTTGTTGCCGGTTCTTGTGTGTTCAACGGTGACCTTAAGGGCAGTGTGAGACGCATCAAAAAGAAAATCGAAGATATCAGTAAGACGATCGAATGAGGAACAAAATGATAGATACAGTGATTGTAAGCGGGGGCAATATCCAGGAAGATTTTGCCCTCGATTTTTTGGAGAAATTACAGGAAAAAGCAGGAAAAGGTAATTTGAGACTTATTGCTGCAGACAAGGGTCTGGAATTTTTTATGAAAACGGGAATAAAGCCTGATATTGCTGTAGGAGATTTCGACAGCCTTTCCCGGGAGGGACGGGAATACCTGGACAAGGCAGCAGATATGGAAATAAAGCGTCTGAAGCCGGAGAAGGATGATTCAGATACACAATCTGCAGTGAATCTTGCCATTGACAGAGGGGCACAAGGGATAGCTCTTCTGGGTACAATGGGAAGCCGTCTGGACCATATGCTTGCCAATTTGGGCCTTTTATCCTTCGGACAGAAAAAGGGCGTAAATATTGTGATGGCAGATGCGCACAATTACGTGACGCTGATCCAAAGCGGTACTGTTCTCCATAAGTCCGGGCAATTCGGCAGGTTTGTATCATTTTTTCCTGTTGGCGGAGATGTGCCCGGGGTTGTTCTGGAGGGATTCAAGTATCCGCTGAACGGCCACTATCTTACTGTGTCGGACAGCGGCCTGACAGTGAGCAACGAGATCATTCAGGATGAGGCAAGGGTGACGTTTGAGAAGGGAAGTCTTCTTATGATCATGTCCAGGGATTAGGAGACCCGTTACGGCGGTCTTGCTTATAAAGTTTTGATATGGTAAAATATCTGGAAGATATTGTAGAATTGTAACAGTTAAGGCAGGGTACGGCTGTTGCGCAGGATTACACATAGCTGTGAGGATAAAGCACAGTCAGCAATAAGGTTAATATTATGTAGAAGGAAAGGGACTTGCTATGAAGCTCGGTATTGTAGGTTTACCAAATGTAGGAAAGAGTACATTATTCAATTCACTGACAAAGGCAGGGGCTGAATCAGCCAATTATCCGTTTTGCACCATCGACCCTAACGTGGGTGTGGTGACGGTGCCTGATGAAAGGCTTAAGCTTCTGGGGGATTTTTACCAGTCTAAGAAGGTGACTCCGGCAGTGATAGAATTTGTAGATATTGCGGGACTTGTAAAGGGTGCGTCTAAAGGAGAAGGCCTGGGAAACCAATTTCTGGCCAACATCCGTGAAGTTGATGCGATTGTGCATGTAGTGCGCTGTTTTGAGGATTCCAATGTGGTGCATGTGGACGGAAATATTGATCCTCTCCGTGATATAGAGACTATTAATCTGGAATTGATCTTCTCTGATCTGGAAATCCTGGAAAGAAGGATAGCCAAGGTGACAAAGACAGCACGTATGGATAAAGATGCTGCCAAAGAACTGGATTTTCTGGGTAAGATCAAGGCTTACCTGGAGGACGGCAAGATGGCTATCACTATGGAACTGGAGAATGAGGATGAGGAAACCTGGATGGGAACCTACAATCTCCTGACCTGGAAACCTGTGATCTATGCTGCAAATGTGGCAGAAGATGATCTGGGGGATGACGGTGCTTCCAATGAATACGTGCAGGCAGTACGTAAATATGCCCAGGAGCAGAATAGCGAAATCTTTGTGATCTGCGCCCAGATCGAGCAGGAGATCGCTGAGCTGGACGAGGAAGAGAAGAAGATGTTCCTGGAGGATTTAGGACTGGAAGAGTCCGGACTTGAGAAACTGGTGAGAGCCAGCTATCGTCTTCTGGGGCTTATGAGCTTTCTTACATCAGGGGAGGACGAGACAAGGGCATGGACCATCAGGATTGGAACGAAAGCGCCCCAGGCAGCAGGGAAAATCCACACAGATTTTGAGAGAGGCTTTATCAAGGCGGAAGTTGTCAATTATCAGGACCTTCTGGACTGCGGTTCTTATGCCGGAGCCAGGGAAAAGGGCCTGGTGCGTATGGAAGGAAAGGAATACGTTGTTCAGGACGGCGATGTAATTTTATTCCGGTTCAACGTATAATTAAGGTGCTGTATGGATATGTCAATTCGTTTCCCGCATTTGGGACTGGAACTGGATTATGTAGGGAAATCCCTCCACATTTTTGGTTTTGAAATCACAATATATGGAATCCTGATTGCAGTGGGAATGCTTCTTGGCATAGCCTTTGTGGTGCTGGAGGCGAAACGCAGCAATGAGAATCAGGACATGTATCTTGACATGGTGATAATTTCCCTGATCGCGGCTGTAGCAGGCGCCCGCCTGTATTATGTATGCTTTTCCTGGAACCTTTATAAAGGGAATATTCTTGAGATTTTTAATACCCGAAGCGGAGGGATGGCTATCTATGGGGGACTTCTGGGAGGATTGCTTGCCGCTGCTTTATTCTGCCGCATACGTAAGCTTCCTTTCTGGAAGATGGCAGATACTGCCAGTATGGGAATTCTCATCGGTCAGATAATAGGAAGATGGGGAAACTTTTTTAACCGGGAATCCTTCGGGGAATATACCGACAGCAGTCTGGCCATGCAGCTGCCTTTATCCGCCGTCAGAGCCAGTGAAGTGACATCGCAGATGCGGGAAAATCTTATTACAGACAATGGGATTTCTTACATTCAGGTACACCCTGTATTTCTTTACGAGAGCATTTGGTGTCTTGTTCTTCTCCTGTTTTTAATGTTTTGGAGAAGAAAAAAGCTGTTTCAGGGTGAACTTATCATGGAGTATCTTGCTGGCTATGGGTTCGGGCGCTTTTTCATTGAATGGCTCAGGACTGACCAGCTTTTGTTTCCCGGAACGAAAATTGCAGTTTCCCAAATAGTGTCTGCCTTCCTGTTTTTCTTTTTCGGCATAATTGTGATCGTGCGCCGTATCATGGTGAAAAAGCGGGCGGCAGTACGTAAGCGCAGGAGAGAAAAAGCTCATGAAGCAAGAGAAGAGGCAGAGGAAACGCAGAACGATGCTGAGGAAAACCATGAGAGCTCAGAGGAAGTACAAGGTGATGCCCACAAAGCCCCTGGGGAACCGGAGGAAACACAGGGCAGAGTTGAGACGATCCAGGAGACTTCAGAGGAAGCGCAGGAGATTACTTCTGAAGATCAGGAGACTTCAGAGGAAACTCAATGGAAGGATATCCAGCCGGAAGGATATTCAGAAGAATCTGAGGATAAGCCAGAAGCTTGATAAACTGATCGCAGGATATCAGGAAATGGGATGAGTCACCACTTTTCAGATTGAAAGCAGATGAAGAAGATAAGTTCAGAGTGCTTTTGATCTGAACAGTGGTATAAATTACCAATTAAAACCGGAAGGTATAAAAGAGCAGGAAATACTGTGCACAAGCATGGGATTTCCTGCTTTTTTGGGCCTTTTTGCCCATCATTACGCTGTATTTCAAAATTGTTAACATTCTTCTAAATAAAAAAAATCTCTGATTGCCACTTGTATTTTCAGCCTAAATGGTTTAGAATAAGCACATAAGTGGTAGAAAGTGGAGAATAGTGGTGGCGAATGGAGGGAAAGTGGCAGACAAAACCATTTGCGCCCAGGAAGTACGAAGGGGAGATTCGTACTTCATGAGAGTAGGTGAGTCACATGTTCATGGGAGAATACAATCACACAATCGACGCTAAGGGGCGTATGATTATCCCGTCTAAGTTCAGGGAACTCTTAGGGGAAGAGTTTGTACTGACCAAAGGACTGGATGGTTGTCTTTCCATTTATCCTATGGATGAATGGGGAGCCTTTGAAGAGAAGCTCAGAGCATTACCACTTACAAATAAAAACGCAAGAACCTTCTCACGATTCTTTGTGGCAGGCGCTACAACCTGTGAGCTGGACAAGCAGGGGAGAATTCTCGTACCTCAGACGTTACGGGAGTTCGCTGGTCTGGATAAGGATGTGGTACTGACGGGAAATCTGAACCGTATAGAAGTCTGGAGCAAAGAGAAGTGGAGCGAGAATTGTAATTATGACGATATGGATAGTATTGCAGAGGGTATGCAGGAAATGGGTATTGTCATTTGAGCATTACGCAAAGTCAAATCCAACAGGAGACGGAAATGGAATTTAATCACAAATCTGTATTGCTGGAAGAAACCATTGAGGGCTTAAGGGTAAAGCCTGAGGGAATCTACGTGGATGGAACTTTAGGAGGAGCGGGACATGCCCTGGAGGTATGTAAAAGACTTTCTGCCAAGGGGAGATTTATTGGCATAGATCAGGACCAAGATGCAATAATTGCTGCGAGTGAAAGGCTGGCCGCCTACAGACAGGCGACGATCATTCGCAGCAATTATTGTTACATGGTACATGAGTTGGAAGCCCGAGGAATCCATAAAGTAGACGGGATTCTCCTTGATTTGGGAGTATCTTCCTATCAGCTTGACAATGAGCTGCGCGGTTTTACCTACCGCACAGATGCACCGCTGGATATGAGAATGGACCAGAGGCAGTCACTGACAGCCGGAGACATTATCAACGGCTACGAAGAAAAAGAATTGTACCGTATCATTCGTGATTACGGAGAAGATAAATTTGCAAAGAATATAGCGAAACATATTGTGGCTGCCAGAGCGCAGTCACCCATTAAGACAACAGGGGAACTGACAGAGATCATACGAAGGGCCATACCCATGAAAATACAGGTCAGCGGCGGTCATCCGGCTAAGCGGACGTTTCAGGCTATCCGCATAGAGCTGAACCGGGAGCTTGACGTATTACGGGAATCCCTGGACGGAATGATCGATATGCTGGATGACGGCGGCAGGATCTGCATTATTACTTTCCATTCACTGGAAGACCGGATCGTGAAGACGATTTTTCGGAAAAATGAGAATCCTTGTACCTGTCCGTCTGATTTTCCGGTTTGTGTGTGCGGGAAGAAGCCAAAGGGCAAAGTGATCACCAGGAAACCAATTCTTCCGGGTTCACAGGAAATGGAGGAGAATCCACGCTCCAAGAGCGCAAAACTGAGAATATTTGAGAGAACATTATAATTTGCAGGAGTAGTTAAAGGGGCATAAAATGGCGAAGACAAACAGGACGACAACAGCCAGAAGAAATTCAAATACCGCCAGAACCAATAAGGGAGTGTATGTAGAAGGAAATACCGCCAGAAGACTTCAGGAAATACCCGCAAGAAGGAATTATCCTGAACAGGTACCTGCTCAGAGAAACCGCAGGCCGGCGGCCCGGCCTGTACAGGAAGTGCGGCAGCAGAAGCCGGCTCTTAGCAAGCAGGCTGTGAAAAACCGTCAGAAGGCTATGACGATGAGCCGGGGTTTTGTTGTATTTCTTGCTGCAGTATCAGTGGCAATCCTCTTTTTCTGTATTAACTATCTCCAGCTTAAATCAGAGATTACAGGGAGGATGAAGACTGCAGCCACTTTGGAAGCAGAGCTTACACAGTTAAAAGAGGACAATGATGCTTATTACAGCCAGGTTACCTCAAATGTGGATTTAAGAACGATCAAGAAAATCGCAATCGGACGTTTAGGTATGAAATATCCGTCTGATGAGCAGGTTATGACATACCGGACAGAAGGAAACAGTTATGTGAGACAGTACCAGGATGTACCTGATTCAAAGTAGGTGATTGATTGAGCAATAAAAGAGATCGAACGAAAAGAAAACCAAAGAGAAAAATAAATTATCAAATGAGAAGGAAGCTAGTAATGCTGTTTGGAGTGGTGTTACTAGCTTTAGTAGGTTTGACGGCCAGAATTACGTATATCAATGCCACCAGCGGCAGTAAGTACAAGAAGCAGGTTCTAAGTCAGGCCCAGCAGAAGTATGAGAGCCGTGTGCTGCCGGCAAAGAGAGGTGACATTTACGATAAGAACGGAAACCTTCTGGCAACCAGCAATAAGGTTTACAATGTCATCCTTGACTGTAAGGCAGTGAATTCCGATGAGGATTATGTGGAGCCTACAGTTCGGGCCCTTACAGAAGTATTGGGGCTGGATGAGGAGGATGTCCGTTCCAGGCTTACCTCCGAAAAGACGAAGAACAGCCAGTACCAGATCCTTAAGAAGCAGCTCTCTATGGATGAGAAAAAAGCTTTTGAGGAATATACCACTGTTCCGGAAGAAACAGTACTGACAGCTGAGCAGATAAAAGAAAGGAACAATGTTAAGGGGATATGGTTCGAGGAGGATTATCTTCGTATTTATCCGTTTAATGAGACAGCCTGCGATACCATCGGATTTACTTTTGAACGTGACGTGGCTGACTGGGGCCTGGAGGGATACTATAACAGTACCCTTACAGGAATTGACGGCAGGCAGTACGGTTATTTCAACAACAATTCTGATGTGGAGCAGACTATTATTGAACCTACAAACGGAAAAAGTATTGAGACGACCATTGATATCGGAGCACAGCAGATCGTAGAGAAGTATGTCAACGGCTTCAATGAACTGATGGGGGCAAAGAATGTGGGTGTGATCGTGGAAAATCCTTCCACTGGTGAGATCATTGCCATGGACGGAGGCGACCGCTATGACCTCAATACTCCCAGAGATTTGTCAAATGTTTATACGGAAGAAGAAATTAAGAAAATGAATGATGCTGAGACTGTGGATGCACTTAATTCTATGTGGAGCAATTACTGCATCACAGATGCTTATGAGCCGGGTTCCACTGTGAAGCCTATTGTAATGGCATCAGCCCTTGAAAAAGGAGCAATCTCTTCCAATGACAGTTTTGTGTGCGATGGATTCCAGAACTTCGGCGCTGAGGGAAGCATCACCACCATCAAGTGTGCTGCCTATCCGGGAGCTCATGGAACAGAGAGTTTATCAGAGGTTATAGCTAATTCCTGTAATGACGGAATGATGCAGATAGCCGCCAAGATGGGGAACGAACAGTTTATCAAAGCACAGAGCCTGTTTAATTTCGGGACAAGGACAGGTATTGACCTTCCAAATGAAGGTGCAGGCATTATCCATACCACTGAGACCATGGGCGAGACTGAGCTTGCCTGCTCGGCTTTCGGACAGGGATTTACCTGTACTATGATCCAGGAGATCAACGCCATGTGCGCTGCCATCAACGGAGGTTATTATTACCAGCCTCATCTTGTCACAAGGATTAAAGACAGCAACGGCGGTGTGATCAAAAACATTACGCCTACGCTTCTCAAGCAGACAATATCCTCCAATATATCCGCAGATATCCGCAGCTACATGCAGGCCAGCGTGGAGAGCGGTACCAGCCATTACTCCAAAGTGGAGGGCTACAGCTCAGGGGGTAAGACAGGAACAGCGGAGAAGCTTCCCCGGGGAAATAAGAAATATCTTGTATCCTTTATCGGGTTTGCGCCGGTGGATAACCCGGCAGTAGTTATCTATGTGGTAGTGGATGAACCTAACGCAGAGGATCAGGCAACCAGTACTTATCCCCAGTATATCGCTCAGGGGATACTTTCTGAATTGCTTCCTTACCTGAATGTTGCCCCTGATGAAGCATCTGACGGTTATGTACCTGAGACAGAGATTTGGGAAGGCTTTAACGGTCACCTGAAGAGTACCTCAGGAGCCGATGTTGATGAATATGGAAACCTGGTGGACGGTGAGGGCAACCGAATTGACCTTGAAGGAAACCGCATTGACGAAAATGGTTATCTTCTGGATGAAAACGGAGATTACCGGCTGGATGACAACGGAGAGTACATTATGTCCCAGAATGTGGGAACTTCGGGCAGTACGGAGGGCAATCTTCCTGAAGCCGTATCCGACACCAGTGTGCCGGGGCCGCTGGAGGACGATTCAGACCCCATCCAGGGAAATGACATGGAAAGCGAAGGTCTGACCAACGAGGAAGCCGGTCTGGAGTAACTGTTGTATGACAGTAACCAGAAACTTAGAATACCCCTGCAGAGACGAGTCATATATTACTATGACAATCTCTGCGGGGGTTTTTTATGAAAAAAAATAAAACATTCCACAAGAAAAAGGTGTGGGTGGTTTTTCTCTGCTGTACACTGCTTTTGCTGGGACTGATAGGAAGACTGGTTTACCTTATGGGCTTCCGCTCAGATTACTATTACGAAAAAGCTCAGGACCTTCATGAAAGAGAGCGTGATATCAAGGCTGCCAGAGGGCAGATCCTGGATGCGAAAGGTAAGGTTCTGGCAGCCAATAAGACAGTATGTACCATTTCTGTCATCCACAGTCAGATCAAAGATCCGGAAAAGGTGATATCCATACTTTCCAAGGAGTTATCCATGGATGAGGCTGCCATCCGCAAGAGGGTTGAGAAAGTTTCCTCTATTGAGAGGATCAAGACAAATGTGGAGAAAACTGTGGGAGATACCATACGTGACTATGAACTTCCGGGGGTGAAGGTAGACGAAGATTACAAGAGATATTATCCTTATTCCTCACTGGCATCCAAGGTGCTGGGATTCACAGGAGGAGACAACCAGGGGATTATTGGCCTGGAAGTAAAATATGAGGAAATCTTAAGCGGTACGCCTGGAAAAATTCTTACCACTACAGATGCAAGAGGGGTGGAAATTGATGAAATCGGAGAAAGCCGTATTGACCCGGTTGCGGGAGACAACCTTCAGATCAGCCTGGATGCCAATATTCAGGAATTTGTCCAGCAGGCGGCTCTTAAAGTAATGGAAGAAAAGCAGGCAGACAGGGTTTCAATCCTTCTCATGAATCCTCAGAACGGGGAGATTTATGCCTGTGTCAATGTTCCGGAATTTGACTTAAATGAGCCTTTTACATTGAATACTGACACAGATACTTCCGGCCTCAGCCAGAATGAGAAACAGGACCTGCTGAATCAGATGTGGAGAAATCCTTGCCTTAATGATACCTATGAACCAGGCTCCACCTTTAAAATCATCACCATGTCCGCAGGACTTGAGGAAGGCGTGGTATCGCTTAACGATTCTTTCTACTGTCCCGGATATAAGGTGGTGGATGACAGAAGGATCCACTGTGCAAACAGAAACGGTCACGGGGCAGAAGACTTTCTTAAGGGGGCAGAGAATTCCTGCAACCCTGTATTTATTGAGGTGGGACTACGTTTGGGTGTGGACAATTATTACAAATATTTCCAGCAGTTTGGCCTGCTGAAAAAGACAGGAGTGGATCTGCCCGGGGAAGCAGGGACCATCATGCATAAAAAGGAAAACATGGGCGATGTGGAGCTGGCAACGGTAGCTTTCGGACAGTCATTCCAGATCACCCCCATACAGCTTGCCACTACAGTCAGTTCCCTCATAAACGGCGGAAACAGAGTAACTCCCCATTTCGGAGTTACAGTACAAAGCCCTGACGGTACTTATGTGAAAAAGATTGAATATCCTGTGGAGTCAGGCATTGTATCGGAAAAAACCTCTGAGACAGTGCGGTATATTCTGGAACATGTGGTATCAGAGGGATCAGGTAAAAATGCTAAGATTGAAGGTTATACCATCGGAGGCAAGACTGCCACCTCACAGACACTGCCCAGAAGTGCAAACCGCTATATTTCTTCCTTTTTAGGATTTGCTCCGGCGGAAAATCCCCAGGTACTGGCACTTTGTATCATCCACAATCCTCAAGGTGTGTATTACGGAGGGACCATTGCCGCTCCTGTTGTCAGAAGTATCTTTGACAATGTGCTGCCTTATCTGGGAATTGAGAAAACAGCACCTGTAGAAAATGTGACGCCTACGCCCACTGAGGGTTGATAAATCAGCAAAAAAGCCTTATACTAGAAGATGCTAAAAAATTAATAAAAAACGAAAGAATTATGAGAGGTGTGAGGATGGAGTTTCAAATTGTAATCCCGGTGCTGATTTCTTTTGCGATCAGTGTTGTATTAGGACCAATCATCATTCCGTTTCTGAGGAAACTGAAGATGGGACAGACAGAGAGAGTAGAAGGGGTACAGTCCCATTTGAAAAAGGCTGGTACGCCTACAATGGGCGGTATGATTTTTTTAATCGCCACGGTTATTACTGCTCTGTTCTATATTAAAGATTACCCGAAAATCATTCCGGTGCTGTTTCTGACTTTGGGATTCGGTATCATCGGCTTTTTAGATGACTATCTGAAAGTGGTGCTGAAGCGTTCAGACGGACTGCTGGCATGGCAGAAATTTCTTCTTCAGGTAGTTGTGACGGCAGTTTTTGCTTTTTATATCATTAACTATACAGATGTTTCACTGGCAATGCGCATTCCCTTCTGGAGCGGTCATTACTTAAATGCAGGGTGGCTGGCAATTCCCATACTGTTTTTGGCAGTGATCGGAACTGTGAACGGGGTGAACTTTACAGACGGACTTGACGGGCTGGCATCCAGTGTGACCTTGATCGTTGCAGTGTTTTTCAGTGTTGTCTCAATCGGCACGAAATCAGGCATTGAGCCGATCACCTGTGCGGTTGTGGGGGGGCTTATGGGCTTTTTGCTCTTTAATGTTTATCCTGCAAAGGTGTTTATGGGAGATACAGGCTCTCTGGCACTTGGGGGATTCGTGGCGGGAACAGCGTATATGATGCAGATGCCCTGGTTTCTTTTGATCGTTGGATTTATCTATTTGGCTGAGGTACTTTCAGTTATGATACAAGTAACATATTTTAAAGCCACCCATGGGAAAAGATTTTTCAAGATGGCGCCTATTCATCACCATTTTGAACTTTGCGGCTGGTCTGAGACACGGGTGGTAGCTGTATTTTCCATTGTCACTGCCATCCTGTGCCTTATTGCCCTTCTGGCATTATAAGGAGGTAAGGTTATGGAGTTAAAAGGAAAAAAGGTCCTGGTATTCGGCTCCGGAAAGAGCGGTATCGGTGCTGCCGACCTGCTTGGAGCAGTTGGTGCCCATCCTGTTATTTACGATGGCAACAGTGAGACTGACAAAGAGGCAGTGGTACATAAAACCGATGGGACTTACGGCTTAGAAGTATATACAGGAGAACTTCCGTCAGAGGTGCAGAAGAGCCTGGATTTAGTGGTGCTAAGTCCGGGAGTGCCCACGGACCTTCCCCTGGTAAAGAGTTTTTATGAACAGGGACTTCCTGTCTGGGGAGAAGTGGAGCTGGCTTACCGCACAGGTAAGGGGCAGGTTCTTGCCATCACAGGAACCAATGGCAAAACAACAACAACAGCCCTTCTGGGCAAAATTATGAAAGACGCCCGGGATTCCGTTTTTGTAGTGGGAAACATCGGAACGCCCTACACTTCCAAAGCCCTGGAAATGAAGGAGGATACAGTCACCGTGGCGGAGATCAGCAGCTTTCAGCTGGAGACGATCGAACAATTTGCTCCCAGGGTGAGTGCGATCCTGAATATCACAGAGGATCATTTGAACCGTCATCATACAATGGAAGAATACATACGTGTGAAGGAACTGATCACAAAGAATCAGGGGCCGGAGGATACCTGTGTACTCAACTATGAAGATGAAACCCTGAGGGAATTTGGAAAAAATGTGGTCTCTAAGGTAGTATATTTCTCAAGTGTACGAAAGCTTGACCAGGGAATTTACCTGGACGGGGACAATATTGTGCTGAAGACAGAGGAGGAAGAGATTCCGGTGGTAAACACAAGGGATCTGAAACTTCTGGGACAGCACAATTATGAGAATATTATGGCGGCAGTGGCTATGGCCTATCATGCCGGAGTGGACATGGAGAGTATCCGCAGAAGTATCTGCGAATTTACTGCTGTGGAGCACAGGATCGAATATGTCACTGAGAAGAACGGTGTTGTATACTATAATGACTCAAAAGGGACAAATCCTGATGCAGCTATCAAAGGGATCCAGGCCATGATCCGTCCCACCCTTCTGATCGGCGGAGGATATGACAAGGAGTCAAGCTATGACCAGTGGATTGAGGCTTTTGACGGAAAAGTCCGCTGTCTGGTGCTCATAGGACAGACAAAGGAAAAGATTAAAGCAGCGGCAGAGCGTCACGGTTTCACGGATATTATTCTCTGTGAAGATCTTAAGGAGGCTGTAAAGGTTTGTGCGGCCAAAGCTAACCCGGGAGATGCAGTGCTTCTCTCACCAGCCTGTGCAAGCTGGGGACAGTTTGACAACTATGAACAGCGGGGAGATAAGTTCAAGGAATATGTAAGAAATTTATAATGAGATTTCAGGGACTGCCGGCAGGCAGTCTCTTTTTCGGCTGCAATGGAGATGCAAAAACAAATTTGTTTGCAAAACCACGCATAGATCATATCTCAGGATTCATATTTATAGATGATGATATATTCCGGAGGCATGGCCATGTCGGTGGATGAAAAAAAGCAGATTTCGAAAATAGATATGACCTTACTGGTGCTGGTACTGCTGCTTGTGGTATTCGGCCTGGTTATGCTGTTCAGTACCAGTGAATATAACGGCAGAGTGCGTTTCCACGACTCTGCCTATTATTTTAAAAAGCAGCTGTTTGCCACGGCCTTGGGATTGATGGCCATGTATCTTGTTTCACGTATGGATTACCGCTTTTTTACAAGGCTGGCTCCGGCTGCATACCTTTTAGCCATGGGACTTTCCACAGCAGTTCTTCTGTTTGGGCAGGAAATTAACGGTTCCAAAAGATGGCTGAATCTGGGGCCTTTGTCTTTCCAGCCTTCGGAATTTGCGAAAGTGGCAGTCATTCTTTTTCTGGCCTGGCAGATCGACAAATCCCGGAAAGACACGTCAGGCTTCTGGTTTATGTGCCGTACCATGCTCACGCTGCTGCCGATCGTGGGTCTGGTGGGCTCTAATAACCTGAGTACAGCTATCATTATTCTGGGGATCGGCGTAATACTTATTTTTGTGTCAAACCCTAAATATATGCAGTTTATAGGGCTTGGTTCTGCAGGCATTGCTTTTGTGGCTGTCTTTTTGGCTGCGGAGAGCTACCGTCTGGAGCGTCTGGCCATCTGGAGGAATCCGGAGAAATATGAGAAAGGTTTTCAGACCATACAGGGCTTGTATGCCATTGGCAGCGGAGGGCTTTTCGGAAGGGGGCTTGGGAGCAGTCTCCAGAAGCTGGGATTCGTACCTGAGGCCCAGAATGATATGATTTTCTCCATTATATGTGAGGAGCTGGGACTGGTGGGGGCGGCTGTGCTTATCATTATTTTCGGGCTTCTTATGTGGCGGCTTTGTGTCATATCCATGCACAGCCGTGACCTTCAGGGAACTCTTATTTGTGCCGGTATCATGGGGCATATGGCAATCCAGGTGATCCTTAATATTGCTGTTGTGACAAATACGATCCCAAATACAGGCATCACCTTGCCCTTTGTAAGTTACGGCGGAACATCGGTTGTTTTTCTTTTAGGGGAAATGGGGCTGGCCCTGAGCGTAAGCAGTCACACAAGGGCGCCCTCTGCATACAATAAAAAGTAAGAGGCCCTTTAGGAGTGAAAGGCTTGAGAGACATTCGCATTGTAGGTGGAAGGCCCCTTCACGGGAGCATTTCCATACAAGGCTCCAAAAATGCCGCACTGCCCATGATGGCAGCATCGCTTTTGCACAGGGGAGTCAGCGTTCTTAAGGGCTGTCCCAGGATTGCAGATGTTTTTTGTATGGAGGAAATTCTCCGGGAACTGGGTGCGGTGACCTGGTGGGAGGACCATGATTTATATATGGATTGCACGTTGGCGGATAAAACGGAAATCTCGGGCATTTATACGGGAAAAATGCGTTCATCAGTCATACTTTTGGGCGCAATGCTTGGAAGAAGCAGAAAAGGCAGACTGGGTTATCCCGGAGGCTGTGTGATCGGGGAGCGTCCTATTGATCTGCATCTCTATGCCTTACGGCAGCTGGGTGCAGATATTGAGGAAGGACCCTTTCTTATTTCCGCATCCTGTGACAGGCTGACGGGCGGGGAAATATCCTTTGCCAAATGCAGCGTGGGCGCAACAGAACAGGGAATCCTGGCTGCCGTGCTGGCCAGGGGGGATACTTGCCTTAAGAACTGTGCCAGGGAGCCGGAGATCCAGTGGCTTTGCCGCTATCTCAGGACTATGGGGGCGTGCATTGAGGGAGAGGGAAGTGACTGCATCAGGATCACGGGTGTGGAAGGACTGGAACACGGAGAGATGGAGGTGCCGCCGGACCGTATTGTGGCAGGAACTTATATTTGTGCGGCAGCTGCCACACGCGGAACGATCATCATTGAAAATCCGCCGGTGGATGAATTGGATGCCTTCCTGGAAGTATATCGGAAAATGGGTGGACAATATAAACTAAAGAGTGGTAAACTAATAGCTGACAGCAGCGGTATAGGTTATCCGCTTTCGTTTCTGGAAACAGAGGTGTATCCTGGTTTTCCCACAGATTTACAGTCCCCTGTAATGGCTGTATTGACTACCATTTCCGGGGAAAGCTATATCCGGGAGCAGATATTTGAGGACCGTTACAAGGCTGCTGTTGAATTGAACCGCATGGGTGCTGATATTACGGTGGAAGGCCGTGATGCCAGGATTATAGGCGGCAGTTCTCTGCGGGGGTGTACTGTGACGGCACAGGAACTGCGGGGAGGTGCGGCCCTTGTGCTGGCGGCTTTGGCGGCTGAGGGAGTTACCCGTGTGCAGGGATATCAGTATATCCGCCGGGGCTATGAGCACATTTGCGAAGACTTGAATACTTTAGGCGGTATGTTAGAAAAGGACACAGGAATCAGACTATATGAGAGCATCCAATTACCGAAAAAACTTATTAATTAATAAAAACACTTGGAAATTTATCTGGGGCGGCCTGGCGGCAGTGATCGTGGCAGGAGTAATCTTCTTTTTTACCTATTATAAGGTAGATTCCGTGGAAGTGATGGGCAGCAGCCATTACAGTGAGGAAGAAGTAAAGGAGATGATCCTGCGGGGGCCCTTGGCCTCCAATTCTGTCCTGGCTCCTTTGCTGTACAGTAAAAATTCATCGGAAGGCATTCCCTTTGTTGATGGATTTTCAGTGACACAGATCAACAGAAGCACCATATGCATCAGTGTAAAGGAGAAGAAGCCGGTAGGCTGCATCCCGTATCTTGACAGCTTTGTATATTTTGACCGGAACGGAATATTTATTGAAGGTTCCAAAACCAGGGATGAGTCGGTTCCCTATTTTGACGGAATACAGGTCAACCATGTCATAATGAATGAAAAACTGCCCATCAAGGGGACTACAGTTCTCAATACGGCAGTGGCGCTTTCCACTATATTCCAGAAGAATCAGATGATACCTGACCACATCCAGTTTGATGACAATTACCAGATAAGCCTTCTGTACGGGGATATCACTGTGCTTCTTGGCAAGGACAAGTATCTGGAGGACAAAATGACACGTGTTCTGGCCATTCTTCCCATGCTTACAGGGGAGAAGGGAATCCTGCATCTTGAGAACATTTCGGAAAACTCCACAAACATTAACTTTGAACGTGAAGTATCAGAGGTGACGGCAGAGACCTGGACAGGCGGTTACGATGAAAACGGAGAATTCACCGGGGATGGTGAATATGACGAAAACGGCCGGCATGTAGGCCCCAAGCCAAAGACAGAGCTGGATTATGCACTGGAAAATTGGGTGGGAGGCTACGATGAGGAAGGTGACTATACCGGTGCAGGAGAGTATGATTCCGCCGGAAATTATGTAGGTCCCGCACCTACACAGGAGACTCTGGATGCAAACGGCGACTGGAAAGGCGGCTATGAAGAAGACGGAACCTACACAGGAACAGGCCTATATGACAGAGAAGGAAACTATGCAGGGGAAAAGCCCGGCGGTGAGGTGAGCGGAGAAGGCCAGCCTGAAGGTGAAGATGCCGATGATCCCCAAAGTGAGGATTCCTGGGAAAATCAGGAAAACAGCGGTGAGGAATACGGAGGCTATGAGGAAGAAGATGGAAACTATGATGCTGAAGGCAATGGTTACACCCCTGAAGATTCCTATGAAAGCCAGGACGACAGCTATTAATATCACGAATATGACGAAATTTAGTGAAAAAAGTATAAAAAAACAAAATTAGTAGTTGATTAATTCTCGAAAAAAATATATGATATATCTATATGTAGCTTGATATAAATACACTGAAGTTGGATATCAGGTAGAAATAAAGGAGGAAGTACATTGTTAGAGATTATGACAAATGAGGCTGAGTCATCTGCGAAGATAATTGTCATTGGCGTAGGTGGAGCCGGAAATAATGCAGTAAACAGAATGGTGGAAGAAGCCATTGGCGGAGTAGAGTTTGTAGGTGTCAACACTGATAAGCAGGCTTTGACTCTGTGTAAAGCTCCGACTGTACTTCAGATTGGTGAAAAAATAACCAAAGGCCTTGGTGCGGGGGCACAGCCCGAAGTTGGACAGAAGGCTGCTGAGGAGAGCATAGAGGAAGTAAAACAGTTGATAGAAGGCGCAGATATGGTATTCGTCACTTGTGGAATGGGCGGCGGAACCGGAACCGGTGCCGCACCTGTAATCGCAGCAGCTGCGAAAGAGATGGGTATCCTTACTGTCGGTGTTGTTACCAAGCCTTTCCGTTTTGAAGCAAAAACCCGTATGAACAATGCCCTTGCAGGGATTGAAAATCTGAAGAAATCGGTGGATACATTAATTGTGATCCCCAATGATAAATTACTGGAAATCGTTGACCGCCGGACAACAATGCCCGAGGCTTTAAGAAAAGCAGATGAAGTTCTGCAGCAGGCAGTACAGGGTATCACAGACCTGATCAACCTGCCGGCACTGATCAACCTTGACTTTGCAGACGTACAGACTGTGATGACGGACAAGGGTATCGCCCATATCGGAATCGGCGAAGCAAGAGGGGACGACAAGGCTATGGAAGCTGTTCAGCAGGCTGTATCCTCACCGCTTCTGGAAACTACGATCAAAGGTGCAACACACGTTATCATCAATATTTCCGGAGATATCTCACTCATGGATGCCAACGATGCGGCCAGCTATGTTCAGGAACTTACTGGAGAAGATGCAAACATTATCTTTGGTGCTATGTATGATGATTCTGTTGCAGATTATGCGAGAATCACTGTCATTGCAACAGGACTTACAGATTCTGTCCAGAGCACAAGCCCCTTCGGCGGAAGAAGTACAACCTCTCCTTTCGCAGCGAAGAGAAGCAATCCGGGCGCAGGACAGACCGGCGGCGTAAATATGCCAAGCTTCAACCTTCCTACAATGAATGCAACTCCATTCACCCCGAAGGCTCCGTCCAGTACAGTACAGAAGAAAGATATCCAGATTCCGGATTTCCTGAGAAACAGATAGTTTCTTTACGTCACTAAGTGTTTTTGTCAGTCGCGCACTTGACAGATAACACTGACGGAAATTGGAGTATTTTGAAGGAAAATGAATTGACGATACCTTCCATAAATTATACAATTAAGGTATAAATTATGGGAGGTATTTTGTATGGGTAAATTTATAATGAAAGCGACAAAAACAGGCTTTGTATTTGAACTGAAAGCAGGAAACGGGGAAACCATTGCCACCTCACAGGTCTATAGCACCAAGGAGTCCTGCAAAACAGGGATTGAAAGTGTGAAGGCAAATGCTGCCGCCGAAATTGAGGATCAGACTGTGGAGGGGTATGTCAGCCTGAAGCATCCTAAGTTTGAGGTATACACAGATAAGGCAGGGGAAACAAGGTTCCATCTGAAAGCCAGAAATGGGGAGATTATCGCTGTATCCCAGGCATATAAGGAGAAATCCGGGGCACTCAAAGGAATTGACAGTGTGAGGAATAATGCGCCGGAGGCATTGGTGGAAGAAGAGAAAGAAGAATAAGGGATAAAGAATTAATAAAGAATATTTGTTGAAAACCGTTGCCGGAAGGCCGCGGTTTTTCTTTTTCGCCAGAGTACACCGCTTTATTCTGTATGACTTTATAGGGAAATCCTGTATTTTAGAGATTACTTAGAGAATACTATGATATTTTTAAAGTATATTAGGGATTTTGTAGCTTTAAATATTGCAGGAGATTCAAAAGTATGGAGGAGGTTTGCTGATGAAGAGAGAAAGTACCAAAAAAAGTTCCGCTTTTATTGTGGCTGTGTTCATTTTTGTTCTGGCAGGAATCATGTCAGGCTGCGGAGAAAAGAAAGAGGCGGAAGCAACTTCAAATAGTTCAGATAAAGCAATGGGGAGGTATGTGGAAGAAAAGCTGGACTTCCCTGATGATGTTGGGCAGATTCTGGATGTAGAGGTTATGGAGGACGGAGCCATTTGGGCAGCCACACCATATTATGTACTTTCATCTGAGGATTCAGGTAAGACTTGGGAGGAAGTATATAGTCTGGATGAAGTGTTTCCGGAACTGCAGACACGTACGGAGGAACAATTTAACAGCGTGCTGAATATCAAGCTTGGCAAGAAGAAAGACATTGCTATAACACTTACAAAGTATTTTGACTATCAAGACACAAACAAAGAATACTGGTTTGGTTCAGTATGGTACAGAGACAGTGAAGGCAATGTCCGGGAAATTCTTGAAGACCAGGATAACAGAAATAAGAATATGGTATCAAATATCTCGTTCGACTCTGAGGGCAATATCCTGGCACAAGTGACCATGAAGGGAATCCTTCATTTTTCAACAGAAACAGGAGAGCTTTTGCACACATTTCAGGAAGGTGAAGATAACTATGGCTTTGGAGTATGCGGCAACATTCTCATTTCTTTTTTTAATGCAAATGAGGTGAGGTATTTTGATCTGGAAACGGGAAAGCCGTTGGAAGATGATGCAGTTCTGACAAAACAGATGGTTCCTAATTTAATGTGGGGAAATGCGTCTCCCCTAGTTTTTGCTGAAGACAGCGGCCAAGCGGGGATGCTGATATGTGACAGAGAAGGTATTTACAGCCATACTTTCGGCGGAAATGTAATGGAACAGCTGGTGGATTCCACGTTATGTACTTTGGGTGATACCAGCTCGGGATATATGGGGTTTACCAGAGACAAGGACAACAGCTTCTATGTTGTGAAAACCGTAGACGGCGGAGACAGAAGAATATTATTTGAGCTTTACAGGTATTATTACGATGCTAACATGCCCACAGTACCCGATGAGGAGTTAAAGGTGTATGCTTTAGATGATTATCCAGAGCTAAAGCAGGCTGCTCTTTTGTATCAGAAAGAGCACCCGGAGGTCCGTGTGAAAGTGGAATCATTGATGGACGAGATAGGAGAGAACAGCAGTTCTTCAGACGGATATCTGGATATGCGCCGTGTAGATGCGCTTAAGACATTGAACACTGAGATCCTTGCAGGAAAAGGGCCGGATGTTCTGGTATTGGATCAAATGCCAGTGAAAGCATATATGGAAAAGGGCATACTGGAGGATATTTCCGGAATCCTCAAGGAGAGCGGCATTCTTCCTAATATAGCGGAGGCCTATACACAACAGGACGGAAAGATTTACAGTATGCCTGCCCGTATTCGTATTCCGATCATCTTCGGGGATAAACTTCTGCTGGAAAAAGGAACAGACTTAGGGCAGCTGTCGGATATGATTGCAGAAGTAGGAGAAGGACTGGGCAGCAACGAGACTGTTTATCCGTATTTTTCCGATGGAGAGCTGAGTGAAATCTTGATTTATGCTTATTCATTCCAGTGGATGAATGAAGACGGAACCTTGAAGGAGGAAAATGTCAGGGATTTCATAGAACAGTTAGGCATTATCAAAAACAGCGATGTGGAGGAGAAGAACAGTGAACGGGGAACATATGGCGGTAACTCACCCTATGAAAAGGGGATTGGTTTAAGCCTGATACCTGTCTATACGAAACAGTCAAAGCTTACATTTGGGGAACTTTGTTCTCCTTCTCTGCTGGAGCAGATAGAGAGTATGGTCCGTGACATGCCGGAACTAAAATGGGAGACGATAGAGCCGGATACCTTCCGTCCCTGGATGACCATTGGAATAAGTACAAAAGCCAATAATAAAGAGCGGGCAGAAGAGTTTCTGACTTATATGTTTGGAGCAGACGCCCAAGGGATACAGCAGGGGAACGGATTTTCTGTCAATGAAAGTGTTGTTGACTCTGAAGACTACTGGGGGATAAATAAGCAGGAAGATGCTTCACTTCCAAAGAACAGTATATCATATGAGATGTTTGAAGGAGGAAAAAGGTTAGAGTTCTATTCCATAACAGATGAACAGTTTGCTCATATACGAGAAATACTGCGGGCTGTGAGCGCTCCGTATAATTTGGATGTACAGGTGAAATTGCTGATCAAAGATGAGGCACAGTCCTATTTGAGAGAGAAAGAAACCTTGGATGAAGCCATGAGTAGTCTTATGGATAAGATAAACCTGTATTTGTCTGAATAAATCAAAATAATCTGTGAACAATAAAATGCCGGGAGAATCAAGCTCCCGGCATTTTATACATTCCACATAGGCTGTATACTCTGTGATTGTCAAAATACCTCATTCCGAAGAATTTTAGCACTGGCACTCAAAAGTAGTACATTTTGTTTCACGGCAGTCTGTAGCTCCGCTGCCTCCGATATCAATTCCTGCTGCTGTACATTTACAATTTTCATTGTAGGTACAATTCTGAGCCTTACATCCGACAGCGATTTTTTCGCATCCGCATCCGGAAGCACAGCTGCTTTTTACACCTGTGTCATTACGGTCACAGAAACTTCCGCAGCTTGTCTCGTCTGCGTAACGTGCATTTTCTCCGATTACATTAATTTCACCTTTGGAGCAAAGCTGCTCTTTGTTATAAATGCATGTAGTTGCTGAACATTTAAGAATAGTCATAGTTTTGTCCTCCTTTTTTTCGATATACGAATATTATGCTCAGAAAAAGTGAGAATATGTATTGTCTTTAAAATTAAAATAATGGTATAATGAGAACACTTACACTTAACGAGTCCGAAGCCAAAGGTAAAGGGTGAGGTTAGTGAGAATTAAAAGATCATACGAGCTGCAGGGCGGCTCACCGGAAAAGCGAAGGGAGAGATACGATGGAGAAACAGAGAGGCAGCTTTACCAATAAGCTGGGCTTCGTCCTGGCAGCGGCAGGTTCGGCTGTAGGACTTGGAAACTTATGGAGATTTCCATATCTGGCAGCAAAATACGGCGGAGGCATTTTCTTATTGGTATATCTTGTCCTTGCGGTAACATTCGGTTTTGCACTGATGGTTACGGAGATTGCGTTGGGAAGAAAAACCCGCTTAAGTGCAGTGGGCGCTTATGAAGCATTGAACAAGAAATTCAAATTTTTAGGATATTTGTCCAGTCTGGTGCCGTTTATAATCACACCGTATTACTGTGTGATCGGCGGTTGGGTTGTAAAGTATTTTACAGTTTTTGTGACAAATAATGTGGCAAGTGCCGCATCTGATGACTTTTTTACTGGTTTCATCACCCAGCCGGCAGCGCCGGTAATTTTCTTTGTCATATATGTACTGCTGACAGTAGGTGTGGTAATGCTGGGCGTGGAAGGCGGAATTGAGAAGGCAAGCCGTATTATGATGCCGATCCTTATAGTTATGACGGTGTTTATTGCTGTTTTCGGCCTGTTTCAGCCGGGAGCCATTGACGGCCTCATTTATTATCTGAAGCCTGATTTCAGCAGGTTCAGCGCCACCACTGTGCTGGCAGCCATGGGACAGCTGTTTTATTCAATGTCTCTGGCCATGGGAATTATGATAACATATGGCTCTTATATGAAAAAAGATGCACATTTGGAGCAGTCTGTGCGCCAGATTGAACTTTTTGATACCGGAATCGCATTTATGGCAGGGCTTATGATCATCCCGGCAGTATTTGCATTTTCAGGAGGGAGCGAGGAAGCACTGGGAAAAGGGCCAAGCCTGATGTTTGTAACGCTGCCAAAGGTGTTTGACAACATGAACATGGGAACTTTGGTGGGGGCTGTATTTTTCCTGCTGGTACTTTTTGCAGCGTTGACTTCATCTATTTCCCTTACAGAGACACTTGTTTCTATTGTCAGGGATAAGTTCGGCTGGAGCCGTATGAAAGCCAGTCTGATTATTTTGTTATTCCTTCTTGCAGTTGGGATTCCTGTGTCTCTTGGATTTGGAGTGTGGAGTTTTATCGCACCTCTTGGAATGAGCCTTTTGGATTTCTTCGACTTTATCAGCAATAGTGTGCTTATGCCGATCGTGGCATTCCTAACCTGTATTTTTGTAGGATTTGTCCTGAAGCCAAAGACTATTATTGATGAGGTGGAAGTGAACGGTACGTTTAAAAGCAAGAAATTCTATACAGTTATCATTAAATATATTGCCCCTGTGTGCCTGGTAGCTATTTTGATTTTTGCTGTCATGGAAGCAATGGGCGTTATCGTAGTATAATAAGAAGAAAAAGAGTTCGGAAAGCCGGACTCTTTTTCTTATCTGTGCGCCTGGCGGCGCACGTTTCTAATAGGTGAAAGTCCTTAATTCGCCCTG
>JAUNHC010000013.1 GCA_030524175.1 Eubacteriales bacterium
AAAACTTTTTTAACATTTTTCATTTTACCTATTGACATTTCTTAGCTGGACTTCTCTTTGCCGAATACCTTGTCAAATGCCTGGCTTAAATCCTCCAGGATATCATCTATATGCTCGGTTCCGATGGACAGGCGGATGGTATTGGGTTTAATCCCGGCATCAAGCTGTGCCTGGGGACTCATCTGGGCGTGGGTGGTGGTAGCCGGATGGATGACAAGAGATTTCACATCAGCCACATTAGCCAGCAAAGAGAACAATTCCAGACTGTCAATAAATTCCTGTGCTTCTTTGTCCGTCCCCTTAATCTCAAAGGTAAATATGGAAGCAGCACCTTTGGGGAAATATTTAGTATATAAAACATGATCCGGATGCTCCTTCAGGGAAGGATGGTTCACCTTTTCCACTTTCGGGTGGTTTTCCAGGAAATCCACTGCTTTGAGAGCATTCTCCACATGGCGGTCAAGCCGGAGAGAAAGTGTCTCCAATCCCTGGAGTAAAATAAAGGCATTAAGGGGAGATATGGCTGCCCCTGTATCTCTCAGCAAGATAGCCCTGATATATGTGACAAAAGCTGCGGCTCCTGCTGCTTCTGTAAAGGATACCCCGTGATAGCTTGGATTAGGCTGGGAAAGGTGGGGAAATTTCCCTGATGCCGCCCAGTCAAAGGTTCCTCCGTCCACTATGATCCCGCCCAGAGAGGTTCCGTGTCCTCCGATAAACTTAGTGGCAGAATGTACCACTACATCTGCACCATAGCTCAGCGGCCGGATCAAATAAGGGGTACCGAAGGTGTTGTCGATCACAAGGGGAATCTGGTGCGCGTGAGCAATTTTTGCAATTTTCTCAATATCAGGGATATCAGAATTAGGATTTCCCAAAGTTTCCAGATATACGGCTTTCGTTTCCGGACGGATGGCCCTCTCCACTGCACTTAGATCATGTACATTCACAAAGGTGGTGGAAATACCGTAGTCACGGAGAGTGGTATCCAGGAGATTATAGGTTCCTCCATATATGGTATTCTGTGCTACAATATGATCTCCTGCTTTCGCCAATGCCTGAATTGCATAGGTGATAGCCGCAGCCCCTGAGGCTACAGCCAGGCCGACTGCACCGCCCTCCAGGGCTGCCACTCTGTCCTCCAGCACTCCCTGAGTAGGATTGGTAAGTCTTCCGTAAATATTTCCGCCTTCTGAGAGGCTGAATCTTCCCGCTGCCTGTGCGCAGTCACGGAATACATAAGAGGTAGTCTGATAAATGGGAACTGCTCTTGCATCTGTGGCGCTGTCCGGCTGTTCCTGTCCTACGTGAAGCTGTAATGTCTCAAATCTGTATTGTTTATTTCCCATAATTAAAAATTTCCTTTCTGTATGCAGTGTGTTATTCTGGAACAAATATGATGCATCAACAGCACATTCGCCCGTTCCGGAAATTTTCTCTCAACAATTTGCGAAATAAAATATTCATGTCTGCCTCCTTTTTGGACTGGAATGCCTTATTCATACTTAATCAGTAGGTTTATTGGGATAATAGCACCATTTCCCTACTATGTCAATAGGTTTTATATTATTTTTCATTTTTTTGCCATTTGCCAATTCCCCTTCCCTCCAGGGAATCACCACAGCTTTTGCATCTCATAAACTTCCTGTTGTGGAGAACAAAAAAATAAGATATCATGGAGATACACAGGAGGTTATGTATGAAACATTCATTAGAACAGATGGAGAAAACAGGATACCTTGAGCAGGAGTTTCGTCTTTTCCATATCAAGGATAAGAATGAACGTGAATTTCAGTATCATTATCATGACTTTCATAAAGTAATAGTATTTCTTTCAGGAAAAGCCACCTACCATATTGAAGGAAAATCCTACCACCTGAACCCCTGGGATATCCTGCTGGTGAACCAGTATGCCATCCATAAGCCGGAAATCGACCCCTCTGCTCCCTACGAAAGGTTTATCCTCTGGGTTCGCAGCGATATCGCGGATTCAGAGCTCACCGCCTGTTTCCAGAAAGCAAGGGACAGAAGCTTTAACCTTATCCGTCTTAATTCACAGATTCAGGAGCGGCTGAAGGATATTCTCTATGAGCTGGAAAATTCCCTGGATTCCCAGGCCTTTGCCTCTCCCCTTTTGTGCAAAGCTCTGTTTTCCCAGTTTATGGTGTATGTTAACAGGATATTTCTGGAAAAACAATATATCCTGGATCAGAAGTCCTACAGCTATGATTCCCAGGTGGAGAACCTTCTCCGGTACATCAACCGGCATTTAGACGCTGACCTGTCCATTGAAACCCTGGCACAGAAATATTTCCTGAGCAAATACCACATGATGCGGAAATTTAAAGAAGAAACAGGGTATACCATGCACAATTATATTGTAAGCAAACGGCTTCTTCTGGCCCGCTCTCTCATATCACAAGGTACTCCTGTGATCAAGGCTGCACAGCAGAGCGGCTTTGGAGATTATACTACCTTCGTACGTGCCTATAAAAAACAATTCGGCACTGCACCAAGCAAGAGCTAGAATGTATTTGAAAATTCATTCCCACAAGCTCTAAGCCTGGTACAGTGCCGTTTTCATTTTTGTAATTCCTTGTTCTTATTCTCCGTGGTCACGCTCCGTATTCATCCGGTGTTCATTTTCTGCACATATGATCTTTTCCAGTTCATCAAGGACAAGGGCCATATCCAGCGGTTTCACCAGATATCCGTCCATTCCTGCCTGGTATGCCATCAACTTGTCCTCTTCAAAAGCATTGGCTGTCATTGCCAGGATAGGTATCTGTGCGGCATCCTTCCGCTCCAGGGCACGTATAGCCTGTGTTGCCTTCAGGCCATTGAGGACCGGCATGCGGATATCCATCAATATTGCTGTATAATAGCCCGGTTCGCTGTCCATAAACTTTTCTACAGCCTGACGCCCGTCTTCTGCTTCATCCACCTTGATCCCATACATTTCCAGAAGAGTATGTCCGATTTCCCGGTTTAATTCATTATCCTCCACAAGAAGCACACGTCTGCCCCCCATGTCCTTATTCTTCTGGCGCTCTTCCAGAATAGCTTCTTTTTTATGTATCTGTGAAAAGGTATCATACAAGGAGGTACGGAACAAAGGCTTGGAAATAAAGCAGTTAACCCCGGCGTCCCTGGCCTCCACTTCCACACTTGACCAATCATAGGCTGAAATCATAATGATCATAGTGTCAGGCCCCACAAGCTTCCGTATACGCCGGGCCGTCTCCACGCCGTCAATATCCGGCATCTTCCAGTCGATCATGGCAATATCATACATTTCTCCCTTTGTCTGGGCTGCTGCCACTTCTTCCACTGCCCGTAAACCGGAATCCACCCATAATGTACGTGCACCGATTTCTTCCAGAATACCTGCCGCCTGGACACCGATTTCAGGGTCATCGTCCACCACCAGCACATCCAGTCCCTTTAAAAGCTCCTCATTTTTCCGTTTCCATTCTCTTTCCTCGTCATCTGAGGCAAGCTTCAAAGGCAGCGTAACACTAAAGGAAGTTCCCTCATACTTTTCACTCTCCACCTTGATGGTCCCGCCCATAAGCTGAACCAGATTATAGACAATAGAAAGCCCCAGACCGCTTCCCACCTGGTTCCGCCCGCCTTCTGAAATCTCCTGCTCAAAGGGCTGGAAAACCCGTTCCAGGAACTCTTCGGACATCCCTATCCCAGTGTCCTTTACACAAAAAGTCATAATGGCAAAGCCGTTGGTCCTCTTCTTCTCACGGATATCTATCTCTATCCGGCCCTCCGCCTGAGTAAATTTAATAGCATTTGACAAAAGATTAAGCAATATCTGCTTCAGACGCAGGGCATCTCCGATATAATGACGCTCCAGAGGCTCCCCGTGATAAATCTCATAATTCAAATACTGATCTGCAGCCTGAGGACATATGATCTGGTTGATCTCCTCCAACAGTTCCTTAAGGTCGAAATATTCCTGCACGATTTCCATTTTTCCCGTCTCAATTTTGGACATGTCAAGAATATCATTGATCAGAGACAAAAGATAACGGGAGGAAGCATCGATTTTATTAAAACAATCCTTTATCCTTTTAGGATCATCCACACAAAGCTGTCCGATCGTACTCATACCGATGATCGCATTCATGGGCGTACGGATATCATGGCTCATACGGGAAAGGAAATCTGACTTAGCCTTATTTGCAGCCTTTGCTGAGGAAAGAGCATCACGGAGAAGCTGCTCCTGGCGGGCCTGCTCAGCCCGCTGGCTGTCCAGAACTTTAATCAGCTTGATTGCCATCACATCATCATTAAAAGGATTATCCACATAAATAAGCTGAAGTGAAATCCAATGGTAAAGCCCATCCACACCTTTTTCCTGAAACTCCATATAGACTTCACGTTCTCCTGCCTCAAAACGCCTTATGATCTCTTCTCTCCGGAAAGTTGAAATATAGTCCTCCCGGTATGCAGGATATACTGCCGGCTCACTAAGCTTCAGAAGCTGGGAATAGGACCCTGAACGGAAATTACGGAAAACAGAATTCTCATCTATAAAGCAGTTAAATGTGTCTTTCGTCAGATTCACACTCATGATCAAAGGATATGCAATACAAATAGCCGTGCGCAGAGAACGGTTTTCAAGGATCTGTTCCTGCTCCTGGACGATCTCCATCTGCCTGACAGCCGTAATATCCGTAAATACAGCCTGAATGACTTCAATCCCGTCCGCATTTACAATACGGCTCATGGCCACACTGATATATACCTTTCTGCCGTCTGTCCTTTTTCCCTCCCTGGTATATACCGCAACATCACCATTAAGCTCAAGACCATTTACAATTGCTTGAATCCTGTCATAATCCTTCTTCAGCACCAATTGAAAGGGATCCTTAACATTCTCTCTGTATTCTTCTTCTGACGAAAACCCGTAAAACTCCCACACCTTCCGGTTCACACTGACTATTCTATGGATATTGCCCGTTGTAAACTGTATGATCCCGCAGGGGACAGTATCATACAACTTGGATAAAAACTGTGCCTGCCGTTCAAATTCCTTATCACGCTGGGTAAGCTGTCTGCGCAGCTTCTCATAGGACTCCTTTGCAGCCTCAACAGGAAACAACTCGTCGTCCTTCATTTGTTCAAAAGGCGTAGAATTATGGATGTGCGCAATTTCCAGTCCGTCACCTTTCTCCCGGAAAATAAAAGTAATACGCTGCTGGGTTTTCATAAACATGCCTGAGTCCGTTTTGGACTGGATATAGCTGGTTCCCTCACAGAGATAACAGCCGCTGCTCAATTCCCTGGTCACATATGTTTCATCATACATGTCAAATGGTATTTTGCTGCCTTCGTCCACAAGGAAAAATTCAGCAACTGCCTGCTTGCCCTCTGCCTTCTGCTTCTCGCCTGCCCCCAACCATACAATATCATCTGCAAAGGATGAAATCAGCAGGTCTACGTCATTTTCACAGAAATATTTCCGCAAGACCCTGTCGGCAAATTCCTCAACTTCCTTTAATGTTTTAGCCACGCTCTATAACTCCTCTCTTTCTGAACCTGTACATATAAACCATAATATACACCAAAAACAGCGGCTCCCGCCACGGGGATGCCGCTGTAGATCAGTCATATCAATATCAAGCCTTTGCGCTCTTGCGTCCGCAGCACTGTTTGTATTTTTTACCGCTTCCGCATGGACACGGATCGTTGGGATATACCTTATCTTCTTTTCTCTGAACAGGTTTCTTAGGTCCGGCACTGTCATCCTTATTGGTTCCTGTCACCTTGGCCACCTGCTCACGCTCAATCTTCTGCTCAACATGAACGTGGTACAGCATACGCACTGTATCCTCCTGGATAGAATTGATCATGTTATTGAACATTTCATAAGCGCTCATCTTATATTCCACAACCGGGTCTCTCTGGCCGTAAGCAGCCAGTCCGATGCCCTGGCGGAGAATCTCCATGTCATCAATATGGTCCATCCATTTGCTGTCAATAGATTTAAGAAGCACAACACGCTCCAGCTCACGAAGCTGCTCCGGCTCAGGGAATTCAGATTCCTTATTCTCATAGAGCTTCACTGCTTCTTCTTTGATGGAATGCTTCATCTCATTCTTCTTCTGACCCTTTACTTTTTCCTTAGACAAAGGTTCGAGAGGAATTATGGGAATCATGACAGTATTGAATTCATCCACATCCCATTCATCGGAATCCACATCATCGGAGAAACACATGTCCACTGTGTTGTCTACGATATCTGTGATCATCTTATAAATAGAATCCCGCATGTTCTCTCCGTCCAGTACCTGGCGGCGTTCTTTGTAAATGATCTCACGCTGCTCATTGTTTACCTGGTCGTAGTCAAGCAGATTCTTACGGATACCAAAGTTGTTAAACTCAATCTTCTCCTGAGCTTTCTCAATGGCGCTGGAGAGCATCTTATGTTCAATCTGCTCATTCTCAGCCACACCCAGTGAAGTAAATATCTTCATCAGACGCTCAGAACCGAACAGACGCATGAGATCATCCTCAAGGGAGATATAGAAACGGGATTCACCCGGGTCACCCTGACGTCCGGAACGGCCTCGCAGCTGATTGTCAATACGCCTTGACTCATGACGCTCTGTACCGATGATCTTAAGTCCTCCGGCTTCTTTTGCCACGTCGTCAAGCTTAATATCTGTACCACGGCCTGCCATGTTGGTTGCGATGGTAACAGCTCCGGCCTGTCCTGCCTGTGCTACGATCTCAGCCTCCAGCTCATGGAACTTAGCGTTCAATACATTGTGAGGAATACCTTCCCTGCGGAGCATCTTACTGAGAAGCTCAGAAGTCTCAATAGTGATAGTACCAACCAATACAGGCTGCTGCTTCTCATGAGCCTCAACCACTGAACGGACTACCGCATTGAATTTTTCTTTCTTGGTCATATATACGGCATCGTCCAGATCCTTACGCTGAACAGGTCTGTTGGTGGGAATCTCCACAACATCCATTCCGTAGATATCACGGAACTCTTTTTCCTCGGTGAGAGCAGTACCGGTCATACCGCCCTTCTTATCATATTTATTAAAGAAGTTCTGGAAGGTGATGGTTGCAAGCGTCTTGCTCTCACGTTTTACCTTCACATGCTCTTTTGCCTCAATTGCCTGATGAAGTCCGTCTGAATAACGGCGGCCCGGCATGATACGTCCGGTAAATTCATCTACGATGAGGATCTCATCATCCTTCACCACATAATCCTGATCCTTATGCATCAGGTTATGAGCCCGGAGTGCAAGGATTATATTGTGCTGAATCTCCAGATTCTCAGGATCAGCCAGGTTCTCAATGCTGAAGAACTTCTCAACCTTATGAACACCCTGCTCGGTAAGGTTGACGATCTTATCCTTCTCATTCACAATGAAGTCACCTGTCTCTATGACTTCTTCACCCATGATGGCTGCCATCTTGGTCATCTCATGACTGGCCTCGCCGCGCTCAAGCTGCTGTGCCAGGATATCGCACACTTCATAAAGCTTGGTGGACTTGCCGCTCTGTCCGGAAATGATCAGAGGAGTACGCGCCTCATCGATCAATACGGAGTCAACCTCATCAATAATACAGTAATGCAGATCTCTCTGCACAAGCTGTTCTTTATAAATGACCATGTTATCACGCAGATAGTCAAAACCTAATTCATTATTGGTAATATAGGTGATATCACAGTTGTAAGCCTCACGGCGTTCCTCCGGCTTCATGTCGTTTAAAACCACGCCCACAGTAAGGCCAAGGAATTCATGAACTTTTCCCATCCACTCAGCATCACGCTTTGCCAGATAGTCATTGACTGTTACAATGTGTACCCCTTTACCTTCCAGTGCATTCAGATATGCAGGAAGAGTGGAAACCAGGGTCTTACCTTCACCGGTTTTCATCTCGGCGATACGGCCCTGATGCAGGATAACACCACCTATAAGCTGCACACGGTAATGCTCCATTCCAAGCACCCTCTTAGCAGCTTCGCGGACTGCCGCAAAAGCTTCCGGCAGCAAACCATCCAGAGTTTCGCCCTCTTCCAGGCGCTTCTTAAATTCCCTGGTCTTATCCCTTAACTCTTCATCACTTAACTTCTGCATCTCCGGGCGCAGGTTTTCAGCTTTCTCTACCAGAGGTATGATACGCTTTACCTCACGCTGACTGTGCGACCCGAATACTTTTGAAAACATATTCATGAGTTTACTCCTATTTATCTTAATATAATTTTTATAAAATCTCTGATTATATGAAACCTAGTCTATTCTAACACTTTCTGACGTGGAAAACAATAAATTTTTCATGAACAAACTGTGATATGGCAAGGCTGTTGTTGTTTTTGCTCACTGTGTGGCAGGAATGCGCCCCTTAACCTGTGACCATGAACGGGACCGCCCATGCCCAAAACTTATGACAGTTCCCCAAATGTTGCCATTCTTTCAGGGCTGTGATAATATAATAAAAGCTGTAAATAATTGTAACAGAAGGGGTAAACTGCCGTCTTTGGGATACGTCCTCATTTTCCGGAGATTGGTGCAGCAGCGCAGATCATGAAGCAGAAAACAGCCTTTCTCGGCCTTTTTTCAGCCGTGGCGATCATATTTGGATATGTAGAATCTCTCATACCTTTTTTCGCGGGGATACCCGGAATAAAACTGGGGCTTGCCAACCTTGCAGTTCTCTTCATTCTGCATAAATATTCATTTAAGGAAGCCGCACTTGTGTCTGCGGTGCGAATCCTGGTGATCGGATTTATGTTCGGAAATATTTTCAGTATATTATACAGTCTGGCCGGTGCCGCTTTAAGCCTGTGCGTCATGTCCCTGCTGGATAGGTCCCATTCCTTCAGCCTCATCGGCCTGAGTATAGCCGGCGGCGTATCACATAATGTGGGACAGCTCCTGGTGGCCATGGTCATAGTGAACAATACCAGTCTGGTATATTACGCACCTGCCCTTCTGATTTCCGGTGTGATCACCGGTATCCTCATAGGGATCCTCACCTCCGAGGTGAGCAGGCGGCTTCCGTAAAAAGGGTCTCTCCGGAATTTATCCGAAGAGACCCTGTGAGTTTTTATTAAATTTTCTTTAGAATTCAGGTTCGATCAATCCGTAAGTATTTCCCTTACGTTTATAAACCACATTCACCTGATCTGTCTCTGCATTGTAGAATACAAAGAAATTGTGTCCTAAAAGCTCCATCTGCACACAGGCATCTTCAGGATACATAGGTTTGATACCGAATTTCTTAGTACGGATGATTTTCACTTCATCGTCTTCATCATAGTCTTTGTCCAGATAAGCCTGCTGGAAATTGCCGGCTGCCTGTTTCTTGTCAACTATTTTGTTTTTGTATTTGCGAAGCTGGCGCTCAATTACCTCTTCTACCAGGTCTATAGACACATACATATCATTGCTCACCTGTTCGGAGCGGATAATATTCCCTTTAACAGGAATCGTCACTTCAATTTTTTGTCTTTCTTTTTCCACACTTAAAGTTACTACAACTTCGGTGTCAGGAGTGAAATACCTTTCCAGCTTTCCGAGCTTGTCCTCTACGGCTGTCTTAAGTCCTTCCGTAACTGCGAGATTTTTTCCGCTAATAATAAATTTCATGCTTCCATCCCCTTTGCTGTTTGATGTTCTTATTATATCACATCAGTACAAATTTTAACATCATTTTATAAAAAATTTACATATTTATCTGAACCTTTATGTTACTGTTCACACGGAACTGCATTGTGCAGAGACATGTCAGTGCTGACCCAGCCGGATGAGATCTTTAAAAGGAATGGTACCCCCGAATAAATCAAGTGCGCTGCCTACTGTCACGTCCAGCCGGTTCTGTCCATATTCCCTGAGGACAGCAATATCCTCCATTGTTCCCACACCGCCTGCATAAGTGACAGAACGGGCAGTATATTCACTGAGAAGAGCTGCCAGCTCCTTTTCAATCCCTCTGGCTTTCCCTTCCACATCTACTGCATGGACGAGAAATTCATCACAGTGGCTGCCAAGCTCTTCCATTGTTTTAAGAGTCACAGGAACCTCCGTAAATTTCTGCCACCTGTCTGTTACAATAAAATATTGGTCTCCCTTTTTTCTGCAGCTTAAATCCAGGACCAGGTGCTCTTTTCCTGCCGCCGCCTCCATCCTGTGAAGATTCTCCCAGGAAATGAGTCCATCCTTAAAAACATAAGAAGTCACTATCACATGGCTTGCCCCGGCGTCTAAATACTGCTCTGCATTCTCGGGGCATACACCTCCGCCGATCTGAAGGCCGCCCGGAAATGTCCCAAGGGCAAGAAATGCCTGTCTTCTGGTTTCCTCATAATACGGAGAATCCACGCTGTTTAACAGGATCACATGGCCGCCCCGGATGTCCGCATCTCTGTAAAGAGCAGCATAAAAGGAGGCATCCTGCACAGAAACGAAATTTTCCTGTGCCTGGTCTCCCAGGTCCGACAGACTGCCTCCCACTATTTGTTTTACTTTACCATTATGTATATCAATGCATGGCCGGAATTTCATTTTACATCACCCTTTCATGCATTGATAATAGCATCATTTTATACTTTCTGCAACGGATTATCTGCCTTCTGCCGCATTGCCTACTGCATCGCCCAGATCATCCACTGCATTGCCGACACCATCACCAAGATCTTTCACGCTGTTGCCAAGCTCGCCGGATACTGTTCCGTCATTGTTGTTGTCAGCTGCATTATCATTGGCTGCAGTATTATTATCAGCGGCATTGCCGGTGGTATCTGCATTGTCAGCGTTTGAGTCTGCGTTGTTGTCTGTCACATTGTTATCAGTAGTGTTTTTGTCTGCTGCATTAGTGTCAGTGTTATTCATGTCTGTGTCATTGGTGTCGGTATCTGCAGCATTATCATCTGCCGCATTGTCACCTGCCGCTGTTCCGGATTCGTCTGCTGCATTATTTCCATTGTCGTTTCCGCAGGCGGTAAAAGTACATAAGGTAAGCACAAGCATAGTGCTGATGAGGATTGCTTTCAGTTTTTTCATTATATCAGTCTCCTTTTCCTTGGAATTTAGCTTGTACTTCTAATATGCACATTACTTGGAATCCTATGCTGGGATAAAATGGAAAATTATTTTTTTCTCCGGTAAAACAGCCACACGGCAAAGGTCAGCAGACTTCCGGCAGCACTAAGAACAATACCCACATAAATATATGGTGTTGCATAGACAAGCTCTGCCCGATGGCTGCCTGAAGTAAGCTCCGCAGCCATAAACATAGTATTTGCCTTTTTTATCGCCTGCTTTTTCCCATCTACATATAATGTCCAGCCTTTACTGTAAGGAATGGAGAACACTAAGACTTTTTCTTTGTCAAGGGTAAGGCTGCAGGTTATATGGTTCCCGCTGACAGCCAGGTCCGATGGGGCATCTGAAAGTCTTTCCTCTGTCCAGCCGTTAAGATTTTTCATATCCTGACATAATATTTCAGCTTTATCGTAAACAAAACGTCCTCTTTTTTCGAAAGTAAGCTTTATTCTTTGCACAGGTTCTTTCCTGTATCCCAGATTTACAAGAAAGTTTCTGCGTCCGCTCTGAAAATTGTTCTTTTTTGTACGCAGATTCAATGTCTGGACATTTGAACTGTTATCTCCCGGTACCTGGATGGTGATCATACAGCTGCCCGCCCCGCTTTTGTCAAAGCCCTTTTCTGCTGCTGTTGTATTTCCAAATCTGAAATCAGTGAATGCAAGATATGTTTCATTCAGCATCCTGCCGTTAAGATTCAGGACACAGCTTCCGCCGTCCCTGCGCACACGTATTTCTCCGTCCTTCCATTTCACACCGTCTTCCTCTGATACCGTAAACGGTACCTTCTCTGATGTAAAATCAGTTTTCGTTTCAGGCAGGCTGCTCTTTTCCATTACAGCCCCCTGAAGCATGGCCTCCTGACGCTGTGCTGCATTTAATTTAAGGAAATCCTCTTCCGGGATATAAGAATCATAGGTGTAGGCAAATGGCAATGGGTTCTTATCCTCATAGACAGAGACACCTTCAGGAAGCCCTGTCACTCCTTCAACAAGTCCATACCCATAAGGTATATTCCCTTCCATTCCGGCAAAATATCTCATTGAAGAAAGCTTCATCAGCCATGCCCGGTTATTCAGACCGCTGAATTTCTGTTCCAAAGAATTATCGAGATAATTTGTCTCACAAAAATCGCTCATACCATAAGGAGGCGTTGAAAAATAAAACTGGCTTCCATTTAGTCCGTTAAGCATACCTGAATTATAATATATGTCAGCATTATTCTGGGCAAACCGGTAACTGTCAATACCAGGAAGGCCTTTCAGCGCCTGCTCTGCAGAACCATGAGTGCGTTCATACGCTGTACCGCTGTCCAAATATTCATATACCTTACGCTTGTCATCTATCTTCATACCAAATACAAACCATATGTTGGTAATAATACTTGCTGATACGCTCACCACAGCCACAACAGCCCACAGGCTTCTATTCTTCGAGAAAATTTTGTATCCCGCAATAAAAATAACTGCTGTTACCAGTACAAGAATGCCTGCCGCCCCATTGTGCATTTCCTGCACCTCAGGATCAAACAGCATATATCCCCCATATATCAGTACGATCCCACACAATGCCCATCTCTGACGGGGTGACAGTGTGAAAAATTCCGGATACATTTTTACAAATATGTATGATATGAGCATTACCATCGCCCAGCTCCACCTGTTGGTCGCATAAGAAAAACCATTCATCACACTTCCCGCATAAGGAACACAAAGCATCACCGTCAACAGAACAACGGCTGTTTTCAATGCTGCATACTTCTTCCTCTGCAAAAACAAAACTCCCAGAGACAGTATACAGATGGCCGCAACTCCAATAATGGTATACTTAGACAAATGCGCTCCGGTAAAGGAACTTAACAGGCTGTGGTAAAATCCTTTTCTGTACAGCCCTGGTATATAATGCTCCACATTCAGACGGTCTGTCCCTAAAACAGCCGTCACAACGGGCATAAGTATAAACCCTGACAATAAGATACCGCATAGACTATATAGGAAAAATCTCCCCAACCAGAAACATACCTGCTTAATTTTCCATCCAAACAGCATAAAATAACGGAAGACGGCATATATCACCGCAAAAATCCCCAGCATATAAAAGAAATAGAAATTCGAGACACCTGCCAGAGCCACTGACAAAATATACACAAATGGTTTTTTCCCTGCAAATATCTTATCCACGCCCAACAGGATCAATGGGAGGTAAATACATGGGTTAATAAAATAAGGGTGGTTAAACCCGGCCACAAGCGTCCACTGAGAAAACGCATAAATCAGCATTCCCAGAAAAACCGAAACCTCTCCGTTTTTATGGAAAAAACAAAATCTGGAAAAGGCGATCCCTGACAAATACATTCTCGCGAATATAAGAAATCCAAAAAGATACTCCGTAAATCTTTCCGGTACAAATAAAGATAGAAGATTCAGCGGATCTCCTATAGTGTAATAGTGAAGAGTTGTGAGGATATCAGAGCCATAACCGATATGCAGATCCCACATAGGCAGGCTGAAGCTATGGTTCACCAATATATTCTTTATCACAGACCTGAGATAAGTTCCATAATATGAAAGGGCTGTATAATGCTGCTTCAGTCCGTCATTTCTCCATATGAATGTTTTCCCTGCCGCGATGAACACGAGTACAATAAAGGCAGACAGCACCAGAAATGCTGCTGAATAAGCAAGATAGAAATTTCTTTTATTTCCGGCAAAATATTTTTGAAATATTTTTCTTTGGTTATTTTCTAATTTTTCAATTACTTTCATACGTTCTCCCTAAACCGCATCTCCGGGCAGAGAAACTTTTCTCTGTCCGGGACACGGCTGCATTATAACAAAACCCGGATGTATTCCGGCTCCTGTTATACATATCCATTGCCACGCCTCAGGATACTACAATTTTCTGAAGCTTCGACCACTGACTGTAAACCTTCTGGCCGTTCTGAATGCTGTATGCCTGGACACCTACATAGTAAGTACCTTTCTTCAGATTTTTGACAGTGACTGTCTTGGCCGTCTGGCCGTTTTTACTATATACAGTTTTGGCAGGAGCATATATCACTGTCTTAGAATCATCACTCTTTGACTGCGCTGTTCCTATTCTAATATTATACCCTGCAGCATTCTTAGGTATTGAAACCTTTAACTTTACGTTTCTGCCGGATACACTGGCTTCCATGACCGGCCGGGCAGGTGTGACAGTATTGATCTTTACATTTTTATAAACGGATGCTTCTGTCCGCTCGGTACCATCCATCCCCTCATATACACCGCAGGCACGGATCTCATATACACCCTTGGGCACATTGCGGAAAACCACCTTCGTGCCTGTCCGATTTGCAGCCGCCCTTACTGTCTTCTCTTTTCCGCCGGTACCTTTGGAAATAATACTGCAGTCATATGTTTCTCCTTTTAATCTGGAAATATTAACAGTGATCATATTTTTGTTGACAGTAACTTTTGTAATCTTAGGAACAGGATGTTTCACTGTCAATTTAACTGTTATGTCCTTCTGACCGATCTCTCCATTACCTATGCCCCCGTTTCTGACAGACAGCCTTCCAGAATAATAACCTGGTTCTATTGAATTCTTTGGTCCGATCACAAAAGATTTCAGGGTCTTGTCATAATATGCATTAAAACTGTCTTCTAATTCTTTTGATTCCCATATAAAAGTCCACTCCCCCGCCAAGACAGAATATCCTTCTTTAACTGTAGGTATTACGCCCTGTGCAAGAGGCGGTGTCTGGCCTTTTACAAAACTTCCGAAATTCAGTTCATTTCTGTCCAGTGTAAATACATCAGCTCCAGTCACTGTCACATGTACCGGAACTTCTATATTGATTTTTCCTGTTGTATCTGTGACAATGATTTTGTCATCTGTATATTCTCCCACTACAATATTCCTGAACACAGGCTCACAGGTATAATATATTGTTTCTCCCGGCTGTGCAACGGACGTATTGTTCTCAAGTACCATCTCTGCATATTTGGAATCCTTGATATCAATGTCAACAGGCTTGTCTCCAATATTAGTGATTGAAATGGCCCCGTAAAAATGCCATGCATCCTCATCGCACAAATCCAGCTTCAGATTCAACACATCAGAATTAACCCTGACAACATAGTCGTTATCCGGTTTTTCAGGAAGAACTGTGATTTTTATTTTGATATCCTCCTGATGTCCGTAATTGTCAATATCTTCATTTCTGACAGAGAGATACCCTTCATATTCGCCGGGTTCCAGATCTGCTCTGGGGGTTACTGTGATCGTTTTAAATTCTTTGTCAAATGCCGCATCTACATTCCCCTCCAGATTGCCTTTAAGGTCTCCCTTTTTCCACAGCAGTTCCCAATCACCGTTATATAAATCTGTTTCTTCTTCCACATTGACAGCGACAGTCTGCGGCGCCGGCATGTTTTCTCCTTTATGATACTCTCCGAAATCCAGTTCCTTTTTGTCTACTGAAAATCCCCCATCTCCGGTCACTGATAAATGTATCTCTAACTCTATGTGTATGTTTCCTGTAGCATCCTCAATTGTCAGTATATCATCCGAGAATTCTCCCATCACCATATTTGCCTCAATGGGATCAAACTCCAGAGTATCTTCCTCTCCTGCACTTAAAGGGTAGTTGAGGATCGGCTCTATGTATTTCTGACTTGTCACGTTCAAGGATATATCTTTTTTACCTACATTTTTGATATACATTCCCCCGAACAAATTAAACCTGTCTTGGCCCATAGCGTAATGGATATTTATTGAGTTACCGTCAGAAATCAATTTCACTGCATAATCTTCCCCACTTGCATCTGTTCCAGAGCCGTCAGTCCCCTCGCTGCCACTTGTCAAAATATCTCCGGCCCTTGGTGTATCATCTGTAAACACACCCACTTCACCTGCATCCTGATCGTCCCCTTCTGAAAATTTTTCTGCATGTGTGCTGTCGGAAAACTCGCCTCCCCATACTGTGCTCACACCTCCCAGGCACAGAATTCCTGCCAGCAATATTGCCTGTAACTTCTTCATTTTCATACATTTCCCTCCTTAAATAAATTGAAATATAACAGTCTGCTATATCTTAATATTAAGGCTGCCAGGATGCCGGGCAAAACCTGCAGGCAGCCTCAGTACCATTGCATACTTAAATATATTTAACAATACAGCCTATACTTATATAATGTCTTGAACTGTCAATTTATTGCATAATAAGGAAACTTTTACCTAAAAATAAAAGCCGCCCCTGTTCCGGTGAGATTTCCCGGATACCAAGGCGGCTTAATATTTTATACTCTTATCATTTCAGACTTCTTTCAGCCATTAATGACATGACTCATATCATATCTCCCTGCCGGTTTCCCAGCCAGGAACTTGGCGGCTTCCAAAGCGCCTTTGCCAAATACCGCCTTAGAGTGGGCAGTATGTTTAAACTCGATCACTTCATCCGGACCTGCAAAAATCACTTCGTGCTCACCTACGATCGTACCGCCGCGAACAGCAGAAATACCGATTTCCTTATCATCTCTCTGCTCCCTGCGCTGGCTTCTGTCATACACGTAATGATACTGATTATCCATAGACTCATTGAGACTGTCTGCCAAGGCTAAAGCAGTACCGCTTGGTGCATCTACCTTCAGATGATGATGGCGCTCCACAATCTCCATATCAAAGCCGGCTGCAGCCAATACCTTAGCAGCATCCTGCACTAATTTCAAAAGTGTATTGATGCCGAGAGACATATTTGCGGATTTGAGAACTGCCACCTTTTTGGCAGCTTCTTCCACCCGGGCAAGCTGTTCCTCGCTCAATCCTGTTGTACAGACAACAACGGGAATCTGACGCCGGATACTGTAATCAAGCAGCGCATCCACTGCCTTGGAAGACGAAAAATCAATTATTGCATCTGCTTCCACCTGACAGGCCTGAATATCTGTGAAGACCGGATAATTATTCTTACCCTGATCTGCTATATCAATTCCTGCAACAATCTCTGCATCCGGATCATTTTCAGCCAAGCCGGAAATCACCTGTCCCATATGACCGTTGCAGCCATGCATGATGATTCTTACCATATGTATCTCCCTTTTCTATGCAAGCTCAAGACCGAAGTCTTTCAAAGCCTTTGCAAGTTTCTCTTTGTTGGCTGGCTCCATCTCAGATAACGGCATGCGAACTGGTCCTACATTCATTCCCATAAGATTCATAGCCTCTTTCACCGGAATCGGGTTAACTTCACAGAACAATGCATTGATCAGAGGAATCGCATCCAGCTGCATCTTGGTTGCACCTGCTGTATCACCGTCCAGATATTTCATAACCATGTCATGAGTGTATTTGGGCGCCACATTGGACAATACGGAAATCACACCTAATCCTCCTACAGAAAGAATAGGCAGTACCTGGTCATCATTTCCTGAATAAAGTTCGATACATCCGTCAGCCATGGACATCATCTTGGCAATCTGGGATAAATCTCCGCTGGCTGCCTTGATACCTACAATATTTTTAACATTTTTTGCAAGGGCCACTGCTGTTGCAGGCTGGATGTTGCAGCCTGTACGGCTCGGCACATTGTACATGATGATCGGTGTCTCAGGAACAGCATTGGCAATAGTTGTGTAATGCTCAATGAGTCCCTTCTGTGTAGCCTTATTGTAATAAGGAGTTACCAGCAGCAATGCATCTGCGCCGTAGAGAACAGCTTCCTTGGACATCATGACAGCAGTCTCTGTGCAGTTGGAGCCTGTGCCCGCAATAACCGGTACACGCTTAGCCACCTTATCAATCGTATATTTAATGGCCTGGAGATGTTCTCCGTGTGTCAATGTGGAAGATTCTCCTGTAGTACCGCAAATAATGATTGCATCGGTGCTGTTTGCGATTTGAAACTCCAGAATCTCTCCCAGCTTTTCAAAATTCACCTTTCCGTCTTCATGCATAGGGGTTACAATCGCTACGCCTGCGCCTTTAAAAATTGCCATTTGCATTCCTCCTTCTTTCTTCTGTAAAATAATTCATAAACATCTTTACACCTGATCCGGATCTGAGGTTGTGAGAGTCGTTACACTGTCCACATAATCCTTAAGACCCACAGGCAGCTTCCTTCCGGTCAAGATGATATGCATGGTCTCGTCTTTCTGCTTCAGGATATCAATGATAGCCTCTTCTGTGGTAATTTCGTAATCCAAAAGCCCGAGAATCTCGTCCAGTACCAGGAAATCACATTCCTGAGTTGCAATCACCTTGCGCGCAAAATTCAGGCCGTTCAGAATGTTTCTCTCCTCCTCAGCCTTCTCATGCTCATTCAATTCTTCATAGCAGGACTCCATTTTCTCGAACCGGAATATCTTGATATCTATATCTTCCAATTCTTCCAGAAAATCCAGCTCCCGGCGTTCTCTGCCCTTCAAAAACTGAATGACGATCACGCTCTTGCCCTGTGCCGAAGCCCTAAGACTCTGGCCGATCGCCAGGGTTGTCTTACCTCTTCCGCTTCCACAGTAAACTTCTGTTAATTCTTTTTCCATAACAATTCCTCTTATCGTTAATGAAATTGAACTCATCCATTATTCATCTTGAATACGCTTATCTTACCTCAGATTGGGAAGAATTGCAAGCACCGTGTTATCATACACTATGTTTTCTTAATGCTTTACCACCCCAAAGCTCCGTAAAAAATTTGTGTATTTCCCCTTTTATTTACTTTTTACACTACTCGATATACTCCAGCTTGCTCACAGAAACCTCATAAGCAATCCTTTTTTCTGTCTCGTTTTCACCCACTTTTTTCATATATTCACGGCTTTGGATACGCCCCCACACAAGTACATGTCCTCCCACTTCAAAGGCAGAGGCATAGCGGGCATTCCGTCCCCAGCAGATGCATGGTATGTAGTCAGATTTTCCGTAGGGCCTGTTGACTGCCATAAGCAAGTCTGCAATTTCTCTGCCAAGAGGCGTTTTCCGGTAAACAGGCGGTTTACAGATGTAACCGTCAAGAAAAATCTGGTTTACAGGTATGGAGTCATCTTCTTCCTCCACAAATTTCACTTCTCTTGCAAATACAGACAAGACCAGACGGTTGTGTTTTTCCTCATGGCGGTTATAGGATCGGAACTGCCCGTGGATCTCAATATATTCCCCCATGTAATCCTGTGTAATGTCTATGAGCCGTTCGGAAACCATAACCGGAATCCTGTCCTCAGAGTCGCTCAGACGCCGCACCAGCAGCTCCATTGTGTAGAAGCCCTCCCCAAAAACCTGGTGACTGAACGTAAAGCCGGTAACGATTTTCCCCATGATCGATACCTGATTGTTTTCAATAATTTTATCTGCCATAATGTAGTTCTCCTTCCTCTTTGGGTATTTTGTCTATATTATGTGTATGTGCAGGAATACTCCTTTAGAACCAAAAATTCAAAAAAATTTTTTCAATACCTTGTAATCTGCCGAAAATGTGGTAAACTTGAACTTCGGACAATGATTGTAACTCTATACACATTTATATAGAAAGAAAGGATTTCAATTTTATGAAGACCAAACGCGAAGATGTACGCAACGTAGCCATTATCGCTCATGTTGACCATGGCAAAACCACTCTGGTAGACCAGCTCTTGAGACAAAGCGGTGTGTTCCGTGAAAACCAGGAGGTCCAGGAGCGTGTCATGGACTCCAACGATATTGAAAGAGAACGCGGAATCACCATTCTCTCTAAAAACACCGCTGTTCACTATAAGGGCGTAAAAATCAACATCATCGACACCCCTGGCCATGCAGATTTCGGCGGAGAGGTGGAGCGTGTGCTGAAAATGGTAAACGGTGTCATCCTTCTGGTAGACGCTTTCGAGGGTGCCATGCCCCAGACTAAATTCGTGCTGAGAAAGGCTCTTGAGCTTGACCTGCATGTGATCGTCTGTATCAACAAAATCGACCGCCCGGAAGCACGCCCTGATGAGGTTATCGATGAAGTCCTGGAGCTTCTTATGGATTTGGAAGCTTCTGACGAGCAGCTTGACTGCCCGTTCTTATATGCATCTGCCAAGGCCGGACATGCAGTGCTGGATTTAAAAGATACTCCGGAAGATATGGCGCCTCTTTTTGAGACGATCCTGAAATATATCCCCGCACCGGAAGGCGACCCGGAAGCAGATACCCAGATCCTGATCAGTACCATTGACTACAATGAATATGTAGGCCGTATCGGTGTAGGTAAAGTGGAAAACGGTAAAATTTCTGTAAATCAGGAGCTTACCCTCCTGAACCACCATGATATTGAGAAACACCAGAAAGTCAAGATCAGCAAGCTCTATGAATTTGACGGTTTGGATAAAATAGATGTAAAAGAGGCCTCTGTAGGCTCAATCGTAGCCATATCAGGTATTGCAGATATCCATATCGGAGACACTCTGTGCAGCGGAGAGAACCCGGAATCCATCCCTTTCCAGAAAATATCCGAGCCTACCATAGCTATGAACTTCCTTGTAAATGACAGCCCACTGGCAGGTCAGGAAGGTAAATATATCACCTCCCGCCACCTTCGTGACCGTCTCTACCGTGAGCTTAATACAGACGTAAGCCTTCGTGTGGAGGATACGGATTCCACCGAATGCTTCAAGGTTTCCGGCCGTGGAGAGCTTCATCTCTCCGTACTTATTGAGAATATGCGCAGGGAAGGCTTCGAGTTTGCTGTCAGCAAGCCTGAAGTGCTCTATCATGTTGACGAACGCGGCAAGAAACTGGAGCCCATGGAAATCGCTTATGTTGATGTCCCGGAAGAATTCTCCGGCACCGTGATCCAGAAGTTAAGCGAACGTAAAGGCGAACTTCAGGGAATGAGCACAGCAAGCGACGGTACTGTCCGCCTGGAATTCCACATTCCGTCAAGAGGTTTGATCGGATTCCGCGGGGAATTCCTCACTTCCACCAAAGGTACCGGTATTTTAAATACGATCTTTGACGGTTACGCACCTTATAAGGGTGATTTCCAGTACCGCAAGCAAGGCTCCCTTATTGCCTTCGAAGCTGGTGAAGCTGTAACTTACGGTCTTTTCTCTGCCCAGGAGCGAGGCACTTTATTCATCTCCGCCGGAGAGAAGGTGTACAGCGGCATGGTGATCGGTCAGAATGGAAAGGCTGAGGATATTGAGCTTAATGTATGTAAGACAAAGCATTTGACCAACACCCGGTCTTCTTCTGCAGATGAAGCTCTTAAGCTGACCCCGCCTAAAGTTTTAAGCTTGGAACAGGCTGTGGAATTTATTGACCAGGATGAACTTCTTGAAGTCACCCCCAGCAGCCTTCGCATTAGAAAAAGAATCCTTGACCCAAGGGAAAGGAAGAGATCAGCTTTCCGTAAAAGCTGACAAAATTTATTTGTTCAACAGCCAAAAAAGGACTTCCCGCACATTTACGTGTGTGGAAAGTCCTTTTTTATTAAACACTTTTTCACAGCTTTATTTTTGCTGTTACATAACTTTTTAAATTTTATGGTTAAATATATCCTCAGGCCTTCACAGCCCCGTTGGTAACCCCGGCAATAATCCATTTCTGGCAGAACACATACACCAGAAGTATAGGAATCAGCACCAGCAGATAAGAAGCAAATGCAAGGTTATACTGCGTATTAAACTGCCCCTTAAATACATACTGGGCCAGCTGGAGCGTCTGATCCTTCTGGTCGCTGAGAAGCACCAACGGCATAAGGAAATCGTTCCATGTCCACATAAAGGACAGAATAGCCACAGTAGCGCTCATAGGCTTCATCAGCGGAAAAATGATCTTAAAGAAAGTCTGGAACGGTGTGGCACCGTCAATGTAAGCAGCCTCATCCAAAGCATCCGGCAGTGACTTCACAAAGCCTGTATAAAGAAAAATATTCATGGGAAGGCCAAAAATAATATACAGGAAGGTGATACCGAAAATATTATCCAGGTTGAAAGCTGATGCCTGCTTTACCAGCGGAAGCATGATGACATTAAAGGGAATGAACATAGCACTTACAAAGTAGTAATACATCATATTGAAAAATCTGCTTTTCTCACGGTTTCTGGTAATGGCGTAGGCCACCATGGAATTACTTAAAATGGTAAACACCAGGTTAACCACAGTGATAAAAAAGGTGTTTAGAAATTTCCTGGGATAATCAGTCATAGTCCATGCATCTGCGAAGTTCTGCCACCGGAATACTTTCGGCCACGCCAGCACGTTAGCCATATCGGAAGGGTCTTTGACCGCAATGATCACTGCGATATAAAGGGGGCCCAGTATAAAAATAACCGCCAGGGCTATGAGCAGGACCGTCATGGGCCAGTTATATTTTTCTTTCACTCTCATTTTATTCTTTTCCATCAGCTCATCTTCGCCTCCCTCTTTTCAAGTACCTTTAACTGGAATATGGAAATCCCCGCTATGATCAAAAACAGGATCACCGCATTGGCGGACTGGTAGGCAAACTGCCCGCCGTCAAATCCACGCTTGTAGATAAGCACGGAAATAGAAGTAGTGGAGGTTCCCGGGCCGCCTCCTGTCATGGCCATGATCTGGTCAAATGCCATGAGGAAGTTTTTCACGCTCAGTACCATATTAATGGTAAAGAAGGGTGCTATCAACGGAAAGGTAATCTTCCGGAACCGGGTAAAACCTGTAGCACCGTCCAGGTCTGCTGCTTCATACACGTCTTTCCCCACTGTCTGGAGTCCTGAAATGTAAATCATTGTGTTAAATGCCATGGACTGCCATACTGTCACAAACAAGATGCCAAGCCATGCTTTGTTCGTACCCAGGATATTACTGCTCAGGGCTTCAATTCCCAGGCTCTGTCCCATTAAAGGAATCACGTTTCCGAAAATAAAGTTAAATACAAAGCCAATGATCAGTGTCCCCAGCATATAGGGCAGGAAATATACTGCCTTAATGGTGTTCTTGAACCTGATCTTCGAATTCAGTCCGCAGGCCAGCGCAAGACTGATCACATTCACCAGGACAGTGGCGCTTATTGCGAACTTTAAAGTAAAGAGGTATGTCTGGGCGATTGCAGGATCCTTGAAAAACTGGATATAATTACGCAGTCCTACAGTATTCCACACCCCATATCCCTTCCAGTCCGTAAAGCTGTAAAAAATACCTCTGAGGAACGGTATGGTATGGAAAGCGAAGAACAATACCACAAACGGAATCACCATAAAATAAAACGCTATATTTACTTTTGGCTTCAATGCGGTTTTCTTTTTCATGAAAACACTCCTTTTTTCATAGTGATATCTGTGATGCCGGGTTCAAATGAGAAGCGGGGCAGGCACTGTCCCGGTTCCCTTTTGACTCCGGCATGATAACAATTAGTTCACATTAAGTGTATCGTAATCAGAGTCAATCTTTTTCAATGTGTCCTCAATGTTCTTGGCATCCTCTTTCCCGTTATTTTTGTCCAGGAAGAAGGTGGACAGGTCTGCACTTAAATCAAGGCCGCTTGGATAGTAATGATCCGGGAAGTCCACAACATTGCCCGCCTCAATATCATCTTTTACACCTGCCACGGAAGGATCGTTCTGTTCTACTCCGTTCACTGCTGAGAATGCAAACTGTTCTTCCGCGTAAATCTGTGCGTTTTCCTGCTGTACCATATAGCTGAGGAAATCTTTTGCACCCTCCACATCGCTGCAGCTTGTGGTCACAGCCAGAAGTACATCCACACCGGAGTTTACCATATTTTTAGATGCATCGTCTGTGGACGGGAACTTAAACTGATCTACCTGAATATCAGCGTTAGCCTTTTTGATTTCTGTGATGGCCCAGCTTCCGTTGATCATCATTGCGGCTTCTCCTGCTGCAAATTTCTTATTTCCGTCATCATAAGAGGTGCCCATGTAATCGTTCTGAGCATATTCTACCAGCTTAAGATATTTTTCCATAACTTCAGAATGCGTGTCCGCAAAAGTGGTGCTTCCCGCTCTGCGGTCTGTATAGAAGTTTTCCGGCTGGATAACCGGCGCTACAGAATTCCATACCGGAAGGATCGTCCAGGCATCTTTGTATGTAAATTCAAAAGGTGTGATCCCTGCTGCCTTCAGTGTTTCACACACATCCATCAGCTCCGTAAAGGTTTCAGGCACTGTGATATTATTCTCCTCAAAAATATCCTTATTGTAGATGATCCCTGATGAATTGGTTGCGTAGGGAATGCCGTAAGGCTTCTCTTCCTGGTCTTTGTTAAGCTGATAGAGCATGTTCATGTAGGATTCATTAATATTTTCCAGCATAGACTCACCGGACAGATCCACGAATACTCCCGCTGACTGTAGCTCCGCATAGTTAAAGTCACCGCCCATAGAAACCATATCCGGCAGATCATTTTTTGTCATTCTTGTCTTCAGGACAGTCCCTGCATCTGCAGGCTGTGTCAGATTTACCTTAACCTTATCCTGTGATTCATTGTAAGCATCCACCAGCTTTTGTAAGGTATCCTTGTTCTCAGCCTTAGTGCTTAAAAACTCCAGCTCTGTCTTCCCGTCTGAAGTTTTCGTCTCCTTTGCCGCCGTTCCTGTGTCCCCTCCGCTGCATCCTGCCAGAATGCCTGCACTCATCACTGCTGTAAGACCCAGTGCTAAAAATCTCTTTCCCTTCATGATAAAAATCCTCCTTATTTGTAACCGCCCTGCAAGGCCGGTCACCTGCGTTGTTTTCTTTCTGATATCCAGTATAAAGATTTTTAAAATTCCGGGTATAAAATTTCTGATATGATGAATAGGACATTTCTGACCAAAAAAATCCCCGGAGGAAATTTTTCATATTTTCCCCCGGGGACTGTATTTAACCGCTCCCACTTAATTCCTGTCAGCATCCTATTCCTTATTTTCTTCTGCTGCCATATTCCTGTATTGTTCCGGTGTCATTTCGTAATATTTTCTAAAGGTCTGTATAAAGTACGAAACATCATTGAATCCCACACAAAGCGCCACATCACTGATCTTCAGTCCGCTTTCTTTGAGCAGCCCGGCAGCCTTCTCTATCCGCAGATCCTTAAGATACCGGGAAAAAGTCCTGCCCGTCTCTGCCTTGAACAGCCTGCTTAAATAGCTGGGATTGACGAAATATTTATGGGCGGCAAGCTCATTCACAGTAATATTATACTGGTAATTACGCTCCAGATACGGCAAAAGATCCTCTATGATAGTAGATTTCCGTCCCTCCTCATCGGACACATCCCGGAAAAGCTGAAGGATATAGCGTTCCAGTTCCTCCAGTGTCCGGAAGGCATACAAATCTGTCTTAAAAGAAAACAGCAGATAAGAACCTCTGTCCCCTTCTGTATGCTCCGGCCCGCAGTGTGCACCATATACCCGGTTTACCACATTGATGATCTGGATCAGGGAGGTAAAAAGAGAATAAATACTCACGTCAGCATATTCCCGGCAATGGCGGAAAAAACCTGCTGCTATGGACTCAGCCTCCTCAGTGCGGTTCTCCATAAGATTCTGCTCCAGCTCCCGTTCCTCTGCGGGGGTAAAAAGCTGTTTCACGTTCACCTCAGGCTCATAACGGTAAATCTGCCTCCCCGGCTGTAAAAGACGCTGATTCACTGCATAAACAGCTTCCCTGTAAGCCACTGACAATTCCTTACAGGAAAGCCCTCCGCTTTTGTGCATCAGGCTGAGCCCGCCATGAAGCTTCACACCTGTTCTCTTCTCACATTCCAGAAAACCTCTCTGCAGAAGCTTATACCCCTCTGCACTGTCTGACTCCGGATTTCCCAGTATTAAAATGAATTCTTCCTTCGGATAGAAAAAATATGCTTTACAGCCGTTTCTGTCTTCCCGGTTTAAAACCTCAAGGATTTCCTGAATCTGCTCCTCCTGCAAACGTTTATCCTCACACTGGGCCGCAGCCAGATACCATATACAGCCCTCCATTTCCTGAAATACAGCATCCAGCACACTCCTTCCCAGTTCCTCATTCTCAAGGATCCTGGAGAAATCCATATACTGGATTTTTCTGGCAGCCAGCTTCTTCTCCATCCTCTGGCTGGCCTTGCGTTTTTCTGCCTCCACCCGCCGGATTGCTTTTTCAAGCTCCTCTCTTTTCACAGGCTTGGTGAGATAATCCTTGACCCCATAGCGGATGGCTGTGGTTGCGTAATCGAAATCTGCGTAACCGCTCTCAATGATCACGGAAGTATCAGGGTACCGGCTGAAAATCTCCCGCGCAAGAACAAGACCGTCCATATCCGGCATACGGATATCTGTGATCACCATATCCACAGGTTCCTGCTCCATGATTTCCAGCACACCGATCCCTGTCTCGGCCTCCCCGCAGATTTCAATATCCTCCGGCAGCTCCCTCACCATTTTAACAAGAACTTTTCTGGCAAAGTATTCATCATCAGCTATCACTACTCGAATCATTCTCTGTCCCCCTGTCTTCTTCCTCCATGCTGGTGTCTTTTATCCGCAGGAAAATCCTGGTAAACTGCCCCTCTTCACTTTCAACACGGATGCCGCAGTCTCCCCCGTAATAATTTTTCAGCCGGGCATTCACGTTCTGCAGTCCAATGCCCCCTTCCCCTGTATTCGTTGAAAATTCTGCTTTGCGGAAATTCCCGTTGAGTTCCCTTACCTTTTCACTGGGTATTCCCACCCCGTCATCCTCCACCTCAAGAAGGATATCCTCCTTGTCTGCCCTGTACCCGCGGATACACAGCACATCCTTCTGTCTTTTCCTGGAAAATCCGTATTTATAGGCATTCTCCACAATTGGCTGCAGGACAAATTTCAGGATTTTACAGTCCAGAAGTTCCTCTTCCACTTCATAACGGATGTCAAAACGGCCGGGAAACCGGATTTTCTGAATGTTCATGTAGTTTTCCGTCTGCTCCAGTTCCTCCCGGACAGTAACAATTTCATTGCCGCTGATATTATACCGGAACATATCAGAAAGGCTGGAAGCAATCTCAGGTATCAGCTCAACTTCCTCAAGCCTGGCAATGGCGCTGATGGTATTTAAGGCATTATAGAGAAAATGGGGATTGATCTGAAACTGCAGCATTTTCAGCTCTGTCTGCTTCTGATTGAGACGGTAAACATACATCTTGATAATATTATTGTTAATACGGCTTGCCATGGAATTGTAGCTGCGGATCATCTGCCCCACTTCATCCTCCCAGAGAATCTCCTGTTCTTCAAACAAAGGGATCTGCTGCTCTTCCCTGGAATCTCTCGCCACCTGTCCCATGACCTGGGAAAGGACTTTCACCGGACGGCTCACCTGTCTGGCCAGTATGAAACTTCCGGCCACCGTAGCCACGATCACTCCTGCCAGGATCAACAGTACAAGGGACATACTGCCCATAATACGGCCGGTAAGAAGGGTGGCAGGCATATACTGCACCAGATACCATCCAGTGCTCTCATTCTCCTGTGCAGTCACCACACAAGGCTTTCCGTGAAGCATCAGTGTCCCTTCCTGGCTGCCCTGCTCCAGGATACTGTTTATTTTCCCCAGCAGATCATCATCGGAAAGAGAAGCCGTGTCCTTACTGTCCCTGGAATCAAACAGGATCTGGGAAGGACTTACCACCATAAAATCCACACCCTGGCCCACATCTGCGGAACGGTACCACTGATTGGCAATTTTATTGAAATCCAGATCCAGGTAGACCGAAGCCACCGGTGTATCTCCTGTAACGTTCCACACCGGGCTTATCATAGTCACCACCTGATATCCCACAAGATCAATGATCTCACTGTGTACCTCACTGAAAAAAGCCGGAGTGTCTTTTTCCCAGACAATACCCCGGGTTAATTCTTTCATCCTCTCCAGATAATCCTTATGATCTCCGCTTACACTCTCATAAATCCTCCCGTCCCCAGTGACCAGGACAGCCCGCAGCACATAATCACCCATATCGGTGAGAAATGTAAGCTGCTGAGTAAGCTTATTCTCTGTCTCCTCATGACTCTCCTGATCAATATCACTGTCATCGCTAAAAAGGAGATTCCTGATTTTATCATCGGAAAAATGCATGTAACGGAATCCGTCAAGACCGGAAATCATAGTGTCCAGATTCAGACTCAGCTGTCCGTTGTACTGAGTCATGTGGGCCACCTCATTGATCCGCTCCTGCCTGAAACTACGGAAAGAAAAAACCATAAGTGCTGTCAAGGAAATGATAAACAGTACACCATAACTGTAGAGCATCTTTTTCTGCAAAGACATTTTATATAGCCAGCGCTTCATCCTACCTTCTCCTTTGCTTCCAGATAAAGATCTCCATGTTTCTGAAGGCTTTTCGTATATTTCTTCAGGTAAGCCGTTAACTCTGACTCAGAAGCCCGGGGCATCACAGCCGCAATATCCTTATCCCGTATAACGCTTGTCTGAAGAGGAAGCCAGGAGGCATCCATCACTGCCTGACCCTGTTCTATAAGACTATTGATCCGGGGTGCATAATCTGCACGGTCAGCCACGCCCTCCACACAGCTTAAGGAACGTTCATCATCAAGATACATCTGCAGGATTTCCGGTTCGGTCAGAAACTCCAGAAACTTCTGTGCTTCTTCAGGGTATCTGCAATCCCGGGAAATCCCCACACTGCTGTCCACCCAGAGAGTAACTTTCTGAACATTTCCTTCCTCCACAGGGAATGGGATCATCTCCACATTTAACTCAGGATTCAGCTCCATTATATTCCGCAAAGCCCAGCTTCCCTGCATAAACATGAAACTCTCCCCTGCTGCAAATCTCCGCATAGCTTCATCATAATCTGCATCCTCATATTCAGGATTTGTATAATCGTGAAGTTCCATCAGCTTCTCCAAAGCTCCTCTGCTGATTTCATCCTGATCAAATGAAGTCTCTCCCAGCGCAACCGCCGTCCAGAATTCCTGGAAATTGCCCCGGTAAGCACCCTCGATACACTCCCAATTCTGATGGATCGTCCAGTCATTGCCGTCCGCAAACAGGAAGGCGGTTTTGCCCCTGTTCTGTATCTCCCCGGCTGTGTGTATCAATTCCTCATAAGTTTCAGGAATCTCCAGCCCCTCCTGTTTAAAAAGGTCCCTGTTCAAATAAATCCCCTCAAAACTCATTGCCAGCGGAACCTGGTAAATGTGCCCGTCATACCTCAGATAAGGAAGATATTCCTCCTTCACCCGCTCCATAGACACCAGACTGTCCAACGGCAGAAGATAACCTCCCATCACATATTCAAAAGACTCTACGCTCTGCAGCCCTCCAAGTTCCACAATATCCGGAAAATTTCCGTTCACCGCCGCAATCCTGAGCGTGACATCACTGTTGGTATTCATATTCTGGTATACCTCTATCTCATCCTGGGATTCATTAAAAAGCTGAATGATCTCATCCAGAACTCCGTAAACCTCCCTCTTGCGGTTATAGAATTCCAGCCTGACCTTCTCCTTCTTCTCAGCCGACTGCTCCTGGCCGCACCCGGCAAAAACCATTCCCCCAAGAATAAGACCTCCAAATACAACCGCCCATCGTTTCCATCCAGATCCTCTCACTCCCATCCCCCTTCTCTGCCTCCTTCAACATCTCCACTGTCCCTCATTCTACCACTTTCCTCCCAAAAATCAAGAACTCCCCGGGTATCCCGCGGCTTTCCCTGCTCTATGTTTTCATCCTTCCTTGCAAGAATAGTCAGTAACCTACCTGGCTGTTTACAACCTTCCCCTTTCTCCTTCCCGAAATTTTGCCTGCCTTCTTATTGAATTTCTCATCAATCCACAAATATATTCATATATTATAAGAATATTCTCCGTCATTCTCTTTCTCAAGACGATATTTTCCAAATTCAATATTTTTTCGTGTCAAATCTCTCAATTATATTTATGCAATCCACAAAAAATCCGCCACTTTTTTCTTTGGTTTTTGTTAATATTTTATCAAAATTAAGATTGACAATCTATTGTCAATGTCATATAATAACCTCAACAGGGATTGATAAATTTTTAACGTTAACGAATTAACGACATTGATCACCCCATAAAAAGGAAAATCATAGAAAAAGAAAACAGGAGGATTCCAAATGGCAAAGAAAGACATCATCATCCCAACCATCGTTGATACGCCGGAAGCTTTGGAAGCAAAAATGGCAGCGATGAAAGAGGCTCAGAAAGCTTTCGCAACCTTCACCCAGGAGCAGGTGGATAAAATCTTTAAGGCTGCCGCTACTGCTGCCGACAAGATGCGTATCCCGCTTGCCAAAATGGCTGTAGAAGAAACAGGAATGGGTATCGTAGAAGACAAAGTGATCAAAAACCACTATGCATCCGAGTACATCTACAATGCTTATAAAGATACAAAGACCTGCGGTGTCATCGAGGAAGACACTACCTACGGCATCAAGAAAATTGCTGAGCCCATCGGCCTGATCGCCGCTGTCATCCCCACCACCAACCCCACTTCCACAGCAATCTTTAAGACCTTGATTGCTTTGAAGACAAGAAATGCCATCATCATCAGCCCTCATCCCCGTGCAAAGAAATGTACCATTGAGGCTGCAAAGGTTGTTCTGGATGCTGCTGTGAAGGCAGGCGCTCCGGAAGGCATTATCGGATGGATCGATGTTCCCAGCCTTGAACTTACCAATATGGTAATGAAGGATGCTGACATTATCCTGGCTACAGGCGGCCCTGGAATGGTTAAGGCTGCTTATTCCTCAGGGAAACCTGCCCTTGGAGTCGGTGCCGGAAACACTCCTGTGATCATTGACGACACTGCTGATGTCCGTCTTGCAGTAAACTCTATCATCCATTCCAAAACCTTTGACAATGGTATGATCTGTGCTTCCGAACAGTCCGTAACTGTCCTGGAAGGTATTTATAAAGAAGTTAAGAAAGAATTTGAATACAGAGGCTGCTACTTCCTGAAAAAGGATGAGATTGAAAAGGTTAGAAAGACTATCATTATCAACGGCGCCCTCAATGCCAAAATCGTAGGACAGAAAGCTTCTGCCATTGCTTCCATGGCCGGTGTAACTGTACCGGAGGAAACAAAGATCCTGATCGGCGAAGTTGAGTCCGTGGATATCAGCGAAGAATTTGCACATGAGAAACTTTCCCCTGTACTGGCTATGTACAAGGCCAAAACTTTTGACGAGGCAATTGCAAAGGCTGAACAGCTTGTTGCAGACGGCGGCTACGGCCACACTTCCTCTCTCTACATCAACACAAATGAGCAGGAAAAAATGGCAAAACATGCAGCGGCTATGAAAACCTGCCGTATTCTTGTAAACACCCCGTCCTCTCAGGGAGGAATCGGCGACTTATACAACTTTAAATTAGTTCCATCCCTTACCTTAGGCTGCGGTTCCTGGGGCGGAAACTCCGTTTCCGAGAACGTTGGAGTGAAACATTTGATCAACATCAAGACCGTTGCTGAAAGGAGAGAAAATATGCTCTGGATGAGAACACCGGAAAAAGTTTACTTTAAGAAAGGCTGTATGCCCGTTGCACTGGATGAGCTTGGCACAATCATGGGCAAAAAACGCTGCTTCATCGTAACTGACTCTTTCCTTTACAAAAACGGCTACACAAAGAAAATCGAAGAAAAACTGGACCAGATGGGAATTGTACACACCTGCTTCTCTGATGTAGAGCCAGACCCATCCTTAGCTTCTGCAAGAGCAGGCGCTGCCGCAATGCGTGCTTTTGAGCCTGACTGCATCATCGCCCTGGGCGGCGGTTCCGCAATGGATGCCGGCAAAATCATGTGGGTGCTTTATGAAAATCCGGATGCAGATTTCGATGATATGGCTATGGATTTCATGGATATCAGAAAAAGAATCTATACCTTCCCGAAAATGGGCAAAAAAGCTTATTTCGTAGCTATCCCCACATCTTCCGGTACAGGGTCTGAGGTAACGCCTTTCGCCATTATCACAGACAAAGAGACAGGTATCAAATGGCCTCTGGCTGATTATGAGCTGATGCCGAACATGGCTATTGTAGACACTGACAATATGATGAGCGCACCAAAAGGACTGACCTGCGCTTCCGGTATCGATGTTATGACCCATGCGATCGAGGCTTACGTTTCCGTCATGGCTTCTGATTACACAGACAGCCTTGCACTGAAGGCGATCAAGCTTGTATTTGACTACCTGCCCCGTGCATACAAGGACGGCAATGATGTGGAGGCAAGGGACCATATGGCAAACGCGTCCTGCATGGCCGGTATGGCTTTCGCAAACGCATTCCTGGGAATCAACCACTCCCTGGCTCATAAGCTTGGCGCTTTCCACCATATTCCTCACGGTATCGCAAACGCTCTGGTTCTTTTAGATGTTATGCGTTATAATAGTGTTGAGGTACCTACAAAGATGGGCACCTTCCCACAGTACCAGTATCCGCACACACTGGCACGCTACGCAGAAATCGGCCGTTTCGTAGGTCTTTCCGGAAAGGATGACCAGGAAGTATTTGAGAAGCTTCTTGCGAAACTGGATGATTTGATGAGAACCATTGAAATCAAGCCAACCGTTAAGGATTACAATGTAGATGAGAAATATTTCCTGGAAACTCTTGATGATATGGTAGAGCAGGCCTTTAATGACCAGTGTACCGGAGCCAACCCGAGATACCCGTTAATGTCCGAGCTGAAGGAACTGTATCTGAAGGCTTACTATGGAAAAGAAGCGAAATAAGGGGAAAGGAAGGGAGTTACTATGAATTTAAAAAATAAGAAAGTATTTTTGACCCGTCCGTATAAAGTAGTTTACAAAGATGGTGACCGTATCGTCAAGGTTTTCACCAAAGAACACGGTAAAGCGAATGTATTTAATGAAGCACTGTGTCAGGCCCGCGTGGAGGAAACCGGCCTGACGATCCCCAAGGTGCTGGAGGTGAGCGAGATTGACGGAGAATGGGCCATCGCCATTGAGTATATCGAAGGCAAGACTCTGGAATCTATGATGAAGGAAGATCCTGCAAACCTGGAGAAATACATGGAACAATTCGTAGATCTGCAGCTTTCCATGCATGCCAAGAAGGCTCCCCGTCTTACTCTCCAGAAGGATAAATTTGCACGTAAGGTAAGCAGCCTTAAAGATACCATAGATGCAACCACACGCTATGAGCTGTGCACACGCCTGGATTCCATGCCAAACCACACAAAGCTGTGCCACGGCGACTTTAATCCAAGCAATGTTATCGCGGCTGAAGACGGCACCATGTACATCGTGGACTGGGCTCATGCCACACAGGGAAATGCCAGCGGAGATGCTGCCATTACATACCTGGAATTTGCCCTGAAGGATCAGAAGACAGCAGACTTATATCTTGACCTCTTCTGTAAAAAGAGCGACACGGCAAAGCAGTACGTTCAGAAATGGCTCCCCATCGCTGCTGCCGCCCAGCTCACAAAAGGCATTGAGGAAGAAAAAGACTTCCTCATGCGCTGGATCGATATCATTGATTTCCAGTAAGATCCAAACAAAATGTCAGCCACATGCGGACGCCTGTTCCGTTCAGAATTAGTATAAAATCAATAAATTCCGTAGATATATGCGTGAAGAAGAAAATTATCTTCTTCACGTATATTTTTGTGCATCATTCACGAAATAACTCTACTTTTTTCCTATCCTTTTATTGACAATTTTCGTCAAAAATCATACCATATAAAAGTAGTAAGATTTATACAAATTTAAGAACAGGTAATGATATGAAAGAAACTATAAAATTATTGATAAACCGCAAGTGGGAAACAATTCCCACAAAAAATATATTGTATATAACCATTTCTGACAAGTTAAGCTTTTTACATTTAAGAGATAACATCACTCTCAATCTCTTTATCACACTTTCTGAATTGGAGCAGGAGCTTCCCCGTTCGGAATTTGTCCGTGTGAGCCGGAATTGTATTGTCAATTACCATTCCATTACCTCTGTCCATGACTCTCATATTTCCTTATGCAACGGCGAGAGTCTTCCCTACAGCAAACGCCGGGAGAAATCAATTCTGGACGGATATCAAAAATTTCTTCAGCAAAAATATTTCCTCAATGTACCAGATACCATCCGACAGCCAATTGATTTTGCTGAGCAGTACAAAGGGTTCGACAGCATTCCTTTTGCTTTTGCAGTTATTGAAATGGTGACGGATCATAATGGTGAATGTGTTGATTTCATTTTTCGTTATGCCAATGAAGCAATGGCCCACCTTGAGGACGTCCCGCTGGAAAAGCTTACCGGACACTCATTCCTATCCATTTTCAAGAATATACAAAAAAAATGGCTGGCTGTGTATCAGGAGGTTGCCTTTGAAGGGAAACACCTGGAGATTGTTGATTTCCGCGCAGAAATCAATAAAACTCTCCGCGTTTTATGTTTCCAGCCATTCCATGGCTTCTGCGCCTGCCTCATCACTGATGTAACAGGAAAACCCGATGATAAAAACAGCAGTTTCATCTGTCCCCGCAAGTTTACGGACACAGACACCTGCCAACGGTTTTTGCCCCTCCTAAATGGGCTTTCATCACAACAGCTTGACACACTTGAACAGTTTCTTGCTTCTATCAGCTGATCAAAAAGGACCTCTGCATCCACTCACGTGCATAACAGAGGTCCTATCATAACGGCTCAGGCAGTCCTGAACTGTTACGTCTGATTACATCTTACAGATCATATTCTGCTGCCAGTTTCTTAAATTCAGGCAGAGAATTGATAATTGTCTCGTAGGAAACACAGTAAGCCAGTCTCACATAGCCGGGGCAGGCGAAGGAGCTTCCCGGAACCATGAGGATATTATACTTCTTTCCGGCTTCACAGAACGCTTTCTCGTCAGCCACAGGAGATTTCACGAAAAGATAGAAGGCGCCCTGGGGCTTAATGCATTCAAATCCACACTCTTTAAGACCCTGATACAGAGCCAGACGGTTCTTGTCATAGGCAGCTACATCCACCTCTGCATCCACACATTTTCCGATTACTTTCTGCATCAGTGACGGGGCATTTACGCTGCCCAGGATACGGTTGGCAATGGAAGCCGCTGTGATGACAGTCTCACTGTCCTCCAGTTCATCCGGGATCACCAGGTATCCGATACGCTCTCCCGGAAGGGAAAGTGATTTACTGTAGGAATAGCCTACCACTGTATTCTTGTAATATTTTGTCAGATATGGCACCTCTGTTCCATCGTAAGCCAGTTCTCTGTAGGGTTCGTCGGAGATCAGGTAAATTACGCTTCCGAACTCCTGCTGTTTCTTCTCCAGAATAGATGCAAGCTTCTTGATGGTTTCCTCAGAATAAACCACTCCTGTGGGATTGTGGGGTGTATTTACAATCACTGCTCTTGTATTGGCTGTAATCTTTTCCTCCAGTTCCTCCAGATTAGGCTGGAAGGTGGATGTGTCAGGAGCGATCTCTACCAGCTTGCCGTCATAATTTTTTACATATGCGCCGTATTCAAGGAAATACGGTGCGAATACAATGACTTCCTCGCCGGGATTTACAACTGTCTTTAAGATTACATTCAGTCCGCTTGCAGCACCAACCGTCATGATCAGATTCCTGGCGGAAAAGGAAGTACCGAAACGGCGGTTCAATGATTCTGCAATTGTCTCACGGACATCCTCAAATCCTGCATTATTCATATATCCGTGGATCACAGTTGGTTCTTCTTCATTCACAAGGTCGATAATGGCCTGGCGCACGCAGTCCGGCGCCGGAACACTGGGATTTCCCAGACTGAAATCAAATACTTTATCTGCGCCGTATTTGGCACGAAGACGGTTTCCCTCCTCAAACATCATACGGATAGCAGAATTATTTTGTACAAATGGTTTCATCTTTTCTGATATCATATTCTTCTCTCCTTTTCTGCCTCACATGAAATCTATAACAGGCTGACCCGCCTGTCTATTTATGCCTTCTCTTCTTTCCTCCGAAGACAAACCAGCTGATGAGGGCAAGCACAAGCAAGCCTACGGCCATCCAGGCTGTGAGCACAAGGGGCCCTCTCTTGCTGAACATATCATAATAACCTTTCAGATAAATGATAACAATAACCGCCGGAATCACGAACAGCATATACGGACGCACGCCACGGGGGAATTTTAATCCTGCACCGGTATTGACTTCCTTCAGGAAACCGTCCCAGCCCCAGCCGTAACGTGACACACAGAACAACACATATACCACAGATCCAAGAGGCAGGATATTATTAGATACAATAAAATCTTCCAAATCCATAATATTAGTCCCTTGTCCAAAGGGCTGGATCCCTGAAAGGACATTGAAGCCAAGCACAGCCGGAAGGGAAAGCACAATGATAAGGATCAGATTCACGATCACTGCCTTTTTCCGTCCCCATCCCCACAAATCCATGGCATAGGATAAAATATTCTCAAACACAGCTGTCACGGTTGACAATGCCGCAAAAGACATAAACAGGAAAAACAGGGTTCCCCACATTCTTCCTCCTGCCATCTGATTAAACACATTAGGCAGTGTAATAAATATAAGTCCCGGCCCTGCTCCCGGCTCAACACCGAAGGAAAAGCACGCCGGTATAATGATCAATCCCGCCATCAGAGCCACAAAGGTATCCAGAATCGTAATATGCACGGATTCTCCCAGCAGAGAATGGTCCTTTCCAAGATAGCTGCCGAAGATTGTCATGGAACCTGCGCCGATACTCAAAGTAAAAAATGCCTGGGACATAGCGCCGAATATAACATTGCCCAAGCCAGCCTCACGGATAGAGTCCAGGTTAGGAACAAGATAGAACTTCACACCCTCCATGGCCCCGTCCAAAGTCAGCGAATGGACCGCAAGGATGACGATCAGCCCCAGGAGACATATCATCATAAATTTAGTGATACGCTCAAGACCTTTCTGCACCCCCAGGGAACAAATGCCGAAGGAGAGCACCACCACCAGCACCATCCAGAAAGTCATAACCCCAGGCGATGCCTGCAGGCCGGAAAAATAGTCCGCAACCCCCTGGGTATCCCTTCCAGAGAGACTTCCTGTGGCTGTAGCCACACCGTAATACATCATCCAGCCAGCCACCATGGTATAAAACATCATGAGAACATAGTTGGAAACCATGCTCATATAGCTGAAATTATGAAAGTTAGCCCCTTTTGGTTCCAGGGTATGAAATGCTTTTGCCGTACTTTTCCTGCTGGCACGGCCCACCGCAAATTCGCACACTAAAATAGGCAGTCCCAAAACAACCAGGAATACCAGGTATATTAAGATAAATGCAGCTCCCCCGAATTTACCTGCCATGTAAGGGAATTTCCAGACATTGCCAAGTCCAATGGCACATCCTGCTGATACCAGGATGAATCCAAGGCGTGAGCCGAACTTCTCGCGTTCTTTCAAATATTATCTCCTTTCCATTGCAAAACGCGGGAAAAAGCGGAGCCGCCGCCATCAGGCAACGGCTTCCATCCCCACTTTCAATGCTTTTTTATTTAATTCCACAAACTGTGGCTTAATATTTGCTTCCAGAATGCTGTCCCAGTCAATATCCTCCAGGCCCATGGCCTTGATTATGGTTCCAAGCAGGATAATGTTTGCAGCCTTCTCATTTCCCAATTCTCTTGCCAAACGTGTGGCATCCACTACTTTAGCCTTTACATGCTTTTCAATTTCTTCCATCACATCATCGGGATAAGTCTCATCTCCGGTAATAACTGACATGGAAGGGATCTCCTCGTTATTCACAACCAGGGTACCGTCTTCCTTAAGGTAATCCAGAGCCCGGAGCGCTTCCATCTTTTCGAAGGAAACAACGATATCGGCTTTGCCCTTCTCGATCACGGGGGACATTACCTCATCTCCGTAACGTACCTGAGAGGAAACGCTTCCTCCTCTCTGGGACATTCCGTGGATTTCACTCATCTTTACGTCATAGCCGGCTTCCATGAGGCCGTTTGTCAGTATCTTGCTGGCGAGGATGGTACCCTGACCGCCCACACCTACTAATAAAATGCTTTTTGTCATGGCATTAATCCTCCTTCACAATGGCATCTTTCGGGCAAACCTGTGTGCAGACATCGCAGCCCACACATTGTGCACGGTTGATGCGTACCTTTTTCATTTCCTTGTCATAGGACATAGCCGGACAGCCTGCCTTCAGGCAAAGCTTACAGCCAATACATTTATCCTCTTCCACTTTGTTCTTAGTAGCGAAGAGATTGTTAAACTCTGTTTTGTCCTCTTTGGAGAATTGCTTAAGCACACATGGCCACCGGGTAATGATAACCGACGGCTCATCCAGTGCAAGACATTTATCCAGTGTATCATCAACCTCCTGGAGATTGTTGGGGTCGATCACATAAATGTGCTTCACTCCGATAGCACGCACCAGATCCTCTATCTTAATGAGAGTAGTTTCTTCACCCTTCACTGTATATCCGGTTCCGGGGTTCTCCTGATGGCCTGTCATACCGGTAATACGGTTATCGAGGATAATATTTACTGTATTGCTGTTGTTATAGACTGTGTTGATAAGAGAATTGATCCCTGTGTGGAAAAATGTGGAGTCTCCCAGTACAGTTACAACCCTGCGGTTTACTCCCTGTGCGTTAAAAGCCTTCTGCGCACCATGGCCAAGGCTTATGCTGGCGCCCATACATACAGTGGAATCCATAGCACTATACGGCTTCCCGGCAGCCAGAGTATAGCATCCGATATCGCCGCTTATCATGATATCCTTGCGTTTGCCTAAACGGTAGAAAACACCTCTGTGAGGGCAGCCTGCACAGAAAGTAGGCGCACGGTTGATAAGCTTGCTCTTGTCAAAGGCAATGGTAGAGTTGGCTTTGCCGCTGACACAGGCACGGATCACATCCGGAGTCATCTCGCCGTAAGCCGGGAAAAGCTCCTTGCCGATGCACTCACATCCGATCTGTTTCACAAAATTCTCAATATATGGATCATTTTCTTCTAATATGTATACCCTATCCACCTTGCTGCAGAAGTCCTTGATCAGCCCTGCCGGAAGGGGGTTCGTGAAACCAAGCTTCAGATAAGAAGCATTGTCTCCGAAAACTTCTTTTGCATAATAATAGCACACACCGGAAGCGATCACACCAATCTTTGTGTCTCCCATCTCCGCCCGGTTAAAGGGTGATGTCTCACTGTATGCAGCAAGTCTTGCCATACGGTCCTCAAGCTTCACACGCATATTGCGGGCCATTGCGGGAAGACAGACATATTTTGCCGGATTCTTCTCCCATTCCTTTGCCGGAATGTCCTTGCGTTCCTTTAATTCAACTATAGTCTTGGAATGGCAGATACGTGTGGTCAGACGGATGATAAAGGGAGTATCAAACTCTTCTCCAAGGTCATAAGCTGCCTTCACCATATCAATACACTCCTGGCTGTCAGACGGCTCCAGCATAGCAATCTTTGATGCTTTGGCATAGTTACGGTTATCCTGCTCGTTCTGGGACGAGAACATTCCAGGCTCATCCGCTGTGACAATGACATTTCCGCCGTTCACACCCATATAAGCCCATGTGAACATGGGATCTGCAGCCACATTCATACCTACATGCTTCATAGATACCATACTGCGCAGCCCTGCTACGGACGCACCGATCGCAGACTCCATTGCAACCTTCTCATTGGGTGCCCACTCTGCATAAATTTCTTTATATGTAGAGATATTTTCCAGAATTTCTGTGCTGGGTGTTCCCGGATATGCTGACGCATAAGTCACACCTGCTTCATATGCCCCTCTTGCGATAGCTTCATCGCCGGTCATTAATTTCTTCATAGGTTACCTCCTTGCAATCCTTATGGGGTGGATAGACAAACACAGGCCGGGGGTGGAAACCGGCCTGCATTTGTCTGTCCACCCTAGTATTTAATTGTACCCCGGGGGGCTTCACATGTCAACGCTTTTATGTGTTAAAGTTAATTTTCAGTCAAAGTTAATTTTGGAAGAGATCCGATGATGATTGTTGACTTTGGCTGAAAAAAATGATAGAATCTCACTGTTCATCGGAGGGTTTGTAATTCTGGACATTACGGGCTGGATAAGATGGCAGGTGTACTCCTGTCCTTATCCGGCTTTTTTTGAGTAAAGAAATTATTTACAAGTGATGCATACATATTCAGCATATCCCTTCGGCGGATGAGATTCTTTTAAGGAGACTTTAACGTGGATAAAAGAAAACATTCATTGTCGGAAAATGAATTATTAGATGGAAAAATCAGTACGGCTCTTTTGAAATTTGCCGCACCGTTTATGATTTCAAGCTTTCTGCAGGCTTTGTACGGTGCTGTGGATCTGTTTGTGGTAGGGCAGTATGCAGGGTCTGCCGCTGTATCTGCAGTAGCTGTGGGCAGTCAGGTAATGCAGACTGTCACAGGAATCATTCTTGGGATTTCCACGGGAGGAACTGTCCTTATCGCCCGGCGTATCGGCGAGAGAAATCCCCGCCGGGCTGCCTCTGCCGTTGGCTCCCTTGGTGTATTGTTTATCATACTTGCCGCTTTACTCACCCCGGTCATGATACTGTTCACCAACCAGGCTGTGGCGCTTATGGAAACCCCTGCCGAGGCAGTGGCATATGCCAGACAGTATATCTTTATTTGTTCCTGCGGTGTACCTTTTATCATAGGTTATAATGCTGTGAGCGGTATTTTCCGGGGTATTGGGGATTCTAAGACTCCTGTTTATTTTATTGCCATTGCCTGTGCTGTCAATGTGGCAGGAGACTTTCTTTTGGCCGGAGTCCTCAATATGGGAGCAGCCGGAGCCGCATTGGCAACCATATCTGCACAGACAGTAAGCTTTCTGGCTTTTCTTGTATATATGAAGATCAAGGGACTTCCATTTGAATTCGGCAGGAAAGATATCAGGCTTAGAAAAGAGGACGCCAATGCCATACTGAAGGTAGGCCTGCCCCTGGCGCTGCAGGATGCTCTTGTAAACGTATCATTCCTGGTCATCACGGCAATTGTAAACACGCTGGGTCTTGTGGCTTCAGCAGCCATCGGGGTGGTAGAAAAAATCATTGTTTTCGCCATGCTCCCCACAAGTGCCTTCGCTTCCGCCGTTGCTACTATGTCGGCACAGAATCTGGGTGCAAACCAGCCAAAAAGAGCACTCCGTTCCCTGCAGTATGGAATTGCGTACTCTCTTGTCATCGGTGTTGTTGTATGCGTTTTCACCCAGTTCTTTCCTGAGACCCTGCCGGAGATTTTTTCCAGGGACGGTGCAGTGATTGCCGCTGCGGGACAATATCTGCGTTCCTATACCATTGACTGTATTTTGGTAAGCTTTGTCTTTTGTATCAACTCCTATTTCAGCAGCTATGGAAAATCTATGATATCCTTTGGACACAGTATGATCGCGACCTTTGGAGTACGTATACCAATGACTTACGTTATGAGCAGATATACTACTGGCTCCTTATATGCCATGGGACTGGCTGCCCCCGCTGCCTCCCTGGTATCCATCGTGATCTGTGCATTCTTTTTGCACTCTGATTCCATTAAAAAGAGCCCGTAACCGGGCTCTTTTGCCAAAGCACAGCGGCTTCAGCAGGTAATCTGTTATATTCAGGAACACTCCTGCGGCAACAGTTCAGGTGCGCCTGAATTGTTACCTCCTGCATTCCTCATTCCATTTATTATTGCATGGATTTTACACGCTTTTCAACATTTCTGTTGAAATTCAGCACTTCATGTACATATTCCTCATTCATATAAGAAGACGTGATGATAAAATCTGCGGTAGATTTGTTATTTGCCATAGGAATATCATAAACCTGGGCAATACGCAGCAATGCTTTCACATCAGGGTCATGGGGCTGAGCCTCCAGAGGATCTGAAAAAAACACAACCAGGTCAATGCTGCCTTCTACTATTTTAGCTCCAATCTGCTGGTCTCCCCCAAGAGGACCACTGTTGTACCCTTTCACCGGAAGCCCTGTGTAGTCAGCGATAAGCCTTGCTGTAGTTCCCGTCCCGCAAAGGAAATGCTTCTGCAGGATTTCCTTGTTTTCATTACACCATTCGATCAGCTCCTGCTTCTTGCCGTCATGGGCGATCAATGCGATTCTTTTCTGTTTCCCGATTGTAAATGGGATATATTCATTATCCATATTCATATTATTACCTCCTTGATCATAACCTTAACTTCGATAGAGCATGCAATCATTTCGCTGCGCCGGTCATCCACACAGAGCACCGCAGCTGTCAGTTCTCTCCTCCATACTTGTCAGGTGGATACTTAATAAAGTATAGCATAAAAACAGATATTAGAACACCAGGAATTCAAAGTTTAACCTATTTTTCACAAGATTTAGTGTATTCACTATCAATATGCGGCAAATTTAACGCCAACTGGTATTCAGCTCTGAATTACAGCGAACAGAGTAAAGGATTACTGATCAATAAAATAGAGCAGAAGCAAAATGATCCCCCATTTTACTTCTGCTCCATGAACGGCTGCCAAGGCAGTACCGTCTATGCTTCTCTTACCGGCCTCTCTTTATAATGATGAGCCTCTTCAAGCATCATATCTTTTACCTTCATCAGACGAATCTGTGTACTTCTCTCGTTTTCATCTAATTTCATGGTAATATATTTGATATTCTTCTGTGCCTCTGGGATGATAACATGCTCCAGTGCGTTTACACGGCGGCGTGTCTTCTCAATCTCCGCAGACATCAGCTGGCAGGCCTTCTCGATCTCCGCAAGACGCAGCATGTCCGGAAGAATATCTGCCAGGGATTTCACAGCTCCATCCAGATCACTGGAGGTAAATGCAAAACCATAGGAATAAATATCATTTGCATCCGCAGTTCTGGTCTTATACTCAAAAACCGGGATATCCACGCTCATGACATTCTTCTTTCCTGTTTCCAGGAATACTTCCTGCTTGGGTGCCATCAATGCGGTATTCAAGGTTTCCTCCGACATACCGGCCTTGGCTATGACGAAGTTGGTATTAGCAGAACGGATACCGGCCTCTACCTTCAGACGAAGCTCCATATTCTCACGAACCAGTTCCAGGAACTGGCGCATAAGTTCATCACGCTTGTCTTTTAGAAGCTTATGCCCACGCACTGCGGTTACCAGCTTCTTCTTCTGTTTGGTCAGCTCCATACGGGTAGGATTCACCTGTGTAGATGCCACAATTCATCCCCCCTTTTAGTATTTCCCGTAATATTCATCCAGGAATTTATCGTCAATACGTTTCAGCTCGCTTCTGGGCAGGATGGAAAGCAGTTTCCAGCCAATCTTTAAGGTTTCCTCAATATCACGGTTTGCCAGATATCCCTGGGAAACATATTCCTGCTCAAAAGCATCTGCAAATTTTGCATAGATCAAGTCAACATCTGAAAGAGCAGCCTCACCTAAGATGGTCATGAGCTCTTTTGCTTCTTTACCACGGGCATAGGCTGCGAACAGCTGGTTCATGGTATTAGAGTGGTCAGCACGTGTCTTGCCTTCGCCGATACCTTTATCCTTCAGTCGTGAAAGAGAAGGAAGAACATCGATAGGAGGTGTTACACCTTTTCTGTAAAGCTCACGGCTTAAGATGATCTGTCCCTCTGTAATATACCCGGTAAGGTCAGGGATCGGATGGGTCTTGTCATCCTCGGGCATGGTAAGGATCGGGATCATGGTGATACTTCCGCTTCTGCCCTTCTGACGTCCTGCACGCTCATAAAGAGATGCCAGGTCAGTATACATATATCCGGGATAACCACGGCGGCCCGGAACTTCCTTACGGGCTGCAGATACTTCACGGAGAGCGTCTGCATAGTTGGTGATATCCGTAAGGATAACAAGAACATGCATATTCTTCTCAAATGCCAGATATTCTGCTGCTGTCAGGGCCATACGGGGAGTAGCGATACGCTCTACTGCCGGGTCGTTTGCCAGATTGACAAAAAGCACTGTTCTGTCAATAGCACCTGTCTCTTTAAAACTCTCAACGAAGAAGTTGGATTCCTCGAAAGTAATACCCATAGCGGCAAATACAACGGCAAACTGCTCATTAGTTCCGCGAACCTTAGCCTGTCTTGCGATCTGTGCTGCAAGCTGTGCATGAGGAAGACCGGATGCAGAGAAAATAGGCAGCTTCTGTCCGCGGACAAGGGTGTTCAATCCGTCAATAGCAGATACTCCTGTCTGGATAAACTCCTCCGGATAACTCCTGGCTGCCGGGTTCATAGGCAGACCGTTGATATCGCGGCGTTCTTCCGGAAGGATCTCAGGACCGTCGTCGATGGGGCGGCCAAGACCGTCAAATACACGGCCGAGCATATCGCCGGACACGCCAAGCTCCATGCTTCGTCCCAGGAAACGTACCTTACTGTTGGAAAGGTTGATACCTGTGGAGCTCTCGAACAACTGCACCAGGGCATCGCTTCCGTTAATCTCCAGTACCTTGCAGCGGCGGGTTTCGCCGCTTGCCAGCTCAATTTCTCCCAACTCGTCATAGGACACGTTCTCAACGCCTTTTACCAGCATCAGAGGACCGGCTACCTCCTGTATGGTTCTATATTCTTTTGGCATTTTACAGGTCCTCCTTTCCTAAAAGGTTAGCTGCTTCCTGAGCCAGTTCCTTCTGTACTGCCTCGTATTCAGACTTCAGCTGATCCTCTTTTGTATATTTATAACGGCCGATCTTTTCACGGACTGCCATCTTCACAATGTCATTGATATTTGCACCTTTCTCCAGAGCCTCCTGGCCTGTCTGATAGAATGCAAGCACAAGCAGCATCATATAATGCTGTTTCTCCAGTGAGGTATAGGTATCGATTTCATGGAAGGAGTTCTGATGCAGGAAGTCCTCACGGATAGAGCGTGCTGCTTCCATTTTCAGACGGTCACTTGGTGAAAGTGCATCCATACCTACCATTTTTACGATTTCTTCCAATTCTGCCTCTTCCTGAAGAAGGGTCATCATTCCCTGGCGGAGTTTCATCCAGTCCTCTGCCACATGAGCATCAAACCATGGTCCCACATCATCCAGATACAAAGAGTAGCTTGTAAGCCAGTTGATAGCCGGGAAATGACGTTTATATGCCAGGTTGGAATCCAGTCCCCAGAATACCTTTACGATACGAAGTGTTGCCTGGGAAACAGGTTCGGAAATATCACCTCCCGGAGGAGATACGGCACCGATTGCGGTCAGCGCACCGGTCCTTCCTTCCTTGCCATTACAGATAACATGTCCTGCGCGCTCATAGAACTGTGCAAGTCGGGAACCCAGATAAGCCGGATAACCTTCCTCACCAGGCATTTCTTCAAGACGGCCTGACATTTCTCGCAGAGCCTCTGCCCAACGGGAAGTGGAATCAGCCATCAGCGCAACAGAATACCCCATATCACGGAAATACTCTGCAATGGTAATACCTGTATAAATAGAAGCCTCACGTGCCGCAACAGGCATGTCAGAGGTATTTGCGATCAAAACAGTACGTTCCATCAGAGACTCGCCGGTCTTAGGGTCTTTCAGTTCCGGGAACTCGTTCAGAACGTCTGTCATTTCATTTCCACGCTCACCGCAGCCGATATAAACCACGATATCTGCCTCTGCCCATTTAGCAAGCTGATGCTGGATCACTGTCTTACCGCTTCCGAAAGGTCCGGGAACGGCAGCCACACCGCCTTTTGCGATAGGGAACATAGTGTCAACTACACGCTGACCTGTCACAAGGGGCATCTCAGGCGGAAGTTTTTTCTTATAAGGACGTCCGCGGCGGACCGGCCATTTCTGCATCATGGTCAGTTCCTTGTCGCCTTCCTCTGTTGTAAGGACAGCAACCACCTCTTCCACGGTAAATTCGCCGGCCTTGATTTCCTTTACAGTTCCCTTCATATTTGGGGGAACCATGATTTTCTGGGTAACGACAATAGTTTCCTCTACTGTACCAAGAACATCTCCGCTCTCAACTTCATCCCCCACCTTTGCAACGGGGACAAAATTCCACTTCTTCTCGCGCTTAAGGGACGGAACCTCCACACCACGCTTTAAGTTATTGCTTTCTGTAACTTTCATGATATCGTCAAGCGGACGCTGGATACCATCATAGATGCTGGCAATAAGGCCTGGCCCAAGTTCTACGGAAAGAGGCACTTCCATGGATTCCACCGGCTCGCCCGGTTTCAGCCCTGAAGTCTCCTCATATACCTGAACAGAAGCCTCGTCCCCATGCATCTCGATGATTTCACCGATCAAACGCTGATTACTGACACGGACCACGTCAAACATATTTGCGTCTCTCATGCCCTCAGCGATGACCAGCGGTCCTGCTACTTTTTTAATGGTTCCTATACTCATTTGGACCAATCACCTGCTTTCTCAAATTTTACACCCCAGGCGTCCTTTGGACATCGGGGCTTACGCCTGACAAAAATCATCAGCCGCCGTTGCTGAAAAGAATGTCTGAGCCAACTGCCGTCTCCACGGATTTTTTTACACCTTCCACACCTGCACCGGTGTTTCCGGAAATTCCCGGGATCTGGATAATGGCCGGAAGCAATTCTCCTTTAAATTTATCAATCTCATGCTTTAGCTGTGAAGCCAAATGCTCTGTAATATAAACGACTGCATATTCCCCGTCTGTCAGCCGGGTAAACAGTTCTCTGCCTTTTTCCGGGTTCTCTGCCGGAAACGTGTCAAGGCCCAGTGCGGCAAAACCGTAAATGCTGTCGTAATCGCCAATCACTGCAATCTTATACATACATTTCCCTTACCCTTTCCCGGATAGCCTCCTCCGGCAGGTCGCTGCGCTTTCCTGTCAGAATGATCCGAACTGTCTTGATCTCGTTTTCCCTGGCCAGCACATATGCCACCAAAGGCCCTACCGTAAATGGATTTGTGAGCTGAGGCTTTATAGTCTCAATGATCTGGTTATCGCACCACCGCTCAAACGCAGAAGGTGATTCAGCCAATGCTTCTGCCCCGCCTGCATATCTGGTCCCTGCCAGATAATCCATGATGGCATCCATACCGCTTAAGGTCGCGTGAATGAGCTGCTCAAGATTCAGGGTATCGCACCCCGCCATGGCTTTTCTCATAAACTCCATTGATTTTGCGGTTTTCTGCGAACGCACCGCAATCTTTATATCTGCTACTGCCACTGTAGATTCAGCATACTGGCGGATGATATCATCCTTTGCCTTCCTGCCGGCTTCATAAATGGCTTCCAGTGCGGCCCGGTCGATCATGATATCACACATCTGCCCGTCTCTGGTATGGAGGAATGTCTCATATGCCTCCTGTGCCGCCTGTCTCATATTCTCCGGAAGCCTTCCAAAGTCCTTATTTGCCACAATATCCAGCATCTCTTTTCCATCAATCGCACAATCGTTGAAAAAAATGTTTGGATTTTTTTCTTCTGTGGCTGTCTCTTTGATGGCAGCCTTGAGATTGTGGAACAGATTTTGGTAAGACAGCACATCAAAAACAGACATGTCATCCACCAGTGACTCTATAAGTTCCCAGATTTTCTCCCGTTCCCGGGTTAAGATTGCATCTGCATTCATAGGAGTGTCGGTATCTCCCCAGCCCTTCTCTGCCAGAAACTGCAGGCATTGCTTCTCGTCTTTGCAGGCCAGAAGCTGTTCAATTACAGCCTGGTTAAAGAGCGACACTTCCAACGAACGTATTCGCGCTACCGCATAGGTGTACTTCTTGTCTGCCATTTTTAAGTGAACCTCCTTTTCGCGGATTGCGCTATATTATGAAAATAATAATTTCTGTACCTTATCCTGTAACTCGTCTTTTCTGGAATCAAACAATGCTTTGACAGAACAGTTCTCCTCAATGCCTCCGTAGGCCAGGACGAATCCTCCGTCAATATTTCTTGTCTCCTTGGAGACACTTATTGTTCCGCCTTTTGCCGCAGCGATTTCCTGGGCTTCCTTGACAAAGCCGGCAGGCAGACGCCCTAAGTCTTTGTCTGAGAAATAAAGTACACCATTCTCAGCAAGTGCATACTCCTTCAGCATTTTGCGGATAATGTCAAAATACTCTGCGTCCGGCTTCCTCATGATACTTTCGTATGCTTTAACAAGCACATCCGCAATTATCTCCTGCTTTGCAGCAAGGATAGCTGTGCGGCGTTTCAGATCATTTGAGGAAATCATGCGGTCCTTGAAATTAGCGATGTCGGCTTTGGATTTCTCAGCAATCTCATTTTCCAGCTTCCCGGCCTCTGCCCGGGCTGAATCAAGGATTTCTGCTGATGCCTGTCTTGCCTTTTCCAGTGTCTCATTTGCGGAGCTGTCTGCTTCTTCCAGAATCTGGTTGATCATCTTGTCTAATCCTGTCATCTATCAGCTCTCCTTTTTCTGATTTCGAAATTAATATAGAAGTTCGATTCACTAAATTCGAGGCTGCGCCTTCGGCTTGCTCTCATTAAGTTCCTTCGAACTAGCTTCCCACTAAATTCAAGACTGCGCCTTCGGCTTGCTCTCATTAGGTTTAAGGAAGTTCGATTCACTAAATTCGAGGCTGCGCCTTTGGCTTGCTCTCATTAAGTTCCTTCGAACTAGCTTCGCACTAAATTCGAGACTGCGCCTTCGGCTTGCTCTCATTAAGTGCTCTAGCTATCATACCTGGATGGAGCTTACTGCCAGGATGGAAATCAGAAGTGCAAGGATTGCGTATGTCTCAACCATGGCCGGGAACAGCATGGCTTTACCGAACTGCTCCGGTTTCTTGGCAACGATTCCGATAGATGCCACAGAGGTACGTCCCTGATGGATAGCAGATACTAAACCAACGATTGCGATCGGAAGGCATGCTACGAAGATCAAAAGACCAGTCTCAAGGCTTAAATCCAATGCACCTCCGCCTAAAAGACCAACTTTAGAAAGAGCAATAAATGCTACCAGCAGTCCGTAAATACCCTGTGTACCGGGAAGAAGCTGCATGATCAAAACCTTTGCAAATTTGCTGGGGTCTTCGGTTACAACACCGGCAGCTGCCTGACCTGCAACGCCTACACCATAAGCAGAACCCATACCTGCCAGAATTACAGCACTCGCTGCTCCTAATAATGCCCAAACAATACCACTCATATTTTTGTTTCCTCCTTAATATCTACATATTTTGTATTAGCTTTAAATGGTTCGAAGGCTTTTCCGCCGCCCTCATAGAACTTTCCAAAAAATTCAACATACTGTAAACGGCAGGTATGCACATAAGCACCCAGCAGGTTTATGGCGATGTTAAATACATGTCCCACAATAAATACAAGTATGAACACAATAACGCCAAACACACTGTTTCCTACCATACTTCCCATCTGGTTGACTACGGAAGCAATTACACCGGTAGCCAGACCCAAGGCCAAGAGACGTGAGTAAGACAAAATATCACTGAGCCATCCTGTGATATTGTATAAATCATATGCCCCCAAGGCAATCCTGAGTGCCGGATTCTTGTTTGCCCTGCCTGACATCAGCAGGATGCCCACCGCACCTCCAATAGCCAATACCTTGCCAAGTGTATTGACAACAGGCGGGAAGCTGATGTTCATCTGTGAGATTGATACGAACAAATCGCTGGGAATGAGCATGATCAAAAGACCGAACAGCATCATGTACCATAAAACAACATCACAGAAGAAATCCAGGTATTGCTTTGCCTTAATTTCCATATATCCCTTCATGCCAAGTCCCACAAACAAATGGATAAGACCAAACAGCATGGAATAGATCAACAGCTTCATAGGATCTTCCAGCGGTGCGAACCATACAGGTCTGATACTCACCTCATGCCCAAAGAACGTCCGTGACACCACGTTCACTAAATCGCCGAAATAGCCTCCAAACATAATTCCCCAGAACAAAGTGGACAAGCCGCAGTACATGAACAGCCGGATCGACTTGCTCATTCCTTCGGACATCCGCGGGAATTTCTTCAGAAGCACTGCACATGCAGCGAATACAATCAAACCGTAAGCAGCGTCAGAAAGCATAAGTCCGAACAGAAACACATAAAAGGCTGCCATCACCTTGGACGGATCCATCTCGCCCCAGCGCGGCAGGCCGAATGAAGCCAGAACTCCTTCTGCTGCTCCTGCGAACTTACCATTTTCCAAAGCCACCGGAACCTCATCACCCTGGGCATCCTCTGCCTCTACAACCAGATCAAACTGTTCGTTGAGAAGCTTCTCCAATGCCGGTACTTTTTTCTTCGGAAGATATCCGGTGATAAAAAAGGTCTGCTTCGACTGAGGTACATGCCCAAGAATATCATATTTCTGAGCCCTGGCCCTGAAATAATCAGATACAAGACGAAGCTGCTCACGGCTGTCCGCCAATGACCTGATTTTTTCCTCCAGCTGCTGATTATCCTTCTTAAGGCGCTCAATCTCTGAAAGCAGCTTCTCCTTCTCCTGTGCCGGAACCTGACGGATCGACTGGGAAGGTCTTGCAAATCCCTGCATACGCAGAGCTTCTTCCAGCTTCGCCGCATCCTTTCGAAGAACAGCGGCAGCGATACAGAGCTGATCCCCGTCTTCGGAAATCTTCTGGATGTCAAATGCGTCCAATTCCGGTGCGTCCTCTGCCAATCGTTTGTAAACTTCGTCCAGACTGCTTCCTCCGCCGATACTTCCGATCATCACTGCCATGGTTTTCGTTCCGCTGTAATTAAGCGGTACGTCAAGAGACAGCCAAGGCGTCAACGTCTCAATCTGTGTCTCCAGCTTGAGAATAGATGCCTTGTTTTCTGTCAGCCTCTTTTTGCGGGAAATAAGCTTCCTGGCTTTCTTCAGGACAGCCTCGCGGTGGTCGCTTGCCTCCTCATAGGAAGACTTGTCCACCAGTTTCTTTCCCTCCAATGCTGACAGCATAGAAGTTTTCTCAGGAGCATACTCCTGTAGGACCTCAAGCGCCTGGTCACATAGCTGGACGCTTTTCTCAAAGGTCTGTCTTGACTCCATGGTATCCATGACTGCCAAGTCCGGGTCCAGGGTCGCAGCAGTGTCAATTTCCATAACACCCAAAGACTGAAGTTCTTCCAATATGGCCTTACGGTTCTTTTTCATCGCGCAGATACTTAATCGTTGCATCTGCAATACTGCCATATCCGCATTCCTCCTTTATCCTTTTATATCATTCATCCGTTTACCGCCCTTTACAGGGCACCTGCAGGTTAAATATTAAAACAGGCTGTCAGCCACAAGCTGGATTGCCTGGGCTTCCTTCTGGGATGCTTGATTTCTTAATGTCAGAATCTCCTGCTCCACGCTCTTAAGTGCGCTCTCTTCTCCTGCCGAAGCTTCTGTTCTTGCCGCTTCCATATCAGATGCGGCTTTTGCCATGGCGGCTTTCCTAGTCTCCTCCTTCAAAAGCTTTGCATCTTCCTTCGCTTTCTCAATCAAAGCCTCCGCCTGCTGGGCAGCGTCTTTCATAATCTGCTCTGCTTTTGCTTCTGTTTCTTTGACTACTTTAATAGTTTCCTGTACCATCTGATCACCACCTTTTTTCCATATAGTCAAATTCTACCATAAGCACCAATAAAAAACAATCTGTTTGGGCAAAATGTGTAAAATATTTTTTTAACAACCTAAATATTTTTTTATCTATTGTTATAGTGCACAGTTTATGGTAGTTTCTTATTCTATCATGCATCAACTTAACTGTCTTTATACATTTTTTGGATTTTGCCCAAAAAGAGGGTTTTATTTTTAGGAAATGAAAAAGTTTTGGGTGCAGGCACTGTTTTCCCTGGGCAAATGCTTCTTTCATTTCCTGATCTTTTTATATAGAAAAAACCGATATCCTGTACATCATCTGACATAGGATATCGGTTTTCTTTTCTCATATTAATCTGTATAAATGTAATCGCTGTATTCAGGGTTATCTATATTTCCGGCATCGATCCAGGCCGGATCCAGAAGGATCCTCTTCTGAATCTTTACTTTCTTTCTGGGTGCCGTGGCTTCAATGGCAGTCCACATAGTCTGGTAACCTATGGCATAGGGCTGCTGGGAAACCACGCCGATCTCTTCACCGTTTCTCACAGCCTCCTGCTGCCTTGTGGTGGCGTCTACGCCTACCATGGCTATCTTCTTGTTTTCCTCGTCTTTGTCCATATCCAGGTATTCTTCTGCCACATTTGCATTCGTACAGAACACCCCGTCCAAGTCAGGATATTTTTCAAGCACTGCCTGCATGGCTTCTGTCATATCCTCCACCTGATCTTCATAAACCACTTCCACTACTTCGATATCTGTGTAGTTGGAAATTTTATCTATGAATCCTTCGGTACGGTTCTTTGCACTCTGTGTTTTCTCCTGGGCGGAAAATACGGCAACTCTGCCCATCTTGCCAATGGCTGTGCCAAGCTGGACTGCTGCGATCTCTCCCACCAAAGTATTATTTGTGGCCCGGAATGCACGGATAAGCTTTGTCTCTGTCACATTGGAATCAAAAACCACCACCGGGATCCCATTTTCCTTGGCAGCCTCAAGCTGTGCCAGACAGGAATCCATATCCCCCGCTGAAATACAAAGCACATCAGGATTCTCTGCGATCACTGCGTCAATAATATTGATCTGGTCGCCCACATTCTGCTCATTATCCGGCCCTTCAAAGGTCATGGTGATCTGATCGTCCTTCTCATATCCGTAAGCCTCATTCACGGCCTTCACCGCATCCTCCATGCCCTTGCGCACAATATCCCAAAACTGACCCTTAGTGCTCTTGCTTACAACTGCGATCCTGGCACCCGCAGTTATGGGAATGGTTGTATCTATCTCGGGAATTGCCGGAATCTCTTCCTCTTCCGTTTCTTCCATCTCTTCGGCTTCCGTTGTTTCCTGGACATCTGCCACAAGGGGCTGTATCACTTTTTCTGCCTCTTCCCTGGTGCATCCGGCCAACATACTCACTACAGTTAAAATAGCTGCAGCTGCAACTGCCGTTCTCTTCATCCTTTATTCTCCTCTTTCATTAACATAAAATTAACATATTTATTTAGCTTTTTTTACATTATACACTTTTTCACCGCTCCGTCTATAGTTTTTACACTTTTTTCACTTTTTAACTTCATCGAAAACGCTCTCCCGCTGCGTCATCCAGTAGGTACTTCCCAGAATATGCAAGAAATATACTTTAATCCCACACATCCCATTCTTTTCCAATCTCATAGATGGTGGAAAATGACAAAGGCCCCAAAACCACGCCAAAACCGCCGAAAAGAAAGACGCCGATATATACAGAGGCCAGTACAGCTATCGGAGATACACCAAGCTTTCCGCCCAAAAGCCGTGGTTCCAGAATTTCCCTCAACAGGCTTGTCACAATATCAAGAGCCACACATCCTGCCGCTATCCCTGCATTTCCTCTGACCAGAAAAATAACAGCCGCAGGATAGAGAAATGTGCCTGTCCCGATAAGGGGAAGTGCGTCCAGTGCCCCCAGCACGATACCGAGAATGAGGAAATAGGGGCTTCCCAACAGCCAGAAGCCCACAGTGCATACAACAGCCACTAACGCCATTATAACAGCCTGAGCTTTTAAATAAGTAACCGTAGTTTTCTTTAACCTTTTTACTACCCGGCGTGTTCCCACAAGCCAGGAATAGTCCCAGATCTTTTTTCTAAGGTTTTCCATATCTCCGATGATCAGAATACTAAGGATAAAAGTCACTACTGCTCCTGATGCAGCAACCAGCAGTCCCTTGACACAGGAAAATAATTTAACAAAAGTGCCCGGACTTACCACTGCCAGCAATTGATCCTGCATTGCTGCCATTTGGGTAAGTATATAACTTTTGCTGTCCTCCCTCAAAATCCCTGTCATATCTTCTATAGCTACACAGCATTTATCCAGAAGCACCGTCCCCCATCGGAGAAGTACCGGAAAATTTGAAACTGCAGTCTTAAGCTGTGAAAGCAGTTCTGCTGCCCCCAAATAAAGAAGAAGCCCGGCTGCTCCGAATACCAGCGCAAGCAGCACTGCTCCTCCCAGACTTTTCTTGATCCCAGTCTTCTTCTCAATACGGACAGTGGCAGGATACAGCCATGCGGCCAGCATCCAGGCCGCTAAAAAAGGGATTGCAGCCGGCAGTAAGAATCGGTATCCCACAAACACACCTGCCACAATCCCCATTATTATCAATCTTCGTTTCCATTCTATATGCAATCAGACTCACCATACTTTTCGTTTTTTATCAGCAATTTATCAGCGTCTTAGCCGCAGTTAGTGCTTAGTTGAAGGGAAGCGAGCGTCTGTCTGGAAAGGACAGGGCCTGCCCCGGCTCCCTTTTGACCCCGATATCATTGATATTGCATTAGTATGGTAAGATTCTTAAAAAATTATTCTTTTATCATTTCAAAGCCCTGAAAAGCAGCACCTTGAGGTACAGTTTCAAAGGTCATCTTCTTTTTTGTGGCCGGATGGCAGAACGTAAGGCATGATGAGCAAAGACCTAACGCCACCTCCCCTTTATCCTGAGGATTGTATTTCCTGTCTCCCAAAAGCGGCATACCTGCATGGGCCATTTGAACCCGGATCTGGTGGTGACGTCCTGTGTCCAGTTTTATACGGACCAGATATTTACACTTGTCCCCATACGTCGCTTCCTCCAGCATTTCATAGCGCAGCCTTGCCTCTTTTCCGCCCGGATCATTTACAGTGGTGACAAAAGATGTATTACTTCTCCCATCTTTTTTCAGATGATCTACCAGTTCTCCTGCCTTGCTAACCGGCCTTTGGGACGTAACGGCAAGATATATTTTCCCCATTTCCCCGGAAGATATCTGACGGCTGAGCTCCCCTGCCGCCCGGCTTGTTTTGGCAAAAACAACCACCCCCTCCACCGGCTGGTCAAGCCTGTGGATAATGCCAAGGTAAGGCAACTTTCCGCAATCTTTTCCTGCCAGATAGTTTTTCAGGGCGCTTTCCATATCCATAGCTCCCACACGGGAATTCTGTACCGCCATGCCGGCAGGTTTATGGCATACCAATACTTCCTTGTCCTCATACAAAATATATTCTTCTATTTTTCCAATCCACATAAAAAAATCTCTCCTTTTCAGGAGAGTATAACTTAAAAGTCTGTTTCTGGCAACAGTCCAAAAATCAACAACGGAAGACGGTCATCACTTTTTACTTATTTTCAAAAATGATGACCGTCTTAAAATTCTTCGTTATTCAATTTTATTTTCCTCTTAGTTCTTTAATAAATATTATCTTGTTATCTTTTAGATCTGTAATTGGAATTTCAATTTCTATATCATTTTATGATATGGGTAACATTCCAACTCTCTCTATTCAGTTTTTGATCTTATCTTATATGTGTACATATCTATTATTATTTCCTGCTCATAAACGATATGATTTAATTATCATTCGATTTATTTAGAAAGTTTTATAGATTTTTAAATTATAATTTCACGGATTATAATTTAATCTATTTTAGAAGAAATACAGGATATACTTTTTCTCTTTTCCTATGTTATAAACAATTTCGAACTTAACTTCTTAAATCCATAACTGCTCTATTACTTGTACCTTGTCTACGTCTAAATAGATTTCCACTAATGTAAATCATTTCAAATCATATATGTAAAGTACTATAAGAAAAAGTTCCTTGTATATCTGTCTTTTATTAATATCTTATAAACTTTGATAAGATATTCTTCTGATGCAAAGCTTCAATTCATATTCTGATATTACTAATATGGATTTCAAAATATCGTTCTTATCTATTTTCAAGATTCTCCGGAACTCTTCTTCCAGACGATTCTCTAAGATAAGGGTTATATCTTTTTAAAAAATGTTTCTTTACACATTTTCTAAAATCTTTGTACCAGGTTTGTGATAGTTGTTCAATATGAGTAATCGATTCTATAATACCTTTGATACTATGATTTCCCTTGTATTCTCTGCTGCTGTGAGCATCCTACTGCTTCGGGTATTTCTCAATTGTTTCTGTGTATCAGGTCTTTCTTGCAGGAAACACGATTCCTATCACTCTCATATTGATTATATTACATTTACTTTCCCACTGGAATCACCTTATCCTTTCTATTTCACTCCATCCTTTTCATTGTAACATTTATACTATGAATTGAATGAGTTTCTTTTTTTCTTTTGTTTGCTTGTTTTCTTTTGATGTGATTATAATACCACCCGTCTTATTATTTGTCAACACATTTTTGTAATTTTTTTAAAATAAATTATTTTTGCTTGCAATAATTTATTTTAAATCTGTTAGTTGTTTTAATTTTCATATATTTTTAGATAATTTATTTTTTTCATACACTGATCATGTCAGAGACAAAAGGGTGAAGCGGAAAAGATGCAGTATATAAAATGCGCTGCCGTGGTCATATGTCCACAGCAGCGCCGGTAATTTTTTATTTTCTGTTGTAGTTGATCAGACAGCCTTTCAGAATGATCTCACGCTCATCATCTGTAAGCTCTCCTAAGGTAACCTCAAACTCCTTCATGGACGTTCCTCCAACAGTATAGCCTTTGATCACCTCTGATTTCTCCTCCACGGCTTTGCGGATTTCCGGGAAGAAGAGGAAATCTCCGTTCTTAAACGGCAGCTCTCCTGTCTTGATGAGGAAGGGCAGCATACCCCAGTTGATCAGGTTAGAACGGTAACGCTTGGTTGCATATTCATTGGCAATGTTTGCCCAGCCTCCAAGAACTTTCTGACAGGAAGCAGCCTGTTCTCTTGCAGAACCGTCTCCCGGTTTCACTGCGAAGATCGTACTGCCCACTCCAAGGCTGCCTTCTCCCACTTCCGGAAAATCTTTGTTGATAACTTCCATAACCGGTTTCAGTTCCGGAACTGCATCCAGAGGGCATTCACCTTTCTGGATAGCCTGCTGTGCCTTCTGGATTTCTTTTGCACGCCCCACATATGCAGGATCTTTCCTGGAAAGTGTGAACTCTGCAAGCCCCAGAGGGTTAGATCGGTAGGATGAAGTCTCTCCGGATGGGATCAGCTCATCTGTAGTTGTAACCGGGTCGTGAATCTCGGATACAACTTTAAGCACAAGATTCTCTGCCAGCGGCGCCATTTGCGGCCAGTCTTTGATATTGGGGCCAAACTGGATCTCCACACTTGGATCAGCAATACCTTTGCTGTCAAATACACGATTGTCATAAATGGTTTTATCAAAGAAATATTTCTGATTTCTGTAATCTCCTGTATACTCCTCTGCTGATGTAAGGAACCCTTTATTTGCCGCTGTTGCTGCAATTGAACGGGCATCCATAAGAGCCACGGAGGATACCTGGCCATTCTGGACCTTGGAACCTTCACGGTTCGGGAAGTTTCTTGTTGTATGACGGATACTGAAAGCATTGTTGGCCGGGGTGTCTCCGGCACCAAAGCATGGACCGCAGAATGCAGTTTTAACTACGGCGCCTGTGCCAAGGAGCTCTGCAAGGACTCCGTTTTTAGCTAGTTCCATATAAATAGGAGTGCTGGCAGGGTATACACTTAAAGTAAAGGCGTCTGAGCCAATACTGCTTCCCCGCATAATATCAGCCGCAGCACAAATATTTTCAAAACCTCCCCCTGCACAGCCTGCGATGATCCCCTGCTCTACATAAAGCTTACCGTCAACCACTTTATCTCTTAAAGTAAAGGGAACTTTACCGTCAAGGCTCACCTGGGCTTTTTTCTCTACGTCTGCGAGAATATCGTCCAGATTTGCATTAAGCTCGTCTATGGTGTAGGTATTGCTGGGATGGAAAGGCATGGCGATCATAGGCTTGATCTCGTCCAGATCGATCTCCACACAGCCGTCATAATATGCTGTGCTGCCGGGTTTCAGTTCTTTATAATCTTCACTTCTGCCGTGAATATCATAAAATTCCTGGATCTTCTCATCTGTCTGCCAGATAGAGGACAAACAGGTAGTTTCTGTTGTCATAACGTCAATGCCAATGCGGAAATCTGCGCTTAAGCCGGCTACGCCGGGGCCTACAAATTCCATAACCTTATTTTTAACATAGCCGTTGGCAAATACCTTGCCGATGATGGCAAGAGCAACGTCCTGAGGTCCTACGCCCGGACGAGGTGTACCTTTAAGATAGATTGCCACTACCCCCGGCATATTAATGTCATAGGTCTGGCACAGAAGCTGCTTAACAAGCTCCGGACCACCCTCTCCCATTGCCATGGTTCCCAGCGCGCCGTAACGGGTATGGCTGTCGGAACCGAGGATCATTCTTCCGCCCCCGGCCAGCATTTCCCGTGCGAACTGATGGATAACTGCCTGATGAGGCGGCACATAGACCCCGCCATATTTCTTGGCACAGGTGAGTCCGAACATATGGTCATCCTCATTGATGGTCCCGCCCACTGCACACAGAGAATTGTGACAATTGGTCAGGACATAGGGCACAGGGAATTTCTCAAGACCGGATGCACGGGCAGTCTGAATGATTCCCACAAAGGTGATATCATGGGATGTAAGCTTATCAAATTTAATCTGAAGCTTCTCCATATTTCCTGAAGTGTTGTGAGCGGCAAGAATACTGTAGGCTATAGTGTTTTTAGCTGCTTCCTCCTGGGTCACAGGAAGGGAAGCATTAGGCGCCTCTACAATGTCATGTCCATTTAACAGATAGACACCTGTGTCGTAAAGTTTCATTGTTTGTTCCTCCATTCTATATTTGGGCGTAACTGTTCAGAACCATGAACAGTTACATTTGGGTTGCTTTATAACCGTAGGTCTGTATGTAATCTTTGATGATTGCATAAGTTGGGTTTTATTATAGTTGATTTAAAGGGAATAATCAAGGGGCAAGGGAAGGCAAAGCTCACACGGCCCGGACTGCATAGAGGCTCAGAGCAGCGGGACCGGGAGGAAAATCTTATCCTGAAGCAATCCTGTTCCTCCGGCGTAGACCGCTGTGACCTTGCCGGCATCCTTTTCTAGTTTGACGTATATCCTGGATATGCTGTTCAAGTTGTGCCCTTGTTCAAAGATATATTGGTTTTGTATGAATCCGTGGCTGTAAAGATAGCAGGCCAGGGCGCTGTTTGATGTCCCTGTGGCAGATTCTTCGTTTATTCCGTACAGGGGTGCAAAATTTCGGCAGATTGCTGTCGTGCGGGCATCCGGGGTAAGGGAAAAGGCATGGATCCCCACACATTCCTTTTCCCGGGAGATGCGGGATATCATAGGAAAGTCAGGGACCATATCTCTTAAATCTTCAGGGGTTGAAATCGGCAGAAGTATGTCTTTCAGTCCGGTTGAAACAATCTGTACAGGCAGATTTTTATTGATTTCGGCCGGTGTAAAGCAGGGTTCTATAGTTGCCCCAGGTATCGTGTCATAGAATTTTGCACGATTCTGTTCCATAAATATCAGACCGTTTTGTTGGATTTTTATCCTCAGTATTCCGGATTTGGTTTCGATGGTATAATAGGATTTTTTAAGCATCTCAAGGCTGTACATCACAGCGAATGTGCCTATGGTTGCATGGCCGCATAAGGGGACTTCGCCCACAGGTGTAAAGTATTCCAGTTTAAAATCTGCCTGTGCAGAAGGCAGAACAAAGGCTGTTTCTGAATAGCCTAACCTGTATGCCGTTTCAGTTTTTTGCTGTTTATTCAGATTATGATCCTGCAGAACAATCCCGGCTTTATTGCCCCCGGTTCCATTTTTAGTGAATGCATTTACAACATAAACTTCTATCATTTTCTAAGCTCCTGTAATTTAAAATGGATTTTTGCCTTGTTATAACAGTTACGTTCGGGAGCTGACGCAGCGGTATGTCCGTAAATCAGGAGATGATTTTTGACTCAATGTCTTCCGCCTGGCAGTAAGTCTTAAGCAGGACTGCCAAACTTTCCAGATCCTGAGCCAGGTTGTCCTGACCGCTGAAGCCGAAAATCACCATGAGGATCTCCTGTGCTGATTCCGTGATCCGTGTCCGTGTGGAATCACTGGTGGGATTTCCGAAAGGACCTTGGGCATCAGAGAATACAGGAAGATACTCCACGTTTATCTGATCCTTGCCGATTCCCTGATAGTGGGCATTTTCTTCTGCCACCTTCCAGGTAATGGTTCCCTGGATCTTAGAGATATCATACGCCCCCAAGGAATATCCGGTTCTGATAGAAAAGAGATTATTGCACTCTACCACATTATTGATTTGGTAAAGGCCTTTTCCCTGGATGATACGGCGGCACATAGCTTCCGCAGAATTGCGGTAGCGGCTTGGCTCTTTTCCAAAAGCTTTATAAGCACTGCGGGTGGCTGATATTTTTTTGCGCTTGGTTATAGCAGGCACATTTTCAACAGAAGCCTGAAGTTCTTTGCAAAAGCTGTCAATCTCCGCCAAAAGGGCATCCGGACTTTCATGAACCTTCACTTTACACTGAATGCATCCCAGAACAGCATCAGGCCAAAGCTTTTTCAGATTTTCGTCTATAGTAATTTCTAACATGATAATTCTCTCCTTTGATCATTATGACAGCAGTTCTGGCCCACCTGAACTGCCGCTTTTCTATATCATACTATTTTTTTCGTATATTTTCCAGCTTTACATCCTTGTAGTAACCCTCATCTCTTATATAGTGTTACTGTCCACTCCGTGGCCAGTAACACGCTTCGCGATGTACAGAAATTATGCATACTATTTATAAGACATCAAAAAGGACACTGCCAGGATTACGATAGTTATTACAAAATAGTATTTTATTAACAGCTTTTTGTGTTTTAGCTGTAAGTAAAATAAAGAAATTGTTATTACGCTTAAACTTCCTGCTGCTAATAAGAATTGAATCAATGTGCACTTCAAAATAATAGCAATCATACTCACAATACACAGCATTACAGCAACAGGAATTATTGTAAACTGAATAATTATTTCTTTATCAGAAAGCGGCAAAAATAATCCGTCTTTTGCTTTTTCTGAAATGCTGTCTAGTTGATGTAACATACTTTGAACTGTCAGCTGAAATACTGCAAGCATACCAAATATAAGCAAAGAGTATCTTATCCCACCTTCTTCCAAAAATGGAAACGACCAAAATACAGGGTATCTGTATATCAAAAAAGTAACTGCAAATATCCCAATTCCTATTACAATCTTATCCTTTTCCAAACGGAAAATTGAAATTTCAGATTTCCACAATAAAGGATATTTTGAAATAAGCTTTTTGTTTATAGCCTTATTCTGATATGAAAGAGAAAGCAACTTTTTTTCTTCTGCATATTGACTTAATAAAAAAGTATTATTATGATTCTGTGCAACGAGTATTTTTTCCATAAATATCATTTCAGCTTCATACTTTGGTCTGTTCATATCCAGTACAAATAGTGAATGGATCAGTAAAATAAGCCATATTATCAAATCAAGTATAACTACATAGGGAAACAGGTATGACAAGAAGGCAGTAAGACAGGTAATAGTCCAAATCAATTTATCCAAACGTTTATTTTTGCTTTTGTTATGATAAATCTGCCAGCTTAATAAAGATGTATTTTCCAGCAGGCAAAATAAAAGAAACTGAATCACAAAAAAATTATTATTAAAATTAAATCCATTTACAATGATAGAAAGGCAGAAAGTAATGATCAAATGCTTGATAAGCTTACCAGTCATTTTAAGCCTTAATAATTTTTTAATTCTCTTTTCTTCAAATAAGTATAGTGTTACCGGCTTTACAACCAGAAAAGGCTTTACCTTAATAAAACAGCAGTAAAAAGAATAGAGTAACAGAAATAAATTTATATAGAACAACCCTTTCAGATTAACTTGCTTCAACTCTTTCAAAATAGGAATGACTGCAATAGTCATCTGATATGCAATAATTTCTATTACAATAGCTGCAGAAAGGACAGGAAACAGCATATTACGGATCAGGCGTTTATATTCTCTGAGGCGGTTTAACAACAGCATTTTATAAACATACATAGTATACCTCCCCTAATCTACTAATGATAAATATATATCTTCTAAACTTGAATTGCCCGGCAGCCCATGTTTTTCGGTCAATTCCTGTTTTGTCCCCGTTGCAAGAACTTTTCCGCCATGTAAAAATATATATTTGTCACATATGTTTTCTGCCATATCCAACAAATGTGTTGAGATTAAAATCGCTTTATTTTGTTGACGAATTTCACTTAAAATACTTTTAAATATACTGATTTGTCTTGGGTCGAGTCCATTAAAAGGCTCATCTGCTATAAATATTTCATACTGCCTTAACAGAGAAATGGCTATCATCAGCTTTTGCAATGTTCCTTTTGATAACATTGCAGGTACTTTATACAAATGCTTCTGCAGGTCTAGTTTTTCTACCAATGCTTCAATACTCACATCACTCTGGGGGTATAGAGCCTTTACAAAATGCAAATGTTCAATAACTGTAAGCTCTTCATAATATAAAGGTGTATCAGGTACATAGGTAACAGGAAATTTGTTTCCGCACAAAAAACGTATATTTTCCCCGGCTATTTTTATTTCGCCTTTCTGTGGTTGTACTTTTTTGACAATATTATAAATTATAGTTGTTTTTCCGGCGCCATTCGCCCCAACCAATCCTGTGATTTCTCCCCGGCTGATACCGCAAGAAATATCTGTCAGGACAGGTACCTCATCATATGAAAAACTTACATTTTCCAATTCTAAGTACATAATGCTTTCCTCCATTTTATATAAATTGCCTTGTTTATGTTTAACATACACCTTAGACAAAGGTTAAGGTCAAGATAAAAATAGAAAAAAGCAAAAAACACAAGTTTAATTTTTCTTTTCGTTAAAATACACAATCCTGAACATGCACCCAAACAAAAGTACCGCAAGCAATAATGTAATAATCTGAAATGGCCTATCCATATAGGCAAGGCATAAAGAAATATAGAACCATATTGTCATGATAAGTGTTGTCAACCAGCCTATTATACAAAGAAGTTGTTTTGAAACAAAAAATAAACTCTGTATTTTATCTTGCTTTTTAATCTTTTGCAAGTTGATGACGTAAGCTTCTTTATCACAAATTATTTTTTCTATCATATCTGCAGATAGATCATCAATTCCCATATCAGCAAATTCCTGGCATAAGATTATGTTTTGCTTAATTCTATATTCCTCTTCCTTCAAGTCTTTTAGGTGTTTATCCAAAATACAAGATAGTTTTTCTTCCTCTTCCAGACATACTTTAATATCCTTTATAGAGATATCCAACATTCTTAATAATTTGATACAGTTTATTCTCTCAACGTCTGTTTCTGTATATTCCCTATATCCGTTAGAAAGATTGCGGGGCGGGTTGATCAGCCCCTCTTTTTCATAAAAACGTATATTGTGACTGGTTATACCCGTTCGCTTTTCTACCTCGCTGATTTTCATTACATTTCCTTTCTGGATCTATATTCAGATAATCACATAGTATCAAACATTTTCAGGGTTAGACAATTTCTTTTATACTCCAATATTTTTTAACAACCGCTGCTACCATATAAATATAATACGCCTGAACGTATTTTACAAGCAAATAGGCCAAGCGGGTTATTGGTCACGAAGCGAACAGTAGTTAACTTCATCAACTGACACGTGCAAATGAGCCTTATATGTGCTATGATTACAATAAATCATCTCATAATTCCTGGCATAATGATAAGAATACTACTGTACAGAACAACTAACATTTGAAGCTCAACGAAAGGATAACAGAATGATCAATATTAGAAATGAAAAAGAAGCAGATTATAAAACCGTTGAAGAAATAACAAGAAAGGCCTTTTATAATATCTATATCCCAGGATGTGCCGAGCATTACTTGGTTCATGTTATGAGAGGGCACGAAGATTTTCTGGCGGAACTGGATTTTGTAATTGAACTTGACGGTGAGATCATCGGGAATATTATGTATACCAAGGCACGTCTGGTGGATGAGGCGGGACAAGAAAAGGAGATTTTAACCTTTGGTCCCGTGAGCATTTTACCGGAATATCAAAGATCAGGATATGGAAAAATGCTTATCGAACACTCCTTTAAACATGCTGCTGCCCTTGGATACGACACTATAGTGATCTTCGGTAATCCTGGTAATTATGTGAGCCGTGGTTTTAAGAGCTGCAAAAAATATAATGTTTGTGTTGAAGACGGCTCATATCCCGCAGCCATGATGGTCAAGGAACTTAAACCAGGCACTCTGGATGGAAGAAAATGGTTTTATTATGACAGTCCGGTAATGCAGATTGATGAAGAAGAAGCCCGGCGTTTTGATGAAGGATTAGAAAAAATGGAGAAAAAGTATCAGCCAAGCCAGGAAGAATTTTATATTCTCAGCCATTCCCTCATTCGCTGTGATTAAAGACTTATAGTTTAAAATGAATGTACAGGGAGGGTGATGTTTTCCATGGAATTGAACAGAACAACAGCGGAGCTGGAACTGGAAAAGGCAGGGAGGAGTAACCCCGGTCCCTGGGTTGACCATTCCCGGTATGTCGCAGAGGCGTGCAGACGCATCGCTGCCAGATGTGACCATTTGTCGGAGGAAAAAGCGTATCTGTACGGTCTTCTCCATGATATAGGACGTTATCCCGGTGTTACCTCAGAGCGCCATCTCCTGGATGGCTACCGGCTTTGCAAGGAAAGGGGCTGGGATAAAGCTGCACAGATCTGCATATCCCACGCCTTTGTGATAAAGGATATCAGCAGCTCTATCGGCGTATTTGATATGCCGGATAAGGACTATAAATTTATGGAACAATTTATAAAAGATGCTGTGTATGATGATTACGACAGGCTGATACAGTTGTGTGACTGTCTGGCCCTGCCAACAGGCTTCTGTCTGCTGGAAAAACGTCTGGTGGATGTGGCTCTCCGTTACGGCACACCGCCGCCTACTGTACCCCGCTGGAAAAAGGTGCTGGAGATAAAGGATATGTTTGAAAATAAAATTAATGGTTCCATCTATGACCTGCTTCCCGGTGTGATTGAAAACACCTTTTACAACAATAGTTACTATGCGCTCCGCAAACAGTAACCCCCATCATAGGCAAAACAGGAAAATCCGCAGACATCAGGGGCTAAATGCTAAATAATTGAATGCTGGATATTTTATTGATCCCTGCGTCAAAAATAAAACTATAATATTTTTTGTCGCTTTGTGTTATAATTAAAAGACTGGTTTATATCATTGAAAGAAGGGCAGGATCACTCATGTTTCGTTTATGGGGAAAAATTTGGAAAGAGAACCATCTTATCAGAGATACCGTAGTCTGCGATGATACGCAGGATACACGTACACATAAAATTTTCCGGGGATTAGAACAGATTTGTTATGAAATGGATTTAGGCAACCCAATCTGGCTGGATGCCACAGTGGCAGACTTCAAAAAGCATGACAAAGCCCGGTTTTATCAGGACAATTTTATTGAGCACATTGACTTTGATTATCTGGAAATCCAGGTGATTGAAGAAGACTGACCTTGAATATCTGGAAGAAGATTATGAGTATATGAAAAATACCGGCAGGAATACAGCTTTCTTTGTATCCTTGCCGGCATTTTTGTCTCATAGTCCGTCGTAGTACTATTTTACAATTTCTGCCCCCCCCCTGGAACATCATAGGCCAGTCTTTTCTTTGCCGCCTCCAGAAGTTCCAGCGGTGTCTGCTTTTCGTCCTCAAAAGCTGTACTGCCGAAACGCACATCGATCCGGTAGCCTTTATCAGCCATTTTCCGCTGTTCCTCTTCCAGTTTGTCCCGCAGACGCTTTTTCACGATTCTCTCACCTTCGGCGTTGGTAAACATTATGGTCCCCCATAAATAAGGAGAGCTTCGCAGAAGAAATACGGAATCCTCTGTTCTCAAATTCTTCTGTGCCACTTCAGAAATGACTTTTATCTGTTGGGAAAAGCGCTTTTTGCCCAAAAGCTTTCTCACCTCGTCCTCATATCTCAGTTCCCATACCAGAAGCATCATGTGCATGTCATAGCGCTTGGAAATCCTCATATAAACAGCACATTCTTCTTCAAAATTGTTGATATTGGGAAGATTGGTTTCCTCATCTACAACTGAGAATCTCTCAAGCTGCTCCAGAAGCTCATTGTTTTCTTCCTGGAGTCTTGTATGGCTCCTGCAGAAAAAGTACAGGGCCGTTGTCACCAGCGGAATCCAGATGATCCAGAAATACAGCTGGGAATCCACAGTCTCCCCTGAACGGATCACGCCCCATAACACGTAACTCACATAGGCAAAGAGAATCAGCATATCTGTAATCAGCCCTGCAGTCACAGACACAAAATAGGTGATCAGCATAGACACGCTGGCCGCACAGTACATGAGGACATGTATCTCCCATTTATCCCCGCCGTTTCCCGTAAAGACAATGCCCACAAGTATGAGCAGCAGGAGAGCAAGAAAAGAAAGGTCGCTTTGCAATGAATAATTATGCTTCTTCATCCTGTCCGCCCTCCTTCAATTTTCTCTGCCTTCTCTTCCTTCTTGACGAAGTCCTGAGGTGCTTCACGATCACCATGATAAGCCCCAGAAGAAGAACCCCCATGATCACTGCACTGGCTGTCACAAACATAAGCACATCTTTTCTGTCAAGAAGATTATCTACTGTGTCGATCACGGTTTTCTTATTTTTTGTAAACTGGTAAGCTGACATATTATCCGTGTCGGAAACATATCCGTCACCGCTGATCTTCCACAGCTCGTCTGTATCAGAAAGATACTTTGCAGCAGAAAGCATCCCGTTTTCTGAGGCTCCTGTTATGAAGAGCGCGGCTTTATCAGAACTGTACGGAGATGGAAGAAGCTGGGCCGTCCCCATTATGCTTCCCGCCTCCCGGGTGATCTGCATTTTGCTGTTCGAAAGAAGGATTCCTTCCTGGTCAAATTTAAAATAGAGCTTTTCATTATTTTCTGCCACAAGAGGATTCTCATTCCATGTACCTATAACAATAAGGTTTCTGTCCTTTAAGTCTCCCGCCTGGGCGCCCTGGGCTACTGCGATACTCCCGGAATTGTTTTTCTGGTATCTGCCCAAGGTGAGACATACGCCTCTTAACACCTCAAGGTCCGCCGCTGACGGCTTCTCAGGCAAAACAGCAAGAACCTGGTTCATACTTCCGTTTTTCACAAACGGTGCAGGATAATTATCAAATAATAAAGGGATGTCATCTGCCAGTACCATCTTCATCATACTTTCTTCACTGACATATGCCCAGGGGTTGTCCTCCTGTCTCAGGGTACACCAAACATCCTCGATCTCAAGGTCAAAAGCAGCTTTTACTATAAAATCACCATTAATCTCCAGGTCAGCGGGAATATAAAACTCAGCCTCATCCCCGTTTGCCTTCTCTTTTGACAGCTTATGGCTTCCCACAGGTATATCATTCACATACACTGTCAGAAGGGAACGTTCAAAATCAAGATTCTCAGAGTACCTGACCTTCAAATATACGGAGCTTGAAGAGGATAAGGTCTTATTAGCCGATGAAGCCACGGAAAAAGAAACACTCTGTCGGAAAGCACCGTTAATATATGCCCCGCTGTCTGTAAGGGGCAGATACTCTTCCTGCTCTGACAGCTCCATATTCACTGTCTCACCTTCCTCCACAGGATGTGAAGTGCCTGTCATCTGATCCATATAATCTGGATTTCCAAGCATGACTCCGCCTTTTTTGAGAAGCTCTGTGTCTGAACCTGTAAGGACAAGAAGATCTTTCCCATAAACCTTGGCGTAAGCAAGAACCGCGCCTTCTGATGCAGCTTTTCTCCCATCCTCCGAGAGTGCATCATAAATATCTCCCGGAAGCTGGTACAATTCCCCTACATAAATGCCGTAATGATAGTCCTCTTCCTGTATGGCAGTTCCCCTTTCCAGACAAAAGTTCTGGTAATCTATGGATGCATTCTGTGAAATCCCCGTCATGATCTCTGCCGCTGCTGTCAATTCACTGTCTGTGGGATTTTCCGGAAGGAACAGTGCGGAATGAACATTTTCCAATGCATCTATGGCTGTTAACTGCTCATACACATTGGCAATACTTCCTGTCTGTACCTTAGGAATATAAGAGATACTCACAGAAGAATCCTCTGATATATTCAGCCAGTTGGCTTTTGACACGTCGTCCGCACAGGGCATGGACTCATAAGTCCTGATATAGCTTTCCACCTTAAGCTCATTGACCCCTTCTTTAATCTTCTCCTTGGGAATGGTGATTTCTGAGGTCTGCATCTCTCCCTTGGAATCAGTGACCCTCTGTGAATAGAAGGGTTCCCCGTTAAGGGATACTGTAAAATCTGAAATATGGTCATCTCTCAGCTGGGTTACATTGTACACTATATGGAGTACGCTATCCTGTATATCCCAGTTTCCTGAGGAAAAATACTCTGTACATTCTGAAAACAGTCCTGTCATGGAGTGAGTTTCGCTGAAAGTCTCTGTATGGACAAATCCTTTGTCTTCTGCCGCCGTACTTGCCGCCGCTGTTTCAGAAGTACCTGCAGCCGGAAGAGCCATGACTGTATGTCCGCCCATACAAATTCCCAACAGCACAGCTGCCAGAAGTACAATTCTTTTGTTCTGCATTTCATTCCTCCTTATCATTGGAATCTTTCTGTCTTATACCATTTGGTCTCTTTATGTCCTGCTGCATCCAGAATATACTTTATCAGGCCATAGGCCGCCACTATCATCCACAGCTTTGTATATGTAAAATACATCAGCAGGATTAATCCTATATTCCTGAAATTCATTTCTCCCTTTTCCGTGGATATGGTCACAAAGGTTCCCAGCACAAACATAAGAACTGCCAAAGCCCACAGAAGATTGCCAAGTCCCGCCAGATTCAGATGTACAACACCCGCCAGATTCAGCACAAACATAGAGTCTGAAATCAGAAGGGACAGCAGCAGAAAGAAATATGTGGAAAAATAGTAAAAAAGGTCAAACCGTATCTGTCTTGCTTCCTTCCTCCACAAAAGGGGCAGATTTTTCAGTAAAACGTAAATATTTCCCTTTACCCATCTGGTCCGCTGCCGGAACCATACAGACAATGTCTGAGGTTCCTGCTCCCATGTGACCGCAGCCGGCGCAAACTTGATCCGTTTTTTCATCATATAGATGCGGAAACTGATTTCCGTATCTTCGGCAATGGCTTTTTCATCCCATCCGCCTATTGCGTCTATGATCGTCCGGCGGATAATAAAATTTGTCCCGGGTATGGTACACAGTTTTAAAAGGTTCCATCTTCCTGCCTGCGCCATCCATTGAAAGCATAGAGTTTCAATATTGATAAATCTTGTGAGCAATGTGGCATCTCTGTTTCTTGTACGGAATTTTCCGATAACCGCCCCAAGGGAATCATCATTTTCGATTTCCCACACAAGAGTTTTAAGGGCTGCAGGTTCCGGTGTATTGTCCGCATCGTAAATAACCATATACTCTCCCACTGCGATTTTATACCCGTTATTCAAGGCCCCTGACTTTCCTCTTCCTCCGGTGACAGCATCTGTGTTGACCACATAAAGCTTCCGGTGGGGAAACTCCTTTTGGATGCCTTCCAGGATCTCAGCGCTGTTGTCAGAGGAATTGTCGTTGATCACAATAATTTCATAACGGTCTTCAGGATAATCAAAGGCAAGAAGTGCTCTCACCGTATCTCCGATCACAATCCCCTCATTATGTGCCGGCACCATCACTGAAATCATAGGATAGCTGTTGAAATGTTTCGGCACTGCAGCATCCTTCTCACATTTCACGTAATAAAAATATCCGCTGATGATCAAAATAATATTTAACAGCAGCAGAGACCAGATACAGATGACGGCGCCTAATGTGATATTATCCAATACTGTCATTTATTTTCCTTCTTTCTGTCGCTGCGCCGGAATTTTTGTTTGTAGATTCTCCGGCTTCCTGCAAGGATCACCCCGAATGCCCCTATGGCCGCCACAACCACAACGATCAGGATTCTTGAGCTCTTGTTAAAAAATCCCTCCATCGCCGCTTCTGTTGTCTCCCTGTACGAATAACTGCTTTCCTCTGTTTTCTTCTGATATACAGGTATTTCATCCGTATAGAGGCTGCGGTAGTCAGAAACAGTAAACCACTTTTTTTCTAAAAATGCCAATGTCTCCTCCCATTCCTCCTTGTCTTCAAAAACAGAAAACTGAATAACCGTGTCTGCGGGAAGTTCCGGGAACTGCTTCTCACCAGCGGTCACATCCTTCAGAAAATCAAGATTTAAAGAAACCGGTTCCTGCTCATAAGGGAAAATCTGCACACCTGCATTTTCCAGGGGCCACCGGGATCTGGCAAGCTTATTCTCCCTGGTATCCGGCCCATATCCTTCCCCCTGGTCTATTGGTTCATGGAGAACTACTGACGCCCCCTTAGCCTGAAGATATTTAAGCTTTTCCGTAAACTCGCCGTACGAGGGATAGCTTGTATTTTCGTATACAGGCATCACTCTGAGAATATAAGGAATTCCTCTTTCATAAAGGTCTTCTCCCATTTCTGTCAGCATGTTCATATCAGAGAATGGATACACCTCATCGATCATCACGAAAAATCTGCCCTCAGGGCTTTCTGCCCCGAAAAAAGAATGCAGAGCACTGCTCAGGGCAACTGTACTTAGGTCCTCTCCCCGCACATAAGAAGCATACCCATAACCGTCCTTAACAACAGCATAAGGCGCTTCCTCCCCAAAAGGCAGCTGCATCCTGCCAAAACTTTCCCCGTCTGAAATCTCATCCAGATAAAAAAGCCCTTTCTGCTTCTTCTCACTCTGCACCACATTTCCCAGATCCAGCGCTGCAAATGTATCCTTCCTGTAAGACAAACCCTCCTGTATGCCATATGCATTCTCAGTCCCTACAGAAAATACCCGGCAGCCACTGTCCAAGGCAGCCTGTGCGGTCTGCTCTTTTGTGGTGATCACGTAGGTATACTTTCCGGCCTCCTGCTCAGCCCTTGCCCCGTCACTCTCAAACACGGCAGTCTTACCGCATCCTTTTACAAGCTGCTCCAGGATTTCCCTCTGGTCATCCGAGGAGGATATAAATGTATCTTCCACCCTATCCGTCCCCTTCCCCGGCCCGGAGATCCGAAGGGCCAGGAGTGCTGTGAGATTATCGAAGGAATGAGCTTTAAGAGTGCCGCTGTCTGCAAATGCGCCGTAAACCTCGCTTTGTTTATCCGTAACCTGCAGCTCCAGCATACGTTCCAGAGCCATGTCATAAAGCTCCTGCTCCCCCGTATTTCCCGCAATCATGGCACAAAGAGCATAGATGGCAGTGGATTCCACCTTGTTGAGAGGCTGTCCGTCTATGGAATAAGACCCGTAAATCCCGTCCCCGGCAACAGCTTCCTTCATCCATTCAATCGTTCTCGCCGGGCATCTTCCAACCTCTGACAGATAATTGACAGTGAGCAGGGATTCCACCATGTTTATATCTTCACTGGAATACGTCTGCTTCTGAACATGATATCTTGTATGGAAAAAGGGAAATCCATCTCCAAGATAACCTTCGCACATCACTTCCTCGGCTCTGTCACGTATTTCTTCCCATTTGGGATTCTCACGGGCAGCATATTCCATGGCAGTCAAATCTCCGTAGCACAGGGTCATTTCGTCACCGCTCTGATCTTCTTCCGCAGAATAATAATCAACCACAAGACCATTCTTTACATTTGTTTTCCTCAGCCATCCTGCATAGACAAGAGCCAGTTCCTCATCTCCGCCCTCATACAGTCCCCGGATGATCCTCAGATCATCCACAGCAGCGTTTACCGTCCTGGGGGTGCCGTCCTGCTCAATCCTGTAAGACAGATAACCGTCCTGCTCCAGAACACCGGCAATATACTCCTTTACTTCTCCGTAAAGCTCCTCATCTCCCGACCGGACAGCATACTCTAAAAGCAGACCTTCTGACTCCGCCAGGATTTCATGCCCTCCTGACAATTCTTCCCCTGCCTCATGGTCCAGATATTCCGTATAGACACCGCCGTCCTTCATCATTTTGCTCCGGATAAAAGAGAGACACGCTTTCTCCTCCTCACTCCGCTGTGACGAGAAGGTGTTTTCAGATTTTGAGGCATATTCTGTTATGGCAAAGGTCTCTGCCGTCCTGGAACATCCCGCTGTCATAAGCAGCAGCAGTCCGGCCAGGGCTGCCATTATTCTCTTCCGCACAAATCTCAGCCTCCCTTCCCGTGAAGCCATGCTGTCCTGACTCTGCCCCATACCCAAGAAAGCAGCCGGGCGGATATCAGAAGCATTCCCATGTCAAACACTACATTATAATAAAAGAGAGTTCTTCCTGCCTCCACGGCACCGGTGTCTATTACCGTCAGTGCCATCAGTAAAACACCCATAAATATTAACAAGCCGAATAACCCTGTACTGAAACGCTCTTTCCTGCCTGCTGTACAAAATATCACCATAAAAATAAGCAAAAAGCCTAATGTCTTGGGAATATAAGAGGCCTTTACCCTGCTGTAAACCCGGAAAACTTCTGCCGCCTTTCCCTGGGGCTGCCCTTCCTTTCCTTTATCAGCAGCCGCGGTTCCGCTGTCAATGACATATCCCTGAGATGCCGCAGATTCCATCATATACATAAAACTTCCCGGATGAGTAAGATAATACAATATAATACTGCCTGTATCATAATGGCTATAAAAATCTCTATACAAAAGTTCATCGTCAGCCTTAATTACCGGATACCGCTCATATGCACTTGTCCCGTCCAATATGCTGAAGGAACTGTCAATCCCAAAGCCTCTTCCGGATTGTCCGAACTGCTCATAATACCTCTGGTCATAGAATGATATTTGTCAATAATATTGTTTTCAACTCCGTATATCTGTGACAACACAGCACCTGTAAAAAAAGCCGCTGCCCCAACACTTGCCAGAATCCGGAAAGCCTCCCGCCGCCAACAGGGTGCAACAGTTTCCCATCTTTTTTTCTTACAAAACAAACTGTCAGGTATAAAAAGGCCGCCCCTGCTGTACACCACAGAAATCCCTTATCCGGCATTGCCCATACCATCATCATACCGCCTCCCGCAGCAAGGAACAAAAGGAAGAACCTGTTTGAACTCTTTTGGGAAAGCAGCAAGATACAAGCTATCATAAGAATCAGGGATGGATATACCACGCCTTCAGGACTGAAAGAACGAAACCAGTTGAGATATGCCCCATCACAAAAAATGAACACACCTAACAGAGCAGCCAGATATTTCCCTCTCTGAAGCTGCCCTGCCGCAAATTTAACAAATAAATATAAAGCCAAAAGAAAATACAGACTCAGAAGCAGTTCATAATACCGCATGTCTAAAACCGTTTTGTCTTTTGATAACCACTGATTCAGAATCTGAGCCCCCCAGACAAAAATCTTCACAGAGAAAGGCAATGCGCTGTCCTCATAAGCTCCGGCATCCATATACGCAGGGGCAGACGGATAAAACAAAACAGCTCCCGCTGCAAGCATACCTGTTATCACAGCAAACAAAGACGGTGTAAGACGCAGCTTTCTCTTCCCGACAGCCATTTTCCCGGCCATACCTGTCACGTCCTTTTCTGGTTGTAAGCTAAGGTTTTGCTGTCTGACCCACTCTTGTTACATACCCTATCTTCCATATTCACGCACAAAATATCAGCGATCCTATGACTTGCATATCCGTCTCCGTAAGGATTCACTGCATGAGCCATCTTCTCATAGACAGCTTCATCGGATAACAGAGCAGAAGCAGCACAATAGATTTCCTCTTCACTGGTGCCTGTGAGCTTTAAAGTTCCTGCCTCCACACCTTCCGGACGTTCCGTTGTGTCCCTCATCACAAGAACAGGCTTTCCCAGCGCAGGCGCCTCCTCCTGGATACCGCCGCTGTCTGTGAGTACCAGTGCGGAATGAGCCATAATATTCTGGAAATCGTAAGGATTTAAAGGCTCCAAAAGCTTCACCTGGGGATTTCCCCCTAATATTTCCCGAGCCAGCTTTCTTATTTTCGGATTCATGTGCATGGGATATATGACACATATGTCAGAAAAGCGTTCCGTCAGACGCCGTACTGCCTTAAATATATGGATGAAAGGCTCCCCGCTGTTTTCTCTTCGGTGGGCAGTGAGAAGTACAAGCTTTTTCCCTGCAGCCCATTCCAGGACAGGATGAGAATAGTTATCATCTAATATCAGCCGCAGAGCGTCCAGCCCTGTGTTTCCCGTCACATAAATACTCTCAGCCTTCTTGCCTTCCGCCAAAAGATTCTGTCTGGCTGCTTCCGTGGGTGCAAAATGCCAGTTGGCAACCAGCCCTACAGCCTGACGGTTAAACTCTTCCGGAAATGGTGCGTCCAGATCGTAGGTTCTAAGCCCTGCTTCCACATGTCCCACCGGTATATGCAGATAGAAACAGGCCAAAGCGGCACAGAACGCCGTACTGGTATCTCCGTGGACCAGCACCAGATCAGGCTTTTCTTCCTTTAATACAGATTGTATCCGTTCCAGTATTCTCGTTGTAATATCGAACAGGGTCTGATCCGGCAGCATAATATCTAAATTATGATCTGAAACCACATGGAATTTTGCCAATACATCCTCTAGCATTTCCTGATGCTGGCCTGTCACGCAGACCACCATGTCTACGCCCTGTCTTGTCTTTAATTCCAGTACAAGGGGACACATTTTAATAGCCTCCGGCCTTGTGCCGAAAACTGCCATGATTTTCATTGGTATCTTCTCTTTTCTCTGGTTTTTTAGCTTCTCTCTTTCCTCACAGAGTTCATCAAACAACTGAATTCTTCTTAAAAAATGCTGTTATCTAATCTGCTCTGTAATAGTATACTCTCCTTCACCTTCTTAGTACATAGATAGTTTATTCCAAATTAATATACTCTGTTGACAGTATCCCCCTTCTGAAATCTTTCGATGTTTTTCACTACCTCATCCACCACACGGAATCTTGTCTCTTTCGCAGCCCAGGCGATATGAGGGGTGATGATAAGCTTTTTGCTGTCCTGGATTTTTAAAAGAGGATTTGCCGGGTCCATAGGCTCCCTGGAAAGGACATCCAGCGCCGCACCGGCAATCACATCCTCGGTGAGGGCCGTATATAGATCCTGCTCATTGACAATGGGGCCTCTTGCCACATTAATAAATATGGCACTCTTCTTCATCCGGCGGAAGGCATCTAATGTCATGAGATTTTCCGTATACTTGTTTAAGGGGGCATGAACAGAAAGGAAATCCGAACGTCTCAGTATTTCCTCAAACCCAACCTGTTCGTAGGAAGAGTCATATTTACCTCCCGAGGCAGAACAGCAGATCACATGACAGCCGAAAACCTCTGCAATCTCAGCCACACGCCTGCCGATAGCCCCAAGCCCTATGATCCCCCAGGTTTTGCCTTCCAATTCGCAGAAGCTCTGGCTGAAATGGGAAAAGCAGGCTCCCCGGGCGTACTCCCCGGACTTCACATAATCATCGTAATATCTTAATTTTTCCAACACATAAAAGAGCAGGGCAAAGGTATGCTGTGCCACGCCGTTTGTAGAGTATCCGGCCACATTGTAAGCCGGGATCCCTCTGGATTTCAGATATTCTCCATCCAGATTGTTGATTCCTGTTGCAGTGAGACACACAAGCTTCAGATTCTCTGCGCCTCCTATTGTCTCTTCACAGACAGGGACCTTGTTCGCCACAATGACATCTGCATCCTTCACCCGCTCCGGAACCTGCTCCGGTGCAGTAGAAGGATAGATGACCACATCTCCCAGTCTATGAAAAGGGGTGAAGACCATGTCCTCACCCAAACTTTCCGCTTCTAATATAACTATTTTCATTGATTACAGCCTCTTGAGAAGCTCTTCTCTTTCTTTTTCATAGCCCGGCTTGCCAAGAAGGGCGAACATATTCTTCTTGTAGCTCTCAACACCTGGCTGATTGAATGGATTCACGCCCAGCAGATATCCGCTGATACCGCAGGCAAACTCGAAGAAATAGAATAACTGTCCAAGATAAAATTCATTCTGTTCAGGGATATCTACTCTTAAGTTGGGAACCTGTCCGTCAGTGTGAGCCAGGATGGTACCGTTCATTGCGCTCTTATTCACGAAATCAACAGTCTTTCCTGCCAGATAATTAAGGCCGTCCAAATCTACCGGTTCCTGGCCTATGACGATCTCTGCACCTGATGTCTCCACGTTCATCACTGTCTCAAACATAATACGGCTGCCGTCCTGGATAAACTGTCCCATAGAGTGCAGGTCTGTGGTCAAATCCACAGCTGCCGGGAAAATACCCTTCTGGTCTTTGCCTTCGCTCTCACCGTAAAGCTGTTTCCACCATTCGTTCACATAGTGAAGGCTTGGCTCATAATTCGCCAGAACTTCAACTGTTTTGCCCTTGCGCAGAAGAATATTTCTGATGGAAGCATATTTCATGGCATCATTGTCTTCGAATGAGCTGTTGAGAGCTATCTCACGTCCTGAGGCAGCGCCTTCCATTAATTTGTCAATATCTGCACCGCTGGCTGCAATAGGAAGCAGGCCCACTGCGGTGAGAACTGAGAAACGTCCTCCTACATCGTCCGGAACTACGAACTCTTCATAGCCTTCCTCATCTGCCACTTTCTTAAGGGCTCCGCGGGCCTTGTCTGTGGTGGCATAGATTCTCTTGGCTGCCCCTTCTTTGCCGTATTTCTTCTCAAGCATTTCTTTGAATACACGGAAGGCGATGGCCGGCTCAGTTGTAGTGCCTGATTTTGATATCATATTGATTGAGAAATCTCTGTCTCCGATAACATCGATCAGTCCTTTGATATAGCTGCTGCTGATGCTGTTGCCTACGAAGTAGATCTCCGGAGTCTTGCGGATTTCTTTTGATACATTATTATAGAAACCATGTCTTAAGAATTCAATAGCTGCCCTGGCCCCAAGGTAGGAGCCGCCGATCCCGATTACAAGCAGCACCTCTGAATCTTCCTGGATTCTCTTCGCTGCCTCTTTGATACGCGCAAATTCTTCTTTATCGTAATCAACAGGAAGGTCAATCCATCCCAGGTAATCATTTCCTGCCCCGCTTTTGGAAAGCAATGTTTCCTTAGCTGCCTCTGCAAGGCCTTTCATGGATTCAACCTCGTGCTCTGCGATAAAACAGCCTGCCTTTGAATAATCAAATGTTACTTTGCTCATGGCTCTCTCTCCTTTATGTATGTGGAAATTCTTTTGTGGTTCCGAAGCGGTCCGCCGCTTCCACCTTACCTGTCTTCTTCTGTCGGCAGGCAATCATATAGTAAGTATAGCAAAAATGAAACAATTCTACAAGTTATCGGTTAAATTTTTCTTAGTCAGGCAGATGGGGTACTGTTCATCCCGCAGCCAGTAATACGCTCCGCTGGATATTACCAGTAAACAGTAATGACGGTGCACTCTCACTCCATAACCGTCTGCTCCCTTAATTCATAAACTCCCTGATAATTTCTCTCATAATCTCTTCTTCCTCAGGAGTCAGCATTTTACTGAAATGACTGCCCGATGCTGCTGTCTGGCGGATACTGGCTGTGATTTTCTCAACAACCTCCTCCTGAAGCGCCGGATCTGTTTTCTGAGGTTCCGGGATTTCTTCCACCCAGGTACGCATCTGCTCCACATAATCGGCCAGAGAACTCATCACCAATTCTTCCTTATAGGTGAAATCAAGGGCCTGACGAAGAAGCAGCAGGGCAATTGGCACAGCCGCACCTACATACAGGTAACGGAGAGGCAGTCCATCCACCATATCCAGCTTTGTCACCATAAAAAAAGAAGCCCCTAAGATCACAGTACAAAGCAGAGCCGGATACCATACCAGGCGGTTCATACGGTGCAGAAGCTTGTCCCTGGTTTTCCATAAATTCAGCCACTTTTCTTTGAGGTTCGATAAGTGGCCTGTGTTTTTGATCATTCTTCTGTAAGTAAGGTGCGTGGCTAACATTCCTATTGCTCCCATAGCCCCAAGGGCTGCCATGCAGTAGAGCAATATGTGCAGGTTCATGATTTTTTCCAGCATAATACCCTCCTTCAAGATTCTAGAGTAATTATACATCGCTCTACTTGAACAGGGAACAAAAATCGTTCGTCAAATTCCTGTAGGAAATTACATATGCTGCAAAATAAAATGCCCGGGCTCAAATATCCCGCCCGGGTCCAAAAAGCCTGCAGTCACAGGCATTTCACATCTTCTGAAGCTGCTCAACCACGTCCTCAAACCTCATGAAATGTGAAGCTTTAACAAGAATTGTGTCGCCTTTTTGCACATAGCTGCTGAGATGGGAAAGAAGACTTTCTCTGTCAGGTTCATAAATCACTTGAAGGCCCGCTGCCTTCTCCCTGGCTTTGTCCGCCATATACCTTGAAAGCTTGCCCACGCAGATACAAACATCAATACCGCAGATACCGGCGTGCTCCCCCACCTCCTGGTGGAGGGCGATCTCATCTGCTCCCAGCTCTCCCATATCTCCCAGGACAGCCACCCTCCGTCCGCTTCCGTCCTTCAGTACATCCAGAGAAGCCTTCATAGACATAGGGTTTGCGTTGTAGCAGTCGTCCACTATGAGGAAATTATCTGTTTCAATGATCCTGAATCTTCCGCTGATGGGCTCCAGACTCTCAATTCCCCTCTTAATTTCTTCTGAAGTCAGACCATAGATCCTTCCTACGGCAGCCGCAGCCAGGGCGTTATAAACCATATGACGTCCGGGCATAGGGATATCTGCCTGAAAACTCTCTGTGCCCATATGTATCCTGCAGGAGATACCTTTTAATCCATGGTTCACAATCTCATCCCCATAGACCTCACATTCCCCCCCAAGACCAAAAAACACCGGCATAATACCATTGTATTCTTTTACTGTGGAAAGCTTGTCATCATCTCCATTGAGCACAATATGTCCCGCTGCCTTCAGATACCCGAATATTTCTGTCTTTGCCTTAAGCACACCATCACGGTCACCCAGGTTCTCCAGATGACAGGTTCCGATGTTTGTGATCACGGCGGTATCCGGCTTCGCCACCTTGGCCAGCCGGCTCATTTCCCCGAAATCGCTGATCCCCATTTCCAGGACAGCAATTTCATCCTCATCCCGCAGCCGGAAGACCGTGAGAGGAAGCCCAAGTTCATTGTTAAAGTTCCCGATCGTTTTCAAGGTTTTGTATTTCTGCTCCAGAACAGACGCGATCACCTCTTTGGTGCTGGTCTTGCCCACACTGCCTGTAATTCCCACAACAGGTATGTTAAGCTGTTCCAGATAGAACTCCCCAATGTCCTTCACCGCCTGAAGTGATGACTCCACGAGAATATAAGGAAAATCAGCATCCTCCAGCACACGCTCAGAGAGCGTGGCCAAAGCCCCTGCCGCTATCACCTGAGGAATAAATTTATGGGCATCCACCCTCTCCCCCACAATGGGGACAAAGAGACAGCCCGCCTCTGTCTTTCTGCTGTCTGTGATTATAGCTGTCACTTCCGTGTACAGCTTATCCGCAGGGCCGTAATAAACACCCCGGCAGACCTGGGTGATATTTTCCAATGTCAGATTTTTCATGGTTTCCTCCTGATGCCCTCAGGCATACTTTTTCATAGACACTTTAATCAACTCTTCACAAAGGGTAGGATAATCCATCCCCAGAACCTGAGCCTCCTGAGGAATAAGGCTTGTAGGAGTCATTCCCGGAAGAGTGTTTGCCTCCAGGCAGAACATATCGCCGTTTTCCCTCATCATGAAGTCAAGCCGGCAGTATCCTTCCAGTGACAAAGCCTTTGCAGCCTCCACTGCAAATCTCTGCATTCTTTCTGTTAGTTCAGGAGAAAGTTCAGCCGGACAAGTCTCAACAGTGGAACCTGCCTGATATTTATTCTTGTAGTCATAAAAGCCTTCCAGAGGGGCTATCTCGATAACAGGATAAGCCTCCCCGTCCACAACTGCCACAGAAAATTCCCGTCCCTTGATATACTCTTCCACCACTACCTCATTCTCGTAAGAATAAGCATTGTCAAGGGCTTCTTCATATTCTTTCTGGTTTCCGGTGATATAAACTCCCACGCTGGAACCGCCGCAGCAGGTTTTCACCACAACGGGGAACTCCATGCCCAAATCCTTCAGATTTCTGGAAGCGGCAGTCACAGGCATTGCCACGCCTTTCGGAGTAGGGATATTATTCATCATGAAGAGTTGCTTTGTGATTCCCTTATCCATAGCCATAGCGCTGCTTAAATATCCTGTTCCCGTATATTTGATTCCCATCAGGTCAAAAGCAGCCTGAAGCTTGCCGTCTTCTCCATTGGCCCCATGCAGTCCCAGGAACACAATATCTGCAAGTTCACACAGCTTTAATACATTTGGGCCAAAAAAGCTTCTTCGTTTCTGCTTCATGTCCTCAATCTTCTCGTCAAAGCTTCTCATGTAGGAAGCTGCCTTCTCCACATCATATTCCTCGGGAAAGGCATTGTCCCAGTCCACATCTTCCATTCCGCAGAAAACATCCATCAGGACAGCGCGGTGCCCCTTCTGGCGGAGCGCCTGGCATATGCCTGTTCCTGATACAACGGATATCTCACGTTCTGTGCTGGTGCCTCCTGCTAATACAACAATCTTCATGACTTCATCTCCTTCTCTCAATCATAGAAACTGCTGCAAAGCTTCCCTGGGAAAACTCTGCAGCACCTTTGCTGTTTGTTTATTTGTAGACCACCACCGGCGCACCGATCCCTATATTATTATAGATGATCTGCGCCTGATCATACGGGGTATTTACACAACCGTGGGAACCCTCCAGCATATACAGATCGCCGCCGAACTCTGTCCTCCATGTAGCATCATGGATTCCTACATTTCCTGCAAAAGGAAGCCAGAATGTAACCTCAGCCGCATAATCCTCCCCTGTAAGAACAGACGGGGATTTCATGGCATCAATGGCATAACATCCTGTAGGTGTCTCATTCCCTGCAATATTCGGATTCCCGGTGACCACCGAAGTATCTACAATAGGTACTCCGTCTTTATAAAATACCATTCTCTGGTTAGTCAGGTCAATCTCAACATAAGTATATCCGATGTCATTACTGTCCCGGCTCCACCCGGAATATGCATAGACAGGCTCTCTCACCTGGGTCTCTCCGCTGAGTATGGCCTGGATCAGACCATCTGTCTCTGCCTGCTGGTCGATGGCCCATCCGTAATCACCGCCTGTGATCGTCTTTTCTCTTCCGTCGTAGGTGATAAACGTTCTCGTCTGGCCGAAGGTATCATATTTGTAGCCTAATTCATTCACATAGGCCGCAACCTGTTCCCTGTTCAGAGTATAGTCACCGTTTCCGTCCTTCACAAGCCAGTTCTTGATCACATCTTTATCCACAGTCTCTGTGCGGTCTGCAAAATCATAGGTGATGATCACACTTGTGAGCTTATTCATCTGCTCACAATCCTTCACCAGCGTCTTGTCATCCTTATAAACCTGGGGTTTCTTATAACAGCCCTGTTCTTCCAGATCAACAGAGGTTACGCCCGTTGTCACCGCCTTGGCTATCAGCTTCTGCACCTGCTTGCGCTTCAGGGATGCTCCCTCATTTTCCGCCTGGATCTCATAGCCGTTTTCTGTCTCTTTAATATATGCATCAGAAGGCTCTACTGTGTTCTGCTCCTGCATACATTTCAAATTGCGCACCGATTCCTGAAGCTTTTCTTTATCGTAAGTGGTAGCAGTTGACAACTCATAATTCTTCTTCTGGTTAAAGGCCAGGAACCACTTAAACCGGTCCTGGGTCTCCATAAGTTTTTTCACACTGCCGTCAGGAGTGTAGGTAAGTCCTGCCTGGGCGGCCGTAATGCCTTCCTGCCCGTTGTTTCTTGTGACAATAGTAAGTGCATACGCCCCCACCTTGTCTGCGATCAGGTCTTCCGCCTCGTCAACAGACATATAGGAGCAATTCAGCCCGTTCACCATGGAACCGGGTAAAAAATGATTCGAGAAATAATACACTCCTAAGAAATAGGCTGCTGCCGTCAACAAAATGAAAACAGCAATGAGTATAACCACTATCTTCTTCCCCACGCTCATTTTTGCCTTTTCGTTTGTCATGGATACTCCTCAAAACTTTCATTTTTAGTCATGTCCGCATCTGCAGACATATGGGTTTACATTTATTCTGCCAACAGCTTTTCCACACTTGCCAGCTTTACGCACAGCACAAACACTTTAGCTGCTGCTTCCAGCTCTTCTGTTGTGGGATAAGTGGGCGCAATACGGATATTGGAATCTTTCGGATCTTTTCCATAAGGATAGGTTGCCCCTGCCCCTGTCATTACCACGCCAGCCTCTTTCGCTTTAGAAACGATTGATTTCGCACATCCCTCCATGGACTCAAAGGAGATAAAATATCCGCCGTGAGGTTTGGTCCACTCACCGATTCCAAGCCCGGAAAGTTCTTTGTCCAAAGTGTCGATAACCATCTCGAATTTCGGACGGATCAAATCTGCATGCTTTCTCATATGGGCATGCAGGCCCTCCAGATTCTTAAAGAATCTTACATGGCGCAGCTGGTTCAGCTTGTCATGTCCGATCGTCTGGATCTGCATATATTTCCGGAAATCTTCCAGATTTGCCTTGGAAGCAGCTACTGCCGCAATACCGGAACCGGGAAAGCTCACCTTGGAAGTGGAAGTAAATTTATAAACAATATCAGGATTTCCTGCTTTTGCACACTCACCGAGAATCTCTACAAGGAAATCCTGGTTGTCATCATAAAGATGATGGATACTGTAGGCATTATCCCAGTAAATACGGAAATCAGGAGCAGCCGGCTTCAGCCTTGCAAAACGCTCCACTGTTTCTTTGGAATAGGTGATTCCCTGCGGATTGGAGTATTTCGGCACACACCAGATACCTTTCACAGCCTCATCCTCACTCACCAGCTTCTCAACCATATCCATATCCGGACCTGTAGACAACATAGGAACATTGATCATCTCAATACCGAAAAACTCTGTGATCTTGAAATGACGGTCATATCCCGGCACCGGACAAAGAAATTTCACCTTATCCAGCTTGCACCATGGTGTATGACCCATAACTCCATGTGTCATGGAACGTGCCACAGTGTCAAACATAACATTAAGGCTGGAGTTACCGTAGATGATGATATGATCCGGGTCAACCTCAGACATATCCCCAAGAAGGCGCTTTGCTTCCGGAATACCGTCGATCACCCCATAATTACGGCAGTCTACACCTGTCTCACATTTCAGGTCTGCATGATTAGCCAATACATCCATCATTCCCATAGAGATATCCAGCTGGTCTGTTCCGGGCTTACCGCGGGACATATCCAGGGAAAGCCCCTGAGCTTTGATTTCTGCAAACTGCTGATCCAATTCCTTCTTCAGAGCGAGCAGCTCTTCTCTGCTCATTTCACTGTATTTCATCATAATTTCCTCCTCTGCCGCATTCACTGCGGCTACATTCTGGTACAGGCTTTGCCTGTTTCCTTGCGATGCGGCCCCTGCCAATTTCTCTGCATGCCGCAAACCACTGCGGCTATATGGTATGGCCCCGCTATAATCCCCTGTGCTCATCTCCCCGCGTCACCGGATTTTTCATAACATTTCAGGCAGGCCTGATCTGTTATGATCTTTCATGTATATGAACAACCGCGGACATAGCTCCCTATATTGCATTTTTATAATGTCTTTTACATTTTAGTATGCTAAAATCATGCTTGTCAAGTCTTTTCCTATATTAAGCACATCAATTACAGGATTATGATACCATTCATGGTCATCAAGCAACGCATCGTAACAGGATTATATTTACCATTATACAAAAAAATACCCCTGTTCTGTACTTGACATTCCCCCGCAGGGGATACCTTATACTTATTAACAACAGAAAGAAGCAGCAAGGAGGAACCACATGTATATCATAAGCCAATTTTCAAAGATATCCGGTCTGACAGTAAAAGCACTGCGGTATTATGATGAGCAGAATATATTAAAACCATCTTACCGTGATAAGGAAACCCTGTACCGATATTATAATGAAACTGATCTGAAAAAAGCCGGGCTGATCAAGCTTCTGCGCTCAATAGACTTTTCTATATCAGAAATCAGAGAAACACTGGAATCCATAGAAAATGACACCGACCTAACTTATATTCTGCAGGAGAAAATACAATTTATTGAAAATCACATTCAAACAGAAAAAGCCCTCATAAATACAATAAACAACTACTTACAGCCTCAGAAAACAGAGAAAAAAAGAGAAGACTATAAGATCACTATTGAAGAAATCCCTTCGGTTTTAGTGGCAGCTGTACGGTTCACCGGCAGGTATAACGAATTAGGCCAGTATATACCTCTTCTCTACAAAGCTGTGCAGGGTAATGTAAACGGAAATATTATAAATTGTTACTATGATGAGGAATGTGTGGAGCAGGCAGCTATGGAAGTATGTCTTCCAACAAAAAAGCGTATCAGCAGCAGCACGGCAGAATGCAAACTCCTCCCTTCTGTGAAAGCTGTGTGCACAACCCATCACGGCAGCTATGATACACTGTATTTAGCCTATAAATCATTGTTTGAGTATGTAAATGAACATAACCTATCATTAATCCTGCCAACCAGAGAAGTCTATCTCAAAGGCCCCGGAATAATGTTTAAAGGCAACCCCGAGAACTATATCACTAAAGTCCTGCTGCCATTCAAGATTATATAAAGGAGACAAAATGCAGAAAAAAGTAGAAAATTTCATGCCGCAGGGAGGCAGACACTGTATTACCAATTCTTTGAAACAAATATTTACTTATTACGGCTATCCGTTATCTGAAGAAATGTTGTTCGGCCTGGCCTCCGGACTGTCCTTCCTATATTTAAACCAGTCCGCCGCCCCTATGGTGAACGGAAGAATAAAAGTCTTTGAGTTTGAAAAAAAGCTGGCTTCACGGCTTAACATTGGCATTAAATGTAAATCCGGTTCAGACTACACAAAAATCTTCCAGTCAGCAAAAAATATGATAGACAAAAACATGCCCGTACTCGTCTATGCAGATATGCCTTATCTCCAATATTTAGGCATGGACAAAAACAGTCATTTCGGCGGTCATGCTGTTGTCCTTTTCGGATATGACGATGATGCGCAGCAATTTCTTGTCAGTGACAGGGATAACCACGATCATCCTATAAAAACTCCTTATGGAAATATAGCAGAAGATTATCACCTTGCAGGCTATAAGGAAATAGAAAAAGCACGGAGCAGCTCTTTTAAACCTTTTCCTGCTAAAAATAAATATCTTTTGTTTGATTTCAACGGATACCGGAGAATTGATAAAACCGTTTTGGAGGAAGCCATACAAGAAACATGTCAAACCATGCTTAATCCTCCTGCAAAACTGCTGGGTGTAAACGGTATCCTGAAATTCTCAAAAGAGATATTAAAATGGAAGAAATTTGACCCTGACAAATTAAAACTGTCCGCTATAACAAACTATTTCCAAATCAGCGAAGACGGTGGAACCGGCGGCGGCATATTCAGAAACATGTACGGCGGATTCTTAATAGAAGCCGCACCTATTATGAACAATGAATCTATTGCCCGCACAGGCAGGCAATTTTTAGATATCGGAAAACAGTGGGATAAAATCGCCGAATATCTGTGGCAGTTGTCTCTTGATGGAGATATTTCTTTATTGCATATAATGTCCGAAATAATCGAGGACATTTATCAACAGGAAATAAAACTTTATGAATCTTTACGTTTACTTACTATCCAATCCCCGGATGCAATGTTACTGTTCACTCCGTGACCAGCAACACGCTTCGCGATGTACAGAAATTATGCATACTGCATAATTTCGCACGTTGTATGTCTCGGGATTTTCATGATATATGCATGAAAACACCTCGCGGGATATTACCAGTGAACAGTAACGATGCAATTCCTGAACACAAGTGATCTTATGATTTCTCTTGCACCTGTCTCGTTTTTCATCTATACTATATCAGACAAATCCTAAAAGCCCAGAGCGTGTTTTGCAGACAAGCCGAGTCTAATGGGCCGGTACATTGCGCAACACGCGCTATTTGGCCATGTCTCATGAGGTTAAATCCCGGTGCCTGGGAGGCAGCCGGATTATATATGAAGAAAAGAGGAAAAACATTATGTGGATTGCAGACGGTTGGAAAGAATATGAAGTCATCGACACATCCTGCGGGGAGAAGCTGGAACGATGGGGCGATTATCTCCTGGTTCGCCCGGACCCGCAGGTCATCTGGAACACCCCAAAAAATCACAAAGGCTGGAAGAAAATGAACGCCCACTACCATAGAAGCCAAAAAGGTGGCGGCGAATGGGAATTTTTCAATTTGCCCCAGCAATGGGATATCCATTATAAAGACCTTACCTTCCACCTGAAACCCTTTAGCTTTAAGCACACAGGGCTGTTCCCTGAACAGGCAGCCAACTGGGACTGGTTCAGCGATAAGATCCGCCGTGCCGGACGCCCTGTAAAAGTTCTCAATCTTTTCGCCTATACAGGCGGTGCCACTCTGGCAGCCGCTGCTGCCGGCGCATCCGTGACACACGTGGATGCGTCAAAAGGCATGGTCACCTGGGCAAAAGAAAACGCTGCTGCTTCCGGGCTTGGCGAGGCGCCAATACGCTGGCTGGTTGATGACTGCGTAAAATTTGTAGAACGTGAAATCCGCCGGGGCAACCGCTATGATGCTGTCATCATGGATCCCCCATCCTATGGGCGCGGACCAAAAGGTGAAATCTGGAAGATTGAGGATGCCATCCACCCTCTTGTGAAGCTGTGTACAAAGATCTTAAGCGATGATCCTCTATTTTTCCTCATCAACTCCTACACAACAGGACTGGCCCCTGCTGTGCTTACCTATATGCTGGCCACTGAACTGAAAGACTATAAAGGCCATGTGGATTCACAGGAGGTGGGCCTGCCTGTAACCTCTAACGGACTGGTTCTTCCCTGCGGTGCATCCGGCCGCTGGGAGTCAGAGTAAACGGCAGTTTGCACGTAACAGACCGGGACTGCCTGAGCTGTTACGTCTGCACAACATTTTTCGTCAATTTTCATGCACCCTTAACTGGACATTCCAACACACTTAAGGTATGATGAAGACAGCATAAAAGAGTGCACCAGTCAATATCCGGGCATATCTGAGGAGGGGTAATCTTGGATAATTTAAACATGAAACACGAAGTGAAAAGATATAGCTGTGCCGTTATCGCAGCCGTGATTTTCGCTGTGAACATCAAGACCTTTGTACGGGCAGGAGGTTTGTATCCCGGAGGCTTTAACGGCCTCACCCTGTTGATCCAGGGGATTTTCGAGAAGTACATGGGAATGGAGATTCCATACACGATCATCAACGTAACACTTAATATCATCCCTGTGGGGATCGGTCTGAAATTCATCGGAAAGAAGTTTACCATCAGTTCCTGCTGCGTGATTCTTCTCTCCAGTTTACTTACAGACTTTATCCCGGCCCAGCCCATCACCTATGACACTCTGCTGACCAGTATTTTCGGCGGTCTCATCAACGGGCTGGCTGTAAGCTTATGCCTCATCGGCAACACCAGCAGCGGAGGAACGGATTTTATCGCCATCTATTTTTCAGAAAAGAGCGGCAATGATATCTGGAATTATATTCTTGTGGTAAACGCCGGCATACTTACTGTGGCAGGCTTGATCTTCGGTTGGGACAAGGCACTTTACTCCATCATCTTCCAGTTTACCTCCACCCAGGTGGTTCAGATGCTGCACCAGCGCTACAAAAAACATACTCTGATCATAGTGACAAGAAAGCCGGATGAGGTATATAAAGAGATCTCCCATCTCACAAACCACAGTGCCACACGCCTTCGGGGCGAAGGATGCTACTCCGGCGAAGAGACAAGCATGCTCTACTCTGTTGTCTCCCGTGAGGAAGCGAAACTCCTGGTGAAAAAAGTGACTGAGGTAGATTCTATGGCTTTCATAAACATTATTAAGACGGATTTTATAAACGGACGGTTTTACCAAAAGACGGATTACTGATGGAATTGAGTTGTAAGAAGGAGCGTGATTTCTATGAAAAAGGAACCGGAACATGACAACAAGCTGCCTTTCACCTGTACACCGGAGTACGACAGGAAGGCCTGCGGTGACTGTATGTGTGCCACCTGTTACCAGCAGGAATTCTGTGACCGGTGCAGCACCTGCGAAAATCTCTCACGCAAAAAAGAGCACTGTTACCGGTATGAGGGCGCTTACAACTACTAAAAATGGTATGAACACAGGGGTACTTGAATCTTTCAAGTACCCCTGCAATGTTCTTCAGCCCTTGACGGCACCTACAGTAATCCCTTTTACCAGATATCTTTGCACAAAAGGATATATAAGCATAATGGGCAGAATCCCCGCCACTGCAATCGCCATCTTAATACCTACACTTGGAAGGCTGGCGGCCATTTCCCCTATATTTCCTCCTGCCTGTCCGCTGGCAATAAACTGAGCATCCTGCAGCATACGGTTGAGTATATTCTGTATAGAATAAAGATCTGTCCGGCTGGCGATATAATATAGTCCGTTCTGCCAGTCATTCCAGTATCCTAATCCCACCATCAGCCCCAAAGTAGCTATCATAGGTACCGACATGGGAAATACCACCTGAAAAAGAATTTTGAATTCTCCTGCTCCGTCGATTTTGGCTGCTTCTATGATCTCATCAGGTACATTGGCATTCAGGTAATTTCTCATCATAATGATATTGAACGCATTCATAAGCAGATTTGGAAGCAGCAGCGCCCATATCGTATCTCTTATATGAAAGGTATTGGACCAGATGATATAAGACGGTACAAGGCCGCCGTTAAACAGCATGGTGAAAAAAATGAAAAATGCTATTATATTTCTCCCCGGCAATTCCTTCCTTGACAGAGGATATGCCAGCAGCAGTGTCATCACGATCCCCATCGCCGTACCTGCCAGGGTGATAAACACCGTGATCCCATATCCCTTTAGAATTTTGCCAGAGCCTGTGAGGATATATTTATAAGCATCCAGGCTGAAGGCTTTGGGAAAGAAGGAATATCCGTCCCTGATCAATGCCGCCTCCTCTGTAAAGGAAGATACCACCAGAAGGATAAAGGGAAGCAGACAGCACAGGGACAAGATGATCATAATTACATTTATTGTTATATGAAAACCCTTTTTATTATCAACCATTATATTCTCCTTAAATCCGGCGGCTATTATTTTCCGCCTGTCCCGCTACAGGGAAATCCCGGCCCCCTGCCGTGTCTGGCAGAACGGCCGGTAATCTCTCATGTAAAATCAAAACAATGCACTCTCTTTCTCCGTCTTCCGCACAATAAAGTTGGCGATCAGTACAACGGCAAACCCTACCATAGACTGATAAAATCCTGCGGCGGACGCCCTGCCCACATCATTGAGCTGCAGCAGGCCGCGGTACACATATGTATCAATAGTATTTGTCACATCGAAGAGAGGTCCGCTGTTCATGGGCACCTGATAGAACAGTCCGAAATCTGAATAGAAGATCCTTCCTATGCTCATCAGTGTGAGGGTGATGATCGTTGTCTTGAGGGAAGGCAGAATGATATCCTTAATCCTGTGCCATCTGCTGGCACCGTCCATAACTGCGGCCTCATATAAGGTTCCGTCAATTCCCAAAATAGTAGCGTAATAAATGATGCAGTTATACCCAAAACTCTTCCAAAGCTGTACGATCACCAGGATAAAAGGCCAGTATTTCTTCTCCCCATACCAGGCCACAGGGGCCATACCCAGCTTCTGAAGTATCCCGTTGTTGATAAAACCTGACTCAGCGCTTAAAAATGCATATACAAGATAACTGATGACAACCGTGGAAATCAGGTAGGGAATCAGGATTATGGTCTGGTATGCCTTTTTCTTCTTTATCCCCCTTATTTCATTGAGCAGTATGGCCACAGCCACCGAAACCACTGTGCCAAGGACAATGAACACGAAATTATAACAGATCGTATTGCGTGTGATGATCCATGCATCTGACGTTTTAAAAAGATATTCAAAGTTACTCAGGCCCACCCACGGGCTTTTAAATATTCCAAGCCGGTAGTCAATTTTCTTAAAAGCCACCACAAGTCCCAGCATGGGAAGATAGTTATTGATAATAAGGTAAATCAATCCCGGCGCCATCATCACATAAAAAGGCCAGCAGCGCTTCAGGACAGCACCGATTTTCTTTTTCCCCGGCTTTTTATTTACACCTGTAAGATTCTCCATGGGCTCACCCTTCACCCTCTCTATTGTTTTGCTTTCCACTCTTCAAACTGCTTCTGTTTTGTTTCTATGATCTTATCAATTCCGGCTGTTCTCAGTTCATCCTGGAATTTCGGCAGATTTTCGTCTATATCAACTGCCCCTGCCATCAAAGCAGCATTATATTTTGCCACTACATTAGTACAGGCGGTGATTTCATTGGTGATCCCGGAAGTATCCGGAACAAATCCAAGGGCTTTGGACCGAAGTGCATTGTTGTTAAAGTCTTCTATCTGTTTCCAGTAGTCCTCCGGGTACGGCTCCCACACAGGTGTCTGGAATGCATTTGGCCAAATCCATGACTGTGCCGTGTATGGTGTATTTGATGCATCAATACCCTCCGGGAAATTGATCATTTTTCCGGAATCATCTGTGTATACATAGCTCTTGTCTTCAATTCCGTTGATAAGAATGTTAGACAGCTCAGGATTGGTATACATTTCATTGAGAAGGATCATAGCCTCTTCAGGATGTTTTGTTGAGGAAGATATTCCCCACATCATCCCCTGTACTGTCTGAGTCTGCAGCGATGCCGGCTTCAGCTCGATCACTTCAATCTCACAGCCTGTAATCCTGGCCTGCTGTTCCCCAAACAATGGTTTGAGATGAGACAATGCCGAAAATAATTTGCCGGCTCTCATAACAACAGAAGGATCATCCGTTTTGCTGAGAACATCAGGGGAGATATAGCCTGCCTCATACCATTCCCTCATAAGGCGCACATAGTCTTCATACTCGTCAGACTCATACAAATTCACAATCTCTCCGCCCTGGCCGTTGTCAAGCATAACCCCCAGATTATTGGCATCACTGATCTGGTCCCAGCCCCAGGTGTTTGTCTGTAGTGTTCCTCCCTGGCCGCCGCTTAAAATATCAATATCCGGATGCAGTTCTTTAACCTTCGCAAACAATTCTGTACAGTCCTCTAAGGTTTCAATGGAAGAAGGATCGATACCGGTTTCCTCCAGCATATCCTTTCTCATCCAGATACCGTAGCTGTTGGCCACCTCTCTGTCTGTATATACGCCGTAGATATTGTCATTTACCCGCCCAAGCTCAAGCATATCCTCAGGGATTTCCTTCTTGATCCCTTCTCCATATTGATCCAGCAGCTCATCCAATTCTAATGCCTGTCCGTTATTTACATAAGTGGCAAGAGGTGTGCCATACCAGGGAAGAATATCCACAGCGTCACTTCCTCCGGTGAGGAGCAGATTGGTCTGCTGCTGCCAGGAACCGATATTAATAAATGTAATATCCATGGCAACGCCTTTATCTTTCAAAATTTCATTTGCTGCTTTCTCAACCTCGTCAACCAGGGACTGGTCATTAAATGCCATAGCCGCTACTTTAAGGGTGACCACATCCCCGGAACCAGACTCAGCCTTATCTGTACCTTCCTGGCTGTCCTCTTTTGATGAGGCTTTGCCCTGGTCAGCTGACTGTTCCGAACCTGTCTCTTCCTTCGGTGTGTCCGAACCGCATCCTGCCAGCATACCTGTTATCATTACTGCTGCAAGAACTGCTGCAATTACTTTTCTCTTCATTTTTCATTATCCTCTCTATTTCGACAATTTTTCGAATAAATCTCCTAACAACTGGTCTCTTTCAATATGATATACATATTTTATCAGATGGTTTGTCTGATTTAAAGCATACTGGTTATCGTATTCAGGAACCGGACTATGTACAAGGCAATCCCTCTCAAACCGTTCGTCCAAAAGCCACGCAACTGCTGTCACATCCCAGATGATCCGGCTCCAGGTAGTATTTCCGCCGTCCCTTAGCGCCTCATTGACAGTCACATCCACCAGATAATCGCACAGCTTATTTTTCCCTCTCAGATGATACTCAAGTTCCGGGCCGCTTACACGAAATTCTGAGACAACCCCCATACAAGGAAGCTGGACAAGCGGAACGCCGCAGCCAAACAGGACTCTGGCAGCCGTTATGTCCTGGATCAGGTTAAACTCTCTGTTTTCCGGCCACCAGTGGGCCTGTCCCCCAAGCCAGACAACCACCATCCTCTTCTTGATCTCAGGTTCCATCAGAATAGCGGAAACCACATTTGTAATAGCTGCTATGGCTATCACATACAGGGGGTTTTCCTCCGTGTGCTCCATGGCACGCTGTACCAGGTCCTCCGCAGCCTTGGACGGTACAGGCGTAACGCCGTCTTCCAGGTAATTCCTCGAACCTTCTTTTACAATCTTCTTCAGATCTTCTCTCTCCATGAGAGTAAGGATCCTCATGATCTCTTCGTAACTTTTCTCCATTCCCTCTCCGGGATCTTCACATTTCTTGTTGGAAAAGGGGGCGGCATAGATGGCCTGAAGATTCAGCTTGTCCTCAGATTTAATAAGATATGCCAGTGCATACTGGTCGTCAATCTCATTATAGGTATCTGTATCCAGTACCACATCCACTCTTCCCGCAGGGCGTTTCAGCTGCCCTGCTAACCATGCATTATCAATCACTGCAATCTCCTTTCTTTTTAGGAAAATAATTTCTTAAACTGTTTTCTTTATGAGCTCATTATATCTTCACATTTTTGGAAAGTCAATATGCTTTTCATTTTTCGTTAAATAAAACTATTTTGGCAATTGTTTTCTTATGCACTTTGTACAAGTATATAGTTGACAAACAGCAGTCTATCCTTCATAATAATGTTGGGGCCAAAAAGTATTCTGGCTCTGATGCCTGCGGATTTCTCCGCACTTAGTGCCCCCGAAATCCTAAAAAAGTTCTGAACAGCAATGAAAAATTCATGAGGTGTTATATGACAATAAGAGAGATTGCAAAACTGGCCGGTGTATCCATATCCACTGTATCTAAAATCGTAAATAACAAAGACCAGAATATTAATGCAGAAACCCGTAACCGGGTTTTAAAGATTGTAAAAGAATATAACTATACCCCTTACGGGACTGTAAAAAACATTTCCACAGCTAAAACATTTGTGATCGGCGTTCTCCTGCGGGACAGCAGCAGATCCGGCCGGATGCTCCAGGGGATTATTTCAGCCGCCCAGGAGAAGGGGTACTGTCTCCTGCTATTTGACAGCTGCTGCTCTGCTTCCCAGGAGCTTAAACACATTACAGCTCTGTGCAAAAATAAGATAGACGGACTCCTGTGGGAGCCTGTCAATACGGAAAGCCTTTCACACCAGCGTTATTTTGATGACCTTGAAATCCCTGTTGTTTATGTAAATACTCCCCAAGCCCCGGACGCATTATCTATTGATTACCGTCAGCTTGGATACTTTTGCACTCAGAAACTCATCAAATGGAGACACAACAGGATCGGCTGTCTGATGAAGAATGACGATTACTGCTCTGCCCAGGTTTTCGAAGGATTTAAAAGCTGTCTTTTTGATCACCAGCTGTCCCTTTCTGACGGCATGGCCTTGTCTCTTTCTGACCCTTCCTGTGCCTCCACCCTTTCTTCCGGTGGGATTACGGGGATTGTGAGCAGCCATTACCATGAAGCATTGTCCCTTTACGGCCAGCTGGACAAGCAGCATTACAAGATCCCTTCCGATTTTTCCCTTATCAGCCTGCACAGCGACATCACCGAGGCTGCTGACTTTCCGCCTGTTTCCTGTGTTAGGATTCCCTTTAAAGAACTGGGCTATGAAGCCTGTCAGTCCCTTATTGCTCTGTGCGAAAAGGAGCAGGAAGAAGTTTCTCCTTTTTCCTTTGATCACAGTCAGCTTCTCAACCATGAGGACAGTATCAATACTCCTCCCTCCTGCCGCGGGCGGAAATTTATAGTCCTGGGAAGCATCAATGCCGATGTGACTCTTACCGTTGACGGTTTTCCGGAAACAGGGAAATCTACCTTGATCACCAACTCTTCCTCATGCGCCGGCGGAAAAGGCACCAACCAGTCTGTGGGCACAGCGCGTCTTGGCCGCCAGGCTGTCCTGATCGGGAAGGTGGGAAATGACGCGGACGCAGCCCTTATCTTTGATACCTTAAGCCAGAACCAGCTTACCACCGAAGGAATTTTTAAGGATAACGGAGCTCAGACCGGAAAAGCTTATGTTTACGTACAGAAAGACGGAGAAGTCACCATCACATATATACCTGGTGCCAATCTCCGCCTTACACCAGAGGACATCCAGGCCCAGAGCCCACTGTTCCAGTCCTGTGAGTTCTGTCTGCTTTCCATGGATATTCCCATGGAAGCCGCTATGGAAGCCGCTTCTCTGGCCAAAAAATATTCTGCTAAAATAATATTAAAACCCTCAGCCTTGAGTACACTGCCTGAGATTTTCTACCGGACTACTGATATTTTCGTTCCCAACCGCCAGGAGGCTGCTGTTTTCTGCCCTCACATCGACACGGTGGAGGGACAGGCTGAGTATTTCTACAGCAAAGGAATGCCCGTAGTCATTATCACCCTGGGACACGAAGGCTGTTATGTGAGAGCTCATCACCTGAAGAAATTTTTACCCGCAGCTGATTTCAGCACTGTGGATGCCACAGGAGGGGCGGATGCTTTCATCTCTGCCCTTGCCGTACATTTAAGTGAAGGATATCCCCTGGAAAAAGCCATCCAGATCGCCCAGTATGCAGCCGGGTTCTGTATATCGCGCCAAGGTGTGACCACTGCCCTCGTCGACAGGGATACACTTCATGCTCACATCGGGCAGGCCAGCCCTGACCTGTTAAAATTATAAAAAATAAATGCTGAAAAAGGGCACTTCTTCATTTCCGCACCAATAAGGCATACCGCAGGTTTCTGCCATAGCCCCGGCGTCAATGCAGTACGCAGAAAGACAGGATGCCAGCTTATCAGGAAACCTGCAAGGTTCATCAGTGATCCTACCGCACACCTCGCAGAAGGAACACGGCCCCGCCATTACACGCAGACCGTCCACGCCTTGTTTTTTCAGGTAATCCATGAAATCACCGGTGAGCAGATTATGGGCTTTTCTTGCAGCTTTTGTCTGAGCTGAGTCCATAACGCTGTCCACCGGCTGTACCGTCTGAAGTATAAGGGCTTTCTTGTATTTCATTGTCCTTTCCTTCATCTCCGCCTGTGTCCCGCAGTCCGGGGGACAAGCATGGTTCCGTCCGTAATTGCCGCAGGTATTTTCCTCACAGTACACTCTTAATTCCGGGTCAAAGACCAATTCCTTTGATTCTATTACTTTCGCATTGGTAAATCCATATTCCAGAGCCGCTTTTACCATATCGTTACTATTCATCTTTCATTCCTCCTGTTTCTCTTCAGAGCCGGGCTTTGCCATAGAATTTCACAGTAATACTAAATGCACAGAAAGCATTGTATCACCAATGCCCTCTGTGCACACTACAAAAATTATTATTTCTTCGCTTTTTTCTTCTGTGCAAGAATTTCTTCCGCAATTTCCACTTCCGATTTCTCATCCGGCGGAAGAATGATGTTCAGCAGGATCGCAAACAACGCAGCCGGAACAATACCGGAACCGCCGAAAATAAGTCCTACGCTCTCCGGAAGCTGAGCCAGAACGGCTGTGTTGGACCCAAGTCCATAGCCAAGTCCCAGAGCAACAGAGATAATAGTCACATTTCTAGGTGTAACAGGCCACTTGGTGATAAGCTGGATACCGCTGACCACGATAGATGCAAACATCATAACTGCCGCACCGCCCAGTACACTCTGGGGCATGATGGAAATCAAAGCCGCCAGCTTCGGAAACAGACCGCAGGCAATAAGGAAGATACCTCCAATACCGATTGAAAAGCGGTTGACAACCTTGTTCATGGCAACAAGACCTACATTCTGGCTGAAAGATGTATTTGGAAGAACGCCAAAAATTGCTGCAAAGGATGAGCCAAGACCGTCACACATAACACCGCCGGCTAATTCCTTATCTGTTGCTTCTCTCCCAAGTCCTCCCTCTGTGATACCGGAGATATCTCCCACAGTTTCCACTGCCGTAACCACAAACATGATCATAATAGGCACGATTGCTTTTGCGTCAAACACCCATTTCACAGGCATCAGCTTAGGAATGGCAAACCAAGGCGCCTCTGCCACCTTGCCCCAGTTGAGTACCCAGGCTTTCGTTGCCTCCACAGTTGCCCCTGCTTCATCCACATATGTAAATGTATGAGGCAGAACCGCCCCCATAATGGTAACCAGTATATAACCTACGATAATACCGATCAAAATAGATGAAAAACTGGTAAATCCCTTTGTCCCATGTTTCAGGGCTATAATTACAATTAAAACTACTGCTCCCACAAGCAGATTTTCCAATGAACCGTAATCCTTGGCTGTATTACCTCCGCCGAAAGAACCGATTCCTACTGAGATCAATGACAGACCGATGGACAATACCACCGTACCTGTTACCACTGCCGGAAAGAACTTTCTCAGGGGTTTCAGGAAACCTCCCAAAACAGTCTCAAACAGACCGCCGATAAAGGATGCCGCCAGGATAGCACCATATCCGATGACACCGCCTCCCATGGCCACCGCCACACTCTTACATACTCCGATAAAACCTGAGCTGGTTCCCATTACAATGGGAAGTTTGCCGCCTACCGGCCCCACTGTAAACACCTGGACCAGGGTTACAATTCCGGCAATAAGCATTGCATTCTGCAGAAGCGCCACCTGAAGGCTGCTGCCTGCTTCAATCCCGCACACTCCTGTGATGATCAGAAGCGGTGTAAGGTTCCCCACGAACATCGCCAGCACATGCTGCAGACCAAGAGGAATGGCCAGCTTCAGAGGCGGCTTTCCGTCCAGGTCATAGGGGGTTGCGTACTTTTTCTCGTTTGTCTCCATATCTTCTCCCTCACTTTCTCTTACTATATTTCCGCGTACAAAAAAAGGAAAGCAGTCAGAACCTTGGATAGCAAAAGGTTCAAACTGCTTTGTCACGGAAACTATAAGTGTATTTATTATATCCTATTTTCCCGGAAATGGCAAGGACGATTCTGGGGAAATTTGACAAATTTCCCTTCCAATCATCCATACAAGCTCAATCCGGAACAAGCCACAAATTAAATATACAACTCACAGTATTTTTTGTTATAATGTCAATATGATTTTCGACACTTTTTTCACTTTCAGGGAATTACAAGGGGGATTTGAATGAAGAAAAAGAAATACCTGCTGTGTCTGGCGCCATTATTGCTCATATTGATCCTTTGCTTAAGCAATACGTCCACAGTCCAGGCATCCACCTATGTTAAAAAAGGAGATACCAAGGTAAGCCTTACCTCCAAAAAAACAGGCTGGGTGAAGATAGGAAACGACTACTACTTTTATAATACCAAAGGCCGGCTGCTGTGCGGGTCCATCAAATACAAGGGCTATTACTACTACAGCACTTCCAACGGCAAGCGATTTACCGGCTGGATGAAACGTTCCGGCAACAAGTATTATTATAACAGAAAAAACGGTGCCATGTTCCGCAACCGCTGGGCAACAGGCACCAAATACAAATATTACTTCAATGGTTCCGGCGTGGCCATCGCCAATAAATGGCTGAACTACAACGGAAAGCGTTACTATTTCCGCAGCAACTCCACCATGGCCACAGGATGGCTGAAAATCGGTGGCTATTATTACTACTTTAACAAAAGTTCCGGTGCAATGGCAAAAAATACATGGATAGGCCAATACTATGTGGACGGCAACGGACGCCGCACTGCAAAGAAGCCCGACACTCCCGTGATCAACCAGAATGGTTCCTACTATACATACACCAGCGCCAACTTAAATATTGAGCTGCGCAAGAAATCCACCCATGGCGTTTCCTACTGGGTGGCTCACATTCGTACAAGAAATGCCTCCCAGTTAAAATCAGCACTGTCATACGGGACTTACGGGGGCACGCGCCAGACCACCTCAAGCGCCGTATCCTCCAACGGAGGGATCATAGGCGTCAACGGCAGCGCTTTTGACTACGGAAGCGGCAAGCCGTCACCCCTTGGCATGTGTATTAAAAACGGGAAAATATACGGGGACTATATGACAAGCTACAGTGTTATGGCAGTAAAAAAAGACGGTACCATATACACTCCCGCCCAAGGTCTTATGGGAAAAGATTTAATAAAAGCCGGAGTGAAGGATACCTATAACTTTGGCCCAATCCTCATCAAAAACGGCAATGCACAGCCCGCCTGGGCCGAGACATCCAAATACTACCCCAGAACAGCTGTGGGGATGGTAAAGCCCAACGACTACGTGCTGCTTGTCACAAACACAGGAAACTATAACGGGCTGAACCATTGGGATATGGTCAACATCTTCCAGTCCTACGGATGTAAATATGCCTACAATCTGGACGGCGGCGGTTCCGCCACGCTATATTACAACGGCAAGGTTATGAACAACCTCATAGGAGGCTCACAGCGCCCCTGCGGTGATTTCTTATACTTCACACGGTGACGCGAACCAGCTTTACCTACTACCCTTTATAAGCTGACTCTCCGGCAGCTCCCCCGGAGGTAAGACGTGCCGTATGCCTTCTGCCTTCAGTGGAAGCAAGGTATGCTCCCGCCGCCATCAGTGCCAGTGCCGCAAAAAACACAGTTCCGGGCATCTTTCTGAAAATAACAAAAGATAATGCCACACCGATAAAAGGAGCTGCTGCATAATAAGCGCTTGTGCGGGCTGCGCCCAGACCGCGCTGGGCATACACATAGAAAAATATACTTAAACCATAAGAAACAAAGCCTAAAAGCATTGTTATCCCCAGATGATCAAATCTGGGGATTTTTTCTCCTGTTGCCAGCGCTATTGCAAGGGAACCAAGCCCCGAGCCGAACCCTTTCAGAATCACAACTTCCATAGGATCCTTCCCTGACAGCATCCTTGTACAATTATTTTCCAGCCCCCAGCACACACAGGCAGCCAGCACAAGGAGAGAACCTGAGGAAAACCTGAAGCTCCCCCCATACTGGAGAGAAAGAATCATACTTGATAAAGTTATAAGACTGACTGCGCCCCACAATCTTCCTGTAATCCTCTCCTTAAAAACCGCCAGGGCTATAACAGCCGTGGCAACAATTTCGAAATTATTCAAAAGAGACGCATTTGCCGCCGTTGTCAGCTGAAGGCCAAGCATTAGAAATATAGGCGCTGCAATATCCAGAATAATCATGCCTGAAATAAAGGGAAGCTGTCCTCTTGTGAGAGGCTGTTCTCTTCCTGTACGGCCTGCCGCCTTCCTTATACAGCCTACAAGAAGCATACCGGTACCGGCACCCAGGTACAAAAAGGCCGCCATCATAGTCGGCGGAATCCTCTGAAGCAAAAGCTTGGAAAAAGGTGCATTCAGCGAATATAGAGCCGCCGCCAGCAACGCAAATAGGATATATACATTTTTCGACAATTTGTCCATAAGTCTCCCTCCTCGAAGCTGTTGCACTGCTTTCGTTTCCTGACACATAAAATTTCCGTCTGTTGTGCATTTACGTTTTCCCGCATCCCCCATAGGGGGATATAAACATTATACTATACTAATATTTTTTGCACAACAAAAAAACAGGCAGAACCCTTGATATTTCCGCCTGTTTTTTCGTTTATCTCTTCTTGATCCAGCATTTTCATCGCTGATTATTCCACATCCCCCATAGAGGGATATTTTTCTACAAATCCATGATCCAGAGGCCCGCTGCCTTTTCCAATATCAAGCCCGGCTGCTAACGCCCCTGTAAGATACTCTTTTGCCCGCCCAACACTTCCCTCCATAGAGAAGCCTTTTGCCAGGTTGGAAGCAATTGCCGATGATAATGTACATCCTGTGCCATGGGAATTAGGATTATGAATCCGCACTCCCCTGAACCAAGTTCCCGAATTTTTATGCCACAGGAAATCATCCGCCCCTTGGTCTGTATGACCGCCTTTCAACAGCACTGAAGCTCCATATTTTTCATATAGAGCGCGGGCAGCGTCTTCTGCTTCACTTTTATTTTCAATCCTGTGCCCCAGCAGTGCTTCTGCCTCAGGAATATTCGGGGTTATCAAATCTGCCGCCGGAAACAATTGTGTAGTCAGCCTTTCAACGGCATCCTCTTTCAGAAGCGGTTTCCCGCTGGAGGATACCATCACTGGATCCAAAACAATATTCGCCGGTTTTTCACGTCTCAGAATCTCCCCGGTCACGCCGATCATCTCCCCAGAGAACAGCATTCCTATTTTTACTGCATCCGGAAAGATATCCTCAAAAACAGCCTCAAGCTGCCGGTACAGAAACTCTCCCCCCACCTCCATAATACCCTTTACTCCCGTTGTATTCTGGGCGGTGAGCGCGGTGATCGCTGCCATTCCATAAACACCGTTGGCCAGCATAGTCTTCAAATCCGCCTGTATCCCCGCACCGCCGCTGCAATCACTGCCCGCAATGGCGAGCACTATCTTTCTTTTCATCTATTGTCTCCTTATTATATGAAGTCAAACCATATATCTGATTTTAACTAATCACCGCAGAAAACACAATACCAACTAATGTGCTGAATGCAATCCGCCCGGTTTCATGCTATAATAAAGCTTAACTATGAGCCGTAGAGCGAATAGGTAAGCGCTGCTGCTTGACCATAAGGTCAAGCAGCTACCAAAAACACTACAACCCCAGAGCCAGTACCGTTTCACCGCTGTCCGGCCTTGGGGACAGGCAGATCACCCAGCACCAATGAGCGGCGGTGCGCAAGGTTACAGGTATCACAGATAAACGGAGGAGTTTTTATGATAAAGGTTTTTTTAGTGGAGGATGAGGCCATCATCCGCAGAAGTATCAAAAATAACATACCCTGGGAAAAGGAAGGGTACGAGTTTGCCGGGGAGGCCGGGGACGGGGAACTTGCCTATCCCATGATCATGAAAGCAAAGCCTGACATTGTGATCACGGACATCAAGATGCCCTTTATGGACGGTCTGGAACTGGCCTCTCTCATAAAAAAGGAGCTGCCCAATACAAAGATCATTATCCTCAGCGGCTATGATGAATTTGATTACGCTAAAAGAGCCATATCCATCGGAGTCACTGATTACCAGCTTAAGCCTATCAGCTCAGAGAAACTTCTGGAAACAATAAACCGTGTGGCTGACATTATCCGGGAGGAGCAGGAACAGCAGAAACTTCTGGAGGAATACCAGAAGGAAAACCAGGAAAAACTGGAGCTGGATAAGGCCCGTCTCTTTTATGCCCTGGTGGAAAATTCCATCTCAACGGCAGAGGTTCTGGAATGGGGCCGCCAGCTTAATATGGATTTTACAGCTTCTTATTATACAGTAGTCTTACTTAAAATCATTTCCCGGGGCGAAAATGAAAATACTTATCAAAAACACCGGGTTGAGGCAGAGAAAAAGATTGAAGACTTTCTCAGCACGATTGACTGTATCTATTACTTCAAGCGCTGGGGGGAAGGCTGGTCCCTTCTTGTTCGGAGTGAAGAGGAATCAGGGCTACACGAGGTATTGGGCAGACTTCAGGAATTTATTTCCTCTCTTCTTCCTGACAACAGCAATCTGCAGTATTTCGGAGGTGCAGGCTGTACGGTACAGCGGCTGCGGGACGTGCGCCAGTCCTTCCTGGAGGCCAACCGGGTTTTTGCCGCACGCTTTTTCACTGAGACAAACCAGATCATCACCGCCGACGAGCTTAAAGAAAAGGATCTTATCACCGCCGAAAAAGAGGATTTAAAGAAAATAAACACTGCCAACATTGACCGCAAACTTTTAGAAAATTTCCTCAAGGTGGGTGACATTGATGAAGCTTCCGGCTTCATGGATGCCTATTTCGAAAAGGTTGGGCTTGGCAGCTATAACTCCCTTATGTTCCGTCAGTATCTTATGGTGGATATGTACTTCTGTGTCACTAAATTTCTGGAAGGACTGGGGATCAACGCCCAGCCTCTCACAGAAAAATTCGGTGATGTGGATGAAATCAAAGCACGTATTTCTTCTATAGAAAGTGTGTGCCAATACCTTAAGGACTTATTCACCGAAGCACTGAAGCTTCGTGACAATGCATCCATGGACAAATACAGCGGACTGCTGGAAGATGCCGCACGGTATGTGGAGCAGAACTTTTCCAACAATGAGATTTCCCTGAACACAGTGGCTTCCCAAATCGGCATCAGCCCCAGCTATTTCAGCACGATCTTCCGTCAGGAGACAGGCCAGACCTTCATTGAATACCTTACAGGACTCCGTATGGAAAAGGCCAAGGAGCTTCTCCGCTGCACCAGCAGGAAGACCTCCGAGATTGCCTATGACGTAGGATATAAAGATGCCCACTATTTCAGCTACATATTCAAAAAGACCCAGGGACAGACTCCTAAGGATTACCGCAACGTTAGAAAGGAGAGTCCTGTCCAATGAAACCCAAAAAAAGTATTTCTCTGAAAAAGCGGCTGTTCATGCTCTCAGCCACCATCATCATCCCTCTCATGCTTATGGTGATCAGCGTTCTTGCAGTGCTTCAGAACTTCACTGAGTCCTACAGTCAGATCGTAACCAATATCATGGAGGCCAATGACTACAATCTGACCTTTGAAAAAGAGATGAATTATACAGTATACAGGGTGGTGATCGGTTCAGCCTCCCTGGAAGAACTGAAAAACGGCGATATTGTGGAAGGAAAAGACCCCAAATATGCCACTGTGGTTAAAAATCCTTATAAAATGATAAGCAATGCCCGCCGGGATTTCCAGACAATGTCCAAAAATGCCTCAGGGATTGACAGCGTGCTGCAAATACGCGGTATTACCTCATGCCTTAACACGCTGGAAAATGTGCTTGGGAAAATAGAGAACAATCTGGGCAAGTCTTCCTCCTACACAAACAATATATCCATGTGGGAAAATGACATCCACGGGGTCAATTCCCTGATCCAGAATTATATCCAAAAGTACATCTATTACGAAACCCTGAGCCTGGATGAGTTAAGGAAAGCAATTGAAAGGCAGACAGCAAATGCAATCATGATAAGTATCGCACTTCTCTGCGGCATCATGTTTTGTGTGATCCTGCTCTCACGGAGGATCACCCGAAGTGTAACAAACCCTATCAATGCACTGTGCGAGGCCACAAAGCAGATGGGAAAAGGTGATTTCACCTCAGAGCAGCTGATCGAATCCGATGACGAAATCCAGATACTTGTAAAGCGGTTTGATGAGATGAGGGATAAGATCGGTACGCTGGTGGATGATGTAAAAATCGAGCAGATGAAGCTAAAGGACACAGAGCTAAAGCTTCTCCAGGAACAGATCAACCCCCATTTCCTATATAATACACTGGACACGATCGTGTGGCTTGCAGAGGACGGACAGACGAAAGCTGTCGTACAGATGACCACCTCCCTCTCAGAATTTTTCCGCACTGTGCTCAGCGGCGGCAGGGATTATATCACGATCCGGGAAGAAGAATCCCACATACACAGCTACCTGAGCATACAGCAGTTCCGGTATGAGGATATCCTGGATTATGAAATCGATATTGACGACAACCTGTACGAATACAATATCCTGAAACTGACACTCCAGCCTCTGGTGGAAAACGCTCTCTACCACGGAATTAAAAACAAGCGGGGAAAAGGCAAAATACTGATCACAGGATATGAGGACGGCACTGATATCGTCTTTGAGGTTTATGACAACGGAATAGGCATGACAGAGGAAGAGCTTGTTTCCCTGAGAAAGAAGGTTAAGGAGAAATCCAGCTTCGGAAGAAAGGGTTTCGGGCTTATCAACGTGGAAGAACGTATCCGCATGAACTACGGATACCGCTACGGTCTGGAATTTGAAAGTGAAAAAGGCAAAGGGACAAAGGTGACTGTGCGCATACCGAAAAAAAACGAACCTTTTTCCAAAAATAACGAACCAATTATAAAAAAAGAAGAAAACTTCTAAAAATAATCAACTAAATACCCAGGAATTTCCGTAGATTTTCCAGCTATTTTTGCTAAAATGTAATCATCAGCTGAGGGAAGTGAGAAACCCACAGCAAAAAATTTAAGGAGGATCTCAAAATGAAGAAGAGAGTTTTATCAGTAGCATTAACAGCAGCAATGGTTGCATCTATGGCAGCAGTTCCTGCAATCACCGTTCAGGCAGCAGATGACGATTTGATCGTAGTTGGCTATGCACAGGTAGGTGCAGAATCTGACTGGAGAACAGCAAACACAGAATCCTTTAAATCCACTTTTACCGAAGAAAACGGCTATAAATTAATTTTTGACGATGCACAGCAGAAACAGGAAAACCAGATTAAGGCAATCCGTTCCTTCATCCAGCAGGATGTTGATTACATCGTAGTTGCACCGGTTGTTGAGACAGGCTGGTAAACTGTATTGGAAGAAGCAAAAGAGGCCGGAATCCCGGTTATCCTTTCTGACAGACAGATGAAAGTTTCTGACGATTCCCTGTATGAGTGCTGGGTAGGCGGCAACTTCATCAAAGAAGGCGAAACAGCAGGCCAGTGGGTAGCTGATTACCTTGAAGAAAAAGGCCGTGGAGAAGAAGAGATCAATCTTGTAACGATCCAGGGAACCATCGGAGCATCTGCTCAGGTTGGACGTACAGAAGGCTTTGGAAATATTGTAGAACAGCATGATAACTGGAAAATGTTAGATATGCAGTCCGGTGAGTTTACACAGGCTAAAGGCCAGGAAGTTATGGAATCCTTCCTGAAATCCTATGATGACATTGACGTAGTAGTATGCGAGAACGACAATGAAGCATTCGGTGCTATCGACGCTATCAAAGCTGCCGGCAAGACCTGCGGACCAGAAGGCGACATCATCGTTATCTCCTTCGACTCTGTAAAAGCTGCTTTCGAAGCTATGATCGCTGGTGACTTAAACGCTACTTTCGAGTGTAACCCGCTTCACGGACCACGTGTAGACGAAATCATCAAGAAACTGGAAGCCGGCGAAGAAGTAGAAAAGATTCAGTATGTAGATGAAGCTTACTTCGATACCTCCATGGATCTGGAATCCATTATGGCAGAACGTGCTTACTAATCAGCGGCCATAACTGATACCAACTAACAGCCATTGGAATTTTAAGGTGCGGAGGGTGGAGGCCGATAAAGACCTCCCCTCCCGCACTTTATTTATGCCGCACCGGACGAGAAAAAAATTTCTGGAATGACCGGGAAGGCAGGCTAAGGGCGGAAAAATAGAAAGAGAGGCGGGACCAAATGGAATCAGGCGTAGTTCTTACCATGCGAAATATCTATAAAACTTTCCCGGGAGTTAAGGCCCTGCAGGATGTGGATTTTACACTCCGAAAAGGCGAAATCCATGCTCTGATGGGAGAGAACGGTGCCGGTAAATCCACTTTAATCAAAGTATTGACCGGTGTTGAAGAATTTGAAACAGGAGAAATCATGATCGACGGAGTACAAGGCTCCGTGGTCAATAAATCTCCGCAGGAAGCCCAGATGAACGGCATCAGCACAGTTTACCAGGAAGTAAACCTGTGCCCCAACCTGTCTGTGGCAGAGAATCTTTTCATCGGCCGCGAGCCGAGAAAGGGCGGTCTTATTGACTGGAAAACCATGAGAACAAAAGCGTCCGAGCTTCTGGAAAGCCTGGACATCCACGTAGACGTATCCTCCGCAGTGGAAAATTACTCCATTGCCATCCAGCAGATGCTTGCCATTGCCCGTGCCGTGGATATGTCGGCAAAAGTATTAATCCTTGATGAACCTACTTCCTCTCTGGATGACGGTGAAGTAGAAAAATTGTTTATATTAATGAGAAAATTAAGAGATCAGGGTGTTGGGATTATCTTCGTAACCCATTTTCTGGAACAGGTCTATGCAGTCTGTGACAAGATTACGGTTTTGCGAAACGGCACACTGGTAGGTGAATATAAAGTCGAAGAACTTCCGCGAGTACAGCTAGTAGCTAAAATGATGGGTAAAGACTTCGATGACCTTGCCTCCCTCAAAAAGGAAGGCGAATCAGCAAAGGTCGGCGAGGAAATTATCATCGAAGCCAAAGGTCTTGGACATAAGGGTACCATCCGTCCCTTTGACCTTAAAATACATAAGGGCGAGGTTATCGGCCTCACCGGCCTTCTTGGATCCGGCCGCTCCGAGCTGGTAAGATCCATCTACGGTGCCGACAAACCAGATGAGGGTGAACTTTTCGTAAAGGGCAAAAAGCTTCAGGTGAACTCTCCTCTTGACGCAATGATGCATGGTATGGCCTATCTTCCTGAGAACCGTAAGGAAGAAGGTATCATCGCAGATTTGTCTGTGCGCGAAAATATCATCATTGCTCTTCAGGCAAAGAAAGGTATGTTTAAACTTCTGAGCAAAAAAGAACAGGAAGAATTCACAGATAAGTATATCAAAATCCTCCAGATTAAGACTGCTGACAGAGAAACTCCGATCAAGCAGCTTTCCGGCGGAAACCAGCAGAAGGTGATCCTTGGCAGGTGGCTCCTGACTAATCCGGATTTCCTTATTCTCGATGAGCCTACCCGAGGCATTGATATCGGTACAAAAACCGAAATCCAAAAGCTTGTGCTGGAACTTGCCGAACAGGGCATGAGCGTTGTGTTCATCTCCTCTGAAGTGGAAGAAATGCTCCGTACCTGCAGCCGTATGGCAGTTCTCCGTGACGGCGCCAAGGTGGGTGAGCTGGAAGAGCACGAATTAAGCCAGTCTTCAATTATGAAAGCAATTGCCGGAGGTGAAGAATAATGAGTAAACTGAAAAAACTTACCAGCTATCGTCTGTTTTTACCTATTCTGTGCCTGGTATTGGTGCTTCTGGTAAACCTTATCACCACACCTGACTTCTTCGCTATCAGTGTGCGGGACGGTATGCTGTACGGCTATATCATTGACGTGATCAACAGGGCCAGCGAGCTTGTGATCCTGGCAGTAGGCATGACCCTCATGGTTGCCGCCTCCGGCGGAACCGACATCTCCGTAGGCGCTGTCATGGCAGTGGTGGCTGCTGTTGTCTGCAACGTTCTTGCAGGAGGAGAGCAGTCAGTAACAGCTTATAACAATCCTTATATTTTAGGTATCATTGCAGGCTTGATCGTGGCAGTTATCTGCGGTGCTTTCAACGGTTTTCTCGTTGCAAAGCTGAAAATCCAGCCGATGATCGCAACCCTGATCCTTTTTACAGCAGGCCGGGGAATCGCACAGCTTGTTACAAACGGCCAGATTACTTATGTACGTGTTGACAATTATAAGGTTTTAGGTTCCAGCATTAAGGGACTTCCCCTGCCGGTGCCGTTCTTCATGGCAGTGATCGTGGTGGTCATCACCTCCCTGATCCTCAAGAAAACAGCACTGGGCATGTATATCCAGTCTGTAGGAATCAACTCCAGAGCCTCCCGGCTTGTGGGACTTAAATCTTCCATGATCATTTTCCTTACCTATGTATTCGGAGGTTTGATGGCCGGAGTTGCAGGGCTTGTGGCAAGCTCCCGTATTTACTCAGCAGATGCCAATAACATCGGACTCAACATGGAACTTGATGCCATCCTGGCTGTAGCTCTGGGCGGCAACTCCCTGGGAGGCGGTAAATTCTCCCTTATGGGTTCTGTGATCGGCGCTTATACTATCCAGGCACTTACGACCACCTTGTACGCAATGCACGTATCCTCCGACCAAGTGCCGGTATACAAAGCGATCGTGGTTGTCATTATTGTATCCTTACAGTCTCCTCAGCTGAAAAAATGGTTTAAAAAACATCAGCTGGGCAAAAAAACAGTAAATGGAAATGGGGTGGCATAAGATGAGCGGTTCAAAAGCAGTTAAAACCAAGAAAAAAATTGACGGAAATTCTTTCCTGCTGTTGATCACCATAGTGCTGTTCTTTGTCATGTATATTGCCGGTGTCATCATCTTTAATGAGCAGGGCTTTGGCAAAGTACAGAACTTCCTGAATTTGTTTATTTCCAATGCCGGACTGATCGTCATAGCAGCAGGCATGACCGTAGTCATGATCACCGGCGGAATTGATATTTCCGTTGGCTCAGTAGTTGCTTTGACTTGTATGCTCCTGGCATGGATGATGGAGAATAAAGGTATGGGCGCCGTCCCTGCCACCATCCTGGTTCTTGTCATGGGTGTTGTCTTTGGTCTGGCTCAGGGATTCCTGGTAGCATACCTGAATATCCAGCCGTTTATCGTAACTCTGGCGGGAATGTTCTTTGCAAGAGGTATGACAGCTATTGTATCCACAGACATGATCAGTATCACAAATGAAACCTTCCTGTCCTGGGCGAAGTTTAAAATCTACTTCCCCTTCGGCGGTTATCTGAACAGAAAAGGAGTTATGATTTATCCTTACATTTATCCAAGTGTTGTCATCGCCCTTGTGGTGTTGGTCCTGGTATTCGTCATGCTGAAATACACCAAATTCGGACGCTCCATCTACGCAGTAGGCGGAAACGAACAGTCCGCACTTCTCATGGGCCTGAATGTAAGAAAAACAAAGCTTAAAGCTTATGTATTGAGCAGTACCCTCTGCGGTTTGGGAGGATTCCTCTTCTGCCTGAATACCTGCGCCGGCTTCGTAGAGCAGGCAAAAGGACTTGAGATGGATGCCATCGCCTCTTCTGTAATCGGCGGTACTCTTCTCACCGGCGGTGTGGGAAATGTATTCGGCTCCCTCTTTGGTGTTCTCATTAAGGGTACCATCGAAGCCTTCATTACCTTCCAGGGAACTTTGTCCTCCTGGTGGACCAGAATTACCATCGCTGCACTTCTCTGCTTCTTCATTGTTCTTCAGAGTATCTTCGCTGCAGTAAAGGAGAAGAATAAGCACTGATCCCAACTTATCAGGGAAGCTGCTGCTTAATTGCAATAAAGAGTTAAAGGTAAAATTTAAGCCCCCGGACTGCATGAAACGCCGCAGTCCGGGGGCTGTTTTATCTTATTCTGAAAGTTTTTCCGGCTGTGCCTTATCTGCAAAGGGAGACAGCTCCAGTCGGATGAAATATCCCTGGTCGTGGTCACACACCGGACATTTCTTGGGAGCTTCTTTTGTCTCGCAGATATAGCCGCAGTTGAGGCAGATCCATCCTGTCTTCACATCGGAGACATACAGCTTGTTCTCTTCCATCCACTTTGCAAATCTTCCGAAACGGTCGCCGTGTACCTTCTCAATCTCCGCAATCATATGGAAAGAACGGGCCACCTTGTCAAAGCCCTCTTCCTTGGCTTTGTCGCCGAATTTTTTATACACATCATCATGTTCCTCGTATTCATTGTGCTGGGCCATACGCAGAAGCTGTGCAAGATCCTCCGTGATGTCTACGGGATAACCGCCGTCCACATGTATGGTTTCCCCTGCCAGTTCCTTCAGATGCTTATAGAAAATCTCCGCATGTTCCTTTTCCTGGTCTGCCGTGTACAGGAATACCTGAGAAACTGCCGCCTGATTCTGCTGCTTTGCCTGTCCCGCCGCGAAGGTGTATCGGTTTCTTGCCTGGCTCTCCCCGGCAAATGCACGCATAAGATTGTCTTTTGTCTCGCTGTTTTTAAAATCTACTGCCATAATTTCTAACCTCCTGCATTTTTTCTTGTTTACAGTATGGACAGAAATTCCCTGGTTCATACAACTTATCTTTTATTATCCGCTCTGTGAGGAACACTCCTTCCGGCATTACCTCACCCCTCACCGGCAGCTATCTTACACTGTTTCCCTTCATAAGCTGGCAGTTGGAATAGGCCTTGAATTTCTTAGAGATCACTCCGTTAATTTCCTGCTCCAGAAACATCATGACAACATTTGCCCTTTCCTCATGCTCTACCTTCACTGTTGTAAGCAGAAAATCACCGGTAAGATAGCTGGGCAGTTCATCCACCCCCACCAGGGAAACCTCCCGGGGGACTGAAATTTTCTTTTCCCGCAACGCCCGCATCACTCCCATGGAAACCTGATAATTTTCCATGATAAAAGCCTCCGGCAGTCTGTGTTCCTCAAGATAAACCATCATGTTCTCATACACATCTTCCACTCTTCTCCCGATCTGGACGATAGAGTCAGCCTGAAGGGGAAGCCGGTTCTTTCGAAGCCCGGCACGGAACCCGGCCCTTCTCTGTGTAAAATTATAAATGTTTTCTGTATTCCCAAGATATCTGATCTCATGGCAGCCTCTTGCCACAAGATGATCCACCACATCCCGGACTGCCGTCACTCCGTCGATGGCAACACAGTTATGATCCTGGCTTAAATCATTGTCATAGATCACCATAGGTTTTTTTATCATACGGAAAGGCTCAAAATGTTCGGGCTGCATTTCTGTAGCCACAAGAATCACTCCTGCCACATTCTCCTCATTTGCCTCCTGGATCACCTGGGCGATCTCCCTGGAATTGCGGCTCACATAAGTAAGCCCAAGAGTATATCCCATCCTTTTTATCTCCCTGTCAAAAACAGAAAAAACGTCAGTCCATAAGTCCAGCTCTGAATCCTTGATGATCCTCAGCTTATTATCCACCACAATGATCTTGACCATCTTTTTTATAGAAGAACGCTGTGCCTTTTCAGGCGGTGGGCCGCCTCCGTTTAATTCCTCCAAACATTCAAAAATCTTCTCCCTGGTTTTTTCACTGACACCAGGCTTATTATTCAAAGCAAGGGACACCGTTGCCTTAGATATTCCCAGCTTTCTTGCTATTTCCACTGCCTTGACCTTCATATAAATCCCCCATATACTTCTCAGCATGTGCCGCAGATATCCGGAATCTGCTTTATGTGTGCAAAAGTTTAACTATTAATTACATTTTAAACTTTTTCCAAACTCTGTCAATTGTTTTCTATATGATACTTGTCCCATTTTCTTTATCATACTTATCCCATGCCAGGATACGCATTACTGTTCATTCCGTGCCGCAGGCAAAACAAATCCCAGGCTTTGCGCCTGGGATATTTTTATTTTGCTTCCTGTATACGTACTGCCATATATTCTCTTCCCGGCATCTCCACCTTAAACTTTCCTTTAAACCTTCCCCTGTTTTCAATGGTCATGTTCCAGGTGTCGATCACCTCAACCTGGTATTCTGTGTCATCATCAAAGTAATACTCCCTGAAAGAAGGGCACATAAAGCTGTAATAAAAGAGATAGTATTTGTGTACTCCCAGACAGTCGTCGACTGTGGCAGCTGTCTCGTCCCACATTGCTTTTTCCCAGGGCCGCAGTCCCGGGGCCGGTGTCTCATCCATGATTTTCTTAAGGAACTTAAATCTTTCAGGACTTTCTCCCCGCAGTTCACCTCCATGAGACCACCACAGAATATTATCCTCATTCATAAAGGTTTCCCCATGTCCGGGATAACCGCCCCTGCTGAAAGCTTCCCAGAACCTTCTTGTCATCTCCTTACCGCTTATATTTCCCCAGCCGTGCTGGATATTTCCTTCATATGCTATTTCATCCAGAATAACCGGCTTCTTATAACGTTCACGCCATTCATTCACAAGCTCTGAGGATTTGTAAAGATCCTGACGCTGAATGCTGCAGTGTGTGATCCACGGTCTGGAATAATCATAGAAAGGACGGCAGTTATGAATAGAGCGCAGGTGTTGATATACATCCTTCTCACAGACAATGTCTGCATATCTTTCCCAATCCGCTGTTGTTTTCTTTGGAAACAGGTCATATTCATTTGCCAAAGACCACCAAACGTTTCTATATGCACTTACTCTGGCAATGAGATATTTCCAGTAGAGGTCATCGCACTCCGGTTCCATCTCACTGAAGCCCCAGCGGTCGTAAGGGTGCATCACGATCAAATCAGCCTGTATTCCCAGCTCCATCAGCTTTTTAATACATTCATCAATATGCTGGAAATGTTTTACGTTAAATCTCTTGTAGTCAAAATCATTGCCCTTTGGGCACCCGTCATATTCTTTGAAATTTTCCGGGGTCAGGACAGAGCTGTCCATTGGCGTACCTTCATAAGGATAGCTTGCAGGCTCTCCCAGGTTATAGTCATAGTGCTTAGGAAAAATACAGAAGCGGATTTTATTAAAAGCACTGTCAGCCAAGGTTTCCAGCGTCTTCTTCTGCAGCTCCCGGGACTGAAGCTCCCACACATAGCAGGTGGTTCCTATGGAATAATAAGGCTTCCCGTCTTCATAAGCCAAATGGTAAGTATGGGAAACTCTCACAGGACCGTGGTTGTCTCCCGATGCCTGCATTACCTTAAAGGAACCTGTAAATACATCTTCCGAAAAACTTCCCTGCACTTTAAATGTATACTCTCCTTCGAAAGAAGGCATAAATCGTATCCTGTAAATTCCCTCCCCGTCATAAAATCCATCCACTGTTTTTGTCTCTGCTCCGCAGGAGAAAGTACCTTGTATCGTATAGTCCGTAAATGGATTGCCCTCTGACTTGCCGGGCATTTCGGCTTCAAAGGTACCCCATCTTTCAACACATTTATCATATTTGCAAGTATTCATTATATGTCCTCATTTCTTATATATTTGAGAAATCTGCCCTAACAGGGCTGCTTTCTCATGATTTCACGGCTCCTGCCATTCCTTCCACAAAGTATCTCTGGAAAATCAGATATACCACCATTACAGGAATGACCGACACCAGAACCCCGGCGCACAGATATCCATAATCAGTCCCATGTTCCCCCACAAAGGTCATCAGCCCCACAGGAACTGTTTTCATGGCATTGTCATTGATGATCACACTGGCAAGCAGATACTCATTCCATGTAGAAAGGAAATCTGTGATAAACAGTGTGGCAACTGCAGGCTTCGCAATAGGGAATATAATCCGGGAAAACAGCTGCCACTTAGTACATCCGTCAATGTAAGCCGCCTCGTCTATGTCCTTTGGTATCCCCTTCATGAATCCTCTCATAATAAGAATGCAATAAGATAACCCGAACCCGATATATACATAAAACAGTCCGAAATAGGTATTGAGAAGATTCAGCTTACTGTAGATCAGGTTGATAGGCACAAGCGCTGTCTGCATAGGCAGCATCATGCCGATCAGGAAAAATATGAAAATACCTGTGCTGTGTTTGATTTTCAGCCTTGTCATGGAAAACGCTGCCAAAGCACCCACAAAGATTCCAAGAGGAACTTTCAAAAAGGAAACGATCAGATCATTTTTCATATAAGTGAACAGCCGTCCCTGGGTAACTGCGTTTTTAAAGTTGTCCCAGGCAATCTCTGCGGGAAGCTGGAACAGGCTCAGACCGCTCATGAAGTCCTTTTTATGTTTAAGAGAGGTAGCTATGAGTGTAAAAATAGGAACGATCCACACCAGAGCAAGGACAACCAACAGCACATACAGCAGAACTTTTTTTGTAATCTTTTTACTCTTTCCGTCCATGTATTTGTCCTCCTACTTTTCTTTTGCCGTAAATGATATGTAAGGCACAATGACCACAAGCATCATTACCACCATGACACAGGCCACCGCCGTACCCATACCGACATTGTTGTACTGGAAGGTCTGGGAATACATGTAAGTTGCAAGCATCTGGGTGGAATTGTTGGGGCCGCCTCCTGTAAGGCCTTGCACAACATCGTAAACCTTCATGGCAGCCACGATCAGGGTGGCGATGACCATCACAAAGGATTCCTTCATCAGGGGCACAGTTACCTTGAAAAACTTTCTTACCGGACCCGCTCCGTCAATGGTTGCCGCTTCCAGAACATCCACAGATACTGACTGAAGTCCTGCCAGAAAGAGAATCATAGGCTGCCCGATCCCCTGCCACAGTGCTGCGATAAAAATTGCATAGAGGCTGTATTTGGGATCCGAAATCCATGTCTGTTTAAAATCAACCCCAATAAGTTTAAAGAACTGGTTGATAAAACCAATGTTGGGATTGTAGATCCATCTCCAGATAATAGCCACCGCGATGGGCGCAATGACACAGGGGAAATAGAAGAATGCCCGGAATACGGTACGGCCCCTGAACTGCTTGTTCAAAATAACTGCAAATCCCAGTGCCACTGTCATAGTCACACAAATGGTAAGCACGATCCAGATCAGATTGTTCTTCAGCGCGATCGCAAATGTGGGGTCTGCAGTAAACAGAGTTGTATAGTTCTTTAATCCTACAAACTCCTTCTCTGAAACTCCGTTCCATTTAAACAAACTGATGAACAAGGAATAAAATACAGGAACAACAATGACCGAAAGATAAATAACTGCTGCAGGAATTAAAAATGCATATGCACCGAAATTCGATTTCTTTTTTGTTTTCATTCTATGGTACCCCTCCGTTTCTACCGTCATACAGAAAGCCCTCTGCCAAACCACGTTCTAAAAAAACAAGGCAGCGTCCTTCCCTATGATGCACGAAAAGGGCCGGCAGATGCCGGCCCCGCCTATGCTAAGAACATCCTGTTATTTTGCCTGGTAAGCTTCAATAGCAGCCTGGATATTAGCAGCTCCTTCTTCTGGTGTCATCTGGCCGTTGGCAATTGCATCCTGTGCATTAAACAGAACATCAGCCACCTCTGTGGGGAACGCCTGGTCTGTGATCGTAAATGTTCCGTTTGTGTTGGAGGTTTCAATCATACCATCTACATTGATCTGGTCTTCCGGAGCTTTTTCGCCTTCTTTTGGAAGTGGAAGGTTATAATACTCACCATACTCAGCTACATTTTCACTGCTGTAATAGTAGTCCGTAAATTTCACGGCAGCATCCAGCTCTTCCTCTGTAAGATTCTTATTAAACTGTGTCATCTCTGCAAATGCAGACATTCTGCTGGAAGCCTCTGCTGACGGGAAGGAGAATACCCCGTAATTAGTAATGTCAAGCTCATTCTGAAGGATCATGCCGTCATACCACTGTCCCTGAATATCCATTGCACATTCCCCGGAACCAAAGGACATGATGGTATCATTGGGGTCTGCTGTGAGGAAACCATCCGGGAAGTATCCTGCGTCCACCCACTCTTTATATTTAGCAAGAGCCTGTACCACAGCCTCATTGTCCCAGCTCTCATCAAAACTGTTCATATTATCATGAAGGTCTGCCCCTGCGAAATGTTCCACAAGAAGCTCCACCCATCTCATAACATGCCATCCGTTCAGTCCGGCCGCTGCCATAGGCACATATCCGTTCTCCTTCAAAACAGCACAGGCTGCCTCAAACTCTTCAAAGGTGGCCGGCACTTCTATGCCGCACTCATCAAAAATAGTCTTATTATAATAAACTCCAAGGACATTGTAGCTTGTGGGATAACCTGAAAGCTGGCCGCCCAGGGTACATAAATTCAAGGCGCCTGCACTGAAGGTATCCTCCCAGCCGTTGCTTTTGGCGTACTCTGTCAGGTCATAGGTCTTGCCGTTGTCAACATAAAACTGTCCCAGACTTCCTCCCCAGTTAAACCACATATCCGGAAGACTGTCAGAGGATGCGGCAACCTTGCAGGCATCCTTGATTCCATCTGTGTCATAGAAAGATGCTGTGATCTTAATATCCTCATTAGCCTCATTAAAGGCCTCCACAATAGGCTCCACTGCTTCCTGTCTCGTATTGAGAGTCCAGAATGTCAATTCCGTTGCTGCGCTCACACTGGAAGCTCCCCCCAGCAACATTGTACCTGCCAGCGCTGATGCAATTACCTTTTTTAACTTCATCTTGTTTTCCTCCTTGTTGAATTAAACTAATTAAACCTTTTGTTTAATTTCCGTGTTTATTTGTTGAGTTAACTCTATCATAGAGTTTTATGTATTTCAAGAGTCTTTTACATCTTCTCCATAACTTCCAGTTTTAACAGTTTATTTTTATGCATATTTAACATTTATTTTTATTATCACCGTTTCAAAAAGTTTAAATGTTTAGTCATTGTTCTCTAAACGTTTACATATTTTACGGAACAACAGTCATATAAAGAACGCAAAAAATCCTATGGCAGCCAGTGTTTATATTACTTGGTTTTCCATAGGATTTTATTAATTTTTCTATTCAGTTTTCTGCTTTATTATGTTATCTCTGACTCTTTATGAAAATTGCTTGGAGTTTTCCATGACAAGATTAAACTCTTTACATAATTTTTTCATATAATCCCTGTCACTGACAACTCTGCCCACCTCATTACTGCGCCCATTTTCAAGCAAAAGCTGAATCAACCTGATGACACGTTCCTCACCTTTCTCGATTCCCTTTTCCATTCCTCGCTCAACTGCATCCTCGTATAAATCATCCAAGGCCTTACACATGTCGATTTCCCCCTTTCCCTGTCCGCCTACGGGAATATCCTTCAACTGTTTTTCTGAATTGAGTAATACACGGATTGCGTTATATGTATCCACACCTATATTTTGGAAAAATTCCTTGTTTCCATTAATATAACCCACCAATTCGTTCTTCTTATTCTTATATTTTAGCATCTCAAAAATCAGTTGTAAATCCTTTTGGAAGTTTTCCACATCCTTGATACGCATTACATCCACCAGATTGATCCTATAATTAGGCACGTATTTTTCCAGGATTTCCCGGCTTGATAAACTTAATTCTTCAGGAAACATCCCATGGATATCCAGACTCCCGTCCCACGGCTTACTGCCGTAATAAAAAACAAGGGTGATCACCGGAAATATCACATCATCTTTTTTGAAATGTGATAAATATTCTTCTGCCGTCACCTTATTCCCGTTTTGCCAACCTTCTTTCCATAACTGGTCAATCTGCTCAGTATAGGACACACTGTCATAAAGCATATTGCGTACCGGCATGGCATAATGTGTCTTTCCCTGGTTTTCACAAGCCAGAATAACAAACTTCAGCCCCCTTTTCCACCGCATGACAACGTCACGGTATCTCTTAAAAGCCTTATCCTTCCCTTCCTTATCCACGATCAGGATATCTGATTCTCCTCTTATTTCTTCCAATTCCCCGGGACGGATAACCTCGGCACCTTTAAAAAGCACGCCGTTAAACAAGCCTGCGAAACGCCCCTTATGGGACAGCCACCTGCTCATGATAATATCATTTTTCCCCATAGATTCTCCTTGCTCAATTATTTTAAATGGTACATTCACAGAAACTGTGACAAGATTTTCCGGATCAGATGACCCATAAATAAGATTTTTTTGGCAGGACTGCCGAGATGAAGTGCAATGTTTCAATAAATCTTTTCCAGATAACTATATTCTACAACAGCGCAATCCCAATTTCAAGAACAACAGCACAAAATACACAGCACTGTCAGCAAAAAAACGAGCGTGTCAGTACACTAGAGTCTGTTTGAAAATTTATTCCGGCAAAATGCAAAGATTTACAAACCTATTGCCTGACGGCTTTTTCTAATATAGAATATCTGGTATAATGACATGTCTCTTTAGAATTGAAAGCAGAAAGGAATCTTAAGCATGGCCAGCCGGATACTTATTATAGAAGATGACAATGATATCAACCGCCTTTTGCAGCGCATCCTGGAAAAAGCCGGATACGAGACGGAAACAGCCTTTTCAGGAACAGAAGGAAAACTGCTCCTTTCTCTGAAAACCTTTGATCTGGTTCTCATGGATTTAATGCTTCCGGGCATGTCCGGAGAGGAATTGCTGATGCAGCTCCGCCATAACCATAACATACCCGTAATTGTACTTTCGGCAAAAGAAAGCCTGGAGGACAAAGTGAAGGTACTGGGGCTCGGCGCTGACGATTACATGACCAAGCCCTTTGAAAAGCCGGAACTGCTGGCAAGAATCCAGGCCCAGCTCCGCCGGTCCCAAACCTATTCAAAATCTTCCGGGCCAGAGAGAAAAAACACACAGGAAGACAAACTTGTATGCCGGGGACTTACACTTTTTCCGGAATACTTAAGTGCTACCCTTAACGGCACGGAACTTACCTTTACCACTTACGAATTCCGTATCCTCCAGGTTATGATGACGCACCCTCAGAAGGTTTTTTCCAAGGAAAGTCTCTATCAGGCAGTGTGGAATGAAGATTCCTGTATTGAAGACAATTCCATCAGCGTCCATATCAGTAATATCCGCAAGAAGCTTTCCCAGGTGTCTGACGAAGAATTTATCAAAACTGTATGGGGGTTAGGTTACAAAATCAGTAACTGACTGGATCCTTCGTAATTGCCAAAATCAGTTCTCTTTACACTTTCTTTAAACTTTCCAAAGGACTGCTTTATGTTTAAAGCATAAGATAGGAGAAAAGAAAGGAGCTTTGATCATGACAGAATCTGTTTTAACAGTGAACAATTTAACAAAGCATTACAAAAAGACTGCCGTTCTGGACAATGTGTGTCTTGATATTCCAAGAGGGGCTATTTACGGCCTTGTGGGAAGCAACGGTGCCGGAAAATCAACTATGATGAGAATCATTGCCGGCCAGACCTCACTTGACAGCGGAGAAATCATCTTGTTTGGAACAAACCCTCAAGGGTTCAACTGTACTGTCCGTCACAGAATGGGCGCACTTATAGAAACCCCTGGCTTTTTTCAGACTCTCACTGCTGAAGAAAACCTTGAATATTACCGGCTTCAGTTCGGTGTGCCGGGAAAAGAACGGGTGGCAGAGCTTCTTGAGCTTGTGGATCTGGCACAGGCAAAAGGAAAAAAATTCAAGAATTTTTCCATGGGTATGAAGCAGCGGCTTGGACTGGCCTTAGCACTGCTCCACTCCCCTGAATTTCTTATCCTGGATGAGCCTATTAACGGTCTGGACCCAGAGGGTATCCACCAGATGCGTCAACTCTTCCTGGACATAAACCGTAAACTAAACATGACACTGCTCATATCCAGCCACATTCTGGCAGAGCTGGAAAATGTGGCAACAGTCTATGGCTTTCTCTCTCACGGAAAACTGGTACAGCAGATTACTGCGGAAGAGCTTAAAAAGAAATGCAGTACCTACATTGACCTGGTTGTAAGAGACAATACACAAATGTGTATCATTCTTGAAAAAGATCTGGGAATCACTGATTACCAGGTTCATCCTGACGGACATATCCATCTTTTCCATGCAGAGGGATGTGAGGAAGAAATTGTCCGTACAGCCGTCACCAAAGGAATTGCCCTGAAATCCATCTCCTCCCACGCAGTGAATCTGGAGGACTATTACATGAATCTGATGGGAGGAAATGAACATGCTTAATTATATTAAAAGTGAATTTTATCAGATACGTCACAATAAAAGCTTACTGTGGGCAGGGGGTATAATGGCCCTCCTTATCATTGCCGTGGCGGGCTTTATAAAATATTTTTCCTCTCGGTTCGGCGCTGATATGGCTACCTTTTCGCCCCTTTATACATCCATGTCTCTTATATTTGCTGTGTCCGGCATTTTTGCTTCCTTTTTTGAAAACGGGGAACATATGCGGCATCACACATTAAAAAACAGCGTGGCATTCGGCATCCACCGCAGTAAAATCTATATAGGAAAATTTGTAAGCCAGTTCATAACCTGTACTTTCATGTATCTTTTCCTGGCCGCCTTCTATATAGCAGTTACCTGTGTTGTATTGGGAGTGCCTTCGGGTAGTGAATTTATCAGCCTGTTCCGTGCATTGGCAGGGGGATACCCCTTATGTATCTGCTGCTTTTCCATATCCATGTGCTTTTTTACCAATATGGGAAACGGTGCAGGAGGCCTCTGGTCCGCTCTTGGTGTAGTGTATGTCCTGCCCAATGTGTTCTCTTTACTTTCCACAAGGTTTCCCATTTTTGATTTTCTTTATAAGTGGAGCCCTGTCAACATGACAAGATTCCAGCTTGACGGCATAAAACGTTTTGCCTTCTGGGACACTGCCTCAGGCATGGCACACTGCTATCTTACCGGAATCATGGGAACTGTAATGTTTCTCATTATCGGCATGTACTGGCTGGAGCGAAGGGAAATAAGGTGATCATTCAAGTACTGCGTCTGTAAAGGAGGTGCCTTGTGCTGCCTGTTGTTGTCATTATCCTGGTTTTTATCATAGTTGCTCTGCTGATGCGCCTCTTTTCCCTTCACAGGGCTATGGACGCTGTAACCCGGGAGCTTAAAGATATGAATCAGACGGAACCTGTTCACCGTCATATACAGGTTCCTGTTCCTGACCGCCATCTGGAGCTGCTGGCAGAAGAAATAAACTTCTATCTCACTCAATCCTTTTCCAGAAGCTATGAACAGAAAAAGCGTGAGCAGGATATCCGCCGGGAAATCACCAATATTTCCCACGACCTGCGCACGCCTCTTACCAGTATTCTCGGTTATCTGGAGCTTCTTTTGGATGAGCCTCTCACAGAGGAACAGTCAGAATATATACACATTGTCCAAAATCGTTCCAAGCACCTGAACCTTCTTATTTCCCAGCTCTACGAATATGCCCGTCTGGAAGCCAGCGGACTTCCTCTTAAGTCAGAGCTTGTGGATCTTACAGGGGTGTTAAAGGAACATCTCCTTTCCTATTATCAGGAATACCAGGACAACGGAATCACGCTCACTCCTTCTCTCCCTGATACTGCCTTGTTCATCAGGGGGGACAGGGATGCCCTTGAACGCATCCTTCAGAACCTCACAGCCAATGTCCTCCGTCATGCCTGCGGACAGGCTGCCGTCACTTTGGCCCAGGAAAAAGGACAGGCTCTGATCACTTATTCCAACCATTGTCCCGGTCTCACGGAAGAGCATGTACTTCATCTATTTGAAGCCTTCTACACAGCAGACCAAGCCAGAACAGCCCAGCGCAGCGGCCTGGGAATGACAGTTGCAAGGCTGTTGGCCCAACAGATGGGAGGCAGTATGGACGCCGGACTCATTGATGGCCGCCTTGAGATTCAGTGCCGCTTTCCACTGGCTCCTCAGTAACTGTGTTGCCCTGGATCCTCAGCGGCTTTCCGCCTGAAATCACTGTACTGCCTTACGCATTGCAATCGTGCTTATTCCCCGGGATGTGTCTGATTCCAGAGTTGGTCTGCCCGTACTTTCCAGTGTTCTGCATAAGCATCACATTTGCTGCACAAATGGTCTGCCGACTCCGGTGACTGCATGTCCGTGGATTTTGCACCGGATCCCTCCACCATGCTGCGGAGCTTCTCTGGATTCTCAAGCATGGGACATGGACGCAGCATGTTCTGGTTAAAGGGCTGTCCGTCGTGATAAGCCATAAACAGGGGATTTCTTAACGCCTGCAGCAATGTCTGGTCATGTATGTTTGTGTCTGAATAATGGATGAACGCACAAGGCTCCACGTCACCGTTTGCATTGATGTGCAGGTAATGTCTGCCACCGGCAATACACCCGCCGATATATTCTGCGTCATTCTGAAAATCAATGGAGAATATGGACTTTGTATGTCTGTATTCTCTTATTTTTCTGTACATATGCTCCCGCTGGTCAGGAGTGAGAAGTAAATCTGCTGCCGCATCATTTCCAACCGGCATATAATGAAAGAACCATATAAACATGGCGCCGCATTCAATGAGCTTATCAATATATGCTTCACTGCTCACATCATCCACGTTTTTACTTGTGTAGCAGGTAGAGATTCCAAATGGCAGGCCGTTGCTTTTAAGAAGCTCCATGGCGTGCATCACTTTTTTGTAAACCCCAGGCCCCCTGCGTCCGTCATTGGCTTCCTCGAAGCCTTCCAGGCTGATGGCTGGTACAAAGTTCTTTACCCGCAGCATTTCGCCGCAGAATTCTTCGTCAATCAATGTACCGTTGGTAAAAGACAAGAACTCACAGTCAGGATGCATTTCGCAGAGTTTTATCAAGTCTTTTTTTCGCACCATAGGCTCTCCTCCGGTATAAATATACATATAAGTGCCCAGCTCCTTGCCCTGACGGATAATGGAATCCAGTGTATCAAGGTCAAGACTTAGATTATGTCCGTATTCAGCAGCCCAGCACCCGGTACAATGGAGATTACATGCGCTTGTGGGATCCAGAAGAATTGCCCATGGTACATTACAGTTATATTCTTCCGACAGACGGTCCTGAGTGGCGCTGCCGTTAAGACTGGCATTCAGGATAAAGTTTCGGAAAAATGTCTTCCTGACTTCAGGGTCCAGATCGTATACCCGCAGAATCAACTGGTACCAGTTATCCTTTGCCTCAATAACATTGCGTATCGCATTTCTCTGAGAGGCATACCAGCCTTCCGGACAAACATGGTCAACCAGTTCCATCAGCTTAGGGATATTGGTCTCCGGGTCTTTTTCAAGGTAATCCATACCTTTTGTCACTGCCGCAGAAATGGCAGCATGTTTCGCTTTGTCAGTAAATTTCATTTTGCTCCTCCTTTGTAAATACCATTATCAGTGTCAGCAGTAATCGTCTATGTAAGAAGATGACTGCTTTTTTATCAATTTAACTGTGTACACTGCCACGCAGAGATTCAATATCCCTTCAAGCAGGATGGAAATTCCGGCCAGTATCATCATTATCCGTGCCCCTTCGAAAGGCTTTACCAAAAGAATCGTTCCGAATACACCTGTAACAATGGCTACTATGAGAATTCTCCACCACATCCCAAGGCCAAATTTTCTTGCGTCAATGGACATCTGTATCTTAAACAGGGCGTCTGCCAGAATGATCACTCCGAATACTGCAAAAAACAAACTAGTCATAACTTCACTGCGGATTATGACCACCGCACCTATGGCTATGATCAATATCCCAAAAGCAAGATCAAACTGAAAAGCAAGACAGTAGGAATCTTTTGAAAAATAGCCAATGATTTTTATGATCCCGTCAAGAATTAATAGCACCCCTACCAGAATACAGAAAACCTTTGCGGAGCAGCCGGGAAATACGATGAGCCATGCACCCAGCAGGCAAAACAGAACAGACATAATAATATATCCATTCTTCGCAATTTTCAGAATTCTTATGGATTCCATATGAGCCCTCCTTTCATTTATCATTTTATATCCAATCTTCCCCATTAAAAACAGACAAAAAAGGGCTGATGCCTAAAATTCAGACATCAGCCGATCATTAACCAATCTTTTAAATCAATCCCGGTACTCTTTTCTCCATTACACTATAGCAATGATGTCGGGGCCAAAAGGGAACCGGGGCAGGCGCTGTCCTCTCCAGACAGACTTGCGGAAGCGCGCCTGAAAATCCAGTGCTTACGAAGACTTAGGCGCGAAGGCTCTCCTGAGCGTCTTAGTCGCAGTTAGTACTTAGTTGAAGGGAAGCGAGTGTCTGCCTGAAGAGGACAGCGCCTGCCCCGG
>JAUNHC010000014.1:0-83074 GCA_030524175.1 Eubacteriales bacterium
GCCCATTGCGTCACTTACAATCATTGCGTCCTCACTCATAAACATAATTTTTGTGAGTGTCGTACCAATAACAGGCGTAATCACAATATAAAAAATAAGGTTTAACAGCAAATCATTTGATACTCCGCCCCTTGTAAAGACAATACCTCCAGCAATCAGAAACGCAAATACGCCATTGATTGCAGTTGTATAGAACATCATAGGCAAACGTAATCCCCTTGTGTACGCCATTACCCATGTTTCGTAATTATCTATCGCATCTTTGAAGCGTTTAAAAGAAAAAATTGTCTGCCCAAAGGTTTTTACTACGGGTACACCTCTTACATATTCAACGGCTTCATTTGACATATCGGATAGTGAATTTTGGTATTGTTCCATTCTCTGCTCCATATCTTTTCCGGTCATTTTCAGCATAATCAGAAAACCAAGCACAACAGGAATAAGGCTTAAAAGCCCTAAGCGCCAATCAAATGCAAGCAGTAAAAAGAGTAGTCCTATGGGCGTGGCAATCGCACCCGCTTTGTCGGGCAGTCTGTGTGCAAGATACGTTTCAGTAGCGGCACTGGAACTGTTTACGATTCGCCGCAACTTTCCGCTTCCATACTTTTCTGTGGTCCCAAGGGGCAGGGCTGTAATATGCCGCATAAGCTCTTTTCGGATATTAGCGGCAACTCGGAACGCAGCTATATGCGAGCACATCAAAGCGGATATGTATACAACGATTGATATTACCGCAAACAATACAGCATACCAGCCGTAGCTTGTGACATTCCCCGCCTGCGAAAAATCCGGGGAAACTTCCAGTATGTCATGAACGATACGCCATATATACAAGAATGGTACAAGTGCTAATAGTGCGCTCGTAACTGACAGTACCCATGAAAGATACGTTAAAATTTTATGTCTTCCGGCATACCCCATCAATCTTGATAGATTAGACTGTTTTTTCATTTAAAAACCTCCTTCACATCTATAAGGGAGCAAAGTCTTTGTTTACTCAATAAAAAGTTATTTTTTCTGTGTCGCCAACCGGGATATATTATGATATTCCCCTGCAAGCATTACGATAGCTAAAACTAAAACAAGCAAATCTGTTACGGCCGGTGCTAGAAATACACCATCTATACCCAGTCCGCCAATTTGTGGAAGAATGATTGCAACGGAACAAAAAGAATGATTTCCGCTCGAACTTTGTGAATACGAACAAGTTTGCTTTTTTTCAAAAAGTACCAAAGAGTAATCGCAGCGGTAATAACTTGGGGGATAACTGTTGCATAGGCTGCACCTTCTACGCCCTTTCCCTGATGTTTCCCATAATCTTATTAATTATGTCTTGATTTTTTTTACCAACCGCCCGTGAAAGAACAGATGCCGAACCTACCCCAATCAATGTGGAAACGCCGGTATTTATCAGCGTAAAAGGATAGGAAATGGAAACCGCCCCCATTGCAACTTCATTGATGAGCTGTCCGACAAAAACCCTGTCCATAAAGTTGTATAGCCCGACAACTACCATGCCAATAATAGCCGGTATACTTAAAGACAGCAGTAGCTGGAACGGTGATTCCGTCAGCAGTTTTGTACGGGTATCTGTTTTTTGTGTCATGATAACAACCTCCTTTAAAATTTTTTATGATATGAGGGAAAAATAATCTCTCTAATATCCCTATCTTCGTTAACCGATTTTTTGCAAGTTAGTTTAAGCTAACACATGTGCTAAATATAATGGAAAGCATACACTTTCCATTATCATATCTAAATTTACTTACTGCCCCATAATTTTCATCCATCCAGCCGTGTAAAAAGCTCTCATTTCTTTTAGGTAATATTCCGCTTTTTCAAGTGGCATTTCATGTATGATCAGCTCAAAAAATGTTTTAAACATTCCTGTTATCAACATATGCTCTAGTTGTTCATCAATAGGAGGGGAAGGCCTGCCCAGCCTTTTCAGTATTTCCAGATAGTCATGTGTCCCCTTTGTTTCTACTTCTGCCATTTCATCAATGAGGTTTGAAAAACGTGTTCCCTCTGATTTGCAGAGAATGATTTTAAATTCATTCAGATGTTCGTAAGCATATACAAGCATATCGTGCATACATGCGCCGGAATCTGTAAGATGGTCTGGTTGTTCCTCCGGAGGTAAATCAGCAAACTCTTGCTGTGCCTTGCAAAATCTATTCATAATATAATCGTACTGTTCACCAACCAGCGCTTCAAATAAGTCCTCTTTGCTGTTGTAATAGCCATAAAATGCGCCCGTTGTTACACCTGCTATTTTAACAATATTCCGCAAAGAAGCGGACTTAAACCCCTTTTCAAAAAACTCCTGCATAGCTGCATTATGTATCAGTTTTAATGTTGTATTCTCCTGTTCACTCATAAAATTGCTCCTGTATATAACGCCGTGATATAGCACTGTTATATTTTATGATGCATTAAGATATTTGTCAATAGTATTTTGAATTTTTCTAAAATGGGAAGCGAGAAAGGTTACTGTTCACTGGTAATATCCCGCGAGGTGTTTTCATGCATATATGCATGAAAATCCCGAGACATACAACGTGCGAAATTATGCAGTATGCATAATTTCTGTACATCGCGAAGCGTGTTACTGGTCACGGAGTGAACAGTAACCGAGAAAGAATTCTTGCAAGCAATGGAAAGACTCACCTTTATTTTTGATCTACTTTAAGAAGATGGGTGCAGCACCCGTTTAGAATGCCGCGTCCGGTCAGCTTTTTTGTATCAAATAGATTTCATTATATGGTTAAAGTCCGCCACCCGGACGGCATAACCGTCCACCGCCATCTTGTCTTAAACCCTTGCCCGTTTAGCCGTCTGCCGTATTATTTTTTTAGTTTCCTTAATCGGTACCAGCTAAAACTGTCGGGGGTTTTGTTTGTTTGAAAAAACTGGTTATGTGAAATATTGGGGTGGTGGAGACCCGGAAGGTGGTCGAACGGTGAGGATAAGGGAACCTTCCTCTACGTTTTCACCCCATTGAGCGTTTGCGACATTTACCGCGTTTGTGATATTTACGGCATTTATAATGTTTGCCGGGATATTTGTGCGTGAAAATAACGTGAATCGTGTGTTGATGCATTGGACAACATTAATAAAAAATTGCGGGTACATGGTACTACGTCCCGCCTTCTCTCCCCCAGCCCTCCCTGCCCGCAGCCTTACACGAAAGCGTCCCCCTACACATTTCCCTTCCCACCTCTTGACAATACGCTCTTACGATATTATAATGTAGCTATGTTATGACATAGTAATTTACCATTGACTTTATATCTTTCCCAAGGAGGTACATATTTATGAACAATTTTAACTGGGACACCAGTTTTTTGGTGGACTTTGACTTAAAAACAGGTTTTTCCCAAACTGCAGAGACAACACCACGCCGTCTTTCTCAGATGAAGGATATGTTTTATGACCGGGAGGCTGCAGCTCAGATTTTATCAGAAGACGATCCTGTCATCTATGAATTCTATGAGCTTGGCTGTCCGGAACGTGCCGGGGATCTGGCTTTCGGCACAACGATTCTCTATCCTGGCAGGATCGGCAGCGAATACTATTTTACAAAAGGACACTTCCACACAATCCTGGACACTGCTGAAGTGTATTACACCCTTTCCGGTGAGGGGTATATGGTTATGGAAAGTCCTGAAGGGGACTGTATTGAAATGCCTTTGTCACCGAACCAGGCAGTCTATGTTCCCAGAAGATATGCACATCGCACCGTCAACACAGGCAATACCCCCCTTGTGCTTTTCTACACCTTTAACGCAGATGCCGGACATGATTACGGCACCATTGAATCAAAAGGATTCCATCGGTTGATCGTGGAGAAAGACGGGAAACCGGCAGTCATCAGCAACCCTAACTGGAAATAGCCATGAAAAATGTGATGACAGTTCAAGGGCCTGTGGCACCGGAGAGTCTGGGTTTCTGCCAGAGTCATGAGCATCTGATGCTCACAAAAGGGGTGTCCTGGAAAAAAAATCCGGTCCTGCTCATTGACGATGTAGAAAAAAGTACCCTGGAAGCCTCCCGGCTTATCAATGCCGGCGGCGGGACAATCGTAGACGCACAGCCGGGAGGCTGCAACAGAGCAGAGGGTGCACTCCTTGCGATTTCCCGGGAGACAGGACTTCATATCGTCGCCTCCACAGGTTTTCACAAGCTATGCTTTTATCCCAGCGGCCATTGGCTGTATACAAAAACTGAGGAGGAAATCTTTTCTGTTTTTTATCATGAACTGACGGAAGGCATGTACACAAATATTGATACCCGCTTTCATCCCGATACCATATCAGCAAAGGCCGGTATCGTAAAAATGGCGCTGGACTGCGAAGGTCTTACCCCTGTTTACCGGAAACTGTTTTCCGCCGGGGCCGCAGCTTCCATAAAAGCTTGTGTTCCCGTCATGGTCCATATTGAACAGGATGCAGATCCCCTGTCTCTTTTTCATTTTCTGAAGGCTCAGGGTGTGATGCCCCAGCACATGATATTCTGCCATCTTGACAGGGCGATCCAGGATTTATCAATCCATAAAGAGCTTTTGAAAGAAGGAGTTGTCCTGGAATACGATACCATAGGCAGATTCAAATACCACAGTGATATGAGAGAAATTGAAATATTTCTCTCCATGCTTGAGGACGGTTATGAAAGCCAGCTCCTCTTCTCCCTGGACACCACCCGTGCCCGGCTGAAATCCTATGATAAAAACGGGGTGGGACTTGATTATCTTCTCACCACTTTTGTTCCTCTTATGAAAAAAAACGGGATCACTATAGAACAGATCCGGAAAATATCCCATGACAATTTCGTGAGGGTATTCACTCAAATGAATGGAGAAAATTATTATGAATATAAATGATTTATTAGCAGAAGTAGAAGCAAAGAAAATTGTGCCGGTAGTAAAGCTGGACCGTGTATCTGATGCAAAGCCATTGTGCCAGGCCTTATGTGAAGGCGGGCTTCCGGTAGCAGAAATCACATTCCGGACAGATGCTGCAGAAGAATCCATCCGGATTGCTGCAAAAGCATTTCCTGAAATGATGATCGGTGCAGGTACCATCGTGAATACAGAACAAGCCAAACGGGCAGTGGATGCAGGCGCGAAATTTCTGGTTTCCCCAGGACTCTCCCGCTCAGTGACAGAATGGGCCTTAGACCACGAAATACTTATCTTTCCAGGCACCTGTACCCCCTCGGAAATCATGACAGCTATGGACTACGGTCTTTCCGTAGTTAAATTCTTCCCGGCAAGCCAATACGGCGGCCTTGCCACCATCAAAGCATTGTCCGCCCCCTTCCCCTCCATCCGTTTCATGCCCACAGGGGGAATCAATGCAGAAAATATCAATGACTACCTGAAATTTGACAAGATCATTGCCTGCGGTGGAAGCTGGATGGTAAAGGATTCTCTCATTAATGAAGGCAGCTTTGATAAAATCCGTGAGCTGACAGCCCAGGCAACCGCTCTTGTAAAGTAAGGAGGAAACTTTGATGAAAATTTTAGTGACACCTACTTCTCTCCAGCCAGGTAAGAATGAGGCAGCCCTTGCACCTTTGCGAAGCTTTGCCGATGAGTTGGTTTTTAACCCCACAGGCCATCCTCTCACCGAAGATGAGCTGATTCCTCTGCTGGAGGGCTGCGATGGTTTTATCGCAGGGCTTGACACAATAACAGACAAGGTGATCTCATCCTGTCCCACTTTAAAAGTAATCTCCCGCTATGGCGCCGGATATGACCGCGTAGATATCCAGGCAGCAAAAGAATGCGGCGTGGCAGTTACCAACACCCCCGGCGTCAATGCCCAGGCTGTGGGGGAACTTGCCTTCGGGCTTATTCTGGCCGCTGCCAGGAAGATTCCCTACTTAAACACCAAGACAAGAGAAGGTGAGTGGGTACGTTCCTCCGGTATGGAGCTTAAAGGAAAAACCCTGGGTATCCTGGGGCTTGGAGCAATCGGAAAGGTAGTTGCCCAGTGTGCCCAGGGCTTCGGTATGAAAGTAATCGCATATGATCCCTATATCAACAAAGCCTACTGCGCAGAACATGAAATCGAAAATGTATCCTTCCAGGAGCTGATGAGCCGTTCCCATGTCGTGAGCCTACACCTTCCTCTGCTGGACTCCACCCGGCATTTGATCGACAAAGAGGCTATCGACCGGCTTCCTGACGGGGCAATCATCGTCAATGCCTCCCGGGGCGGGATCATTGACGAAGATGCTGCCTATGAAGCCCTCAGAAGCGGCAAACTATCCGGCCTTGGCCTGGATGCCTTCGAGGTGGAACCGCCTGTAGATTCCAGGCTGCTTACCCTGGATAATGTAATATCCACTCCGCACACAGGCGCACACACAAAAGAAGCCACAGAAAACATGGCAAACGCGGCAGTAAAAAATCTTATTGATCTATTGTCCGGAAAAGATTGTCCATACATAGTAAATCAGTAGTAACTATTCAGCAGGCAGCGGAGCGGTAACTATGAAGGTACTGAATAGTTACAATCAGTAATAGAAAACTTGCAGGACATAAAAGAGGAAAGACGCTTACTCAGTGTCTCTCCTCTTTTTTACTGCTCCTTAATCCGAAGACTTGGGAGCAGCTTCTTTTTATTTCCATTCATTCACAGGCATTAACAACTCAGTTTCTTCTACTGGGGAATATCCATCTGAGCCATAGTTGCAGGCATATCATGTCCTGTATTTACCTTCAGATCATCTGCCACATTGTCAAAACAGGAAAGAATAAGTTTACCATTCCATATGATGGGTTCACCAGGCTGGTCCAGTTCACCGTTGGCACCGTCTGAGTCCGGGCTGGCTGCAATTCTCTCCACAGTTCCATCCGGAAGGATTCTTGCCACTGCATTTTCCTGGAAATCAGCCACATAGAGGATACCATTTTCGTCCATGAACATTCCGTCTGTGGTTGCAAGCTGTGTCCAGTCTTTTGCATAAGAAGTGATTTCTTTCACAGAGCCGTCCTCATTAAATACTATCTTTTCCACTTCTCCGTCACCAAAATCGCCTACAAGAAGGTTGCCTTCCTTGTCAAACTCAATTCCGTCAAGACCGTACTGGCATCTGGGATTGTCTGTGATAAAGGTCTGGAGCAGGTTTTCATCCTCAAGAGTGTTTGTCACCTTGATTCCTTCTCCGTCACAGGGGAATTTATATACCCCGCTCACAAGATGTCCGGAACCGTCCTCTGCCTCAATTCTGGCCAGGCTGCTCATTGTCATATACACAAAACCATCTTTAACACGGATACCATTGGGATGCTCCATTCCTGTTGCGATTTCCTTACACTCTTTAAGCTCTCCCTTCTCATCAAAGGTGATTTTCAGAAGACGTCCCTGGTCCTTTGTCAGATCCTCGCCTGTCCATGGCTGGTTGTCTACCAGATACATATTCCACTCATCATCAAAGGCCACACCCATAGGATTGGCGCGGCCTGTGGTTTCATTTACAGGTACGTCAAACCATTTTGTAATGTTTTTATCCTTATCAATCTTCAGAACACAGCCGGGAACGGAAGTATCTGCAAAATTAGGTACTGTAAGGATAAGGTTTCCGTCTTTGTCCACAGTCATACTGTCGGGTACATTAACCATATCTTCAGGAAGACTTGCAAATAATTCTGTTTTATTCATAACCTCTTCCACCGGCGCATATACATCCAGCTCACAGAGAGTAAATGGTGCGTCATGAGCAGTGTTCACTTTAAATTCATCTGTCACATTGTCAAAACAGGAGACAATCAACCTGCCGTCCCAGATGATGGGCTCTCCGGGCTGATCCAGCTCGCCGTCTGCACCGTCGGAATCAGGACTTGCGGCAATTCTGGTCACTGTTCCGTCAGGCCTGATCTTCGCGATTGCATTGGCGGAAAAATCTGCCACATAAAGAGTGTTGTCAGCATCCATAAACATACCGTCAGTAGTTCTTAAATTTTCAGAATCTTTTGCATAGGAAGAAATATCTTTCACAGAGCCATCTTCATTGAAGGTTATCTTCTCCACCTCACCGTCTCCGAAATCTCCCACCAGGAGATTGCCGTCTTTATCAAACTCAATTCCGTCAAGACCGTACTGGCAGTCAGGATTATCCGTGATAAAGGTCTGCAGGAGATTCTCATCTTCCAGAGTATTTGTCACTTTGATCCCTTCTGCATCACAGGGGAACTTGTACACGCCACTCACAAGATGGCCGGAGCCGTCCTCTGCCTCGATACGCGCAAGACTGCTCATAGTCATGTAAACATATCCGTCTTTGATACGGATTCCGTTGGGATGCTCCATTCCTGTTGCTATTTCCTTGCAGTCTGCAAGCTCACCGTTCTCATCAAAGGTGATTTTCAGCAGACGTCCCTGGTCCTTTGTCAGATCTTCCCCTGTCCATGGCTGGTTGTCCACAAGGTACATATTCCACTCATCGTCAAAGGCCACGCCCATAGGATTGGCACGGCCCGTAGCCTCATTTACAGGCACATCAAACCACTTTGTCACATTTTTCTCTTTATCGATCTTCAGTACACAGCCCGGCATTGAAGTGTCGGCAAAATTAGGTACTGTGAGGATTAAATTGTCATCCTTATCAATGGTCATACTGTCAGGTACATTCACAATATCTTCGGGAAGCTCCATAAACAGCTTCGTTACATTTATAATACTTTCATTTTCTGTCTCCGCAGGTTTCACACCTGTCTCCTTAGCTGCCACTGTCTGGGCACCTGCCAGTGCCATCATCATGGCTGAAGATACAGCCACTGCTTTCCACAAATTTCGTTTTCTCATATTGCGCCTCCTTTATTCGTTATATTATAACATAACTATGTAGTAACATTGGTATGTTTAGTATAAGCTTTTTTATCAAATACGTCAATGATTTCTCATCAAAACAAAACCGATTCAGCGTTATACACAAAAAACAAGCCGCAGATTTTGCCATTATTTAAGCAAAAACTGCGGCCTGGGAAAGTCACATCTATATTTTTATTTATTTGGTTCCACATACACATTCAGCTGAAAACTGCTCATATCGCCACGGTAACGGGCAATGGAATATTCCAGGGGCAGTCCGTCCTTATTGGAACCTACAGTATGAAACAACTGTACCGGAGCGCCTTTTTTTATGTGCAGATACTGGGCATCCCTGCTTGTGGCCTCCACAGCCTCCACAAAACGTCTTGCGCTGTAGATCCTTGTGTCCTCACGGGATGCAAGACTGTCATAAAGAGAAATCTTCTCAAAGTCGTAATCCTTCATAAAAGAACATTTCCCGAAGGGAAGATAAGTTTCCACTGTTACCACCGGTTCTTTATCTCCGAATCTTCTCCTGAACAGATAGATCACCTGATCTCCCTCTTCTAACTGAAGATTCTCCGCTACTTCTCTTGTTGCTTTCGTAATCTTAAAATCCAGGACCTCTGTACTTGGTTCCACTCCGATCCGGGTCATCTGCTCCGAAAATGTCTCCAGACGCTGCAGGAAATCCTGCTTGATCTTCTGCCGCGCTATAAATGTCCCCTTACTCTTCACTCTGTAGAGCCAGCCTTCCTGCACAAGCTCCGTGATAGCCTGGCGCACAGTAGTCCTGCTGATATCGAACTGTTCGCTCATTTCCTTCTCTGTAGGGATCAGACTGTCCACCTCATATTTTCCGCTCTTAATCTCTTCCACGATCAATTCTTTTAACTGAAAATACAGTGGAATGGGGACGTGCTTATCCAGTTCTTTGTTTTCCAAAAACATAGCGTTACCTCACGATTTACTTTTTTATAATACTTATTGTCATTACAACAATACATAATCATGTACTAATTATATCACGTTTTAGCGGCAGTGCAAGGTTATTTATTACATTTTCGTAACTGTTCATGATTCTGAACAGTTACACATTTTCTATGAAAGTCCCGGGCATGAAGCGGCTGGAAGGCAGTTCACAAATAAACTTAAATCTTTCCCTGCTCCCGGAGTTTTTTAATATTCATGTATCCATCCATAGTGATAACCAATACGAGAATAATACCCACCACAATATTCTGTAATTCCGGACTCATCTCCAGAAGGTTGAACATATTAGTAAGGAGTGACATAAAGATGACACCAAGAACAGCTCCCACTACCGACCCTTTTCCTCCGGCAAAGCTTCCGCCGCCCACTACGCAGGCGATGAAGCAAGTCATATGGATTCCGTCACCCATATACTGTGTGGGTTTATGTACATATGCTGAACGGAAAACTGCTGCCAGTGATGCAAGCACTCCTGTCGCAGCGTATGCCAGAAACAGAATACGCTTGTCATTAAGTCCGATGAGCTTTGCAGCTTCCTTGTTTCCACCTACATAATACAGGCTTTTTCCTTTGGATGTGAATCTGAGGAACAGGCTGAATATGATGATCATTGCTATCAGAACCCAGGTCATAACATATAAACCGCCGAACTCCCCGTCTCCCAGCATGATATATGCATCATCAAAGGCCTGAAGAGTTCTCACTTCATTCCACAAGAGCATGGCAGCTCCGTAGCCTACGTACTGCATACCCAGGGTGGCGATCAAGGCGTTGATCCCCAGAATAGATACAAGATATCCGTTGATACATCCCATCACCAGGCCTACACATAAAGTCACCAGGATCACTGCCGGAACCGGCACTCCCATCATAGTCAGCTTCCCGGCCACAATGGCGGAGAGAAGCATGGTGGACCCCACCGACATGTCGAAATATCCGCAGATGAGAAGAAACATCATACCAAAAGCAATCATTGCCGTGGGTGCGATACTCACCTGTAAGGAATGGAGATTTCTGCCGTCCCAGAATATGTCACTTTTAATAGTAAGTACAATAACAAGAAAAATACATAAGAGAGCGGCAATGGCCTCGTTCTTCTTTATTAATTTCTTTATAATACCCTGCTGCATTTTCCTGCCCCCTTTATGCTTTCCTGGAACTGATCCGAATGTCCACAATAATGGCAAAAATCAGGATCAATCCTAATATGATCTGCTGTATGTAAGAATCAATGCGGTAAGCCGTCATACCATTTTTCAACATATAGATAAACAACAAGCCCAAAAGTGATTTTACCATGCTTCCCCGTCCGCCGAAAATACTGGCGCCTCCGATCACTGCTGCTGTGATCATGGTAACCTCAAGATCACTTCCCACAGTTACATTGGGAGCCTTTACTCGGGCTGTCATCAATGCTCCGCCGAAGGTTGACAGTGCCGCTGACAGGGAAAAGCATATGATTTTCACCTTGTTTGCTTTAATTCCGTATAAAATCGTAGTTTCCAGATTATGTCCGATGTAATACATCTGTTTAAAAAACCGTGATTTGTTGAGAAGAATCTCCAGAATAACAGCGATCACGATCATCAGGAGGATTACCCAGGAAAAATCACCGATTTTCTCCATAATAAACTTTCTGCTGTCTCTGGGCAGCTGGCGTCCGCTCATTTTTGTGATCATCATCCAGTTGAAGCCCTTCACAGCCAGCATGACACCAATTGTGACCATCATAGAGTTCAGGCGGAATTTAGTGATAAGGAAACCTGCCACTGCTCCGATCACTGCTGCGATCACCATAGCCAGGATGATTGCAGGCAATACCGGCATTTTGTAGGTGATACAGAAAATCCCCATAATGGTTCCGCCGAAGCCAAACATAGATCCCACTGACATATCAAGCTCACCCATGATGATCAAAAAGGTAAACCCAATAATGGCAAAAAAGTTAACCGATACGTCAAAAAGTATGGAATGAATGTTGTTAAAATTACAGAATGTGCTTCTGGTCAAAGACAAGAAGATAAATAAAGCTACTGTCAAATATATAATCGTCCAGCCGCCAAAATCAAATTTCTTTTTTTCCTGTTCGTTCAGCTTACGTCCTGTTGCCGCTGTGCTCATTATATATTCACTCCTTCCCCGGATACCCCTACTGCTGCAAACCTCATGATGGTCTGCTCGGTAAATTCCGTACACTCCACTTCTCCTACAATGGAATTGTCACGCATGATCTTTATTCTGTCTGAAAGCCTCATAAGCTCAGGAAGTTCGGAACTGAAAACAATCACTCCCACACCCTTCTTTGCAATTTCAAGAAGGAATTTATGGATTTCCTCTTTTGCCCCTACATCAATTCCTCTGGTAGGCTCGTTGACGATCACCACTTCCGGCTCCGGTGCCAGACATGCTGACATCATAACCTTCTGCTGGTTTCCGCCGCTAAGCTTTCTGGGCTTTGTGCTGAGGGAGGGCAGGGCAATGGCAAATTTCTTAATATATTCCGTTGAAATCCTGCGAAGCTCCTTGTTGTTGATAAATCCTAATTTGTCTGACACCTTTCCCAGGATCGGCAGAGACACGTTGTCGGAAACCGGCATGTCCAGAAGAAGCCCTGCTACCTTACGGTTATTGTTCAGATACATGACATGCCTGTCTACCATGGTTTTAGGAGTAACCCGGTCAAGCTTCTGTCCTTTTATGTAAATTTCCCCGCTGTCCTTACGTTCCAGCCCATACATCATGCGGGACAATTTTGTGACACCGGAGCCTTCCAGCCCGAAAATACCAAGCACTTCACCTTTGTGGAGCTGAAGGCTGGATGAATTCAGGGCGTTAGCCTTGGCGAGATTTTTCACCTCAAAAATTACTTCATTGCTTTCCATAATATCTTCCGGTCTTTTAATTGAATACAAATTCAGATCCCGGCCTACCATATTATTGATCAAATCATTTTCCGTTAAATTTTCATCGTTTATTAAGGTTGTTACATACTCCCCGTCACGCATAATGGTAACGCGGTCTGATATCCTCATGATCTCCTTCAGCCTGTGGGAAATGTAAATGATCGTCATTCCCTCTGACTTCAGGCGTTCAAGAATCTCCATAAGACGGTCTGCTTCCTCGTCATTCAGGCCGGAAGTAGGCTCATCTAAGATGATTACCTTTGGCTGTGCCACAATACAGCGGATGATTTCTGTCATCTGCTGACCGGCCAGGGTCACTGCCCCCATCTGTTCCTCCGGCTTTACTGTCTTAAGGCCGAATTTCTCCAACTGTTTACGTGTTTCCTCATACAGGCGGCTGTAATCAATCCTTCCGCCCTTCTTAAAATCGTGGCTTGGATAAATATTCTCTGCCACTGTCATATTCTCAAATACCGCAAGCTCCTGGTGCACCATGCGGATTCCCATGGCCTGTGCTGCTGATGGAGTATATGTCTTGATCTGCTCTCCATCCAAGGTGATCGTTCCAGCGTCCGGTTTCTCTTCACCCATGATAATTTTAACCAGCGTACTTTTTCCGGCACCGTTTTCTCCAAGTATTGTATGGATTTCTCCCTGCCTGATAGAAAAGGATACATCTGTCAACGCTTTCACTACACCGTATGTTTTTGTTATATTTCTGATTTTTAAGAACTCCGCATTTTGTCCGGACATGTTTCACCCACTCCATCTTTTTGAAAAGAAAACTGCGAAATTATCGCAGTTTTCTTTTATCTTTTATATTCCAATATGCCTGCTTCCTGTAAAGCATAGCATGCTTTCATTCTATTAGCCTACACTTCAGTGTCCCAGACTTATCATTAGCCTTCGTAATTGTCTGCACCATATTCTCCAAGTGCATCATGATAGAAATTCTCTACATTGTCCTGTGTGATAACAACATTACCTGTGTACATCTTCAGAGGCCATACGCTGATGTCAGAAGCTGCATTGTCACCTGTTACAGGTACATTGAGGAAGTCATGATTTGTAACATTTTCCAGAAGGGATACTGCGATATCCATCATTGCAGCTGTTCTGTTTGTAAGAGAAGCCTGGATATATCCGTCTGCAATATAATCTAACATTGCATCTTCACGGTCAGCACATACGACTGTCATAGATCCCGGTTCCATTCCCAGTTCTTCCATTGCTCCGGCAATACCGCCGCCGCATGCGGAATCAAGTCCTACAAAAGCTGTCACATCCGGATTGGAGCTTAAAAGGTCTTTTGCTGCCTGTAATGCAGTTGCAGCGTCAGCCTCACTGTCCTGATCTCCAACGATCTCCCAGCTTGTATCTGCCAGAACTTCTTTTAAGCCTTCAAATTTCTGGTCAATATTTGTGGAACCCCAGTTACCGATCACGAGAAGTTTGCCGGAATCTCCAGCCAGATCAATAAGAGTCTGTGCTGTTTCACGTCCTGCATCCACATTGTCAAGACCGATGTATAAATCCCCTAACTCTCCGCTCTCTGCCTCAACTACGATGATAGGAATTCCTGCTTCCTTTGCTTTCTGGATGCCAGGGTTCATGGCTGCGTCCCAGGCTGCTGTGATGATTCCGTCAGGATTCTTGGCAATAACCTGCTCCAATGATGCACATGCAGTGTCGGAATTCCAGTCATTAGCTCCCTGAGCGATAATCTTGCAGTCGTATTTCTCTGCTGCAAACTGAAGACCTTTGATCATGTCAATGCTGTAGGGCTGGCCAAGACCAGGTGCTACATAATAATAAGTTTTCTGCTCACTTCCGCCCTCATCTGCTGCCATTACAGGAACTGTGATCGCCCCAACCATTGCTACTGCCATTGTTGCTGCTAACGCTTTCTTGAAATTCATTTTTCTTCCTCCTATAAATATTTATTGTTGTTTTTTACCAATGTTATGACATAGTGACATTTCTTAAATCGGATTTTACTATATCTCCATATAAGTGTCAATCCGTTTTTAACAATTTGTTAATTTAAATAATATTTTATTGTTATTTTTATGCAACATACACAATTTTAGTTTTTCGCAATTTCGCTTAGATTGTCCAAAACCTCTCCCTCAATGGGGGTATGGAATACTTCTGAAACCACCTGTGTCCATCCATGGATAAAATATACCCATCCATCCTCGATGAGAAGATTCTTCTCCTGCTGCTGTGCCTCAGCCTGATCCTTGAAAACCAGATCTCCTCTGTAATTAATTTCCCATACAAGGCTGTCCTTGGGGAATTGGCAGTTGTCAGTGAGAGGACTGCCGGGGCCGTCTTTTCCAAGTCCCGTCGCGTTAACGATGAGAGAATGAGGGGGCAGGGCAGCCAGCGTCTTATCATTATCCTCCGGTGTGGGATTCAGCACAAAATTAAATGTAGTCTTCTCGTTCAAACCGGACAGGATTTTCTCTGCCTCTTTAAGTCTTGGCAGGCTGCGGTTGGCAATTGTGATTTTTACAGGTACATTGTCACCGAATTTTTTCTGGGTGAAATATACAGACATTGCCAGGGATGCGCCTCCGGCTCCCAGCAGAAGCACTTCTCCGCCGTAATCCTTCCAATAATCCTCCGGTACAAATGCCTCCAGGGCAAGTCCGCTGGATATTGGGTCTTTGGCATGGGCACGGAATTCTCCGTCCAACTTGGAAATACAGGATATCTCACCAAGCTGATCTGCAAAGGGGTCTATGTAATCAAACAAATCTTTGCAGCTGTTATACAAATCAATCTTGTGTGTGGTAACCAGCGCTCCCAGAGAAAGGGGATCTTCCTTTATGAACTCGACAGCTTCCCGGTATTCCTCTGCCGGGGAATGGGGTTTGAAATCAATCCCCTTGATCACCGCATCCTTAAGCCCCAGAGCCTTCGCCCATCTTGGAAAAACCTTCATAATAGAAGAACTTCCCGTAGTCACACCAATAAAATAAATTGTAGGCTGTGTGGCCTTTTCGTACTTACACATAATCACCATTCCTTCTTTGTTTATGTCTTTATATACCTTTGTCATGACATAATGATATTATAAAAATAGGCTATTGTCAAGATTGATTTAAGAGAAATACGCCACTGCCCCCATTTTTGTGATAATTAGACAAAATCCGGATGGTAATTTTAGATGATAAAGCGAAAAAGGGAGATGCCTTTTCCGGCACCTCCTATTTTACACACGGATATTTAAATCTGTTTCTGCATAACTGTTGCAGCCCCAATCATATGATTCACTACCTCATGTACCTCTATGGTCAATTCTTTGGTTTCACAGGTGAACTGCTCTCCGTCATTAGGGATACGTCCTATCACTCCGCACACAAATCCACTGAAGGTATCATAGGTTTCCACTGGCAGAGAAACTTTGAGAGCGTCTGCTACATCATCAAGAAGCGCACAGCCCTGTATGTTCCATTTTCCCTGTCCTGCCTCTTCTATGTCCTCCGGTTTCCATGGCTCTTCCTTTTCATTCAGTTCTCCCACAAGGGATTCCATTAAATCATGTAGAGTAACTATACCCGACAATCCGCCGTACTCATCCAGTACAATTGAAAAATAGATACGGCTTTCTTTCATTTTCCGGAACAGGACATTTGCCCTCATTGTTTCCGGTACAAGAAAAGGCTCATCTACAGCATTTTCCAGAATATTGGCTCTGGATTTATCGCTGCTGCGGAAATAATCCTTCGTATCCAGAACACCTATGATATCATCCAGATTTTTTCCGTACACAGGATAATAAGTGTGACGGCTGCTGTGTATGGTTTCCGCCCACTCCCGGTCGCTGTCATCCATTGACAGGGCAGTGACTTCACGGCGGTGTGTACAGATTTCCTCCACGGAAATATCATCAAACTCAAACACATTCTGGATGATCTCATTTTCCTCTTCGTGAATGGTTCCCTGCTCATTCCCCTCCATAAGCATCATGAGGATTTCTTCCTCTGTCACCACCTCATCCTCCTCGTCCGGGTTCATGCCCAGGAGACGGAGAATACCATTGGTAGATGCAGTGAGCAGCCATACCAGAGGGGCAAAAACCTTTGCCACTGTGTACAGCATTCCTGACATACCAAGCGCCATGGACTCCGCCTTTTTCATGGCAATCCTTTTTGGCACCAGTTCTCCGAACACAAGGTTAAAATAAGCTAATATAAGGGTGATCACAACAATGGAAGCTGATTTCAGGATATTCTCCGGTATCGTCACACCTGCATCCACCAGTATCCTCACCAGAGGCCCGGCAAAATTCTCAGCTGCAAAAGCACTCTGCAGCAGTCCTGCCAATGTGATCGCCACCTGAATCGTAGCCAGAAACCGTGCCGGCTGTTCTGTGAGCGAGGTAAGCTTCTTCGCTCTTCGGTCCCCGTCCCCCGCCATCTTCCGAAGCTTGGCTTCATTCATGGAAATCACCGCAATCTCCGCACTTGCAAAAGTAGCATTTAAAAATATCAAAACTATCAACAATATTATTGGCTGTATCATTTTTCTCCTCCATATATTTAGTGTTCAACAAAATAGTGTTCACCATACACCATGGTGTCTGTCCATAACCTTAACGCTCCGGCATTCTGAGGTTAAAAAGCACAAAAAGGTATAATCCATCTTCCTTTCGGAAGACAGACTATACCTTTAACTATTCATAACACTACATGGTACAGCTGTATTTACTTTATTATGACTGTCACTGTCCGCACTGTCATCCATGTAAGAAATCACATCCTTTCCTGATTGCTAATTAAGATATCACATTTCAGAAAAGTTGTCAAATCATTACAGCCTGAACTGTCAGCAGAATTAAAACTCATTCCCCGGGAATTTCGGGATACCGTCAAAGCCTGCCTGCAGGTCTGCATCAGTAGGAATGTAATCAGACATCTCACCGTTATTGAATTTTTCGTAAGCGACCATATCAAAATATCCGGTTCCTGTAAGCCCGAATACAATGGTCTTCTCTTCCCCTGTCTCCTTGCACTTCATAGCCTCATCAATTGCTACGCGAATCGCATGAGAACTTTCCGGTGCCGGAAGGATTCCCTCCACTCTTGCAAACATTTCTGCTGCTTCAAACACAGAAGTCTGCTCAACAGAACGTGCCTCCATCAGGCCGTCAGCATAGAGCTGGGAAAGTGTGGAGCTCATGCCATGATAGCGCAGGCCGCCGGCATGGTTGGCTGACGGGATAAAGCCACTTCCAAGAGTATACATTTTTGCAAGAGGAGTGACCATTCCTGTATCACAGAAATCATAGGCAAATTTTCCTCTTGTAAGACTTGGGCATGATGCCGGTTCCACTGCAATAAACTGGTACTTTCTCTCACCCCGGAGCTGCTCGCCCATAAACGGTGAGATCAATCCTCCTAAGTTGGATCCGCCTCCGGCACAGCCGATGATCATATCTGCCACAATGCCGTATTTATCAAGAGCTGCCTTTGTCTCCAGACCAATGATGGACTGATGGAGAAGTACCTGATTGAGCACACTTCCCAAAACATAACGGTAGCCCTCACTACCCACTGACACCTCTACTGCCTCAGATATTGCACAGCCAAGACTTCCTGTGGTTCCGGGATGCTCTGCCAGAATCTTTCTGCCGATTTCAGTCGTCTCGGAGGGTGACGGCGTAACCTGGGCACCATAGGTTCTCATGACCTCACGGCGGAAAGGTTTCTGCTCATAAGAGCATTTTACCATATATACACGGCAGTCAAGTCCCAGATATGCACAGGCCATAGAAAGAGCAGTTCCCCACTGTCCGGCCCCTGTCTCTGTTGTCACACCCTTAAGCCCCTGCTTTTTTGCATAATAAGCCTGAGCAATGGCAGAATTGAGTTTATGGCTTCCGCTTGTATTGTTTCCTTCGAATTTATAATAAATCTTAGCCGGGGTCTGAAGCTTTTCTTCCAGACAATATGCACGTACCAACGGTGACGGACGGTACATTTTATAAAAGCTTCTGATTTCCTCCGGTATTTCAATATATGCATTATCGTTGTCCAGCTCCTGCTTAACCAGTTCGTCACAGAAAACAACGCCCAATTCTTCAGGAGTCATAGGCTTTAAAGTTCCGGGATTTAACAGAGGTGCCGGCTTGTTTTTCATATCAGCCCTGACATTATACCATTCCTTTGGCATCTCACTCTCTTCCAGATAAATTTTATAAGGAATCTTCTTTGCTTCACTCATAATTCATTCTCCTCTCTTTTACGTGGGCGGGATATTCACAATCATTCTTTTCTGGGAAATAAAAAAATACCCTCGTCTCCCACAACTACTGTTATGCAGGGACAAGAGTATAACTCCTGCGGTGCCACCCGGCTTGGTATTTACATACCCACTCATAGCATACTGACATATGCTGAATTTGTTAACGGAGTGTTCTCTCCGGCTCGCATACTGAATTCTGCTTGCCCTCAGAAGCCCATTCCCCTCCACTTCTGATGCCGCGCTCCCACCGCCCGCAGCTCTCTGGATTCAGAAACATAAAAGGTACTTACTCTTCTTCAACGGTTTAACTTAATATGTTATTTATAACATAATATGGGGAGAGTTGTCAATAAGGGAATGGGATTCTCCGGAAAGTTGTCGTGCGGAGATGAGATGGGAACCCGGTGCGGGGGCATCGCTTGCGGCGGACATATCTAGGCTTTCATTTGTTGCTTGGGGACGGAAAAGGCGTGCGGCAACTCGCAGCGTTTGCTGATGCAAACGCTGCTCAGACAGGCCTTACTCCGTGCCGGGGCACGGCTTTTCCTGATCGCTCCAACTGAAAGCCAAGATCTGTCTCGTCCTCGCTCAAAGCCCCCGCACCGGGTTCCCATCTCATCCCCTTCCTCTACGTTTTCACCCCATTACTGCGTTACGTCCTCTGCCGGAAGATTCTTTGAATGTGGAAGTTAATAATATTCATGTATTCGCAAACGTTACGGTTCCTAATTCTTAGCAATATTCATGTATTAACAAACGTTACGGTTCCCAGTTCTTACGTCCCGCCTTGAAACGTCAGCTTTCGCGGAAGGCTGGGGCTGGGACCGGGGGGAGCGGAATGCGGCGGTGCTTTGAGTGCGCATTTGGAATCACTTAGGGGGTGAGGCGGTCTGCGCCGAGGTGATTTTGTGCTACAGGCACAAAATCAAGGGAGCCCTGTCTGAGCAAAATTCTCATCAGAGAATTTTGCGAGTTGGCGACTGCTCCGACAAAGCAGGACGCCTCAGCCGCTTAGTGATTCCATGCAAAACGAACGTACCGCCTCATTCCTCTCCCCCCGGTCCCAGCCCCAGCCTTCCGCGAAAGCGTCCCCCCGTCAATCCCTAATTTTTTCGAAATATGCAAACAATCCTTCCGCAATCACCGGATCTATGACCGGAAGTCCTACTGTCTCCTCCAGTTCTTTGGCGATTCCGATGGTGGCAAGGCCTGTGCAGGCAAGGGCGATCACCTGGGCCCCTTGTTCTTTCAGGCGAAGTCCTTCTGCCATCATAGCTGCTCTGCCTGTGTCTGTCATTAAATCCAGGGTACTGTTTACGCAGTCCGGTTTGCCAAGGAGCATCCTGTGGGCAGGGATCATCCTGCGGTATGCAAGGGGGGCATAATCTGTAATGCCCAGCACGCCGATTTTTTCACCGTACTTCATGGCAAGAGCCACTGTGGTTTCCCCTCCTCCTGTGACGGGAATTCCGGGAAGCTCTCTGCGGATTTCTTCCACGCCGGGATCATCAGCGCAGCTTACTATGATCATGTCCACATCTGTGAAACTCTTTGCTGTCTCTACAATTTTTGGTATGGCGGCTGCGCAGAGTTCCGGGCTGTGAATGCCCTCATACTGATCCGGGATACACTTGGTTTCCACTGTGATCCCCGGAAAATTTCTCATGATCAGTTTTCCGTGGGAATGCAGAACTGTCTCGTCTTCTGTGGTGAGAACCCGGATAAGACCAACCTTAAATATCTTCATTGTCTCTTCCTCCATATATAGGGGCTGTTCTATGAGATTTTAGACCTATCGGCCCCGCTCATAAATCCAGCCCCTTACAAAATGCTTTACAGTTTCATAACTAATGTCAATCTAGACCTTAAATTCACCATTTTCCATTACCAGGATATCATCCAGATAAAGTGTGGGTTTCAGGATAATTCCGTCCATATGGCACTGCGCCTTGTTGGTTCCCCCGAAAGAAGTATTTGTGCCAAAGGCAATATGCACAGTTCCGTATACCTTCTCGTCCTCAAGAATAATACCGTTTAAAATTGCTGCCTCATTGGTTCCGATCCCAAGCTCACACAATGTGGCATTGTTGCTGTTCTGCAGCAGGATATCAAGATTTTCTTTCTTCTCTCCTGTGACGCTGCGCAGTTTTCCCTCTGAGATCACCATGCTAAGAGGGGAATCCAGTTTTCCTATGCCCACCATGGAACCATCGATGATCATTTCTCCGTCAGAGCCATCCTCTAATGGAGCGATATAAGCCTCTCCTGAAGGGAGATTACCGCACTTGCCGGGCTCTTTGTAAACTCCGGGACTTGGGATTCCCTCTCTTCCGGAAAGCTTAAGGTTCAGTACCTTTCCCTCTTTCTCGATTCTGGCATTTTCTGCCTTTGTGAGCATCTCTGTGATCCTGGCTGTGAGTTTTTCCACCTCACCGTAATCTGCAGTCATAGCGCCCCTGGTGAACATTTCCTCTGTGATCCCCGGCATGGTGGCTACTCTGGTACCTGCTTGAGCCGCATGGATCCTGGCATTTGTATGTGTCAGGGATTTGGCTGTGGGCGCCACTACAATATCCGCTGCTTTCATGGCATCCGCCACAGCTTTTGGCGGTTCCTCACCGCTTAATTCCCGTTCCTTCATCACCATAAGAAGCCCCTCGCAGCCAATTCTATTGGCTGCGTCATATAGGGCTTGTCCGATCTTTACCCTGGTGTCGTCTGTGATGATCAGAACAACTTCTCCTACTTTTGCATCAAGGCAGGAAAGAAGAATATTTTTTGCTGTATCCACTAACTGAGTCATAAATTTCTCCCCTTTATTCTTCAAACATACTCTAGCTTTCCACATCTGTGAGTTCAGAAATCACACGGGCTAACAAGGTTCTTGGAAGGACAACCAGCTTGCCTGTTTTTTTAGCAAACATTTCTTTCATCTCCTGGGTATATCCGATACAGTCCATAACAATCAGGTCTGCATCCATATCCCTAACCTGTTCCGCAGCCTTCTCCAGTTCCTCACGTGGTCCGTAGGGTGACGCTGCCACAGATGTGACCTCTTTCACATAATTTTTCCATTTGGCTTCTGTCTGTGAAAGCTGAAGGGGTGATGGGGTAATGCACACAATACTTGACTTCTTTGTCAAAAGAGGTACTGTGCGGTTTAAAATATCACAGGGATAAATAAGCGGTATCTTTTCTGCCGTCAGGTCTTCAGGAAAGGAGCCTGTGCAGAAAAACATGATCAGTCTGCAGCCTTCCTTTTCCATATGATGGATTGCCTCCTGAAGACGGGGCAAAATATGTTTTTCCGCAAAGGTCACAGAGCTTCCGTCCGTCAGGCGTGAGACAAGTACATAATCTCCCTCTTCCGGAGCGAACCCGGCAATCTCCTCTTTTGTCAGGCCGTCCAGCCCGCCTGCCTGGATGAGTTCCACCTTTCCGCCGAAAATATCCATAATATCTGCAGTCACGTCCGTCCTGGGCGCCTGTCCGATGGTGATGGCTCCTACCTTCATAAGTCTTCCTCCTTATTCTTTCCCCAGAGTCTGAAGCTGTTTCATATCTCCGTATAATCCCACAAGACGGGCATATTCGTCTTCATCGTAGAAGCTGCATTTTCCCCGTCCGTAAGCTTTTGCCACTTCCAGCATGAATCTGGCTGCTTCTTCCACATCAGCCGCATGGGTAGCCCCTGTGGCGCATCCCGGCACCATGGTTTCCGCACAGACTGCCACGCCTACCACAGGTGCATCTGTAGCGGTGCAGGGCTGAAGGATACTGTTAAGATGATGTACGTCATTTCCATAAGGGGTGATGTCCTGGGTTGCCAGAGGGAATACATAGGGCAGACGGCCTGTGGTTATCTGCATTAAGTCCAGTAAATCCTCAGAAGTACGAAGAATATACCCTTCCTTCACAGTAGGTGAGATTGCAAATCCTCTTGTATTAATGACACGGTTTCCTTTTGTGGTGTCTACAGAGAGAATAGCATCCAGTTCACTGCTGACTTCTTCTTTGTTCACCTGTGACATTTCAACAGGAGAACCCATGAAAGGTACGGGATCGTGGGGCGCTGTAGGTGCGTCAGGACAAATGTGAGTGGAAATAAACACATCCCCGTCCAGCACATCCCCTTTGTTCTGCATATCCAGGAGCTTAGCTGCCAGGGCTACAGCCACAAGAGCACCGTCTCCGTCTGATACAAAGCCGATTCTCTCAGGGCGGGCGCCGATTCCTCCCAGTCTTCCCAAAAGTCCGATGGTAGGAGCGCTGCCGCCTTTTGTTTTTCCGCAGGAGCCCGGAATTCTGACTCTCACCATATCTGTAGTTCCTTTTGGTCCCTCAAGAGTATATACCTCAATATCTGCGTCCTTCTTAATACCCCGAAGATATTCTTCTACTTTCCTGCCGTTTACATAGCTGTCATCCAGTACGTCATAAGCCTCTATAATCTGTTTCATCAACATATGATCATCCTCCCGTTATTCCTTTACTCTGAAAGATAGGAAATCATTTCTTTCCCAATCACATCCTCAGTTGCTTTTAAAAGTTCAGGGGCATACATGGTAGGTGAAAGACGCAGGTGCTTTTTGTCCGCTGCGATCACATATACCTCAAGCCCCTCTCTCATCATGGCTGTTGTCACAGGCTCGCCTGTCTTTGCATCAATGGTCATGATCAAATCCGGGAACGTGGCAAGACGTACCCCGTCCTTCTCTGCAGTGGCATATTCATTCCAGAAGGTCAGCTCACAGCCGTCCACCTCTCCATATCCCACATCAAATCCCCCGGTTGTCTCAATGGAAAAATTCCTGACTTCTCCTTTTGCCAGAATCCTTCCATTTAAAAAAGCACATACATTTTTTACCCCTTCTTCCACAGAAACTTTCAGACCTTCACGGAAAGCCTTACCAGTCTCTATTGCCAGGCTTACTCCGCCCACTGCGCAGTTCTCCTTTGCATAAGCGGCTGTGACAGGGTTTCTTGCCACTGCCACAAGTCCTCCGGCTTCAATAGATGCCAGACGTACCAGCTTGGAAGTATGTTCGATATTTCCTTCAAAAAAACACTCAATATGATTTCCTGTCTCCGGATTTCCTCCTACACAGGCCTGTACTGTCTTATAATCTTTCATTCGGTGAAGATTCATACTTCCCATAACACCTGTGGGATGAGCACGCCCGTTACAAGGAGCATCTACCACAGGAAGACCCAGCATTGCAGCCTGAAGCCATCCGTTCACTGTGGCCTCGCCCCCCTGCTCATTGGTTATGATCCCGCCGATTGTAAAATCACAGTTTTCTCTGATCATTTCCACTGTGCGCACCAGGTCTTTTCCCGTCATAAACTGATTCTCAGATTTAGGTGCACCCACCAGGGATGCTGTAAGAAGGATGTTGTCATCCTTCACAGCCTCTATGGGGATCAGGCGCAGATCTGTATACTCAACTGCAATCTCTGCATACTTTCTGCCCTTCTTTGCATCTCCCCCTCCGCCGCCGCCAAGAATGGTTCCTCCGGTCAGCGCATCATCCAGTATATCTTTTGTGAGACGTATTCCCTTATTGTCCATATTTCCCTACCTCTTTCCTTTGTAATACACTGCTATTTCTTCTTGCCCAAGGCCAGAGTCGCAGTAAAGAAGCTGTAAAGAGCCGCTCCGGCTAATGCACCGGCACCAAGGATAGTAAGTGTTTCTTTGTTCTCCGGGTTTCTTTTTACTAATACATAACGGATCAGCAGGGCCACAAGGATAGTCACACCATTGACCGTTGTTCCCACTAAAAGACCAGTGGCAAACAAGATTCCTACCTGTCTGGATCCGCCGATAAGCTGAATGACCGCTCCCGGAATCGCCCAGATCAGCAGCCACTTGGCAACATCTCCGCCTGCTCCTGCCTCAATGGTAGTGGCAAAGGTGGCATCCACCGGTGCAAATAATCCCTGGCTGAAATATTTGTTTGCAAGAAGAGCAACCATAACAGCAGCCACGGTAAAAGCCAGGATTTCAGAATAATACTGCTGCTTTCTTCCTTCTTTCTCAAGCTCCGGATCTGCTCCGCTTCCACGAAGAATGTAACCGCATTTCAAGTCATAAGCCATGTCGGAAAATGCAGGGCCTGTAGCTGCGGTATAGGCAACCAGAATTGCCAGCGGAATGGTTGGGAATCCCAAAAGCATTCCCACAAGAAGGAAAATCAGTGCTGTGGCAAATCCCGGAAACCATCCGGAATACATAGCGGAAATTCCTACGATCAGTTCTGATGCAATGGCTGCGAAGGCAGCGTAAATGATCCAGAGGATCAGTTTCGGTATTGACATATCAGAGTAGATACCTGTCACTACCGCCAGCAGGATCGCAAGGCCGAAATAAGCCACATAACCCCAGCCCAGTGCTTTTTTCATATTAGACATACTCTGGGTAAATTTCCCTGCAGCACTCTTGTCACTTCCTGATTTTGCGAAGAGCATCTTACATACCTGAAGCAGGGCAATCACGCCGGCACCGATCATGATACCGTGAGGCATATATTTAAACATTGACTGGGATGCCAGGTCTGCACCCTCCCCGAAAAGATTGGTCACAATCCCAAAGCTGCGGCCAAAAAGATCCAGGATAAATCCATTAGTCTTAATGACTCCGATCACAATACTTCCCACGCCGAGAGCTGCCATTGCGGCAAAATCACCAAACCAGGAAACACCCAGAAGGTCTGTGGGAATACCCATCATCTTACCGCCCACACCAATGACACCGCCCACGATCAAGAGCATTGCTTTTTTACCTTTTTCCACTACTGCCAGGATCGCCTGGGCAGAAGCCACACCGGGAGGCCATGAGCCTGCTGCCGGAAACATCTCCGTGTCAAAGGTTTTATAAAGAATAGTGGCGTCGATCACAGTTGCAATAAACACACCGATCAGCATAGGAAACATCAGGTCAGGCCTTCCCATGATAACCGGAATACCGATAGGCAGCAGAAGACTGTTTGCCGCCGAAAAAGTTGCACCTGATATAGATGTCTGTATCAGGTTCTGGCTGTGGATACTTTTGTACTTCTGCAGGAACTTCAGGGGAATCCGTGATAAAATGATGGCAAATAAAGCACCGACAATTGAGGTATTGGGTGCAACGCCGGTACGCACGATCAATTCCAGACCTATAATAGCGCCGATCATACTCATCAAAATATTCAGAATCAGCACATTAGGCGAAAACGCCTTGGGATGTTCTGAAGCTTTGATCTTTATCTGTTCCAGTTGAAGCAGTTCTTTGTTGCGTTCTTCGTTTGTCATTCTCTCTCCTCCTACTATATATAATGGGTTAGCCCGGACCATATCCATGAGACGGTGTATGCAGGCATGCACCGTCTCATGGCTGCCGTCCGGGACTTTCATAATAAAATAGCCAACGTGAGTTCTTGCGCCCACATTGGCTTTGACACATTTCCATTATATCACTTCAACCTGATGAATTGTGCAATCTGACGACTGAAACTACTCCGGGCTTATTGTGCATCGTGCACAATGACAGATTTATCTCTGCTCCAAAGTCACTTGTCTGTTTTGCAAATACACCACAAGTGTGCTGACACATTCGTGTTTGGCACACTAGCAAGTTAATTCTTATTGTCCTTCATATATTCCTTCACCCTGCAGGCAAAACCAAGGCGCATCAGATGTTCCGGGCTTGACAGATCACAATCCATCAGTTTCTCTATCTGTTTCACCCGGTACGCCATGGAATTTCTATGTACATACAATTCCTCCGCTGCCAGCTTTTTTGATCCGCTGTGCCTGAGCAGGGCCTCCAGAGTCTGCTCAAGATTACTTTCATGGTCACGGTCATAAATTTCCACACAGGCAAGGGTATCCTTCACATATCTCTGCACATATTCCTCCCCGCTGATCCGCAGCATAACCTGTTCGAAAAGCTCATCCTCAATCCACAGGATGTCCGCCCCGATGCGGGGGATCTTAGCAATTTTTACAGCGTCCTGTGCCTGACGGTATGCAGACTTAAGCTCCAGGTAGCTTCCGAAGAGGCTTGAAATCCCGGCCACTGCCTCATACCTGTACCGGACTGATATGCGGCGGCAGATTTCCCGGCAGATTTCAGTGAGCTTATCTTTATCCTTTAAATCCTTCAGAATACAGATACACTCATCCTTACGGTTTACAACTGTCCCCCATACATGGCTGGTATCGAGAAATATTTTCACATTGCGGTATATTTTGTCCATATTTTCTTCTCTTGAGGCTGTGGCCTGACTGTCCTGTATAATACGGAACACCACAATGCGCATAGGCGCTGCGGGCCAGTGCAGTGCATTCACCCTGTATTCCGCTTCCTCCTCCTGGGTGATTTTCCCGTTAAGAAGCTCTGTAAAAAGCTTGGAATCCAACTCCTTCTGGTTATATTCCCCCATCTGGTATCGTGTAAACAGCTCCACATTATTCTTCGCTTCCACGATCGCAACCATGATGGGATAAACCGCCTCTATAAATCCTGCGTCATTGTTGAGGAAAAACAGGGGGAAATCAAGAGAATCTGCCAATTCCAGCGCCTCCCTGGGAAATTCTTCAAAAAATCTTGTCTTAATAGCCAGGGCTGCGGCATTGGCCTCATTCATGCTGCGGATCAAATCCAGAAGTGCACGTTTATTGTTTCTGATCGCATAGCCGGTAGTTATCATCAGCACATTTTCACGAAGCCATGGCTGTACATCCGGCTGTTCCATCATATCATAATACTCCACCACCCTGTCCAGCCCGCCGGTACCTGCCACCAGGGCTGCACTCTTGTGCTCCCACAATTTCTGTATATCCCGGACTGTCAATTCCATCTTGATCACCCTCCTCATGTTTTTCTTTTCCGGTAAAACAAAAGCCGCAGCATATGCTGCAGCCTCTGTTTATTATTTATAAGCCTTCATCCACATATCTCTGGATGTTGGAGGCGTTTACATATTTTGTAGTGCTTTCTCCGTCTGTAATTACCAGGGTGGGGGCCTGCATGATCCCGAATTCTCTTGCAAGCTCAGGATTCTGCTCGGCATCTATCACTTCAAGTTCCTCACCTTCCAGCATTTTTTTTGCCATTTTGCAGTTAGGGCATGTGCTGGTGGTAAACAGGTATTTGTGTGTCTCCACAGGTTCCATCTTTACGTCTTCTTCCGTCATGGTCACCATACTGGTGTGAACTTTTTTCAGAGTAGAATTCATCACATCGTAAAGTGTACGGTTCTTGTATTCCTGGGATTTACCGTCATTCCAGTTCTGCACCGGGCGGTAATAGCCGGTGATACGGCTGTATACCTCAGCCTTCTTGCCGCATTTCGGGCAGGTAAAGTGCTCACCGCTTAAATAGCCGTGCTCCTGACATACAGAGTAGGTAGGAGATATGGTGTAGTAAGGCAGTTTGTAGTTCTGTGCGATCTTACGTACCAGGGATGCTGCTGACTTCCAGTCAGGAAGCTTCTCTCCGATAAATCCATGGAAGACCGTTCCCGAAGTGTACAAAGTCTGTAACTCGTCCTGCACATCAAGAGCATCAAAAATGTCGCTTGTGTATTCCACCGGCAGGTGAGAGCTGTTGGTATAATATGGAGTATCTCCCTTACTTCCTGCTGTGCGGATATCCGGCCAACGCTTTCTGTCGTGCTTGGCAAGACGGTAGGAAGTGGATTCTGCCGGAGTAGCTTCCAGATTGAAAAGCTCACCCTCATATTCCACCTGATAGTCAGAAAGACGGCTGCGCATATGCTCCAGCACTTCCTTGGTAAACTGCTGGGTACGGCTGTCTGTCATATCTCTTCCAAGCCAGCATGCATTCAGACCAACCTCATTCATTCCCACAAGACCAATCGTTGAGAAATGGTTGGAAAAGCTTCCCAGGTATCTCTTTGTATATGGATACAGCCCCTCATCAAGAAGACGGCTGATCACTTCCCTCTTGATATGCAGGGACCGTGCGGACACATCCATCATATGGTCCAGACGGCGGTAGAATTCCTCCGGTGTCTTGGAAAGGTATGCGATCCTGGGCATATTAATGGTCACTACCCCTACAGAGCCTGTGCTCTCACCGGAGCCGAAGAAGCCGCCGCTCTTTTTGCGAAGCTCCCTAAGATCCAGTCGAAGGCGGCAGCACATACTGCGTACATCACTTGGCTGCATATCACTGTTGATATAATTGGAAAAATAAGGAGTTCCGTACTTGGCTGTCATTTCAAAGAGAAGGCGGTTATTCTCAGTATCTGACCAGTCAAAATCACTGGTGATGGAATACGTAGGGATAGGATACTGGAATCCTCGTCCGTTGGCATCGCCCTCGATCATTGTCTCAATGAAGGCTTTGTTTATCATGTCCATCTCTTTTTTACAGTCTTTATATTTAAAGTCCATATTCTTGCCGCCCACAATGGCCGGAAGCTCTGCCAGGTCATTTGGTACTGTCCAGTCCAAAGTGATATTTGAGAACGGTGCCTGGGTTCCCCAGCGGCTGGGGGTGTTCACACCGTAGATAAAGGATTCAATACATTTCTTTACTTCCCCGTAGCTTAGTTTGTCAGCCTTGACAAAGGGCGCAAGATACGTGTCAAAGGAAGAAAAAGCCTGAGCCCCTGCCCATTCATTCTGCATGATTCCCAGGAAATTAACCATCTGGTTGCAGAGCACGCTTAAATGCTTGGCCGGTGAAGATGTGATCTTACCGGTAATACCGCCCAGTCCTTCCTGGATCAGCTGCTTCAGTGACCATCCTGCACAATAACCGGTGAGCATGGACAGATCATGGATATGGATATCTGCGTTTCTGTGAGCATCCGCAACTTCATTGTCATAAATTTCTGACAGCCAGTAGTTTGCAGTGACAGCACCGGAGTTGCTCAAAATCAAGCCTCCAACAGAATAGGTTACCGTAGAGTTTTCTTTTACACGCCAGTCTTCTACTTTTACATAACTGTTGACGATTTCCTTGTAGTCAAGGATGGTGGATTTCATATTGCGGACTTTTTCCCGCTGTTTGCGGTACAGGATATATGCTTTGGCCACATCTGCATAACCAGCCTGAATGAGCACATTTTCCACACTGTCCTGAATATCCTCCACTGTCACCTTATCATCATGGATTTTGCTCTGGAAATCAGAGGTTACCCGCAATGCCATAAGGTCGATCATATCCTTACTGTAATTCTTCTCTTTTGCGTCAAAAGCCTTGTCGATCGCGGCGGTGATCTTGTTCATCTTAAACTCAGCGATTTCTCCGTCTCGTTTTACTACTTGAAACATGATAATGCCTCCCTCATTCTCTGCCTTCTTCAGAGGTTTCTTCTCTTTCTCTTATTTTTTGTCTTTTGTATGTTTTATCGGCAGGCCGGTAAGCTGCCTCCTGCGGCTACGTCTCCCCATGAGATTTATCCTCTCCGCAGTGTAGGCACGGCAGTCTTGCACCGGCTGTTCCGAGATTCCGCACATTCATAACCGGCAGCTTGCTATGCATGCTGCCGGCGGAATTGCTGTAGGACTATTGTATCAAAGACTTCCTGGTACGTCAATACAATAATACCATATATTGTGTTATTTTTCCGTTAATATACTACATGGTGTTTGTTTTTACTTAAGTGACCCGGGTGTAAATTTCCATGGGAACCCGCGCTTTTACTACGATCCCAGCCTCTGTGTATTCCTCTGAGATAAGCTGTCCGTAGTCACGGATAAGTTGGATCTTGCCGGCCTCCTGGTAAGGAAACACACGCTCAATGTAAATCTGATCCTCTGCCAGCAGCTTCCCTAACAGCTCTTTTAATTCTGACAGACCCTCTCCTGTCTTTGCCGAAATCTTAAGGGTATAATCTGCCCGGAAATCCCTCACCTGCTCCACACTCACCGCATCCTGCTTATTGTACAGGGTGATAGTCTTTTTGCCTGTTGCTCCCAGTTCCTGCAGGGTTTCATAGACAATGTGCATCTGCATTTCTGCCTGAGGATTGGAAGCATCCACTACATGGATAATGTAGTCAGCATATTTTGCCTCCTCCAGCGTACTCTTAAACGCCTCCACAAGATGATGGGGCAGTTTGCGGATAAATCCCACCGTATCTGTGAGAAGGATCTGCTGTCCGTCGTCAAGATTCAAAAGCCTGGTGGTGGGGTCAAGGGTGGCAAAGAGCTTGTCTTCTGACAAAACCTCAGCCCCAGTCATAGTATTTAAAAGGGTAGACTTTCCGGCATTGGTATACCCCACAATAGCTGCTGTCTTTATATTTCCTCTGGCCCTCTTGGACCTGATAAGATCCCGGTGTTTCTCTACCTGGGAAAGCTCCTGCTTAAGGGCAGAGATCCTGGTACGGATCAGACGGCGGTCTGTCTCCAGCTTCTTCTCGCCCGGCCCTCTGGTTCCGATACCTCCCCCAAGCCTGGAGAGGGAATTCCGAAGACCCACCAGCCGCGCAGAACGGTATCTGAGCTGGGCAAGCTCCACCTGTATCTTTCCCTCACTGGTAACTGCCCGCCTGGCAAAAATATCCAGGATCAGAAGTGTCCTGTCCATCACCTTACAGTCCAGTTCCCTTTCAAGATTATTAAGCTGGGCCGGAGAAAGCTCGTCATCACAGATGATTCCCGTGGCATCCATAGCCAGCGCCAAAGTCCGCACCTCTTCAATTTTACCTTTTCCAATATAAGTTCCGGGGTGTACGGCCTCACGGTTCTGAATTATCTTTCCCACAGTGACAGCCCCTGCAGTTTCTGCCAATTCCTCAAGCTCCTCCAGGGATTCATAAGTGTCCTCGTTGTCATTGACCTGAACACCCACAAGAACCACACGCTCTTCTATTTCATTAAAATATTCCATCTTTTACTCCTTAATAAAGTTCCTGCAAACATGACACTGGTGAAAACAATTCTAGCATTTTTCCTTACAAAGGGCAACTGATTCTTTATAGTTTCTCCGGTGTAAAATTTCTCTCCTAAAGGAGCATCTGCTAAGACTCCAATAGAGACCTCCCATCAGGTCCTTGTTCACCTTCTCTGCAATGTAAGGCTGCAGTGTTCTTTTCTGTATAGTAAAAGGCAGCATGATCCACAGGAATCACGCTGCCTTTTACATTGATTTTGGGCTATGAACGTCCCTGTCTTGTAAACTGCCTGTCAAATTCAGGGTTAAAATAGTAGAAATTTTTCGCATCCAAGGTGGATTTGATCTTCTCCATTGCCTCCCCGAAACGCTGGAAATGAACAATTTCTCTTGTCCGCAGGAACTTCAGAGGCTCCCGCACCTCAGGTTCCGTGATCATACGGAGAAGGTTATCATATACCACCCTTGCTTTCTGTTCTGCTGCCAAATCCTCTGTTAAATCTGCCAGTGCATCACCTTTTGACTGGAATTCACAGGTGTTAAAAGGAAGTCCTGCCGCAGCCTGAGGCCATAATGCCTTGGTATGGTCTATATAATAGGCGTCAAAACCTGCTGTCTTAGCTTCCTCCACTGACAGATCTCTGGTGAGCTGGTAAACCATGGCACAGATGATCTCCATATGGGCCAGCTCTTCCGTACCGATATCTGTGAGCAGACCGCCTACTTCTTTTGAGGGCATGGTATAACGCTGGGCCAGATAACGCATGGAAGCTGATAATTCACCGTCAGGCCCGCCATACTGGCTGATAATAAGCTGGGCAATCTTAGGATTTGTTGTTGTTATTTTTACCGGAAACTGAAGTCTCTTTTCATAAGTCCACATCAGATGCACGCTCCTTCCCAGGGCATTGGGCCTTCGCCCCAAAGTCCTTCACAGTCTTTTGTCAACGGATAAAACTTCTCGTCAAAATCCTTAAGAAGCTGTTTACGCTCCTCTATCAATTGAGTACGTAAGGCTGCTGCCTCAGCGTGGTTCGGATGAGTATCAATAAAAAGAACAATATCATCCAATGCGAAACTTATTGCTGAAATGCGTGAGACCAATGTCTCCCTTTCCTTTTGTTCAGATGTTTTTCCCTCATCTGCGCCAAACAATGGATTAGCCGGCTTTCCGGGTATTTTTCCGGAAATAGGGACTTCTTCTCCCGGAAGGCTTTCCGCTGCAAAAAACGGCTTATTCAGTTCAGGAAAGATGGTTCCCACTTTAAGAGCCTGATCATATTCATAGAGCTTTCCGTCCCACTGCTGTACAGGAACTGATGCGATTGCAAGATGTTCTGTCTGCATAAAAATCCTCCTTCTGCAAAAAATATAGTAGTTAGCAAGTTCAATATCATTTTTTATGTCGATAAATGTCGCTTACTGACTATATATAGTATGTGCAGAAAAAAAGGATGGCTTGCAGGATAGTTTTTCATAATTAGTTATAAGTTCCAGTTACCATTCACTGTTAATGTCCCGCGAGGTGTTTTCATGCATATATGCATGAAAATCCCGAGACATACAACGTGCGAAATTATGCAGTATGCATAATTTCTGTACATCGCGAAGCGTATAACTGGTCACGGAGTGATCAGTTATAAGTTCCAGCTGTGCTAATAAGATAATTGACAAACTGCTGGGCTGTGCGTCCCGAAATACCTCCATGGCTCATCTCCCACTTATTTGCTTCCGCTGTCAGTTCTTCATCTGACAAGGTAATCTCCGGATGCTTTCTTGCCAGAGTTATTACAATATTGAAATATTCCTTTTGTGAAGGCTTATAGTATCCAATGGTCACGCCGAATCTGGCCACAAGAGACAATTTCTCCTGCATGGTATCAGAACGGTGCATCTCATCCTGAGACATATCGGAACGGTCACTCCAGGTCTCACGGATCAAATGGCGCCTGTTGGATGTTGCATATATGAGAACATTTTCCGGTTTGGTCTCCAAACCGCCTTCAATCACGGCTTTTAAATATTTATATTCAATTTCAAATTCTTCGAAGGAAAGATCATCCATATAAATAATAAAGCGGTAATTTCTGTTTTTTATTTCGCCAATGATTTTAGACAGTTCTTTAAATTCATGCTTGTAGACTTCAATGATACGCAGTCCTCTGTCATAATACTGGTTTAAGATAGCCTTGATACTTGTGGACTTTCCGGTACCCGCATCACCGAACAGAAGTACGTTATTTGCTTTCCTGCCCTCCACGAAGGCTTCTGTGTTCTGTATCAGTTTCTTTTTCTGCAATTCATAACCCACCAGGTCATCAAGCACAACATCCCCGGTAGTGGTAACAGGTACAAGCCGTCCCATTCCCTCCTCTGACACACGGAACGCTTTATTCAACCCAAAAGTACCCACTCCGTATGCCTTATAGAAATCAGTGATGATCTGATACATTTCCTTTTCATCCTTAGCCTGCTCTATAGACAGACTGAGCTTCTGAACCTTCTCACTTACACTCTTATTATAAATCTGTTCCTTCTTCCCAACAGCCTTATAATTTTCTATAATGGTAAAGCAATTAATATCCAGTGCTCTTTCCATTTCAGTGAAATCATAGTCAAAAAGCTTCTTAAAAATAGCAAAATCATTTTTTGCAAACTCATTAACAGTCCCTTCATTTGCCCCTACTTTTTCTGAGACAAGGGTAAAAGGATTCTCTGTCATGGCAAGCAAAAACGCCAGATAATTGTGCCACAGGTTTTTGTCAAACCCATACCTGGTGGCAAGATCCAGCAGCCGGTTGATCTGTCCCAGAATCTCTGTGATCAGATTCTCCTTCTTATAGCTGCCCTCTGCAAAACGCTGACAGATATCTGCCAGCTGAAACAAAATACTGTCCTCACCGATATTCCTGTAAATAACCAGTTTTGATGTCAAACGGTACATTCCTGATTCCTCCTTGATAGCTTATTTTCCTGCACCCTGATGCGTCTATGTATAAGAAATACGTCCTGCGGGTAATCATATGTGGTATTTATAGGAATTTTACATCATATCATCTTAGGTTGCAAGATTAAGGTTACTGACAGCAGCATTGGTGCCCGTCAAAGTGTTGTCACAGTGTGAACAGTACCCGTCAATCATCATGGCAGCCGGAGACTGCTTTTCCACATCATATTCGTCGTAATAAGTTTTTGATAGAGTGATTTGGATTCGTAGATATTTACTCTCATTGTGGCAGCCGGAGACAGCCTTTTTATACCGTATTCGTCATAATATATACGAGAGTGATAGGCAACTCTGCAATATGCACTTGGAAGCTCAGCATCCCATTGAAATGCCTCTTTGCCTTCTGGTAATTCTTTGCCGTTAAAAGCCTGATATACCTCTTCTTCGTTCTCAAAACCGCCATAAAGCAACGCAGCGAATACCATTTGTTTTTTCCAGTCCTCCCATACCAATTGGTCCGAAACATCTTTCTGCTGAAAAAATAGAGATAACCTCCGGCCTTCGATGACGGAGGAGGTAATTCCTGCGACTATAACCTTGCTTGTGGGATCAGAGTAATCTTCCACAGGAAAGATCATATCAGAATAAATTTCCGTTTTGCTGCGCACCACATGCATTATTTGCTCTTCGACATTAGCAATTGTTTCTGACTCTGAGATCTCACCTTCCAACCCTGTTTTTTCCAAAGCATCCGTGATCACCTCATCCTCCAACGGGAAAGTGTTCTGAGGCAGTGCATGTTTTCCGCAGGCAACAGTTAAACAAAGCATAGCAAGCACAAAATATACGCATTTAAACCTTTTCATACGATCACCATCCATATCCTTTCATCTATGACGAGTTACTAGACAAATCCCATGGTGAAATCAGTAAAATATTTTTTATATTTTCATTATATCTTATATATTCTCAGTTTTCAATTATATATTTATCTTATTTTCAAAAAATAGTAATAAAATAATCAAAAGAGCAAATACTCCGCAATCTCCAGCCCTAAATTCCTGTCTTCCCTTTCAAGGAAACGTGCAGCTGCTTTAGGATTGTCAGTAATGATCCCGTCAGCCTGACAGCGGAGTATTTTCTCCATTGTTTTCTCCGAATTTGCAGTCCAGCCGTATACTTTTTTCCCCTGAAGCTGTGCTTGAAACACTAAACCTTTGGAAAGTGCAGTGGTCTCCACACTGTAAGCATCCACCTGTCCCAGATCATATTGTTCTGACAGCAGCAGCATGGAAATGTAACCTGTCTGCATTTGGGAATCATATTCCTTCACCTGTGCCAGCAGCTTCTTACTCATAGACACCACCATGCACTGATCTTCCATTTCATAGTCCTTGATCAAGGCAAGGGTTTTCTCAACCATTCCCTGCTCAAAACCATCGTCTTTCAGCTCTATCATGAGACGGATTCTGCCTTTGGCTGCTTTCAGCATCTCTTCCAGTGTGGGAATCGGCTCACCTTCAAATCTATGTGAAAAATAGGAACCGGCATCCAAAACTTTTACCTGCTCATAACCGGCCTTCTGCACAGACAGATCCACACCAGTGGTCCGTTTAAAATTATCATCGTGCATCACGATCAAGGTACCATCCCTTAACTGCTGTACATCAATTTCCGCTGTATCCGCCTGTTCTGCTATGGATGCTTCAAGTGCTGCCAGAGTATTTTCCGGTCCCAGGTCTGCCCCGGCCCGGTGTGCAACAATTTCAACAGGCATGTCTGCTGGCAGGAACATTTGTCCTCCCAGTTCTGTTTCACTGAAAAGTAAAAGAGCTGTTATTGTGCAGAAAATCACTGCTATCCTTCCGGCAAAACGCCTTACTGACCACTCCCGCCTACTTGCTTTCGGACGTATATCACCCCGGTATCTGTGAAAGAGCACAACAGCCGCCGCGTTCATAAAAGCTGACAATAAAGCCCCTCCCGCAATGTTCCACACCCCTTGGAAAGCAAGATAATTGAAACGGAACCATTCTTGTGCCTCCCCTGGCTGTGCAAAGTAATCAGCTCCAAAGGCCAGAAGACACACCCCTATGATCACTGCAGCAGCAAAGACTACTGCGAATATCAGTATATAGGAAGCCAGTGTTATTGCCGTATAGAGTTTCCGGCCCTTTAAAAGCCTCACACTCTCCCTCCAGGACTCCTGGAAAGATCTTCCCTCCATAAGAAATATAAAACCGAATAAATAAAAAAAGAGCAACAGATGAAAAATAAAAACAACTGCCGCAAGTCCTATAAAAAGATACCAATTCCCCTTGAGATATTCCATAATAAATTCAGGTATCCGCACCAGCCGGAGATAACCGCTGGCATAGGCAAAAAATGAAAACATCATGGCCGGAAGCAGCAGAAATACAGGAAGACATCCCGGTTTCAGCATACTAATGGTCCTGGCGGCTGATTTCTTCCATATTCCCCAAACCGTAAGCCGTTCTCTCCTCCATCCTGCCTGGCAGTACAGGGTAAGTGCATTGATTTCAAAATATATAAATCCCCCTGCTGCCAAAAATATTACAAAAAGCAAAAACACAGCCAGCGGATGGTCCAGCACCACCAGGATATTCTCCTGTCCAAGATAATTTTCGCCCGTCATGGCCGGAAGACGGCTGAGAAGATACTGCAGTCCGGGAAAAAGAAATATAAAGCCAAATCCTTTATACAGCATTTCAAATGATAACAGAACACTCCAGTTTCTTAAAATAATGCTGAAAACCGAAGAAATACCATATTTTTTGTCTGCTTTTCTCTTCAATCTGCTCTCCTCCTCCGTGCAACCATACGCCTGCATCATTCCAATTATTATAAGCATGCACTTATCCTTAAAATAATATTCTCACAGGCATCTTTTGAATAGTGTACTTTCTTAGCAAACAAAAAAAAGATTGGCAAGCACTAACAAAAGCTGCTTACCAACCTGTCATTTAATGTTTCTCATTTATGTATTATATACTATTTGCCGCCTATGACCTCATACTTATTTACTTAATATCATAGACGCTTCTCACCGTCAGTCCCACCGGCTCTCCCCGGAGGATTTTCACCCGGCGTGTTCCGGCATTCATATCAAAATAATTGTCCTCAAGGACAATATCCTGCTCTTCATTTAAGATTTCCACACTGCGCGCATAGGCAGATGCTGAGATTTCCACATAACCACCTTCCACACGGCAGGCAAGGTGTGGATTTTCATAACGGAAATATTTAGGATAAGAGAAAATCACTGTGCCTGATGAAATGCACTCTCCCTCTTCCCATCCTTCGTAGCTTACATATTCCCTGAATACATCAATCTCCGGCAATTCTTCCTTATCCAGCCATACAGCAGAAAGAGGCGGAACTTTCACCTGAGTCTCTTTTGGGCTATACCAGGCAACAGGTGTTCCAAATTCATCCCGCACTGCCCATTTCAAAGTGATGATACGCTCTGTCAGTGTCTCGTTCACAACATTAAGGCGGATGGATTTCTCAAACCGGAAGTGTTGGCGGTTCATATTTGCCTCCTGGGTCATCCACCCCTCTTCGTGGCAGGATACCAGAACCGGCGCAAAAAAGCGTTTGGCATAATAATGCAATGCTTTCCACCGACCGAAATAATCCACAGAGGACCAGGAGATCACAGGCCAGCAGTCATTGAGCTGCCAGTACACTGCCCCCATGCATCTGTTGTCATTGCGGTTTCTGCGGAAATGCTCCACACCGTAACGGATGGCATCTGCCTGGAGAAGCTGGGACGCATAAATAAAGAGATCAAAATCACAGGGATAGCGGTACATCTGCTGCATATAATTCATGATCTTGCCGTTGGCGCCGTAATTCCTCTGATGTTTTTCCATAATATAGGAAAAGGGGTTCAAATCCTCTTGGTTGTCTGTGATAGTCTCCAAAGTCTTTCTTGCAGGAAAAGCCTGGAACCCAAATTCAGAAGCATAACGGAAATGGAATTTCCTGTACTCGGAGAAGGGACGGTTACCATGCCACACCTTCCAGTAATGTACATCTCCCCTGTCGGGGTCATTAGGCGCATCAAAGGATCCGCCGGAGGAAGGGCTTGCCGGCCAGTAAAAGGTCTGAGGATCATATTCACTGAGCACCTGGGGAATGATCCTCTCATACATGAGAAGATAGTCACGTACCTCAGAAGGCTTTGTCACCCAGCACCCTTCGTCCACAAACATTTCCATCTCGTTGTTTCCGCACCACAGGCCAAGACAGGCATGGTGGCGTATCCGTTTGATATTGTCAATAAACTCCCGGCGGATATTTTCTTCAAACTCCGGCGTCAATTCATAGACAGAGCAGGCAAACATAAAATCCTGCCAAACCACAAGCCCCAGCTCATCACAAAGGTCATAGAACCAGTCATCCGGATAGAAGCCTCCGCCCCATACACGGATAGAATTAAAATTGGCAAGCTTACAGTCAAGAAGAAGCTTTTCTGTCTTCTCCCTGCTCCTTCTCCCCAGAAGGTGATCTTCAGGAATATAATCCGCACCCATGGCAAAAACCTCTCTGCCGTTGATTTCATGGGCAAAGCATTCTCCCCACTGATCCTTTTCCCTCCGCATGGTCATTGTCCTGAGTCCGATGCGCTTTTCCCAGGAATCCAGGCATTTATCCGTACCTTCATACAGACTGGCATTCACCTTGTACAAGGGCTGTTCCCCCACACCGTTGGGCCACCAGAGCAACGGGTTGTCAATAGTGATCCGCCCCTGGCTGAAACCCTTGTGAACAGGCAGACGCAAAGTCTGTTCTCCTCCGTCCGGTGCAGTCACGGTAAAATTGATAAAGAGATCATCTTCTCCGGACGCCTCTCCCTGGCAGGCCAAAACCTCAGCCTGGGCTTTCACATCCAGATACACCTTACCGTCCTTATGTTCCTGCTCCACGTAAACATTGTCAATACGTGCTGTTGTGATCCCCAAAAGGCTTACCGGACGGAAAATCCCGGCATCAGGCAGATGTGCACCCCAATCCCAGCCGAACATATAATGGGCTTTTCTCAGATGCATAAATCCCTCATAGGTATCATCATTGCCGATATTTCCATATTTCCTGTGGGCATCGGCTATCCATTTCAGAGGAGAATGAAACAGCACACGGATTTCATTTTCACCTTCTGTGAGCAAATGCTTCACATCGCACTCCCAGATCCGGTGCATATTCCAGGCACTTCCCGCTAATACTCCGTTGACAAAAACATCTGCAATGGTGTCAAGGCCTTGGAAACACAGCACCACCCTGTCACAGGACAGCAGCGCACGGTCCACCTTCTCTTTCCGCAGATATTCATAGTCTTTTTCCATCAGAGCACAGATTTTGTCTTCATTGTCCTTGTAAAAAGGATCCTCCATACTGCCGTTTCTTAACAAATCGGTATATACACTGCCCGGGACTTCTCCTGTCTGCCAGCTTCCCCCTGCACAGCGCATCTCCCACGTCCCTGTTAATTCCTGCCGGATCATCTTCTACTTCGCCTCTGGATATTCAGTACAGAGAAGACGGTAGGCCGGCTCGTCCTCCTCAATCGTTGGGAAACGGCCGATGGGTTCGTAGAAACGGTTGTCATTCTCGTCGTCGTTGCACATGGAAACCTCACCCAGAAGTACCGGACCTGTTCCCGGCTCCAGTTCAAAATCATGATACATATATTTGTAGATGGTAATACTTTCTCCGGGGCAAAGCTTCACCTGTGTTCCTGCCGGAACTGTGAACTCCCTGCCGTCACAGTTTACAGTCACATCTGTATCTGCAAACTGTCCGTCCTCTGTGGAGTTGTAAACACGGATCAGCACGTTTCCGCCGCCCCGGTTGATGATGTCCTCCATTTTCTGCCAGTGGAAATGCATGGGCGCACTCTGTCCCTCTTTAATATAAAGAAGCTTCTCGGCATAAGTCTTTGTGTATTTTTCCGGCATTTTCAGGTTTCCGTTTCTCAGGGTAATGAGAGAAAAACCGATCTCGTCAAATTTGCCCAGGCCGTAATCTGTGATATCCCAGCCCAGCATATTCTCTCTTACCTCATCATAATCATGTCCTTTGCCGGCCCATTCCTCCGGTGTGAAATGACAGAAGGGAGGAAGCTTGAAGCAGCATTTATCAAGCATTGCCTCCATCTCTTTTAAAGCTGCATTGATTTCTGAACGTTTCATAATTTCTGTCTCCTTTCCATAAGAGCAGATATCCGAAGATACCTGCCCTTTATTTTCTTATCTTACTTTGATGCTTTCCATTCGTCAATCTGTTTTTGCATTTCATCAATAACTTCCTGGATACCTGTTGCCTCTAATTTTTTCAGAAGCTTAGGCAGATATTCATCCGGGTCCACAGAACCTGTATACAGAGATTTTCCAAACTCATCCAGTACATTTCGGAAGCCTGCCACCTGGGTAGTCACCGGATCCAGGTCAAAGTCAAATCCAAAGGAAGGTGCTTCCTTGGAAGCATCGTTAAACTCTTTAAATGTATTCCACTTATCAAGGGGATCTGTGTCCGGCACATAGGTGTTGAACAGTCCGCCCTGTACCCAGTAGGGAACCGCATAATCCTTCTTTTTCTCTTCTATAAGTTTTACCTTACAATCATAGATATAGTCCTTTCCTTCTGCTGCTTTTACTTCCTCAGCGTCCGGCTCAACTTTTTCCCAGTGTTCCCCTTCAATACCGTAGTTGAGAAGATTTCTCAAATACTCATCTGTGTTTACCAGATTCAGGAATTCCATGGCTTTCTCAGGGTGCTCGCTGTTTTTATTGATGGCGGTAAGAGCACCGCGGGCAGAAGCATTGGTAACCTGTGTATCCATGATTTCTGATGCAACCACCTCATATCCTAAGGTTTCTCCCCAGGTAAGCTCTGCATAAGGCTGTCCGTCTCCCTTTGTGACAAAACGCTTCACAGACTTATCATCAGATGCAGTTGCCGCATCCTTGTTGATGTATCCGGCCTGGTAATATTTGCGCATGGTAGCCAGGGTATCTTTCATTTTATCCGTCTCAAAAACATTTTTCACTGTAAGTGTGTCATCATCATATTCAATTCCGATAGGATCCTGGATTTTATCCATGTAGGTAGGGGCTGTATAATCCTTTGTCAGATAAAAAGGTGTCACCTCCGGTTCATTTTCTTTGATGACTTCAAGCCATGGTTCTAAATCCTCCAGGCTGTGGATGTCTTCATAGGGAATGTCATATTTATCCACATATTCCTTGGTAAATACCCACATAGGGCAGGAACCGATTTCCTTTTCGCTGGGTACGCCGTAGGTCTTTCCTTTTACCTTGGCTGCTTCCCAGAAACGCTTGTCAATGACGTCATACATTTCTTTTCCTTCTTTTTGAAGCATGTCGTCCAGCTCCAGGAAGGCACCCTTGTTGGCATTCTGAAGATAATCGTTAGCCCAGGAACAGGTGAAGCACATGTCCCATTTATCTCCTGTATTGATCACTACCTGCATTTTCTGGTTGTAGTCGCCCCATCCGATATTGATCACATTTAATTTTACACCAATCTTCTCTTCTGTATATTCATTCACTTTATCGATGACCTTTGGAGCATCCTTCTGGGTATCTCCCACCTGATACCAGGTCAGCTCCACCACTTCTTCACCTTTTTCGTTTGTCTCTGTTTTTTTACCGCATCCTGCCAGCATTCCGGCTGCCATCACTGATGCAAGAGTCACTGCTGTAAGCTTTTTAACTATTTTAAATTTCATGATCATTCTCCTTCTTTATCAAATATTTATATAATACTATGTCATGATGTCGGGGTCAAAAGGGAGCCGGGGCGGGTGCTGTCCTCTCCAGACAGACTTGCGGAAGCACGCCTGAAAATCCAGTGCTTACGAAGACTTAGGCGCGAAGGCTCTCCTGAGCGTCTTAGTCGCAGTTGGTACTTAGTTGAAGGGAAGCGAGTGTCTGTCTGGAGAGGACAGCGCCTGTCCCGGCTCCCTTTTGACCCCGACATCATGTCATTTATTCTTTCACAGAGCCGATGGTCAGACCGTTGACAAAATATCTCTGGAAGAAAGGATAAGCGAAAATAATAGGCAGGGTGGAAATAACAACAATGGCCATCTTGATTGTCTCCTTTGGCAGATTGGCTGCTGCCTTAATACCGTCCACACCCATCATGGACTTATTGCTTGCAAGCCAGTCAATGGAGCTTTCAATCTGGATCAGCAGATACTGAAGAGGCACCCATTCCTTGGAATCCATGTACATCATGGCATTGAACCAGTCATTCCAGTAAGCAAGTGTGAGGAACAAACCAATGGTAGCCAGTCCCGGCAAAGCCATAGGTATGATGATCTTGAAGAAAAGCTTCCACTCAGATGCACCGTCAATCTTGGCGGATTCCACCACCGCATCCGGAATACTTGTCTTAAAGAAGGTCCGCAGCACAATGATGTTAAAGGAGTTGAGACATAGGGGCAGGATCAGCGCCCACACGGTATCCTTCAGCATCAATACCTTGGTAACTACAAGATAATTGGCGATCATACCGCCGGAGAACATCATTGGAATTGTAATTACAGTGGTAAAAAATTTTCTGTACGCATAGGTCTTTCTGGAAATTGCATATGCATAGGTACCTGTGAGAAGAAGTCCCAGAAGAGTACCTGCCACAGTAACCAGGATGGTAACTCCATAGCTTCGGATAATGTTTTCCCCTGCCTGGACAATATACTTATAAGCATATAAGCTCCATTTCTCCGGAATAAACCGGTATCCATTCATGACAAGAGAATTTTCGTCGGTCAAAGAGATAATGATAACAAAGATGAACGGAATCACTGCTGCCAGAGAGCAGATAGCCAGGATAATATTAATGACCACGTTTGTAGGTTTCTTGACCATATTCCACTCACACTGCTGTTCTTCAATTTTGCGGATTTCTTTATCTTTCTTTCTCTCCGCTCTTTTTTCTGCGAATGTCATAGCTTTTCTTCCCCCTTTCTAAAACAGTGCATTGTCATTGTCCACCTTAGATACTACCTTGTTGCATACCATAAGGAGTACAAAGCCTACCACCGACTGGAACAGTGCGGCAGCGGAACTCATACCAAGCTCGCCGTTGGTTTTCAGCGCACGGAATATGTAAGTATCCAGAACGTTTGTCACATCGTACAGCGGGCCGGAATCCATAGGCAGCTGATAGAACAGACCGAAATCCGCCTTAAAGATGCCTCCCATTGCCATGATCAGCAGGATTGTGATAACAGGCTTCAGCAGCGGCAAAGTAATATATTTGATCTGCTGCCACTTAGTGGCACCGTCAAGGACTGCTGCCTCATAATACTCCTTGTTGATCCCGCAGATGGAAGCCAGGTAAACAACTGTGTTGTATCCCACGCCCTTCCATTGGCTCATGAAGATAATGATAAACGGCCAGTAGCTTTTCGTTGTGTACCAGGAAATCCCGTCTTTCCCAAACTGCTGCAGAACCCCGTTAAAATATCCCTTGGCAGGATTGAGAAACGCGAAGAGACAGTAGCTGACAACAACCCAGGAAAGGAAGTACGGCAGAAACATTGCACTTTGGTAAACCTTAGTCATTGCTTTGTTGCGAAGTTCATTGAGCAGCAGGGCCATAATGATCGGTAACACTACGCCGAGAATGATAAAACAGAAGTTATAGAGCACAGTATTGCGCAGGACGATCCATGCATCGCCGCTGCTGAAGAGAAACTTAAAGTTTTCCAGACCTACAAATTCGCTGTTCCACAAACTTTCAAAGAAACCGCCTGACAGACGGTATTTCTTAAAAGCGACCAGAATACCGAATAACGGCAGATAGGCAAAGCACAAAAACCATATGGCACCAGGTAAGCTTAAAACTAAAAGTTCCTTATTCATTTTTAACCGGGCCATAAAACTCAGCCCTTCTTTTTTAGCAGGAGCTTTCTTCTTGCTATTCAATACGATAACCTCCCTCTTTCTTGTACGTCAGAATGACCGCCGGCAGGACATGTGACGCAGCTTTTTTGTATATATTTACTATACTCAAAGTACGTCCTGATTCCTAGTTGAAAACTTTTAGGTTTCTTGTACATTTTCTAGGGGATTATCCGGAAAAACAACAGCCAGTCCAATGCCTTCCACATTGTTCTGGCTGTAATCACCGGGACTGGCACGCTGACACCTTCACGTTCAGCACGCTAAATCCTGTCTCCCGGTTCTGTTTCATATTTCTTGATATCCCGCAAGGATGCAGGTGACACTCCGAAACACTGCTTGAATTTCCTGTAGAAATAGCTGGTGTCAGGATATCCTACTTCCCTGGCAATATCGTTGATCTTCATATTTGTATTCAGTATCAGATCCTTGGCAATCCCATTCTTTGTATTGTTCAGATACTGATTAAAGGAACAGCCTGTCTCCTTCTGGAAGATCTGTCCCAGATAAGATGCATTCATGTGATATTTGTAAGCCAGCGTCTTAAGGTTCATATCCTCCCGGTAATTCTTGGCCACTTCTTCCATGAGCTGGCGCACTACAGGTGTATACTGGGAATTTTCCGTGTGCAGATAAGTGATGATATCTGTAACCTCTGCAATAAAAATCTTTTTCAGGCCGAAGATATCCTCAGCACGGTAAATCTTCTCCAGCATCTCTGTAAGATCCTGCATTCTCCGCACTTTTTCCAGCTTATACTCCACTTTGATGTCATTGAGGATAAGAGCAACCTTGAGGGCAAGCTGATACAGCACATCAACATCCACTGATTCCCGGATACTGTTGATGAACAGATCCTCAATATAATCAAGGGCTCCCTCCCTGTCCTTTTTAAGGATCATTTTACGTAAGGTCATACTGTCTATGGCTACGTCTTGAGATGTACGTTCCTTTACGTGTTTCTCATCAATACAGCTTCCATAGCCGTCAATGATACGGTATTTCTGAAGGCGCTGGCAAACCTTATAGCTGTCCTGAAGTTCCTGATAAGAAGCAATGGGACGGCTGATACTGATGAAGGTGAATAGCTGCAGGTTCTCCTCCACACCATTTTGGAAGGCTGAAAAATATTCTGCAGCGTTCCCGGCCCGGATTTCTGACATATATAAAAATAAGAGAAGACTGTCCGGAGAGAGATAAAGAGGGCGCATTGCCGGTTCTTTCTCCCTGATATACTTAAGCAGCTCCGCCATACCTCCCCGCTTGACACTGTCAGGTTCAAGGCTCATCATGGCAACTGCCACATATTCCTTCACAGGCGGCAAAAGGTCCAGATACTTATTCTCCTCTTCTTTGTTAAGCCTTCCTTCCAGAAAGCGCTTCCAGCCGAATTTCTCCTCCATATCAGCCGCTTTATTCCTGTCAGCCTGGTCAAGCTTCAAGGCAGCGGAACGCAGTACCTGGGTCAGCTTATCTTCGTCAATAGGCTTTAATATGTAATCCTCCACGTCCAGGGTGATCGCTTTTCTGGCATATTCAAATTCATCGTAGCCTGTGAGGATGATACAGCGGCTCCTTGTATTTTTCTCCCGCAAAGCCTTCATAAAGCCAAGTCCGTCAAGAACAGGCATCTCCACATCCGTGACAATGATATCCACAGGCTCTTTCTCAAAGAGTTCCAGAGCCTCCTTGCCGTTATGGGCCATATGGACCACCTTCAGTCCTATTTCCTCCCAGTCAATAATACTGCGGAGCCCCTCCAGGATAAACTCCTCATCTTCCACCAACATCACTGTCTTCATTCTCTTTCCCCTCCTCAAATCTGATATCCAGCGTTACCTCAAGACCGCCCTCCGGCCTTGCCTTAAGCCTGACTCCGTACTGTGGTCCGTAAACAGCCTTCACTCTGCGGTTTACGTTGGACAATCCTATGGAACTGTGTTCTTCGTAAATATTTTCCTCCAGCATATGGTTCTGCCTTTCCACTTCCTCCCCGGGCATCCCTTTTCCGTTGTCTGTCATACGTATGAGCAGACGTTCCTCCACACGCTCTGCTGAAATGGCAATGTGATTATCGTTTGCTTCCATCCTGATTCCGTGGACGAAATAATTCTCGATCAAGGGCTGCAAAACAAACTTGATAACAGGGCACTGCATCAGTTCCAGAGGACAGTCCACCTGGGAAGTGAAACGGCCCTGATAGCGGTATTCAAACAATTCCAGATATTTCTTACAGTAGTGAAGCTCCTGAGCCAGGGTGATCACATCCTTTTCCTTAAGCTGTGCCCGGAAGGTTACTGCCATACTGTAGAGCATTTTTCCCACTTCCCTGTCTCCGTTTGTGATGGCCTTCATACGGATAGCCTCCAGGGTATTATAGAGGAAATGGGGATTTATCTGGCTCTGCAGTGCCTGCATCTGGGCATTCTTCTGCTCAATCTCAGCCAGGTAGCTCTTCTGGATATACTGGTCAAGCTGGCGGCACATTTCATTGAAATGAGAAGAGATCACATCAAGCTCATCTCCGTTTTCATTTACTGCCAGGCGGGCCGTGAGATCTCCTGTCATAACCCGCTCCATTCCTTCCAGGATCAGGCTCAGGCGCTGGCTTAAACGATGCAGATACCAGTTGATCAGCAGTTCTCCCACCAGGATAAGACCTGTCCCTATGCCCAGAACTGCCAGAATGGCAAGACCGCTTATATGTCCGGCCTTCTTCTTGTCCAGAAGAACATAAATCTGATACTCTTTTACGTTTTGTCTTGTGACATAGGAATCAGTCAGTTTCTCAAGCTCTCCCTGTTCGTCAGCCAAACGGAACGCATCTTTGTCGTAGGAATCATCTCCCCATATCTTATCTCCGGCCTCATCTGTGACAAGCAGTGTGGAAACTGCAGCCTCTCTGCTGATATTGTCCAGACGGGCAGTATCAAATATGACCATGATACAGCCGATGGGCTTCTGGGTATCTGTACTGCGGATTTCCTTACGGAAATAAAATTCATTTTCTTCCCATGCCGTATTGTCCAGGATATCTTTGAAACGCTGTTCGTTTTTCTTGTATGGATACACCGTCTTTTCAGGATAACAATATGTGATTTCTTTCTTTGCATAGCTTACAAGCTCTACTCTTTTAATTGCAGAGTAAGCAGTGAAAGCGTCTTCCACATATGTGTATATGCTCTGGGACTCCAGAGAGTTAGAGTCCGAGTACCTGTCTAACCTTTTTTTCTGATATAATTCCGGCGCATAAAGAAATGCATTTTCTAAATCCTTCATCACCTCGCCGGACTGATAAAGATTCCCATACAAATAAGCTGCGATCTCATCGGCATCTGATATATATTCCGCGGCTGAAGCCTGAAGGCGTGCGGCTTCTTCCCTGTTTGCCTGAATTGTCCGGCTTCTGATCGCAGTGACAAAATACGCCATAAGACCTGCTGCTATGATCAATACTACAACGGTATATGTATAGAACAGCTTCCGGTGAAGCTGGCGGGGATTGCGTGCTTCTATTGTGGGCATATGAATTACTCCTGGTCTTCAAGTGTTTATTTTAATGTCTGTGAGAACCCCCTAGTAGTCCAGTCATTATGAAGGTTTCAAACTTTATAGACTACTAGACATCAAGGGGCAAAATACCTTTTTACCCCTACATCATAACATAGAAATGGGAGAAAATGGAGGTTAAGTTTCATAATAAAACGGGCATGTATGCTAACGCACATCTGCCCGTTTTATATGATAAGTTCAAAGTTTTAAAAAATCTTTTCTATTTTTCTGAGAAGAAATGCAGGCGTACAGCTCCAGGCATGGCAGTAGCTGTTGACAATACGGGAGCCGTAGGGGGATTCCTCTCTATTCTCCGGATTATATAATTCCCAGAAGGTATCCGCTCCCCCTTCCACCATACCGCCCCAGTAATATTTTATGTAATCCAGCGCCTTTTTTTCCTCCCCGCAGAGAAGGAGGGCCTCAACATAATGATGGTTCATATAGGGAGTTACCATTCCCATTTCAGGCTTCTCTTCGTCAAGGCGGTTTAAAAGTTCCCTTGCTTCTTTTCCTTTCACCACCTCTGCGAGAACCATCCATACCTGACTTGCATAGGAAATCTGTCTGTCCCTGCCGCTGATAAACATTCCCTTTGTACCATCCCACAGGTATTTCATTGCTGCTGCCGCTTTTTCCTCTGCCTCCCTTTCAAGCCGGGATGCCTCATCCGTACAGCCCAAAATCCTGGCAAGACACGCGCCGCGCCGCACACAGTAAATATACACTGCCTGTGCTCCCGCCTGCTTATCAAGTCCGGCCTTCCAGTCCAGGAAGCAGTCGTTAGCCTCCATCTCCCGTACCACATGGGTAGTGCCAAATTCCTGTGACGCAAGCTCGATCTGCCTTTTGGCACAGGGCCACAGCTCCTTCAGGGTATCTTCATCACCGGATTCCATATAATAATCATAGAGCACCGGAACAAAAAACAGGGAATAATCAAAGAAGAACGTGTCATCCACAATGTAGTCAGGCTCCGTGAAAACACAGGCTCCCACTCTCCCATCGTCTCTTGTCAGTCCGGCAAAAAGATAAAGGCACCGTTTCACAAGCTTATAATCCCGGAATGTTTCATAATTTGCCAGCGCCTGAAGTCTCAGGTCACCAATCCACAGCCTCCTGTCCCTCTTAGGGCCGTCCTCAAAAACATCCTGCATACAGTTTGCAAGTGTACGCACGCTTACCCGGTCAATGTCCTTTAAGAGCTTATCCTGGGTGTGGAAAGGAAACACAGCCTCCGGATCTGCTGCCGACACTGCACTTAGCTTCGCCTCCTCCACCACCAGCTTCCACTTTTTCGAGGTATCCAAGGCTAAAATTTCCAAATACCGGAATGCATACCTCCTGGGAAGTCTTACCTCAGCCGGAAGCACGTCAAGGTGGATAAATTCCTCCTGTATCCATCCTCTGCTGATCCATCCGTGGTAATCTCCGGAATCATCCAGGATTTCCCCGGGAACCTCAGCAAATTTCAGTCTCAGAAAAGCCGGGGCATCCTGAGGGCTTCCCACAGAATTAAATTTTAAGGTGACATAGCCCACATAGTGAGTACCAAAATCAAGACACAGGGATTCTCCCTTACCCAGAGAATACCGCGGCAGCATGCGGCCATCTGATTTTTCCTGAATTTCTGCTGTGTCCCCTTTGGACGAAATAGCAACAATACGAAGGGGGGCCTTAACACTGCTCTTAAGCCTTGGCCGACACCTCTGCGCTTTTTCTATAAAACCAGCATTCACCAGCCGTTTCATTTCCTGATCAACCATAATCATTCTCCTTATGCCGCCTTAGCTGTCTCAAAACCTTGAAACACATGGCGGTAATAAATACTTGTAAGAAAAGCCGGACCTGCGATCCCCAGAAGCACCTCCAGAAACAATACCCTGAGAGACAGGAAAGGCAAGATCACCGGAATCAGCATTGTGATCAGCATTAAAACAGACTGGAAGGGATGTATGATGGAAAAAAGCAGCGCATTCTTTGCTGTATTTTTTGTTGTGTTCACAAATCTTGCAAGCACAGGAAACAAATAACACATATAAGTACCAAGCAGTATCAGGGCTGTGAGAAGAATCCCTTTATACACAGTCCACATGGTACCATTCTGTGTGCGCAGCACATAAAAATCAAGAATGATCAAAAGCAAAGCCCCAGCCGATACTCCAAAGAGCACGGTCGCCTGCCTGAAGTTTGCACGAAAGGCCCGGAAATATTCTGTAAGAATCTTTCCCTCTTCATTTTTCACCATCTTTAAGGTGACAGAATAGAGAGCAGTCAGTGCCGCGCCCGCAGTTACCACGGGCAGACAACAAAGAATTGTGATCACATTAAGGACGATCAAATCCCCAATCCGGTTCAACACTGCGGCAAGCTTGCCCTCCGGTGAAAAAATACTCATAGTCTGTTTCCTCCCATTTCGTTGTATAAATATTCAAGATATTGCACCGCTGTTTCTACATGTTGTGAATTATATAAAATCCCAAGCAAAGCAGTTTCATCCTCATAGCATCCCGCCTTCTTTAATCCCGGCAGTGCTTTTGCATCAATACCGATGGGAACACCATTTCGACAGTACAGATACTCCTTAAGCTCCTCAAGCATTTCCTTGCCAAGGCAGCTGCGCAGATCCATAAAACAGTCAGCTTTTGCATAATTTTTAAAGTCTGCCTCCAGCATTCCGCATACATCCAGCTCCTCATTGCCCACCTCCACATAGAATCTGGAAAGGCTTGTCATGGCATAGGTTCCTGTAGGGGAATCGGAAAGCAGGAAGGAGGTAAAAATAGATACCTCTCTGCTTTTGTCAATTCCTGCGTAAGCTCTGAACTCCTCATCCAGTATCTCTTCCTGGGTTCCCCCATGGCTGTCAAAGAGAAGGGCTTTAAAAGCCAGCTCCTTCTCCCCTGCAGCAGCGCTCACCCAATAAACCGTAATGAGCACCGCCGCCAGAACGGCTAAAAAAGGAAGCTTATAATACATCCAGAAATATACGGCTTTTTCTTTTGCATTTTTTCCTTTGAACATTTCCTGCCCTTTCTGCCGTTTTTGTTCCCGGCGGCGGATATTTCGTCAGCCCTTCACTGCTCCGGCTGCGATACCGTTGATAAATTGTTTCTGAAGTACAGTGAAAATAAGGATGAGGGGCAGCGCACAGAGTACGCAGGCCGCAAACAGAATATTCCACTGTGCAGGGTTTTCTTTATCGCCCAAAAACTGAATCATTCCCACCGGAAGTGAATATTGGTTTTTCCTGGAGATAAACACCATAGGATAAAAATAATCATTCCAAATCCACAGTCCCTGAGTGATCACGGCTGAAACCGTTGCCGGCTTCAGCAGGGGGAACACCACAGAGAAAAATCTTGTTCCCAGTCCCGCTCCATCCAAATATGCGGACTCTTCAATCTCCACGGGAACACTTTTCATGAATCCCGAAAACAGGAATACAGAAAATGGAAGAGAACAGGTGATAAACATAAGCATTGGTGTAAACCTTGTATTTGGAACATTCAGTCTTGAAATTGTCTGGGCCACAGGCACGATCACCATCTGGGACGGTACGATCAGTCCTGAAATAAAGAAGAAATACAAAAATCTTGCAAACTTCGTCTTGATCCTTCCAATGGGATAAGCCGCCATGGTGGCAAAAATAATGATCAGAAACACTGAGCCTACAGTAGTCATCACACTATTGAGAAACTCCATAGGATAGTTCATGCTCGCCCATGCCTGCTTATAGCTCTCCAGTGAAAACTGGGTAAAAAGGATCAAGGGGGATGCCTGGTTTTCCGGTACTCTCAAAGAGCTGGAAAATACGATCACAAGAGGAGAGATTACAATAACACAAAAAGCAATAATAGCCAGGTAAATAAAAAACACTCTGGGGCACATCTTTTCGTACCGCTCAGTTTCCTTATAAGTATCTTTTTTTCTTCCAAATGCCATTATAATTCCACCTCCCTCTTATTCAAAAAGTAAAGCATAAACATGGTGATCAGAATGATCACAAAGAATGACACCACAGAGAATGCGCTTGCCCGTCCCATCTTCTGGTCGGTAAATGCAATCTCGTAAATCTGGAACATCAGGGTCTTTGTAGATTTGCCGGGTCCTCCGTTGGTCATGATAAACGCATAGTCAAAGGCTTTAAGCCCGGAGATCACGTTCAAGATCACATTGATGGTAATCGTGGAGGATATGAGCGGGAGCTTTACCTTTCTGATAAGCTGCCATTCCGTACATCCGTCAATCCTTCCCGCTTCCAGAAGGCTTTCGTCCACAGTCTGAAGCCCGGCCAGATAAATGATCATAGTAGTTCCAAAGCCTTTCCACACCTCCACAAAGGCAATGGCAAACAATGCCACCTTAAAATTTCCCAGCGGATTAAAGGCTGAACCGTCCATTCCCAGGGCATTGAGGATGCCCGCGATCATACCTGAGCTTGGCATATATACATAGGACCAGATGAACCCTACCACAATGGCGCTGAACAAAGCCGGAAAATACGCACATGTCCTGAAAACTCCTTTTGCCCGGATTCTCATATTTAAAAGCATGGCAATGGTCAGTCCGATAAGGTTGCTGGAAATCACCATCACAACCGCATATACAAGGGTATTTTTAATGGAATTTCCTAAAGTGCCGTTCTCAAAAATCTTCACAAAGTTTTTCATTCCCACAAAATCAAAATCATAATTGATTCCATTGAAATTCGTAACACTATAATAAAATAACTGGATAATAGGGAAAACCCAGAAGATTATGAAAAATGCCATCGCGGGTATGAGAAATGCATACATCTTATTGGGAAATACCAGCGACAGGTTTCCTTTTCTTTTCTTAGTCATAAGGCCCCTCTCTTTCTAATCTGTAGTAATATATCCTCTTCTTTTAAGTACCGCCGGCCCTTATTTCAAGGTACCGGCGGTAACATTTTCCCTCTGCCTTTTAGTCGTCCAGAAGATCCTCGAATTTATCCTGCATTCCTTCTGTAATATCGGATACCTCCGTACCCTGACCTCCTATCATTTCGCTGAACAGTTCCTCCATAGTACCCTCTGTACCTGCCGGCCACGCCTGGTTGCACCAGTGGAACGCGCATCCCTGGTCCATAAGATCCACAAAGGGTTTGAACAATTCATAATTTTCAGAGGTTTCCACTCCGTTTCCATAAGGCATGTTATATTTTCCTGTGGCAATGAAAGCATCCCATATATCAGATTCTCCATTGTGCCAGTAGTCAAGAAGTTCCTTGCACTCGTCGATATACTTGGAACCGGAATAAATGGCATTTCCTGCGGAAAGACAAGTTGCAGTGTAAACCTTACCATCGTCCCGATCTCCCGGAAGGGGGAAGTATCCGCGCTCGAAATTTCCTCCTTCTCCCTCTGCCTTAAGTGCTGTCACATTAAAGGAACCGTCAAAGGTCATTGCAGCTTTTCCGTCAATAAACTGCTGGATTGCCTGGGATGCACCTGTTCCAAGGGACTGTGCCGCGTCAATGTAGCCTTCCTCATAGAGCTGATTGTACATTTCCAACACCCGATCCCAGGTCCCCTCGTCTGTAAACTCCGTATCACCGGTGCGGAGCTGTTCATCATAATCCGGATTCTCGGAATAAATCACATTGCACGCAAGCTGGTAAAGACCAAACTGCATCACATACTGATCCTTGTCTCCCATGACAATAGGGGTATATCCTTTTTCCTTGATCTTTGCACACGCATCCAGGAATTCATCCCAGGTTTTGGGCTCTTCTGTTATCCCGCATTCCTCAAACATATCTTTATTATAATAGGTTCCTAAAATAGAGATTCCGTTTGGCAGTGCATATACGGTATCCTCATAGGTCATGCCTGATACGTCAGGGTACAGGGAAAGACACTCCATGTCGCTTAAATCTGCAAGGTATCCTGCCTCCGCGAGTCCGTAGCAGGAATTGGAACCTGCATACATAGGCTGTACAAGAATGATATCCGGGCACTCACCGGAGGCCAGCCTTGTCTTTAAAGCTGTGTAATAGTTGTCATCCGGAAGCTTCGTCACCTCCAGAGTTACGTTAGGCCATTTTTTCTTCACCAGCTCAGGAAGTACGGTGGTCTCGAAATCATTCTGGGTCTCTGTCCCGGATACCATCATTGTCAGGGTAATGTCCCCTGCATTTTCAATTGCCTGTGTGTCATAGGTGTCTGCTGCCAGCACTGTACTGCTTCCCACTGTAAGCAGGGATGCTGTCATGCCTGCTGCACAGAGAATGGATATGAGTTTTTTTCCTTTCATTGTTTCGTCCTCCTTGTTTTCTATGTTTACATTCTAGCACACCCATGGTATACTTTTGTTGGATAAACAAGTGTACTTTTTTTCTATTTTAAGCAGATAAGAGGAAAGCTATATGAAGCTTCGCACTAAAGTTTTTTGCATTTTTTCCGTGATCGCCATCCTGCCGCTTCTGATTCTGACCATGGCTGCGTACACCAGGTATGAGCAGAGCACATACCAGCGTATGGATGAAATATCGGGCAATCTTTTTGAAAACGCCTTAGTTAAAACCAATGATACTCTGGATAACATCAAGCAGACAGCAGGACTTTTTACCTTTTATTCTGACGGGGATTTCTCTATTGTGGAAAATCTGAAAAAATTCGCAGATCCGGATAAAGGCTTTGAACCATACGAGGAATTTAAATCAAACCAGAATATCAAATTTGTATGTCAGAACGTGCTGTATTCTTATGATTACATTTACGGTGTGTATGTTTTCACTCCCTCCGGAGCAAAGCTTGGACACACAGCCGGAAAAAACGGCGACCTTAAGGTGGGGTATAAACCGGATACAGAACAGTGGTATCAGGACACTCTTGCACTGGACGGCCATTTATATGTGAGCTCCCGGGATAAGCATGAGATGTTTTCCGGCGGCCGGGATTCTGTCTTTTTCGCCCAAAGCCTTAAGGATGTTTACACTCATAAATTTCTGGGCGTGCTTGTGATCGACTGTGACCCGTCACTTTTTGATCTGAGCGTTGTCAATTCCATGCCTGACATTACCCTGTTATCTATAGACAATGAGACAAACGGCTGCGAACTGTACACAAACGAAGATTACATAAGCTCTGGTTTTTCAGCAGATAACCAGCAAACACTTACAGAAGCCCTGAGTGTTCCTTCCTTAAAGCTTACCGCTGTATTTGATTATGACGCACTCTTCCGTGAGTTCAGCTTTACCGGAGTGCTGCTGCTTCTCATTGCAGCCGCGTGTATTGCCGGGATTCTCGTCCTTTCTTATGTATTTTCCAAAAACCTGCTCCACCCCATCGAGCATTTAAGCCGGAAAATGGCCACACAGAAGGGGCATACCCTTGCTTCCACCAGCCAATACCTAAACAGGACAGATGAAATCGGCACACTTTATAATGAATACAATGCCATGGTAGAGGAACTGAACACATCCGTCAAGCAGGATTATCAGGATAAGCTGATCATTCTGGACGCACAGATGAAATCACTGGAAGCCAGAATCAACTCCCATTTCCTGTTCAACACCCTGGAGTCCATCAACAGCATGGCGGAGCTTGATGACAATGAGCCCATCGCCACCATGTCCCTTGCCCTTGGAAACATGTTCCGCTACACCATCAAAACCCAAAGTGAGCTGGTCACTGTGGAGCAGGAACTTTCCCACGTAGCAGACTATGTGTCCATCCAGGAAATCCGTTTCAGCCACAAATTCCGCCTGGAAGTAAAGCTTGACCCTCAGGTACGAAGGCAGCTGGTGCTTAAGCTTATCCTGCAGCCCCTGGTTGAAAACTCTCTGTACCATGGGCTTAATTACTGTTCTGCAGGAGACTGCATTTCCATTTACGGATATGTGGAAAATAATGTGATCTACCTCAATGTGGCGGATAACGGACAGGGCATGACACCCCAGCAGCTTGATCTTGTGAGGGACCGGCTGAATGAGGAATCCTCCTTCACGGAGCTTGGACGCAGAAATAAACAGAGCATCGGACTTAAAAATATCCATTCCAGAATTGAATTGTATTACGGACGGGGTTATGGCCTTTCCATTTTCAGCGAACAGAGAAAGGGCACCCGCATTGAAATCAAACTGCCAGTCATTGCAAAGGAGGAACCGGATTCATGTACAGCTACCTGATCATAGACGATGAGGAATTAATCCGAAAAGGCACCATTAAAAAGCTCTCCACTATGGGGGATATCATCTGCTGCATTGGGGAAGCCGAAAACGGTGCAGAGGGTATTGAAAAAATAGAAGTCCTTCACCCGGATATGGTAATCCTTGACATGCAGATGCCAGTGATGGACGGGACCCAGCTTCTGCCTTATCTGTCCCAGCATTACCCGGGCCTACCCCTCATTGTGATCAGCGGTTACCGGGACTTTGATTATGTGAAGCATGCAATCTCTGCCCAGGCGATCGACTACATCCTGAAGCCTTTTAGCAGGGAGGCCATCCAGAAATGCGTGAGGGATGCCATCTCCCGTCTGGAGAGCCATAATGCCCTCGAAAACCACATAACCAGTATTGAGGAAGAAAAAGAGGCGGCTTATTATGAATATGACCAGCAGATTTTAAAAAATCTGATTTTAGGCTACCACACAGATACTACTGTAATCTCCTCCCAGAAACTTAACTTTATTAACCGCACCCATAACCTCATCCTTATGACCATTTATGGAGAACACATTTCCAGTGAAGCAGAAATCCGCCATTGGATTGAGGAAAATGAATACAGCGACTGGCTTCTCTATCTGTCCCACCCAAATGACAAGCATATGGGCTTTCTTCTTCTGCTTCTTCCGGATCAAAGTCCTTTTACCCTAAGCCAGCTTTCCCGGCAGGCCGGAAGCGCCTTTTTGTCTTTTAGCAAATCCCGGGATTTCGTTGTTCTCATAGGGGTGAGCCGGGAACACAGCAAACTTGAAGAGCTGGGTACTGCTTTTGAAGAAGCCTCGGAGGCCTTAAACCGCCGCACTCTTACAGATGTATCCTGTAAATGCTGGTACTATGAGGACACAGAGCCAAAAATCATAGAATGGGATAAGCTGGAGGAATTTCTCTTCCGTATTGAGTCCGGAATGGCCTCAGAGGTAGAAGCACTTACAAAAGAGTTGTTCCGGCATTTTTTATCCATCCCGGATTTTACTCTGGCAGACGCGAAATACTACTGCTATTTCCTCTCTAACCAATGCAGGATGATCTTGAATGAATATTTAAACCAGAAGGATATTTCTTCCGTGTCCAACAGTATGCAGAATATTGTGACCCGCCTGTATCTTCTTGAGGATTTGGAGAATTATTACCAGCAGTTTTTCGTAAATCTTGCTAATATGCTGAAAAGCCAGAGTGTCTACGCAGTGGATGATGTGATAGAAAAGATTAAAATCTATATGGAAAAAAATTATCAAAAGAACCTGACTCAGGATTTTATTTCTTATCTTTTTTACCTGAACAGAAGCTATCTCAGCACCCTCTTTAAGGCTAGGACCGGACAGAAATTTATCGATCATCTCAATGAAATCCGGATTGAAAAGGCCAAGGAGCTGCTGGCGGCCTCAGATAAAAAGATGTACCAGATTTCCAAATCCGTGGGCTATGATAATGTGAAATATTTCTTCCGTATCTTCAAGAAAAAAACAGGCCTTACACCTGAACAGTACCGGCTGCAGAACGGAAAAATGAATGGGACATCCCGATAAAGGATGTCCCGCTTATTTTATCTTGGTTTTGCGGGTGAGCTTAAATTTGTAAGCACTCCTGCCACAATAAGCACCGCTCCCGCCAAAAAAGAGAGTCCCACTTTTTCATGAAGAAGAAGGATTCCAAGCAAGGTGGATACCAGAGGCTGAATGGGATAAAAGGCAGAGCAGGTTCCCGCTTCCAGTATGGACAGGCTCTTATTCCACAGGAAATACGCTGCCCCCGTACACACAATTCCCATATAAAGGAGCCCCGCCACGCAGGAAATATCTACGTGCATTTCCTGGCCGCCCGCGATTTCTCCCACACACACCGGAAGATACATCAGTGCCGCAAGTCCTGCCCCATAGCGTGTGATCTTCAGCGCATCGTATTTCTGTGTGATCCTTCTCGTGAGTACAGATACAAAGGACCATAAAAGCACTGAAAAAAGTGAGAAAGCAACACCAGAGAGGCTCACTTCCTGTGCACCGGTTCCTATGATAACATACACCCCGCCAAGTGCCAGCAAAATCCCCAGCACCTTGCGCAAGGTCATAGTCTCATGAAGCAGAATCGCCGCAAACACAGTCATGGTAACCGGATTAAGGGAGTTAATAAGAGATGCCAGGGAGGCTCCTGCATATTTTGTTCCCAGAAGCTGTGCACCCACTGCAATAAAATATCCGGCAAAACCGATGAAAACAATATATTTGTAGTCCTTTTTCTCAATCCTGCCTGTGTCCTTCCTGCAGGCTATGGTAAGAGCCACAAAGGCAAGTGCAAACCGGAAAAAAGAAATAGTAAAAGCAGGCATTTTGCCAAGTACATATTTACTCACCACATAGAGACTGCCCCACAGGGTAAAGGTAAGGAGAAGATAAAAATATCCTTTGATCTTTGTATCATTTTTCATTTTCCGCATACCTCTCCATTCCTTCAAATAGAGTGCTGTAGCTCACAGCATCCTCAAAGCAGGAGGACAGGCACACAAGTCTGAGCACTCTTATCCCACACTCCTTCAGCTCCTCGTAGGTAAGATATCCCTTTGAAAGCGCGTCAAGGATTTCCTCCCTGTCCCCGGCACTTCCCGGCATGATCAGATCGTTTCCGGCTTTTATGCATTGGTGGGGTATGCTGCCCCCATTCTCACTGGTGGTGGTCCAGTCTGTCATGATGATCCCCTGAAATCCCCACTCCTGCCTTGCGGCTGTTGTACACAGGTCATAGCTGTTGGCAGCGTGAACACCGTTAATGAGATTATAGGAAGTCATCACTGCCATGGGCTGGGCAGTCTTTATGGCAATTTCAAATCCCCGGAAATAAATCTCCCGCAGAGTCCGTTCCGATATGATACTGTCCGACCCCTTCCGGTTATCCTCCTGATTGTTGCAGGCGAAATGCTTGATCGTGGTCCCCACACCCTTTTTTGACTGGACCCCTCTTGTGATCGCTGCCGCCATCACCCCGCTTACCACAGGATCCTCAGAATAATATTCAAAATTTCTGCCGCACAGTGGGTCCCGGTGGATGTTCATACCTGGGGCAAGCCACCAGGAAATATGAAATTCTTCCATTTCATCCGCCACAGCCCGTCCAACCTCCTCTAATAACTCCGGGTCAAAGCTCTGGGCAAGGAGAGTTCCCACAGGAATGGCTGTGGCATACTGATAATAGGTTACTGCATTTTCATATTCTCTGGCTTTGGCAAACAAGCCATGTTCCAGTGCGTCAAACAGCCCCTGGGTATAGAGATGTCCATCCTTTTTGCTTACCTGATACTTCCTTGTAAGCCTGAGTCCCGCGGGACCGTCAGCCATGGACAATCCGGGAATGCCGTATTCCTCTTCCAGCATGGAGGTAGTCTCACCCGCTGCACCCGGAACCATGATCCCCGCACTTCCAAGGGTATTTTCCGAAGCCTGGGTCTGTCCTTTTCCCACCTCTCCCATCACAAGTGCGGTGAGCTGTTCATGGGTAAGACAGTCTGCAATCTCTTTCGCAGTTTTCTCCATAGGGCATTCCTGATAATATTTACGTCTCTCCTTTTCCGGCTTAAAGGGTACCACTGGAAGTGCTTGTTCTTTCAGTCTTTGATGCCACTCTTTCTCAAAGGCAAATGCCTCCTTGGCAGGACGTACGATTTCCTTTAATTCCTCCTTTCGTTCACAAATATGTACCGTATCCTCTATGACACTTTCTTCAATACTCAATGCCCCTATCAGGGTGAGATTGTCACTGGAATTCCCTGTCCATATGCCATACAGCCCTTGTTCTGTGACCCAGGCACTTTTTTTCTCATCATAGGAAGCAAGTGCTTTTGCAGGAAAGGAGATACACAGTTCCTGGGCTTCGCCTGGTCCTAAAAGTCTTGTTTTTCCAAAACCGCAAAGCCGCATGTACTCTTTTGGCAATGGGTTCTGGGGACAGCTAGCATATACCTGTGCCACCTCCCGCCCGGAATACTGGTTTCCCGTATTTGTAACTGTAAGCCGGACATAAATCCTTTGCTTATCCTCATCCACGCAAATAGGTACGGCCCCGGGCTTTATGGTAAAGTCCGTATAGGAAAGCCCATAGCCGAAGGGGTACTGGGGCTTAATTCCAAAGCTCTGGAAATAGCGGTACCCAACATAAATCCCCTCTTGATAATATTCTTTTTCCACGTCTCCGTTATTGTGGCTGAAGGTTTTTGACGCGGGATAATCCTCGTAGCTTTTGGCCCAGGTGTCCGTAAGCTTTCCGCAGGGATTCACCTTCCCTCTTAAAATATCCCCAAGGGCGTTTCCGCCCTCCATGCCTGCCTGGACAAAGTAGATCACGCATCAGGACCTGTATGCTCTTGTATAAAAGATAAATCTATCTGTGCACCGGTATTGACCACAAGAATCACATGGGCATAGCTTCTGCACACATATTCCAGATTGTCTCTTTCAGCCTTGGTAAAATAATAATCCCCCTCACTGAGACAGCGGTCTGATGCTTCCCCGGCGATTCTGCTGATTACAAAAACTGCGGTATCCGTATTACTCTTCAGCACATCTGCCTCTGTAATTTTTCTGCCGGAGGGTATCTGAAAGGGATGAGAAGTGTAAACAGAAAAAAATTCTGCCCCGCCTAGTCCCTGGGCTTCCCGGATGATCTGCTCCTTCCAGGTATTCCGGGCACTCTCATAGTCTGCCTGAAAGCTTTTAAGCCAGTCCTCTGTAGTGATCTGAAAGCCAGCCTCTTTTAATCCCTGCCAAATAGACACATTCTCCCGTTCATTGACATCGCCGGAGCCGGTTCCTCCCTTGACTGTATTTACTGCTCCGCCTCCGTACAGTGCAATGGATTTCCCCTGGCTTAAGGGCAGCGTTTGGTTATCATTTTTCAAAAGCACCATGCCCTCTGCCGCTGCCCTTCTCGCCAGAAGCCTGTTCCGCTGCTCCCGGGGACTCATGTACTGGCTTTGGGTGCCGCTGTATGTTCTTGTCTTTTTACGCATTTTACCACTCCCGTCCTTTTTTCTTAAAGGATAGCATGAATGCCGGTGCACTTTTGCCGTGGATTTTGGTATACTTTTGTTGGAACTCAAATACATAACAAGATGAAATCAACAAACAAAAATCTCCCGGCAATGATTATATAGCCGGGAGAATAGTAAAATCTGTTCTGTTGTGCTGCCGCCTGAAGCGGCTCAATATAATCCGTTCACTGCACCAGGTACCTGCTTACGGCCGGCTCACCTGTGAACCGTTGCTGCCGGGTTCACCGCTTTCTAATTCCTTCAGCAGGCGGCGGCTCATGTAGGTTACAAGAAACCCGTATACACTGGCCATAAAGAGAACTGTGGTTCCGGCCTGGATTTCCAGGCACATAAGGATAAGTGCCAGGGCAGCCAGATTACCCAGCGTCATCACCGGACGAGTGATAAGCAGAATTACTGCATCCTTGATGATCTGCCGGTTCGTCATCTCATATCGTGAGGAAAGGAGGTAAAGTGTGGGTGTCATACATACAACCGCCCCAAAAAACAGCGCAAATAAAATCATAAGCAGCATGTTAGGAACCTGAAAACGGAAGAACTCTACATTTGTCCACAGAATAAGAATTGTAAGCATCTGTATAAAACAAAGCCCTGTTTTCTGAACCCAGTCAGATTTATATCCATGCCAGTAATTCTTAAATACCCCTGTCTCCGTATTGTCAATGAGCCGTCCCATACAGTAAAAAACTGCACTCAATGCCGGGCCGAAGGGAACCATGCACAGCAGAAACAAAGGGAGACAAGCCCGCACCTGGCTGATTCCCGCAAACAGGAAAAACAGCAGTACCGGAAGATTGCTTATGAGAAAACATAAGTTCACTCCCAGAAAATACATAAGCTTTTCACACATACCCAATATCTTCTCAATACTAAAAGCTCCGCTTTGCATAATTACCTCCTATGCCGCATTTACTGCGGCTACATTCTGGTATAAGGCTCTGCCTGTTACCTCCTTTGCCGCATTCACTGCGGCTACATTCTGGTACAAGGCTCTGCCTGTTACCTCTTTTGCCGCATTTACTGCGGCTACATTCTGGTACAAGGCTCTGCCTGTTACCTCCGATTTTTATATATTCAATAAGATCGTCTTAATTTCATAGGGGTGAAGCTCCAGTTCAACAGGCTGCCTTTTAAATCCTTCTATGGCTCTCTCCCTCAGGTCGCTCTCTGCCCAGTCCGTATAAGCAAATCCAGGGGTCAGGGTTACCTTCTGGCGTGAACCTGCATATTCATGGAATCGGATAACAAGAGCATTGCTGTCCTCAGCCTTTTTCACTGCATCCACTTCCACAAAAGGATTGTCAAGAGTGAAGAAATTCTTATAAGGCAGAGCAGAAGCCCCTTTCACCACTTTCACCGGATTATTGAGCTGGTAAGCGCTCTGTACTGTATTACCTTCCACAAAATCTCCTCCGTGAGGCAGAAGAGAATAGGTGAAGAAATGCTCTCCCTGGTCCTGTAAATGGTCTGGCTGCAGACCTGCACGGATAAGGGAGATACGGATCACATTATCCTTTATGTCATGTCCGTATTTGCAGTCATTCAGCAGACTGACACCGTAGTTCCGCTCAGACAGGTCAGCGAAACGATGAGCCACTGATTCAAATCTTGCCTGATCCCAGCTTGTGTTCCAATGATTAGGTCTGCGGACATTTCCATACTGGATATCATATGTTCCGTAGGTGCTGCGGATATCCACCGGGAATGCAGCTTTTAACAACTGCTGTCTCTCATGGTAGTCCACATAGGTCTTAAAATCAATTCTTCTGTCATCCCGATAGAGGATCATATCCTGGGCAATCCGTGAATTCATATAAATCCATTCCATGTGGATGACAAGGCGCAGTGCACCGCATTCTGTCACATCAAACTCTGTGAGCTCTGTGATCTCCCTCATTTTTTCCTGATAGAAGATATCAATATCCCATGCGTCATTGTCAATAGGCTTGTCCTCAAACATTTGAAGTACATTGGCCTTTTCTCCCTTTGGAAGAACATCCCTGGAGAATGTCTTGTCATACAGCTTGGTAATCTGTCCGTACTGGTTCAATGTGATACTGTAAAATGGAGTCTCCACTTCTCTTCCGCTGACCATAAAACTGCTTGCCGTTTGGGGTGCCTGGACGGAAACTCCCGCTTTTGCCGCTGCCTCTTCCGGCTGGAAATGGACAACGGCACATCCCATGGCCGGAATCTTATCCAAAGCCACATAAGTAAGGCCGTCACTTCTCTGTGACTCAAGTACATTCCCTTGTTCGTCCGTAAACACACCTTTTCTTGTTTCAGGTACGGCTGCCAGCTCACTGATCTCCCAGCCCGATGCATTCCATACCGTGTAGGAATCTTCTTTTTCTGAGAGAAGACTGCTCAGTGATTCTCTCTCCACACAGTCGGCAATGCTTTCAATGATTCCATAGTCTTTATGACAATCCTCATATACATCATGGATGGAAGAACCGGGGATGATGTCATGGAACTGGTTTGTAAGAATAAGGTGCCAGCCTTCACGAAGTTTGTCCTGCTTTGCATTTTTCATATTTCCTGAAAGCACACCTTCCATGGCAGTAAGCCACTCGGCTCTCCTGTAAAGAAGCTCCATTTTCCGGTTCATACGCTTATTGTATGCCTGGCTGGTATAAGTTCCCCTGTGGTATTCCAGATACAGTTCCCCGTCCCAAGTATGAACATAATTGCTTGTATTTTTTACAGTTTCCTTTAAATCATCAAAGTATTCCGATGCCTTACTTGTCTTCAGGGAAGGCAGGCCCGGCATTTTGTCAATTCTTCTTCTTCGCTCCAGAAGATCGCGGTTGACTCCGCCGCCTCCGTCTCCATAGCCATAGCTGATCAGCAGATCCTGGTTGATCTCTTTTTCACTGTACGCATCCCACACGCCCTTTACTGTCTTAGCTGTGAGAAGGCCATTGTAGGTGTAAAACCAGGAACCTGGCTCATTCCACGGTTCCGGTGTGGTGATAAAGTGGGTCAGGACTTCCGAACCGTCCATTCCCTTCCACCGGAAAGTATCATGAGGCATACGGTTATACTGGTTCCAGCTTATTTTTGTTGTCATGAACATATCAATGCCTGATTTCCGAAGGATCTGGGGAAGGGCCCAGGAATACCCGAAAACGTCTGGCAGCCAGAGATAATGTATGTCTTTGTCAAACTCATCCTTAATAAATTTACTTCCCAGAAGGATCTGGCGTGTAAGGGATTCTCCGCTTGTAAGGTTACAGTCAGCTTCCACCCACATGGCTCCGTCAGTTTCCCAGCGTCCTTCCTTAACCTTTTCCTTGATGGCCTGGTAAATTTCCGGGAAATCCTCTTTAATATAAGCATAAATTTGAGGCTGTGTCTGAAGAAAGATATACTCAGGGAAAAGCTCCATCATCCTGAGCACGGTAGAAAAGGAACGTGATGCCTTCTCATGAGTATGTTTCAGTCTCCATAACCATGCCATATCAATATGTGTATGACCCACACAGCGTACATTTACCAGAGTATTCTTGTCCATTGCGTCAATGCGCTCATTGAGAATGTCGTCAGCCTGATGGACTGATTCATAAAATTCCCCACTTCCCGGATAGGACCAGTCAATACAATGGCATGCTTCATCCAGTGCCTCGCGGAGCTTATATTTTTCCGGGCTACCATCCTCCAGAACGCTGATGGTTTCCAGGATCACAGTTCCCAGATAATAAATATCGTCAACCTTCTCATCCAGCCATGCCAACTGTGCTTCATTGATCCGGTGCTCCTGGTCTCTTGGGACACCGCCCCCTTCCAGCCCTGACCACAGACGGAAAGTAAGGGAAACATCTCTTCCGCAATCCTCTTCCTTAAAGAAAACCTCCTGGTGATTGGAGTCAACACCCTGATAAGGTGCCTGGTCAATATAGCACATAGCCTCAAATCCGCTGTTGTTTCCGGCTCCTGTTTTGCCGAAGTCAAAGCATCCTACTGCTCTTTTTCCGCGGAAGGTTTCAGGAATATGGATATCTGTGTGGAGCCAGAGATAACGGTCACGTCCTGACCAGTATTCTCCAGCCTTCATCTCTCTCCAATCTGTATAATCTACGGGAACCTGTGGGTTCACCAGCCTTTCTTCATCTTCGCAGGCTGCAAAGCTCTCAATCTTCATGATGTCGCGGTACCGGTAATTCTTCAGTTCTGTGACTCTGCGGTCTAATTTTCTGTCCTTTAAAAACATGATGTCCTCCTGCTTTTGAAATTCATGGATTTTATTTTGTCGGGCAGCTGCTTCTCATTCATCTTCTGACACCCGAATCTTATTTACAAGGTCATTGTACTTTGCCCTGCACAAAATCACAATTTTCTTTATTCTATGTTTAGTGAACAAATTCTAAATTTCATATCCCATACAGGAAAGAAGCAGTTCCGCATACATGGCATTTGCCCAGGAGAACCATTCTCTTGTGTAATGAGCCGGATCGTCACAGTCAAATCCTTCATGCATCATATTTTTACCGCCATCCGTGTCTGCCATTTTTCTTAAGATTTTAAGCTTTTCTTCCTTTGTCTCTGCTGTCAGGCCTTCCATAGCCATTGCAATATGCCAGATATAACCAGACGGCGTGTGGGGACTTCCAATCCCTGCTGCCGCCTTCCCTTTATAATAGAAAGGATTGGCATCACTCAGGAGAAAACGCCGTGTATTCTCAGCCACATCCTTCCTCTTCCCTTCATATCCAAGATACTTCATCGACAGAAGGCTTGGCACATTGGCATCATCCATAAGATTGAACTGTCCGTAGCCATCCACTTCATAGGCATAAATTTCCCCAAATTCTTCTGTGGCTGTGATTCCATACTTTTCTATTGCTGTGTCCACATCCTCTGCAAGCTGTCCTGCCTGTTGGGAAAAGTCACTTTCATGGTAAATTTCCTGTGCGATCTCTGCCAGATAATGAAGGACAGTCACAGCAAACATATTGGAAGGAATGAGATATCCGTAAGTACAGGCATCATCACTGGGGCGGAAACCTGACCAGATAAGTCCGATTCCCGGTTTCGTCAGCGCCCCCTTCCCCTCCCGGGAAAGAGTATCGGTAAAGAAAGAACCTTTTCGCTGGAAACGATAGGAAGAACATTCTTCATGACGCTGCTCCGTGCGGAACACCTGGAGGATTTTTTCCGCACCTATGCGGAAATTCTCATCGAACTGTGAGGTCAGCCCTGTATTTTTCCACAAAAGATAAGCAAGCTGGATGGGGTAACAAAGAGAATCCACTTCAAATTTTTTCTCCCACACCATAGGGTCCTGATCCGGATAGTCCTTTTCCCAGCAGGCGCCGCTGGCTGTCTCGTTAAAAGCATTGGCGTAGGGTTCTCTGCAGATATAATAGAATTGTCGGCGCACAAGCCCGGCGATCACCTGGGCCAGTTCATCATCTCCCCGGGCCGGAACCAGATAGGGGCGAAGCTGAGCCGTAGAATCACGAAGCCACATAGCCGGGATATCCCCTGTGATAACATAGGTGGTTTCGTCTTCAAGAATCTTTACCGTGGTATTTAATGTATTGGAATAACAATTTTCAAAAATATCAGCCAGCCGGGGCTCATCCTTAAAAACCTCTCTGGCTTTTATTATTAATTCCTGTACTGATATTGGATTTTCCATATAAACTTCCTCCCTGGCCTGCCGGAGTTTTACCCTGTTACTGTTTGCATATATTTTGGGGTGCCGGCAGGATCTGGTCTTTTTGTCTTTATATTAATATATTTTAAAAAGGCCAGGCTTTTGAGGAAAGTGGAATAACTCTAGGTTAAGGGAATTTTTTTCATTATTAATGTAGATATTTACATTTGAGCACATTTTTTCGTACTGTGGAAAATTGTGAAGTGTATAGATAAGGGAGAGCTTACGAGTCTCTCCAGATTTAGTTCAGTGATCGTGTTGCGGAAACTTGCGAAGTCCGTGACCGGGGGAGAACCTGCGGGTCTCTCCCTCTTTCATTTTAAGGAGTAACCTCTCGGTGTTTTCCTTTTCTTAATATTGATGTGTTTATAATTTACAACGTTCATTTATATTACTGCACTTCACACCTATTGTATCGCATATGACACGTATTTCACCGCAAATATGTGGAAATATCTTATCCATGTCCAATGCCTCCACCAACCCTTTGCATTGAATTCCTTTAATGTATGATTTATTTGCTTTCTGAAACAACTGTACCAGTCCCTTTTGTCCCTTATATGCAGTGACATCTATTTTTGCCGGAAGTCTCAAAAAACGTTTCAGACCGTCTGTATCCAATAAAAACCAATCTTCAATGGATTTCTCCGCACGAATTTGTTCAATTCGATCGGCACCTTTTTCCTGTAAGGCCTTTGTCACTGCCTTCCAATCTACCGGTGGTTTTCTACTGTATTGAAATACATCCGTATCGTAACATAAAGCCACAACATAGTAATGATCCGGGTATTTCTGCTTTACGCTATTTTCAAAAATACGGCATACCTTACTTTGATAATTACCCACACCCTTGACATTTTTTATTTCAATACTGCAATTTCCTCTCCCAGCCTTCTGTCGGATAGAAGATACCATCTTTTTATAAAAATCTACTTCCGTGTCTCCTTCGATAAAAATCGTCAGAACGATTTTCTTATCCTTTTCTTTCTTTTTCACCATAGACTATTTCTCCAAGTACGTATTCAACAGCGCTATCTCGTCTTCACCCCCGGAAAGCAATTCAAAAATATAACTCCCCACTGATGCTCCGCTATCTGAAGCATCATTTTCCAGACGTTTTACTTTTCCTGCATCTATTCTGGCAAACTCAGCAAGCCCATAAGGATTTGGCTTACCTACATAGATATCCTCTGTCGAAACATATTCAATAATATACGGTGAGTGACTGGCTACAATAATCTTACAGTCACCCGCAAGCTGTGTAAGAACGCGTAAATATCCCTGCAGTAAAGACGGGTGAATGGAATTTTCCGGTTCTTCAAATGCAATCAATGTCATATTTTGTATATTGGCAACAACTGCAAATGTCAACATCAGAAAGACCCGTTTCGCACCATCTGACATACTCGTAAAATCCAATGGCTGGTTTAGGTTTTCATCCTTAACAAAAATAGAGTATACCTTGTTTGAGATTGTGTATGGAGCATCATTGGAAATATTAATCCGCTGCTTTTGCCCTATATCAAACTCCTGCACTTCAATATCAGTAATGTTTGGGAACAACTGCTTAAATATATCTGTAAGCAGTTCAAACTGAGGTCTGTGATACTTCTTTAAGCGATAGATCACTCTTGGCATATCGCTAAAATCCATTAACTCAGTATCTTCTTCACCTTTTAATACCAGAAGATTCTTATGGTACAGGTTAGAAGTATCAAAATGTCGTTCCACATACACACTGATTGTATTGATTTCCTCAAGGATCGACATGTAGTAAAGATCGTCATAATTCATCAGCTTGCTTACGATTAACTCATCGTCTGCAATCTTAATCACACTGCTACACCTTCCAGTTTGTGATGATTTGAATAAAGAGCGTTCTTCTCTACTGATCAGCTTGATGTATTTCTTCCCTCCATTAACTTTACGTGCATTTAGCCATTCTCCACTGATTTTTCTTCCACCATCATTTTTAATCCAGATAAAACAAAATCCATAGTTTATTTCGTATTGTTCTTCCTGAAACTCTGTTTCAAGTAAGAAATCCACCTTAAAATCATGTTTTTCAGTTTTTTTATTGAGTGGTATCCCTTGTTTCCATGCCATCATAGAATTTCTTACAGAAGCACTGGACCGGATAAAATCCACTGCAAAATCAATAGCTTCCATCAAATTAGATTTTCCATAGCTGTTTTCGGAGACAAGCGAAGTCATCTCATTGCCAAAAACGATCTCGCTTTCTTTAATATTACGAAATCCTTCAATTTTAACACTTTTTAACCTCATGATGTCTTCTTCCTTCCATTAAGTACGCTAATATACTTTCATTATACTCTCATTCATTTAAAACGCAATACTTTTTATCGTTTTAAATTATATTATCTCCTTTTTTATTAATTATATACTTTAAATCGTTTAATTTCATTACGTTATTATCTCTTTACTTCACACTGTTTCCTTTGATTAAAATTGTCCAACTGCCCCCAAATTTTATACAATAAAATAGGATCTGATTACTCAGATCCCCTCTGCATAAAACAGTATCTTTTCCAGTTCTCCGCCGATTTCCGGGCGGTCATCACAGATGTCTATATAAAACATGTTACCTTCCCTCCCGGTAAAATGCAATACCTGCACCAACTTCAATTATATCTGCATTTTCCCCAACAGTTCTGCTTTCTGTCCTCCAGATGCCCAAGGAATCGCGGACTGCTTAGGATAGCCAGGAGCACTAATAATACAAAACTGCTGAAATAATGGATAAAATCTTTCGCTCTTTCATAGTTTATTCCCCCCATTTACTTCATCGAATCAAAGATAACCTCCCATTATCAATCTCATAAACATGACTGCACAGCATGTCAATATCTTCACGATTATGGCTGGCAAGCAAAATGGCTTTCCCTTCATCTCTCAACTTCAGAAAAAGCTTCCGCATTTCTTCCACACCTCTCTTATCCAATCCGTTCATAGGTTCATCCAATATAAGGATTTTAGGGTTCTCCATGATGGCCTGAGCAATTGCAAGACGCTGACGCATTCCAAGGGAATACTGGCCTACATGTTTATGATTGTGGGGATCAAGCCCCACCTGTCTCATTATTTGTTCTATGTGCTCCTTATCCTTTTTATTTCGGATACGATACAAAAAATCCAAATTTTTAAACCCACTTTTATTACGCAAAAATGCCGGCTCCTCGATTATGATTCCGGCGTTCCCGCAAATCCCTTCCGCATGATCCGGAAATGTAATCCGCACACATCCTCCATCCGGTTTAAAAAAGCCACAGATACATTTAAAAAGCACACTTTTTCCACAGCCATTATACCCGACAAATCCTATGATTTCTCCTTCTTTGCACACAAAACTGAGATCATTAAGAACAACATTTTTTCCAAAAGCTTTTGAAAGATTCTCTACTTGTATAATCTCCACACTCACTCTTCTTCTCCATTCCACTGGAAACGTTTTCGATGCAATGCAGCTGCCGTAATGACTAAAGTTACAGCTAAATACCCCGCCAATATACAAAAAACCGTGGAAACTGGAGGGATAACACTAAAGATAAGCCTTTTTGTATGAAACAGCCCTGTCTGCAGCCAGGAAACAGGGGATATCATATGGAACCAATAATGTTTGGATATATCCCAGGCCTGTGTGGCAAAGGGCAATATGGCAAATATACCTGAAATAATAAGTCCCGCTGTCCTTCCGATCAAAAGCCCCACAGAAAAAATCACAAATCCCAACAGCATAAAAACCAGACTGTCTAAAATAAGAACCAAAATCCCCGCCTGCCATGCTTCCATACTTTCCATAAATGAATACTGAAGGTTAAAAGTAATCCCAAACTGATCCGCTGCATTTGTCATAGCTAAGGTTTTCATCATTTTGCCCCACCCAAATGTCCAGTCTATATTAGGAAGCATCCTTAGAATCCCCATTAAAAACAATGCTGCTGTCATTGAAAAACTACACAGAGCTATGCTCCCAAGCTGGGCCGCCGCCCACCGGACTTCTCCAATACGGATTAACTGATACATTCCATTACGGTTCAAATATGGGGCGCTGGAAAATAAATATACAGCAGCAAGTCCAACTGCTGCACAAGTAAAATCATTTGTCATAATGTTTATAAAAAACCAGGGAGAACAAGGATAATCCAACTTTTCGCAGGCCTGGCCCAATGTAATATAATACTGGTCAAAAGCTAAAAAAATCAGAAGCAGCAATACAAATGTCCGTCTTTGATAAAATCGAAACAGATACAGCTTCCAAGTATAATTGCATTGTTGTTTCACACTATCCATTTTCTACCCTCCTGACATATTGCCTGCAGATAATAAAAGAGATGAAAAATGAAAGCAATAATGCAGCTCCTGCCCCAAAGACCATTGACTGAAATTCATTATTTCTCACATTATAGCTTAAAAGGAAAACATGATCAGGATCTAAATAATATTCCCCGCCTCCTAAAAGAATACCCAACCGCCGCAGTAAATGGTGTGCCATTGCCGGAAAAGCTGCCACCAGAAGCCTGTTTACTGTATGCAAGGATACCAGTGCAGACAACAATGCTAAGACAGCAGCCCAAAATCCTTGCCAAACTCCATGGAGCAGAAAATAAGTAATATAATGCCCTTTTTCCAGAAGCATTGTAAGGCAGCCGTTTTCTATTAACAGCCCAATCTCCCCAATCGAGGCTTCCCAAGGATATCTAAGTCTCATAAGGAAAATAAATAACATCCTGCCTGCGCTCATTGCAATGATGGAAGAAAGAAATATACATACACATTTAGAAATGGAATAATACCATGGATTGCCGCGGATAATGGCATATCTGTTATATCCTTGCTCCAGGTCGTCTGAAAAGCTTTGCCCAAACCCATATGTTGTAAAAATATACACCATCACCATGGCATTACTGCCCCAGGCACGGTTAAAACTCCGAAACACAGAAATCCGCGGCTCGCTGAATTGCTGAGGAATTAGCAGGTGAACTGCACAGACTCCAAGTACCGCAATAAGCATCTGATGGGAAAGAAAGCATCGGTACATATCCGTTTTCCAATAATGGGTTCTCATGAAATGATTTCCTCTCCTGTAACAGCGTCAATGAGCATTGTAAAATAATAGGATGTCTCTTGGGTATTCTCCTCTATATCCAAAAGCCATGCAGGTGTCACCCTGTATTCCTTGCTGTTTTCCTGAACTACTGCCTGATAAAGAGTTGCTTTGGTAACTATGTATTCAGCGTCAGTGAGCAGATCATTATATTTCCCCGCTGCTGTCTCTGCAATTTTATCAAAGACGGCTAAATACAATGGTTCCTCCTGCTTTTCAAACTCAAAATAATAATCAACTTCAAGACTTTCCAAACCTCTTCGGGAATAAGCAATACGAATGGGGGCATTCTGGTCATTACAATCAGGATATACATATTGATGATACACAGGAAGCCCCTGATGAGTCTGGCGCATTAAGAAATACCACATATCGTCATCCTTTGTCCACGACTCTTTATAAGAACCAGATTCGTCACTGCCGTCACGGCTGAGCCAACTTTCTTTTTCTTCGAGAAGCGTATGGGGAAGGGCAAAACAAGAGATTTCACCGTCCATAGGATATCCAATCCCTTTCATATCTTCTTCCGCCTCCAACAGAACTGTCTCCTTTGGCATTCCTTCTATTTCCTCTACCCTTCTGTATTCCTCCGGAAGATTTCCCTGCTCATCATAAACAAGGGTGTTATAGAGATAACTGGCTAACGGTGTCCGATAGGCAACTCCTCTGCTGATACTAAAGGAATAAATATCCTCTGTGAGCACACTGTAATATGGAAACGGACTCTCATGAGTGGGAGGATCATTAAACTCTTCTTTAATTTTCTTTCCGGCTAACTTTTCCTCAAATTGCTTCTTTACTGTCTCCATATCCGGCAATTTCATTTTCACAGTAGCATTCACTAATTCTTCCGGCTTAAAATCTGAAGGTATCTTCACTTCTGTCTTGAATGTAACATTTTCCACTGTATTTTTATGATAGGAAGGAAAAGCCGTGACAACTTCTCTCTCCGAAAAAGTGTCATTATGGTTTACAATACGTTCAACCATACCGCAGCCGCTCAGACCGCCCAATATTAATATTCCGGCAAAAGATATCATACCTAGATTTACGAATTTATTCATGTGATCTCCTTTCCAGAGCGTGTTTGAAAATTCATTTCAGTCTTTTTTGTTTTCTCCTATATTGCTCACTGCAATCACAGCGCCTACTAGAGCCATAATATAAAACGCCCAGACTACACAGCCATCGGTTTGCCCATAATCAATTACGGAAAACAGCTTTGTAACAGATGGAAGTGAACCAGGTGTAAGCAAACATGTACATGCTATTAACCATCCTGTTCCACCAATTATTCCAGAAACCATAAGAACACAGCCAAAAATAAATTTTCTCATATCTGCACCATACCTTTCCTTGTACTATAATCTTTCTATACCTTGGAGTAAATTTATACAGTCTAAAATCTGCTTTATTGTATTGATATAATATCATATTCTTTTAAGTTATTTGTAAAAATTAAATCTCGTATACAATTATGTGGAATCCATATATTTGCGCAGCATCTTACGGTATTCTACGGAAAATAAAAAAAGTGCGGATTTTAATCCCACTATTTTTTCATGATATTCCAATATTTTGTTGTTACCGAAAACTAAAGTCATTCAATTACTGTTCGTGTAACTAAATATACAGCTTCACCCTTACTTTAAACACATTATCTTTATCTGCCAATTCCATAGCCCCATGATATTGTTCCACCGTCTCTTTCACATTTTCCAAGTCAATTCCGTGTCCTTTCTCATCGCCAATATTTAATGTCAGCCACCTGGAATCTGCATGACTGGCAGCTTCTATGGCATTGTCAAATAAATTACCTAAAAATAATTGAGTCTGAGTCAGCCTGCATTCACGGCGCACTTCCGCTATAACCTCACATGCATCTCTCATGATTCTGTTACTGCATAATTATTATTATAATGTCACAGTTTTCATCACAGGCCACAAGGAAAGAACCATCTCAAGGGGAATGGTATTAATCTTGTCCGCGTTCTTCCCCAACAGTTCCTTATATATCCCATAAGGAAGACAAAATTCCATTTCTGTTTTTGGTTTAAGAGAAAGAGTTGAGCTTCCCTCTGCACTCCGGTTTAGAAGTGCATAAAGCTGCATATCAAAATCCAGTACCACATTTCTGTAGAAAAGATACATAGGCTGCCAGTCTATGCCTCTTTCCATACTTTCCTCTAAAGAATTATTTCTCAGCTTTACATGAACAAGATACACCCTGTCAGGCCTCCAAGGTGAGAACTCCTCTGTATCCGGCAAGTACGCTTCTTTCTCCTTCTTTGTGGCGTATTTTTCCAACAGAATATCTGTGTTTACAATTTCCTTTCCCAAAACCTGTATTTCATAGCCCTCTGTGTTGGATATTTCCGTGAGCTTACAGCCGTCAAGATTTACCCACTGGCCTGTTTCATAGTTTTCTTCTGAAATTTTGGCATACTTTCCATTCACCGACCATACACCATATATCCACAGAACTGCTGCAAAAAAAGCTACACAAAAAAGAATCCCTCTTATTTTCCTCTTCATGACATCACCCCACAATCCTGCCGCCTGACAGCTCCGTCATTTCATCTGCAAGCTGCTCCAAATGCCTGGTATCATGACAGGCCAAAACCACCAATGCCCCTCTGCTTCGCTGTTCCCGTATCAAACCGTCAATGATCTCAATACCAGTCTCATCCAAAGCATTGAAAGGTTCATCCAGCAAAATCACCTCCGGTTCCTCCATGATTGCTGCTGCGATTCCAAGCCTCTGCTTCATTCCCAGAGAATATTTTTTATATTTCTTTTTGTCCTGGGAATCCAGACCAACCTTGGAAAGGGTTTCTCTAATTTCTTTTTCACCGATTATCCCCTTTATATCTGCTATCATTTTCAAATTAGAATACCCACTGTATCCGTCCAGAAAAGCCGGACCTTCAAGCAGCACTCCTATACTGGGCGGAAACGCAAGCTCTTTTCCCAAAATCCTGCCGTCATAAAACACCCTTCCCTTAGTGGGACGGATTAGCCCGCATAACAATCTCATCAACATAGTTTTCCCGGAGCCATTCACCCCTCGGATTCCATATATTTTTCCTTTTGACAAACCCATAGAAATATTATCAATAACTGTAACGCCCTTGATTTCTTTTGAAACATGGTCTACCTTAATTCTCTCCAGACTCATACTTCCTCTCTTTCTTTTGGCAGATTGTCCTTTATCTTCACTGCTGCAAACCAAAATATGAGACAGCCGGCAGCAATGAACCCGTTGATATATCCTGCAGTCAAACTGTCAATCCCCGTATCTGTCACATTTCTGTTACGAAGTACCATTCCCAGATTTCCCACAAGCCACGGAGACGCATACGCCATAGATGCTCCCACTAAAAAAACAGCACAAAAGAAACCGCCCATAGGCCCTGTTATCTGAGAGACTGCCATTTGTACACAGGTTAACACCATAAGGACTATGACTGGTCCTATCCCAAGATGAAACTGCCAGAAAAAGTCTGACTGGGGCACAGCCGGGCTGTAAACATGTGTCCATTCAAACACCTGCAGGTCAATCCCGGAAGAAAAAGGGATTCCCCTGTACAAACAAAAACAGCAGATACTGAGTACAATCGTTCCAACATAAGCCACCAGAGTAAGGTATGTCCATATTAATTTTTCCATCCACCAGCCAGCCTGTGATCTGAGGGATAAAATCTGCACCATCCCCGTTTTTTCCGCCATGTGGAAAGGATAATCGCAAACAAGATGTAGCCCTGCCAAATACAAAAGCCCCCATAATATGGGAAACTGAATGGTCTGCACCTCTTCCATTTTCACATACTTAGTCCCACCCATAAAATAGGCAGCCACATTCCACACAGTTCCCTTCCCGGAAATGATTCCCATCTGGACTGCTTTTTCCACTGCACACCCATACCCCAGGCACAGCAGCCACACGACTACAAAGCATAGAGCCAATGTTATTCCTGTTCTTTTTGCGCTGCATCGCATATCTCCAGCCAATAACCTAATATATTTCATACCTTTTGCTCCGCTTCACAATAAATGCACACTGTAAAAGAAGTATCATCAAGGCAATACCCAAAATCATATATCCATTTCGCCTATAGCCGCTGCCCCTCAGGAAACCAAGAGGCGAGAATTCATATGGAATATTAAATTGAGGAAACCATTGCCGCAGTCCTCCTCTCACCACATCACACCCCAGGTAGGCAAACATTACCCCACCGAAAAAAACAAGCTGTTTCTTTATATACATACTCAAAACATACACACTGCAGGCAAACAAACCGCCATAAATCCCTTCAATAAAAATATATCCTATCACATAAATAAAAGGACTGCCATAAAAAAGCCCTGACCACATTTCATTCCCCAAAACATTAAAATAAGGATAAAAAGCCAGGGGGTTTTCCCATGGAAACACAGCAGCGGTCAGGGCAAAATTCATGCATAAACATCCCACGATCACCAGCATACCGGAAATAAAAACTGCAATATATTTCGCACAAAAATATTCCGATACCTTTACATTGATAAGCACCAGCCTGAGCTGTTTTTTCTTCTCCTCCTGATAATAAGAGGCCGCAAAAGGAAATGCCGCTAATAGGGGAAAACACAGAAAGAATACTGTCCTTCCTATACTTACAGGTTCATTCAGTATCCATGAATGATACAGCGTATACACTTGTCTCACCGGAAAACTATCGGCCCAGTACATAATATAATCCTTTTGTATCTGGTACTGCCGAAACACTGACACCAGACTTAAAATGCCTAAAAATTGGGCTGTTAGAAAAGCGGTTTTAAACCGCACACCTGTCAGCGCCTTCTTCACCTCTATTTTCAATATCTTTTTCATGAATGCGCCTCCATAATAGGCAGGGATATATCCTTTTGTCCAAAGTTTGTAGAGACTATTATACAGGGGTCAGACTCTCCTCCAAGCCATTTCTGGCTGATTAAAAAACCTACCGTCATTGCCATTGTCTCCCCCTGCTCCAGACACAAACTATCCACCTCTGGCATTTTTTTCTTATCCACATACAGCCGGTTATAGTCTTTGCCCTCCTCCCCCTCCGGTCCATGAGGATACAGAAATACCATAGGAACTGTATCCAGATTCCTATCCAGCAAAGCCTTGCTCTGAAAATCAAAATTCAGTAGAATATAGTCGGCATCACTAAAAGGTATCCCTTCTTCATTATGTAATTCCAGATCTGCTACCAAAAGCGTATCCGCCAGTAATTGCCTATCTGGTATGATTGAGCCGTCCTTATCAACTATCTGGCTGACACAAAAATCATCTTCCTTTATTTCTGTCTCCTTAATGTTATGTGCCAGAGAAATGCCAGTTAACTCTACGGTGATTCCATTATATCTGGCAATTCCTTCTACCGCTTTTTCTCGGTCTGCCTGTTGTTCTCTGATACTTTTCTGCTCTACTTCTTTCTGCTTTCTGTTCTTCAAGTACCCAAGGAACCGCGGACTGCTCAGGATTGCCAGGATCACAGATAGTACAAGAGCTGCTGAAATAGCGGATACAATTCTTTGCTTTTTCATGTTTACCTCTCCCCCGCCTTCAACTTATGGTTCTCGCTATCCACCAGCATATCTCCTTAGGCAAATAAAGCTTATAAGAAAAATCACACTTTGGTAAAAAATGCGAAAAATCCATCCTAGCAATAATGTCATAACAATACTAATACATATACTTTTGCCTCTTTGCAAACCATAATTTATGATTTCATGTTTTTCGTTTTCTGTTAAGTTTTCTATATCCATATCAATGTTTTTTTAACTTTTTAACTGAATTCAATAATTTAGGTTGATATGCAATCCAAGGACATGTTGTGTTCGCATCAGTTACAGCAATTCTTACCGCAATTTTCTCAATCAACTTTTTCTTTCCATTCTTCATCGTTATCTTCCTCCTTTTGAGACTTATTTGAATGTATTTAGATAATAGCATATTTTCCCTGTCCTTTTTTTCATTGGCGAAATTCATATATATTTTGACGAAATCCGTATATTCAGAGCATTATGTGCTATTATTTTCAAATATAAAAATAGTGCAACTTATAGTCACACTATTTTTACATAATACTTACATATTTTGATATAACACTCAATAAAACTTCAGACAGACACTACCATTTAAGTTGTGCACTTGTACCTATCAGCATACATGTCTAAATATACAGCATCACCCTCACTTCAAACACATTATCATCATCTGCAAATTCCATAGCCCCATGGTATTGTTCCACAGCCTTTTTCACATTTTCCAGGCCAATTCCATGTCCTTTCTCTTTTTTAGTACTTAAATACTTCTTTTCCTTTTTTCGCAATTCATGTCGGAAACTGTTTCTTATCACTATGGAAAACATTCCTTTTTCATAATCAATGCTTAATGTCAGCCACCTGGAATCTGCATGGCTGGCAGCTTCTATGGCATTGTCAAATAAATTACCTATTATAATATTCAAATCAATGGCTGCGATATTCAGATTCTCTGGCACACAAACATCATAATCGACTCTGTCCAAACACTGTTTCGCCTGTCCCAAAAAATAATTGAGCAGACCATCCAGACTTTTATTTCCGGTGCTTACCAGTTCATGGGGATTTTTCATATAGCCTTCCATATCATCTATGTAATCTATAATTTTTTCATACTGGTGATGATCTGCCATTACTGCTAATTCCCTCAAATGGTTCTTCATATCATGGCGAAGTGACTTCACCTTTTCTTCTGACTGAGCCAAAACATCCAGTTGGTTGGAATAAATAAGCATCTGCTTTTCAAACAATGCCCTTTCTTCCGCCTTTTGGTATGAACTTACCAATACGTCATACAAATAGAATATAAGCAGATCAACCACTATAAGCCCCGCACTTAACAATACCAAAGGCCAACGGTTCTGTGTATTGATCCTCATAAGAAGGTTCATCATCCCAATACTGACACATGCGATCACTAAGAGAATATTCCAGTGAGGAATATTTTGATTTCCTCTGTTTTTCACCAAAATCCTTTCAATAATAAACTCGCTGACCACGATCAAAAAAACGGAAACGTATGCTATCCCCTCATGAAAGGTTTGGGTAACCGCATAATTTGTCAGCCCATATACTGCAAGAAAATCACAGCCTGCATTAATACCGTATACCAGCAGAATCACGAAAATTTTCTTTCCCTGACTTCCTTCATATTGTCTGGCTATCAGATATAGCAGAAGGATATTAACAGTCATATTAGCAGGAGGTGAGTGAAATGCTAAATGCACACCTGAAGTCAAAGCCCAGAACATGATATAGCTAAAATACTCTGTTTTCTTTTCCAATATATCTGTTTTGAAAAACAACACCATGAATCTATGTGTCACATAAATCCGCAGAAGATTTGTGCATAAGGTTGTAATAACGTCAAACATATTCGCCTCTTTTCCTCCACATACGCTTAGCCATCTGTTCTCTTACCTGCTTTCTGTAGGGCTGGCTGATGGACAGAATATCTCCGTTTTTCATTTTTACAGTATCATAACTGCATTCATCAATATGATCAAAATTTATCACATATGACTGATGGATCTGAATAAAACTTCCCGGCATATCAGGGATTACATCTTTAAGCTTACCGTTAAATTCTTTATTCCCGTCTTTGAGAATAATATGGATTTTTTTATTCTGGCTATGAAGATATAAAATGTCCTTAACCAGCACTTTAAAATAGAACCCACCAGAATAATATTCAAAAATTCCCTTTTTCTTCTCCGTAAGCCTGATAACACGGTCCATTACCTCCTGAACCTTCCCCGCATCCAACGGTTTAATAAGAAATTCCAGAGGCTGTATCCGAAATAAATCCATAGCGTGGCTGCTGTTTCCGGAAATATAGATGATCATAGTATCCAGATTGTCCATTTCCTCCCTGATAAATCGTCCTATCTGAACACCGTCAGTGGTATTCAATTCAATATCCAGAAATAAAACATCAAGAATCTGTTCACTGTTTTTCAAATACCCGCACAAATTTTCTCCTGTATACCAAATACTGACATCCATTTGGATTCCATGTTTTTCCCCGTAGCTATAAAGCATTTCTTCCAGTTCTCCGCCGATTTCCCGGCAGTCATCACAGATACCTATATGAAACATGCTATCTTCCCTCCCGGTAAAATGCTACGCCTGCACCAGCCGATAATCAATAGTCTGGGGCGGCCTGCATTCACGGCGCACTTCCTCTATGATCTCACATAACTCCCTTGTATCCCCGTTCCTCTTAAGCTTATATGCCTGATGGCGGAACCAGATTTCGCACAGCTGATTTTCACCTTCCCGGATGACAATATAAGAGTGCTCATAAACCATCTCAAGGAATTCATCCTTCCCCAGTTCTACCCCTGCAGCTGCTGTCAGTATCATAATCCTTTCATCCTCCGCCAGCGTTTTCGGAAGAGACTCATAAATTCCCCATAACTCCTCATAACATGCGCTGTCCTTCAGCATGGAGAATAATTCCCGGACAATATATGGGGACGGGTGATCTCCTTCCATGCGGAAAGCCTCCCGCATAAGCTCAAGGGCGTGTGCGGTTTCTCCTTTTCTCCGGCAGTCATAAGCCAGGCACCTGCCGGCTATCACTGTAGGCCGAAGTCTCATGGATTCCTCCCAAAGGGAAACAGCCCTTTCATAATTTTCATTTTCATATTCCAAAACCCCTAGCTTCACATGAAGGGCAATATTCTCAGGATTCTTTTCCAAAGCAGCTTCCATAATACCGCGCCACTTCTGGTCAGTAATCCAGGATCCAGGTAGTTCTCCTTGACCTATATCCTGCACAGATGCACCCTCCAAAAGCAGATTCCAGCCTTTTTCCTCATCTCCCATACTATCCAACGGAAAATAAAGGGAAGCAGGAATTTCTTCCTCGCCAGCTAACTGCCTTCTTTTTCCCTCCAAAGCTGCCCAACCGTGTCCTGTATGAAGCAGCTCTCTGCATGGCTCCACTGCATCAAGACTATAAATTTCATTCAAGGATATTAAAGTATCCACATTCAGGACTTTATCTGCCATCTTTTCCACATTCCTGCATGCTTCCTTCCAATCTTTCCGGAATACGTCATCCGTCACTGTGTCGAGGCTTCCGAATGCCTGTGTAAACTCTATGTGGCTATGTGCAGGAATCTCATCACCATGAACCTGTGTGGGAGACAGACCTGCCTGGATTTCCACATAGTCGCCTACTCCCGGCACGGCCAGTCTGTCCAGCCAGTTTCGTCCGCCTGAGTGTTTTCCCCAGCAGAACATTTTTCTTATCCGCAAGGGCTGGGTAGATCTTTCCAGGAAAGAAGCACCGTCCTGGTAAACGGCTGCCTCCCAGGGTGCCTGCTGGTTTTCTTCGTTCTGGAAAAAATATTCACTGGTATATTGGAAATTCAGAGGATACGAAACATCCACTCCCGGCATAAAGGGAAGATAAGGCATTTTCCCATGACCGTAACAATGAGTCCCTCCCTCCTCTGTCAAAGAGTCAGGATGAATATATATCACATCCTCTGTCCCGGAAAAAATCCTCACACCCGGTTCTCTCACTGCTGTGTTGGTCCACCAGTACAAAGGCCTGCTTTCCTCTGTATCATTTGTGATTTTCACATGGGCGTACAGAAAGGGGGAATCCTCAGGCAAATGGAAATCAATCTGCCAGAAAACCCCTGTGGTACGCACATAATCATACATCCGCAGAAACTCCTCCCCGTCCTTATTTATACATTTTGCAAAAAACACATCATCACAGGTATGGACAGCATGTCCAAGCTGTCCTACATTCCACTCAATCCCTCCTGAAAACCAGGCATTCCTTATGGCTAAATTGGCAGGCTGGAATACAGGGTTTTTAAAAAGCAGTTCTCTCTTTTTCTTCTTATCATACAAGGAATACAGCCTTCCTCCATACTGAGGAAGAAATTCTGCTCTGAGATAGTCATTCTCCATGACAATGGTTTCATATTTATGTAATTCTTTCTCCTGGGTAAAGTGGTCCTGCAGACAATATGGAAGCGCACGGAAACCTGTATGTCTGCCCAGCCCCTCTAACTCCTTTTCTGTAAAAGTACCGTCAGTTGCAATTTTCTGATGGTGAGCGGAATCACGGAACATTGGCAGCGGATTATTTCTGCCTATCTCTGCACCCGGAATTTCCAGAACTGATTTATGTATGTACATTTTACCCTCCGTTATCAATATAATTTATACTAATCTTTTTTTGTCTGCCGTCAGCATGTTGATGATCACTGCCCATAATACCTGGGACGCTGACAAGATTACATTCAGACAAGCAGTGCTGTTTGGATGAAGGTAATCCGATGAATGCATTTGCGGCAGACTTCGTTTATTATAGTTACAGTATACACATGAACGCTGATTAATGAAACAATATCTTGTCAAATATTCCCCCGGATATCCCTGGGAATACCCATAAAATTTGTAGTAGCGGCGACTTTATAGGTACTTTAAGCCGCTACTCGATGAGATTTCCCTCGATATTAGCGGGAAATACCCATAAAATTTATACCAACCGCAATTTTATAGGTACTTACGACCTCTAGCCGACGGCATTTCCCTCGATATTAACAGGAAATACCTATAAAATTTATAGCAACGGCATTTTTATAGGTACTTACGGCCTCTAGCCGACGGCATTTCCCCCGATATTAACAGGAAATACCTATAAAATTTATAGCAACGGCATTTTTATAGGTAC
>JAUNHC010000014.1:83174-123320 GCA_030524175.1 Eubacteriales bacterium
TTACGGCCTCTGGCCAACGACATTTCTCTCGATATTTACAGAAAATACCCATAAAATTTATAGCAACGGCATTTTTATAGGTACTTCCGACCTCTAGCCCACGGCATTTCCCTCGATATTAACAGGAAATACCCATAAAATTTATACCAATGGCAATTTTATAGGTACTTACGGCCTCTGGCCAACGACATCTCTCTCGATATTAACAGAAAATACCCATAAAATTTATACCAACGGCAATTTTATAGGTACTTCCGGCTTCTAGCCGACGGCATTTCCCTCGATATTAACAAAAAATACCCATAAAATTTGAGAAACGGCAATTTTATAGGTACTTACGGCCTCTAGCCAACGGCATTTCTCTCGATATTAACGGGATCTACCCTTAAAATTTACAGCAATGACGTTTTTATAGGTATTGAAGCCCATCTACCTAGTTCCTTTTTGCTACAAATATTCTACAGGTTTCCATATTTACCAAAGACCTTCTCATATTGACAAATAGAATAACCGCCCCAAATAAAATCCAAAAAAAGTCTGCCGCAAAATAGAAATTTCATACCATAATATATAGAAAGCAAGATACTATCTACATATCTGGTATTTAAACTCCATTTTACGACAGACACTTATACAAGCTGCGCTAACCTTCGGCAATCATAATCACCGCTGTCATCTGCACTTTGTCCATCTTCCGCATCTCGGCAGTATTAGGCACCTACGCCATCTTGCGTGCTGCCGCCCTCTTCGGCTCCGCCTTCCCCACCATCGCCTTCCTGTTGGGTTCCGGTTTCTCCGGCAGCACCGCTGTCTGTGATACGTGTTTTCAGGAATGCCAATTCTTTAGCCGCAGCCTCATCTTCCGGAAACATCTCCAGGTACTCCCTGGCCTTCTGCTGGGCGGTTGGGAAATCCAGCATTTTCTCATAGACCACGATTTCATTGAACAGAAGACTCTGCATTTCCTCTGTAGTAGCAGAAGGAAGCCCGTTGGAAATATTGGTCAGGGCATTTGAGTAATTGCCCTCCTCAATATCACAGAGTGCAAGGCCGTTATAGCCCTTGGCAGACGCCCCTTCCTTGGAAACGTATTCCTGATACATTACCCTGGCATTTGACACATCATTCTGAGCCAGATAAACCATTCCCAAAAGCAGCACTGCCTCGGAACTCTCCTGATTGGCAGCCTCGATCAGTTCCTTCTGGGCATTATCATAATCTTCCATATAGTAGTAGACGCGCCCCCGGTCACAGTAGTCCTGTGCATCCTTAGGTTCTGTCTTTAAAGCGGCCTCAAGATAACGGGTTCCGTCAGCTTCCATGCCCTTCTCTATATATGCCTGATAGATACGGATCGCCATATCATAGGTGGAATCCTCCACATACGCCTGTTCAAAGTTTGAAGAAGCCTCCTCATAGGAATCCATTTCAAGTGCTACCTTACCCGTGAGATAATACCCGTCTGCATCCAAAGACCCATCCTCAGACAAGGTCTGGCAGTCAGCCATGGCATCTTCATAGGCACCTGCTTTAAAATATGCTGTGGCACGGTAGGAAAGCACATCCTTGCGCAATGCCTTCCCCATATTATCACTATTTAGAGCATTGGTAAAGCACTCCGCTGCAGCCTCATAATTTCCCAGACGGAGATTGGCTATGCCGGCCCCCCTGTAAGAATGAGGAAGCTTCACTTCATTCTGCACAGATGCCTCGTAGCCTTGGAGGGCATACTCATAGCTTCCCTGTTCCAGGTCCTTGCCTGCCTGCTCATATATTTTCTGTTTTTCACTGCCGCAGCCTGCAAAGAGAGTTGCCCCCATGCAGACTGCCAGAATAATCGCTGTTCTACTTTTCTTCATTGGTTTCCTTTACTCTACGATCAGACCCTCTGATTCCATTACCTTGATCACATTGCTCACATGCTCATGGCAAAGCTCATCTGTTCCTGCCTCAACCATAACACGGATCACAGGCTCAGTACCGCTCTCCCGCACAAGGATTCGCCCGTCATCCCCCAGTGCCTCTGCAGCTGCCTTCACCGCTGCCACAACCTTAGGATTCTCCCTGGCTTCCTGCTTGTCAGCCACCCGCACATTGCGCAAAAGCTGAGGATATACTTTCATCTCTTTCGCCAGGTCACACAGGGTTGATTTCTTCTCCACACAGGCTTCCATCACCATAAGGGAGGTGAGGATACCATCGCCGGTTGCTGCATATCTGCTGAAGATCACATGGCCTGACTGCTCTCCGCCGATACTGTAATTGTTCTCAAGCATATTTTCAGCCACATATTTGTCACCCACTGCAGTCTGCTCGTAACTGATGCCTTCTCTCTCCAGAGCCTTGTAAAGCCCCATATTTGACATTACTGTGGTAACCACTGTATTTCCCTTTAATTTCCCCTGTTCTTTCAGATATTTGCCGCATACATAGAGAATCTTATCTCCGTCAATGATATGTCCTCTATGATCCACTGCAATACATCTGTCAGCATCACCGTCATAGGCAAAACCGATATCCAGACCGTTCTCCACCACGTATCTCTGAAGCACTTCAATGTGGGTGGATCCGCAGCCTGTATTGATATTAGTGCCGTCAGGGTCATTGTGGATCACATAAGTCTTTGCCCGAAGTGCATCGAATACACTCTTGGCAATGGCAGAGGAACTGCCGTTGGCACAGTCCAGCCCCACCTTGATATTTTTAAAATCACGGCACGGAATCGAAATGAGATAGCCGATATAGCGGTTACGGCCTGACGCAAAGTCAATAGTCCGTCCGATATCCTCTTTTATGGCAAGAGGAAGCTCCTCGATTTCTCCGTCCAGATATGCTTCTATTCTCTCTTCAATCTCTGCCTCAATCTTCTGTCCGTTTCCATTGAGGAGTTTGATTCCATTGTCGTAAAATGGGTTATGGCTTGCGGAAATCATAATGCCGCAGTCAAAATCTTCCGTGCGCACTGCAAAGGACACGCTGGGTGTTGTCGTGACATGAAGCAGATATGCATCGGCACCGGATGCCGTAAGTCCTGCCACAAGAGCATATTCAAACATATAGCTGCTTCTTCTTGTGTCCTTGCCGATAACTATTTTCGCCTTGTGGTCACGGCCGTAATACCATCCCACATAGCGGCCTACCTTAAATGCATGGTCTACTGTCAGTTTTACGTTAGCCTCTCCACGGAAGCCGTCAGTTCCAAAATATTTTCCCATAATAAATCTCCTTGTTGTCTCTGTCGGGTTACCATCATTTTGCTGAAACGCTCACGGAACAATGATTCCATATGCCATATTATCACAATCACACAAATTTGTCACATTATTCTTATTTTTTATACTATCGGATTATGCCGCCAGTTATGCTTCCCTCCACCGGCAGCAACACCCTTCCTAAAATACAGGATCAGCCAAACAGCTTCTCCGGATAAACACCGGCCTCAGCGAGAGAACTGAACGCTGCCGCCACAGATGCTTTATCCTCCTGGTAGGTGACTCCGAACCATTCATCCTTTGTCTCCAGCACATCCACCTGGGCCTGTCCTGATTTAATGAGACGGTCGATGAGCTCCGGAAGCAGATATTCCTTCTTTAAATCTCCCGGTTTGATATTTCCCAGGAATTCAAGGAATCCCTTCTCCAAGGTGTCCATAAATGCAGGTGTGAGTCCCCACATGTTCATAGATACCAGGCATTTCACGTCAAGAGGTGTGAAGGTTCCGTCTTCATTCCGGGCTTGTGCCCCGCCTTCTGTTTTAAAAATATCATGAGTCTCAGTGACACCCACAAGCTGTCCGTCTTCAATATGGCAGATTCCCCTTGTGACAGAGCCATTGTCACTTAAAGTATTTCCCAGACGGAATCCTGCCATGCAGATATGGATCTTATCATCCTGATCCTCAGCATTTACCAGATAATCGTGTACCTTGACGTAAGCCTCTTTTCCATAGTAATCGTCTGCATTGATCACCACAAAAGGCTCATCCAGCACTTTTCTGGCCGCCAGGACAGCCTGGCCTGTCCCCCAGGGTTTTGTGCGCTCTGACGGTCTTTGGAAACCGTCCGGCAGATCATCAAGTTCCTGGAACGCATAAGCAACCTCCGTAACCTTCTCGATCCGGTCACCGATCACCCTGCGGAATTCATCCTCCAAATCCTTACGGATAATAAACACTACTTTATTAAACCCGGCTTCAAGGGCATCATGGATTGAATAATCCATAATAATCTCCCCGTTCGGACCTACAGGTGCAAGCTGCTTGATTCCGTTGCCGAACCGCGCGCCAATCCCTGCCGCCATAATTACAAGTGCCGTCTTTTTCATAACTTCCTTCCTCCTAATGTACTATGCAAAAATTATATTCTTTATGCCTCATCGTTAAGATTACTCAGCTTCGCTGCCTGATCGGCTGCGATGAGACTGTCGATGATCTCATTCAGGTCGCCGCTTAAAACGCTCTCCAGCCTGTGAAGTGTCAGTTTGATCCTGTGGTCCGTCACACGTCCCTGGGGGAAGTTATAGGTCCTGATTTTCTCAGACCTGTCTCCGGTACCGATCTGGCTTCTTCTGGCCTCGGCCTCGGCATCATGCTGCTTAGCCAGTTCCATCTCGTACAGACGGGAACGCAGCACTTTCAAGGCTTTATCTTTATTCTTAAGCTGGGATTTTTCATCCTGGCATGAGATTACGATTCCTGTAGGGATATGTGTCAGACGCACGGCAGAGTCTGTGGTGTTGACACACTGGCCTCCGTTTCCTGATGCACGGAATACATCAAATTTACAGTCATTCATGTCCAGATGGAAGTCAATCTCCTCCGCCTCCGGCATGATCGCCACAGTACAGGTAGAAGTATGGATCCTTCCTCCTGACTCTGTCTCCGGCACACGCTGTACACGGTGCACGCCGCTCTCGTATTTCAGACGTGAATAAGCACCGCTGCCGTTTATCATAAAGGTGACCTCTTTGAATCCGCCGATTCCGTTCTCATTCAGGCTCATCATCTCTGTCTTCCAGCGGAGTGATTCTGCATATTTTACATACATACGGTAAATTTCTGCCGCAAACAAGGCCGCCTCATCGCCGCCTGCGCCTGCCCGTATCTCAACAATAACATTCTTGCTGTCATTGGGGTCCTTGGGAAGCAGCAGGATCTTCAGATTGTGCTCCAGCTCTTCTACCTTTTTCTTGGCATCTGAAAGCTCCTCTTTCAGCATTTCCCGCATTTCCTCATCCTTTTCCTCCTCCAGCATGGAAAGGCTGTCCTGGATGGTCTCATTATTTTTCTTATACTCTTTATAGGCGTCCACAATTGGCTGTAATTCGCTCTGCTCTTTCATCAGTTTCTGAAAGCGCTCCTGGTTGTCCGTCACTCCCGGCTCTCCCAATTCGTTCAGCAATTCCTCAAAACGTACGAGCAGATCCTCTAATTTGTCAAACATGGTTTTCCTCCTGAATTCTCATCTATTACAAGGGCATTCTGCCCAAAACTACCCGGTCAAGTCCTGCAAGGTCCTTACGGATCTCCACAGCAGTGAAGCCAGACGCTCTCAATAGCTCTGACACCGCACTTCCCTGCCCGCAGCCGATTTCATATAAAAGCCAGCCGCCCTTTTTCAGGTAACGGCAAGCCTGACCTGTAATACTGCGGTAGAAGAACAAGCCGTCCTCTCTTCCGTCAAGGGCTCCTTTTGGATCGTGCATACGTACTTCCTCCATCAGCCCCTCAATTTCCTCTGTGGGGATATATGGTGGATTCGAAATAAGGATATCATATTTGCCCGCCTCTTTTCCATCTTTTTCCTGAAAAAACGGAGCCGAAAATGTATCACTTTCTACAAATTTTGCCTTTTCCTCTATTCCCAGGCTTCGGGCATTTCTCCGAGCCACAAGAAGGGCCTCCGGGGAAATGTCAGCGCCCACGCCTGAACTGCCCGGCTTCTCCTTCAAAAGGCTTAAAAGTATGCAGCCTGAACCTGTGCACATATCAAGGATCTCAGGGCACTCTGAATCCTTCATCACCTCAAGGGCAGTCTCCACAAGAGTTTCCGTATCCTGCCTTGGAATAAGCACATGCTCATCCACATAAAACTCATACCCCATAAAAAACGCCTGATGGGTAAGGTGCTGCAATGGGATATGCTGTGCTCTTGATGTGATCAGCCTGAGATAATCCTCTGCCGTATCCTCTGAAACCGTTTCGTCACTGTGGGCAAAATAGTATGCCCTGTTTTTCTCTGTCTTATATTCCAGAAGGAGCCAGGCATCAAGCCCGGCTTCCTTAATCCCGGATTTCTCCAGGATTCCTGTTCCTTCTTTTAAAAGAGCCTCTAGGGTTCTCATATTCATTCTTTCACTCCTGCTCTGTCTCCGGGGCGGCGTTTCCTGTTTCTGTCTCCACGCCGAATTCTTCCCTGAGATATGCTTTCCAGTCAAACACTGCTTCCACAGCTTTGATGGCAACCTCAACCATATCTGCCGTAGGCTCTATGGTAGTGAGCTTCTGCATTGCCATACCTGGTTTGCTTAAAATATTCGCCAGCTTACTGTCAGTCCTTCCGGCCCACTGTATCATCTCAAAAGAAATCCCGGCTACAACAGGCACCATGAGAAGCCTGCCGAAAAGTCTCACCCAATAAAAGGGGACGAGGACAAATACAAAATGCAGAAATATACTGACCAGCATTACCAGGAACAAAAAGCTGGTACCGCACCGTTTATGCTGGCGTGAACTTCCCATTACATTATCTACAGTGAGAGGGAGTCCGTGCTCCACACAGTTAATACACTTGTGCTCCGCACCGTGATACATGAAGGTCCTCTGAATATCCTTCATTCTGGAGATCAGCAGCATATACCCCATAAACAACAACAGCTTCACAAACGCTTCTACGATCGTAATAAGAAACTCTGAGGCTCCTGCTTTCTTACACAGGCTTGCAAGCGCATAGGGCAGAAGCATAAATGCTGCCACAGACACAACAATAGAAACAGCCACTGTTCCGTACAGAAGCCACTTGAACATCTTATCTTCTTTTGCCTTCTTTTTGGCAAGCTCATCTTCGGTGAGGGCGGCATTCTTCTCTGCCTCTTCTTCATCCTCTTCGTCCCCTGCGATCTCAGCGGAATACATAAGGCATTTCGTGCCCACCACAAGAGAATCCACAAAGCTTACCACACCGCGTATGATCGGACGCTTCCAGAACTTCGCATTGCCGAATATGCATTTGTAATCTTCAACCTTAATCTCTATTTCTTTATCCGGGCGGCGTACTGCTATAGAATACTTGTCCTTATGGCGCATCATAATACCTTCCATTACCGCCTGGCCGCCAATGTTCGATGATTTCATTCTTTTCTCCTATATGTCCCTGGCCTAAAAGGGAGCAGGGGGGGTACCCATAGAGCAAAGAAAGGTTGAGATTTCCCAACCTCAACCTTCTCACAACCCTATATTATGCACAAATTATTTATTCAAGCCATATTTTCTGTTGAACTTATCAATACGTCCGCGAGCCTGAGCTGCCTTCTGCTGACCTGTATAGAACGGATGGCATTTGGAGCAGATTTCTACGTGGATATCTTTCTTTGTAGAGCCTGTGGTAAATGTATTTCCGCAGTTGCAGGTTACAGTTGCCTGATAATAATTAGGATGGATTCCTTCTCTCATGATTTTCACCTCTCTATGTTCGTTCTATTTTCTATTCGTATTTATTTGACGAATTCACTATTAAACAGCTTTCTGATTATAGCATACCCTGTCGTTAAATGCAAGATGTTTATATGAATTTCTGTTTTTTTACCATTTGCACGAATTCTGCGTTATTTCTGGTGCGGGCGAACATATTCAATATCTGCTCAACTGCATCCTCGGACTTCATTCCATTCAGGGCCTTGCGCATAATATACACAGCCTCCTGTTCCTCACGGCTGAGCAGCAAGTCTTCCCTTCTGGTTCCTGATTTCTGAATGTCGATTGCCGGGAAAACTCTCTTTTCCTGGAGTTTTCTGTCCAGCACCAGCTCCATATTGCCGGTCCCCTTGAATTCCTCGTAGATCACATCATCCATCTTACTTCCTGTTTCCACAAGAGCTGTTGCCAGGATGGTAAGGCTGCCTCCCTCACGCATGTTTCTGGCTGCGCCGAAAAACCGTTTAGGCATATGGAGGGCAGCTGGGTCAAGACCGCCGGACAGGGTTCTTCCGCTTGGGGGGATGATAAGGTTATAAGCCCTTGCAAGCCTTGTCACTGAGTCAAGAAGGATGGTAACGTCTTTTTTGTGCTCCACAAGACGGCGGGCACGCTCCACCACCATTTCTGACACACGCTTGTGGTGGTCAGGCAGCTCGTCAAAGGTGGAATAAATAACCTCCACGTTTGGCCCTTCAATGGCTTCCTTGATATCAGTAACCTCCTCCGGCCGCTCATCAATGAGCAGTATGATCAAATGCATGTCCGGAGAGTTTTTAAGGATGGATTTGGCTACGTCTTTGAGGAGTGTTGTCTTACCTGCCTTGGGAGGAGACACGATCATTCCTCTCTGGCCTTTTCCGATAGGACTGATCAAATCCACGATCCTCATGGCGGTAGTTCCGCCGGGACGCTCCAGGATCAGACGCTCATTGGGGAAAATAGGCGTCATATCTTCAAAGTTATAACGCTTCTGTCCTTCGCTTGGATGGAAACCGTTAATAGAAGTTACGTACAGCAGAGCGCTGAATTTCTCGCCCTGGGTTTTAATCCTGATATTTCCCTGTATAATATCTCCTGTCTTTAAATTAAATCTGCGTATCTGGGAAGGAGATACATAGATATCGTTCTCTCCCGGCAGATAATTTTCACATCTGATAAATCCATATCCGTCAGGCAGGACTTCAAGAATCCCGTTGGCCTTCTCCCCGCTGTCAAGCTGGACTGTCTCTGCGGGAACACGGTATGTATTATTATTTCTTCTCTCTTCAGACTGAGAACGGCTGTCGCTGTTTCTCTCCTGGGAATATGAGCGTTCCCCCTGTTCCTGGTCCTCATTTATTTTCTCATTATCATCTTCATCTCTCACAGCAGTCTGGGAGTTCTCCTCCATGTTAGCATTGACGCTGTTTGTTGCAGATTGTTTCTCATCTTCTTGCAGCATGCGTTCTACCAACGCCGGTTTCCTGAGGGTTGAAATTCCCTTTATGCCTCTGGCTTTCGCCAAATCCCTTAATACTGCCAGAGATAATGATTCATACTTTTCTCTCATAAAGCCTTACCTCTCTCGATTTTTCTAGATAGTCGTCTTGTCGTTCTCATTATTATTAAATTTAATACGATTCGCGGGATACTCTGTCTGAAATGACAGGAACATCAGATTCATCGCAGATGCGCCCTGACCGGGCTGCTTTTTCATGTTTAACGGGTCCTGAAGTCATCCAACTGCAGGCTGTCATGCATTGTATGTCCTTATGACCCTGGCATTATTTTATAACCTTCTATAAAAATGCACTTAATTATTTCAATTTTAGCACACTTCTGCGATTCTGTCCACCGCTTAGATTTGCCTGATATATGATTATGGAGGCTATTGTTTACTTGTACTCATTATACACATTTACCATTTTTCTTTGCAAGCAATATTTGTCGACTAATTCTTATACCTTTCGACATTTGGAAACTTTTATACGAAAAAAAAGACACTTGAAAACAAATATCAAGTGTCTTTTTTATTCAGTTGATCACAGCAATTTTACTTCCAGACTGGTGCGTATAGAGTCTGAACCTTTGTCACCTGGGCATCTGTCATTTTATTAAGAGCCTCTGTAATGGCTTGATAGGTCTGGGGACGCGCACTCTTCAGTGCGGCCGGCTGCACAATATAGTCTTTCACAGATTCAGCAAAATATTCAGCGCTGTTCTGAGTTGCATAAGCCTTGTTCACACCCGTGAATTTAGACTTCTCAAGGTTGTATACGGATAGGAAACTGCTGGTCTGATCTGAATTCCCGGAGATAAATGCCAGGAAATGTCCAAGCTCATGGTATATGGTATCGTCCTCACTCCGTACGGTGATGGTTCTTGTCTTTGCATCGAAATGTCCCGCATAGGTTACAGAAGAATCTACAATCACCTTAAATCCCAGCTTATTATATGCGGAGATAACCCTGCTGTCCATCATGGGCGCTATGTTTGCAACCGCAGCTTCGTATTTTCCGGCCTTTGTACCGGAAGTAAGTGCGGTACCTCCGGTGCTGCTTGCAGTCTTGGCAGTTGTGGTAGTGACAACCGTTGTGGTGACTGTGGTTGTGACAGCCTTTACCTTAGACTTCTTAGTGTATTTCTCACTTGTGTCCGTGAGTACAGTTGTCTGGGTCTTCACTGTCTCATTTGTTTTATTCTGTGTATTGCTGGTTGTCTTCTTCACGGTAGGCAGCTTCTTGGTATAGGTCTTTGTTGCGGCTGTCTTTAACTTCACATTTTTCTTAGTTGTTTTCTTGGAGGTCTTGCTGGTCACTTTAGGCGCTGCGGCCAAGGGAGTTTCCTCATCTTCAATGGAAACCTCCAGAATGGGGTCTGTATAGGAGGGCAGTTCCGGAATCTTGGAGGATTCCTGTACCATGGCAACACTTCCTATCACCAGCGCAAGTGCAACAGCAGCGCATCCTGCTGCGAACTTTTTACTCTTTAATGTTTCTATGATTTTCATTCTCTTCATTGATAACACATCCCTTCTGAAATCAGACTGTTCCGGAAACCAATCCAACGGAATCTATAATAAGACTCTGACGTCTTTTATCTCTTACAATGTAAATAAAAAAAGACCGTTTATTTGAATAAACGGCTGCCACAGCTTAAAGGAGCTCTGTCCTCTGTTTCCAGAATTTCGTCATTAAATCGGAATTCAATGCGGCAACCGGCTGTCTTAGTCCTGCGACCTTAGACCCTTGGCTTTGCGTCCTTGTTTTTCAACAAGTTTGCCTTTATATATACTTACAGCATACTGCTTTCCCAAAATATTGTCAATGTTTTTTTCTGTATTTTACCTTTTTTATCCACTTTCTTGACCAGGAATTTTTTCGTCAGCGCACACGTGTGTTTTATAACGGAATAAGTCTTAGATCATTCCTATTAATATGTAACCTGCCGGATATATAGAACAGCAGAAGCTGTCACTGTCAACCACTGTGATGTATAGCTTCTGCTGTCCTTCATGCCGGATCATAATCCCTGTTTATCTTTCAGTCTCCCGGAGTCTGTGCTCCTTGGATGTAATGCATATAAGAATTTTAATTTTCACGTCTCCGTCTTTTATATCCAAGTATTACAACAACTCCTGCCGCTGCTGCCAGAAGGAGCAGGTACGGCCAAACGCTTGTATTGTCTCCCGTCTTCACTGCAGCCTTGGCAGACCCATTGGTGTCTGTACCGGAGGTTACTGTTGGTGTGGGAGTGGGCGTTGCAACATTCTGTTCTTCAACCTCATTGGTTATAGTAAGGGCTGCTTTTGTATGATCCATGTCAAGGGTCACTTCTCCTTCACCGGATACCTGGTACTGAAAACTTTCGTCTGTGCTCACCGGATTACCTTCTGCGTCTGTTTCCATAACATAGTAGGTTACCTGGCCTTCTCCGTCTTCGCCGCCCAAAGGCACCTCCACGGAAATGGTTCCATTCTGGGTAAGCTCATAAAGCATGTTTTCCATCAACTCATATGTGCCGTCCGCATCCAGAAGGAAAATCCCTGCATAGAATGTGTCATCTGCGGTAAAACTTTGACCGTTTTTCAGCACTTTTTTGCTGATGTCAATTACAGCATTTCTGCTGAATCCATCCGGGAAATCATAGTAAATATTATTCAGCCCCACTGTACCGTTGGTCTGAGATCCTGAGGTGTCTATCTGAACACTTCCGGAACCGTCAACAGTACACACAAAACTTCCGTAGCTGTCCGTCTGCAGTTCATCAAACGGTATCCTGTTTCCCTTGGCATCTGTCTCAAACACATAGTAGGTGCCGCTTGGAAGATTCGTATAGGATACGGAACCTGAGGAACCGTTTTCAATATGCACTGCTTTGACATAATCTGTGTCATAGGGATGCTGTCCTTCTTCATCTGTGAAAAGTCCCACATAAATTGTATAATCTTTTACATGAGCGTCAACCACACCGTCCTCTGCAGAAACCATGCTTACTTTTTTGGTGATATTCAGGCTGCCGTTTTTTTTGTCTTCTTCTGTCAGCTCATTTGTTATGGTAAAGGAACCCTGGGTATTATCTTTGTCAAAAGTCACTTGCCCTTCACCGGACACATGGTACTTAAATTCTTTGTCTGTGTTTACCGGATTTCCCTCTTTGTCAGTTTCCATAACATAATAAGTGATCTCGCCCTGTCCGTCTTCTCCCCCAAGAGGTACTGTCACTGTGATGGTACCGTCCTGGACCAGCTCATAAACCATATCTCCCAGGAGCTGGTAAGAGCCGTCAGAACCAAGTGTGAAAATACCTGCATAGAAGGTATCATCAACTGTGAAGGATTCTCCGTTTTTCACAACTTTCTTGGTGATATCGATCAGTGCATTCCTGTCGAAACCATCCGGGAATTCATAGTAAATATTGTTTAATGCAACGGTACCGCTGACCTCACTGCCTTCGGTATCGATCCGGACACTTCCGGAGCCGTCAACAGTACAGATGAAGCTTCCATAGCTGTCTGTCTGCATTTCGTTGAACGGAATCTTATTGCCCTGGGCATCAGTCTCAAAAACATAGTAGGTGCCGCTGGTAAGATTGCTGTAGGTGACTGAACCTGAGGAACCATTTTCGATATGCAGCGCTTTCACGTAATCCCCGCCGTAAGGGTTCTGTCCCTGGGCATCTGTAAAGAGTCCCACATAAACTGTATAGTCCTTTACAACAACATCAGCCACATTCATATCCGGAGTGACCATGCTTACCTTCTTCGTAACCATCAGGTTTCCGTATACACTGGATTTTTTCCTGTCCATCATTTTCACAGTAATGCGTCCTTCTTCAGGAACAATAAATTCCTGGTCAGGAGCAGTATCATAACCTGACGGTGCACTCAGCTCTCTTAGATAGTAGGATTTACCCACAGTCAGTTTCCCTTGGATCACATGAGGCTTTCCGTCGGAAATCCAGCTTTCTACTATATCATTTGTCTCACTGTCATGGATTTCCAGGGATGCACCTGCCAGACCGGCGCCGTCCTCATCTACCTTTTCGATGGTGACTGCAGTTTTCTGGTTTACAGCAGATACTTCTATAACTATGGGGCTGCCATTTGAGTCAAAAGAATCTGCATTCACAACAAACGGTATTGCTGTATCTGTCAGAATATATCCGTCAAGAGCCTGAACTTCCCGGAAATAATAGCTTCCCCATGGAAGTCCGGCAACTGTGATCCTTCCGTCACTGCCAGTAGTCATCACAGAAATGGAACCATCTGTGCTGCTGCCGGAATATACATAATTCCCCTGTGAATCTTCCTTTACAGCTATAAGGCTTCCCTGGGTTGTGTACAAGCTGAACTGCACTCCCGGCAATGGTGTCTGCTGGTCATTTCCGTCATATTTTGTAAGGGCTGCTGTTCCTGATCCTTTGCCGTTGACAACAGTATTTTCATAATGTACAACCGCACCCTGCACCATTCCTGCACCGGAATCCACACCGATGACAAAACCATATTTCACCGGATTCCCCTCAGCATCCTTCTGGATAAGATATCCATCAGGTGCCTGTTTCTCCACGAAATAATACTGATTAGCAGCCAGGCCTGATACACTGATACGTCCCTCTTTGTTTGTGGTGTAAATTTCCTGCAGATCATATCCACCCTCTTCATTTGCAGCATACAGTTCAAATACTGCACCGCCTAAAGGAGTTTCTCCGTCCTCTGATGTTTTCAAAAGTGACGCGCTGCCTGAGAATGAATTTGTGAAAATCATTTCCTCTGCCGGCTCTTCAGAATCATTTACATTCGTGACAATACGCTCTGTCACCTCAATAATTCCGTTTTCTTTATCTTCCAGGTGAATATAAATTTTGTAAAGGGTCCTGTCATATACCATTCCTGCTTCTGCTCCGGAAGGAACCTTCTCTCTCACATAATATACAAGCTCCCTTTCTTTCTGGCTGTGCATATCATCCTGGGTGAAGGTAATCTCATCAAAAGTAATTGTCCCGTCCGCTTTATTTGATACTGTCTGTACCAAAGCACTGCCCTCAAACAACTCAAACTCAAACTGTCCGTCTGCAAGAGGACTTCCCTGAAGCACCTTTTTAGCTTCCGGCTTCCACTGCCCCTTTGCCTCATATGCATTGTTGAAAACAACGCCGTCAGCAGAAACGTCGGTTCCGTCTGCCATTGTCTTAGTAATTTCCAGCTTGCCTTCAGAAACTTCTTCCACGGTAACCTTCACAATATGCTCTGTGATTCCGTCTGAAAGATAAGTATACCCTTGCGGAATAGTATCCGGCACTGTCTCTCTGATCCGGTAGTAATAAACTCCTGTATCGTTGCTATTATCAGCACCGCCTATGGCAAATTTCTGTGCCGGGAAAGTGAATTTTCCGTCAGCTCCGTTTGTCACATTTGTGACCGGTTTATAAGCACCTTCAGACGGCAGAGTTTCATCACTTGCCTTTGCCATCTCCAAGGTAAATTCAAACTGTCCCGTCTCCAGCTTATGTCCTGCCAGATTCTTAGTTCCGTTGAGAATGACTTCCCCTTCTGCTTCGTAAGTATTTGTGATCACTCCATTGTAAGTGTTTCTTGCAGGATTGCCGAATTTCTCTGCCTTCAATGTACCGTCGCCGTTATCGCTGACCTTCACAAATACATAAACAGGCTCTGTAGAATAAGTATATCCGTTCGCTTTGTAACCGTTTGATTCATTGGCTTCCGCCGGAATATTCTCGGTTATTTTATATACATGCATTCCTTCCTGCTCATAGGATATAGGTTCAAAGGTAACCAGGCCATTGCTGTCATTTGCTTTTGCCGCGTTGCCGGATACTTCTGAAAATCTAATCTTACTTATATCAAAATCCGCTGCTGTCCAGTCAACATTTTCAGCCGCTTCCAGCTTAAAGGTAAACTGTCCTTTTGTAAGATCTTTTCCGATGAGATTCTTCTGTACTGTAAGTTCAGTCTGTGTTTCGGATACTTTGTAGGTATTCACAAATTCTGCCTGATCCAGTTTATCTCCCACAGGATTCCCCTGGGAATCAATTTTGTAGATTTCCTGTCCTGATGTCTCAAGTATTCCGTTGCCTTTGTCGGAAACCTTTACATAAACTGCATATCTGGAAGTATCCTTGGTATATCCCCCAAGGGATGTATCCTTCTCTTCTATAATATAGCGGTAATTCCCTGCATCTGATAACTCAAAATAGTCATAACCGAAATCAATGTCACTGCCGTTGTTCTCCACTGTCCTGGAGGCTGCCCCTGTGTTGATCTGGTTTCCAGCCTTCTCCTTGAATCCTGCTTCTGTCCAGCTATCATTCTGATCTTTATACTTTGTCACAGAGAACTGGAATTTCTGATCAATTAACTGTGCCCCCTTCACAAGCTTTCGTGCTGTCAGATGGAAGCTTCCTTCTGCACGGTAAGTATTTGTGAAAGTTAAGAGCTGTCCATTGCCGTCTAAAGGGTATTCCTCATTATCTAATTTTGCACTTACCACCAGTTTCCTGTCCTCTTCAGATACAGAAACTGTCAGGCGCTTAACTGTGGCGTCATATGTTACCCCGTCTTTAATAAGGTCATCTGGCGTTACGCCTGCAGGCATCTGCTCCTTAATCTCATACTCAAATGTCTTTCCGGCATCATCGGCCAAGTAGTACATGGGCGGGAACTGAATATTCCCATCAGCATCATTCTTCACTGTAAGGGAATCCAAAACCACATAATCCTGACCGTCCTGCTGCTGCAGTCTGATGGGACTTTCATTGTCAATTCCAGTGAGGACAAAAGCAAATTCTTCTCCCTGCAGATTTTTGTTTTCCAGCACTTTATTTCCCTTTATATTCAGAGTTACAGGCTGAATAATAGTTTTTTCATATTTATTTTTGAAAATCACATTTGAAGAAGCATCATATACTCCATCATCATCTTTTTCAACAACTCTGGCTTCGTTCTCACCTTGGACGAGCACTTTCTCAATTGCGAGAATACCATTTTTATTCTCGACTGATACCGTCAATTCAAAAACGGCTTCTGAATAAGTGATTTCAGGGTCATTTCCCTTTATCTCCTTAATCGTGTATGTGTGTTCACCTGCTGATTCAAATGTGTAGGGAATAGAAGTGAAGAGTACGTTCCCGGCATTGTCATTAACGCCGTTTGCCACTACATTATCCTTGTCATCAAAAATCCTAAACAAGAACTCTCTTGCTGCCATCTCTCTTCCTTCCAGTTCTTTGCCAATTCTTAAGGTAAACTGTACGCCATCCGGGGAGAGCTTATTTTTAACAACCGCAACTGCCGGATATGCATTTTCATCCACAGTGACCTCAATGCTGATATGCCCTTGGGCGTCTGCTTTAAATTTCATTCCGTTGATAACCACATAGCCGTCATTATCTGTATCTTCCAGTATATTTCCTGATGCATCGGTTTCATAAACAGTGTAGCTTCCCATCTCCAATTCAAATGAAAGAGGATATTTTCCTGCAGTAGGGTTCTGGATGTTTCCGCCGCTCACTCTTATTTCTCCGAAAGCCTTCTTGCCGGAAAGTGTATTTACAATATTGCCATCTTTGCCAAAAACCCCAAAGTAATAAACTCCGTCAGGATACTGTCCTTCATTAAGCTGTGTGCCATCACCTCCGTAAAATTCCTTGTTAATTGCAAGCTGTGGCTTGTTGTTCGCCACATAAAAGCTGCCGCCATTCTGTGAAATTCTATGATATTGCGGCGGAATGTTCATTTCTGAGTTCTTATCTGCATAAATGAAAATATATTTCGTTGAAGTATTCCATACATAGCCGTCCGGAGCCTTTGTTTCAATGAGACAGTAATAGGTTTCTTTTTTCAGATTAGTCATGGAAACCTTTCCGTTTGCATCTGAAGTAAGATCCTTGCTGAAAATCCAGTCATTTTGGAAATCTGTACTTTCCGGATTTCCGCCGTCCTTTAACTTATACAGATTAAATTTTGCTCCGCTGAGTAATTTACTTGCATTTGATCCATCCACTTTATAAACGTAGATATCCGGATTGGCTTCCGCGGATCCCGAGGCCTGTTTGACCTCAAATTGTTGGGAATTGGTATCCCCGTCTATAAGCTGTGAATTGTAATACAGCTGTGCTGTATTTGTCAGCTTCACAGTGTCTGAATACTCGTTAAAGTTTACATTATATGAAATTTTTAAAGGTGTGCTGTCAGGAATTTCCACAGCAAATTTATGGTTTTCTGTGTCCATAGTGAGTGTGCAAGAAGAAGTGATATCTCCTCCTGTAGAGAGATTTACCACCTTAAGGGAATTCGGTGCCAGGGACATTGTGGGGTCCATCTGGTCAATAAATGTCAGATTCCCATTACCGTCTCCCAGTGTAGTACCAACCGTGTTCACATTAACTGTATATTCCACATATCTGTACGGAGAATTTTTATCGTATTTCGCTGTTTTATTAATCACTTCAAACTTCGCCGTAGCTGTTGCACTTGCAGTATCCATAAGCTTATCATTAATATATAAGCTGGCCGTGTTGGTAAATTTCACTTCACCGTTGTCCCCGATCAGGTCACTTACATCCTCCACTGTGGCTACTATGATTATATTTCTTGTCCTTCCGTTAATTTCACCCATACGCCCGGTATAGTCTATGACCAAATTTCCGTATTCATCGAATTCATAGCCATGGAATGGATTTGATGCAGTCTCATATCTGACAGTTTTGACTTTTATGCCTTTGGGCAGCTGATCAACAACTTTGTACTTAGTATCTGAATCATACTTAATCTGCTGGGAATTGACGACTATTTTCCAGCTTATTTCCCTCGTGTTGGAATCATACCCTTTATACACTTGTTTGCTGATCATATTGCTTGACTTATAAGTTACCTTTGCCTCAGCACTCTTCACATCTGTCTGAACCGTTAAAGTACCGGTGTTTTTGTATACTTCGTCATTTCCCTGTCCCTTGCCAAAATCTGCGCTGGAATTATAAGTGATTTTTACCGGGTTAGAAACATCTCTGAGAAATAATACCTCAAAAGAATTATCATCACTTCCCTTGGTCAATGTATAATCCTCACCTTCAGACAGAAGCGTATCATCCTTGTCTTTAATCTCCAGATTCAGCTTATCCCAGTCAAATAAATGTGATTTTGCCGACTTCTCCAGAGTCAACTTGTCTGTATACACTGCACCTTGAGGAATGTTACCGTTTGAACCTCCGTTTCTCAAAGCACGCAGTGTTGTCTGCCAGGTGATCTGTCTTCCTGCATAATCCGGAGTGCCAAGAACTTTCTTTTCAATAGTAAATACATCATAGTTCACTCCTATTGTATAGGAAGGAGCATTGCCGATACCTGAACCCTCCGGTGCAATTAGTTCTATCTTATTTTTTAATTCTCCGGCAGTAAACTGGTTATCAGCCAGAGTGACAGTTGTGTCATACTGAAGTTCATAATAGTAAGCTCCGTCAGCCATAAATTCAATGTATTGATATCTTTTTCCATCTTTCACTTCAGTCTTGACTTCCGGTGTGAATCTTTCTATTTCCTTATTGTTGGCGCCGTATTTTATTGCCACAATAGAGGACTGGTCATACGTGTGTAATGTATCCGGCTGCTGAAGGCTATCCTTGATCGTCCATCCTGAAATATTTACCATTGGGCTTTTGTTAATATGGACTGCATAGTGAACCTTGGCTGTACCGTCTTCCGCATTTTTTACAACACTTCCGGTTTTCTGAAACCAATTCTTTGAGAACGTCATCTCCTCCCAGTCACTCCCTGTACCGCTGACATCCTCACCGGTAACATCTGCCGTATTTCTCAATGTGGTATTGGAATTATAGCTTCCATTGCTTCCTGAAAGATTGGCAAACCAAATACTCTTATCAATTTTCACCTGATAACTTACGATAATTGTTTCTGCCTTACCATCACCGCCGAAGCCTTTTTTGTCACCGCTTCCAGTAATATCAAGAGTGAGATACAGATCTTGTTTCTCACTGCCGGTTGTCTTAGTGACAGTTACGTCCAGACCGCTTGGCTTGCTGTCTACATTCCAACTGCCTTCAACATATTGTGCAAACCTTTTCTCACCGTACCTGAAATAATCGTGAATCTTAAGCTGGTTAATTGGGATGGTGTTAGCAGCTTTAGCGTTAATAGTTATCTTAAAAGTCTGATACAGGTTTCCAAACTCATCTGTGGTCCTGTTACCTTTCTTATCTTTTAACACATTTATGCCAGCTTGTTTCTCCTTTTCTTTCACCTTAAACTCTAATTTCACATCACCGATATAAATATACTTATGGCCATTCTCATCGCCGGAATCGGAGAATTTAAGACTTCCGGAAGCTTCAAGCCAAGTACTGATTCCGTTCCTTCCGTAAATACCGCCTTCCGTGAGCCAAGCTTCATCGTAGGAAACAGTGATCAGTCCATTGCCGTCAATGTCAAAATGTCCCACCACCCGGTCTGAGCCATCAAGGGTTACATTTACATTGGACTGGTTATTGAGAACAGCACCGCTGTCCCCTAATTCCATCTGGTAACAAATTTTATCGCCAGGATAGATGGTAATATCCTGCGGAACCTGATATACGATCCCAACTTTAATTTCTTCCCCTGTCACAAACTCATGATTGCTCTCCGGTGTATATTTAATCCACTGGCCGGCCTCTTTATAATACAAGCCTGAATCGCCTTGGTTTATCCAGCTTACATACTCCTGTCCTCCGGAAATGTTATATACCTTCGCCTCTTTCTTCTCCACTGCTGCAAATCCCCAAACTGATCCATAAGGAATTGGCAGTACAGCGCCGCTGGAGATATCTATCAGATTATAGTTTCCTCCGCTGTAAAAATATAACTCCTGATTGCCAGCCAGACTAATATCCTACCTCAGACTTGCCGCCAATGCCGGGATATTTTCTTTTTCCTCACTGCTGGTAACTTTGAAAAATTCTGAATTCACCACTGACTGGTTTCTCTTGCTGAAAACCTCGTTCAAGTCAGACGGTTTCTCATCGTCACTTACTGATGATACTGACAAAATATTGCTCCAGGGATTTTCACCCTCAGGTGCTGTATAGGAATACTCTATCTTTTCAATATAAGCACTTCCCGGAACATCCATAGCTGCACTGGATGTAATCTCCGGGGCAGGTTCTTCCTCCCCTTCACTGCCGTTTCCCTCAGAATCGCTGTCTGCATTACCGTCATTTATATTGCCATTGTCACTGCCGCCGTCTCCGGTCCCCTCATCACTACCGCTTCCGTCAGTGCCATCGTTACCGCCTCCGGCATCATTGCTCCCTGAATTGCCGCCGTCAACATTTCCGCTGTCCCCGGAACCTTCCTCTCCGGAGCCATCTCCGCTGTCTGTACCGTTTCCGCTGCCACTCTCATCTCCGCCTGAACCAATATCGTTGCCGACTCCGGCATCACCCTGGTCACCGCCGGAATTGCCGCCATCTCCTGCGTCACCCATATCACCGCCATCGTTTCCGGGATCACCTTCATCCTGGAGAAGCATTGTGTCACTGCTCCCCGGTGTTTCATCCATGGCTGCTGCCATTATGCTGTAACAGTTCTGCGTCAGCATTGCCAGTGTAAGCATCACTGCCAGAATTCTTTTCCATTTATTTACCATTTTATTTGCTGTCTTCCTCATCATATATTCTCCTTAATTTCTCCAGAATCAGATGCAATTTCTTCTGGTTATTATATTATTTAAGGGTTATAGGTGATACTACGTTCCCACCTTATTGATGTTTCATAACCTTATGTCTGCTCCGGCTGCCTGGATTTAAGATATGGTGATCACATTATTTCCTTCTGTCAGCAGCTCACATCTGAGTTTTACTTTCTTATCACTTACGTTACAGAACAGGGTCTCAATGATCCTGCTTCCCACCCGTACGGCGTGTTCCTCCTTACAGGCTGAAAGCATGACCACAAACTGATTGTCACTGAAACGTGAGACAACATCCCCCGTCCTGAGATGATTTCTGAGAACACCTTCCAGCCGTTCCATACCTAACCGGATATTGTACAGCTTTCCGTTTTCAGTCTCATTGTAATAATCCCTGGAATTCATGGTAAAAAGCAGAATATATTCCACTGTTTTGCGGTTGTCCCGCAATGCCCTTCTTGATTCCACCCGGAAAATTTCTTTGAAAATAACAAATTCACAGAAGTATACCCCTTCCCGTTTCTCTGATTCCAGAAGATCCTCCAGGATATTACGTCCGTCCAAGGTGGTGTTCACATTTTTCAAGGATATCATTTCCTTGTACGCCTGACTCAGCAGCTCTGAGGTACGGATACCCAAATGCTTCTGGAAAAGTCGTGTAGTCTCATTGTAATGCTTCAGGGCCAGATCCACCTTATACTGTTCCATCAAGCTCCGCATGAGCCAGTAATGAAAATCTTCATCTAATTCATCCACTTTTAAAGCCTTGATACAAATTTCCTGTATTCTGTTAAACTTTTTCTGATGTGAATAAATCTGGATCAATTCCCGGGCTGCACTTAAATATATGGACTGATACCAGGTAGCAATAGGGACCATCCAACCTTCTGAAGCTAAATCCTCCTGGACATTTCCTTTATATATATCCAGCGCTTCACTGTACATCCGCTCTTTCTCTTCTTCCTCCTGTACAAGCTTGGCACCGTCGCACAGCTGCTCAAACTGCTCGTAATCGGTATCCACCTGTATCAATGTGTTCCAGCGGTAAAATCCCCGGCGGGCAATGATATATTCCTCATCCCCCACACACTTAAGTAAGTTTCTCAGCCGGTAAACAAGATTTTTCAATGCACCGGCAGGATTGTCGGTATGCTTATCCTGCCACAGAATATCAATCAACTCCTGATGAGAAATATCCCTTTCACGATTCATCAATATATAAACAATCAACTTGAGCAATTGATGAGACTTGGCTGATTCACTGTCGATCATCCCCTTTGAACTCTTGAGACTAAATTCCAAAAAAATCCGCAGCTCTAATGTATTTTTCATATGTAAGCACCCGTATTTTCTATTATTTTTTGTTGTGTGGACTATTATCATCCGTTTTCTGTCTATATTGTATTTCTCTTTGGTCACACATCGGTCACGCACATGGCATTCTTTTAAGAATATTGTAAAGCTTATTGCCCACAAATGCACTCTTATATTTTTTCTTTTCTTTTTTTCCAAATCTGATATACTTATGGTAACCTATCACAGTGTTATGCTGTTTAACTTATGTACGAAGGAGCGGCAGTTATGTATAAAACTTCTTTTGCCCGTCCTCTTCTTATACTTGTATTCTGTATCCTTGTGACCATAACCGGGTGCGGGTCACAGAAGGACGGAGGATCCGACCAGGAACCACCTGTCATATCACCGCCCCGTGTACTTGTACCTGAGGCTCCCGGGGAAAAGGTGCTTGGAACCTCCCCTCTTACCCTGGATATTTCCAGGACAGATCAAGGGTATTTCGTTGCCCGGGCGGAAGCAGGGAGCAGGCGGATAAACATTCAGATGTGCGCACCGGATGGTGTGCTTTATTCATATTTTGTGGAACCGGGGGAGGATGCGGTTCTTCCTTTTTCCGGCGGAAGCGGAAATTACCTGGTGACCTGTTACCAGCAGGTAAGCGGAAGCCAGTATGCTGCCCTCTGCAGTGAAAGCCTTGATGTATCTCTGGAAAACGAATTCCTTCCATATATATATCCGAATCAGTACGTGGATTTTTCACCAGAGTCAGAAGTGAGCAGGCAGGCTCTGTCCATGCTTGAGGATGATGCAACAGATATCCAGGCACTGGATGCCATTTATACCTTTGTGACTGAGAGGGTCACCTATGATACCGAAAAAGCCAGGACCATAGAGGCAGGTTATCTGCCGGATGTGGACGAAACCTTGGAGTGCGGCACCGGAATCTGTTTTGACTATGCAGCTTTGACCGCAGCTATGCTTAGAAGCCGGGACATTCCCTGTAAGCTTCAGATCGGTTACGCAGGGGACATAAAACATGCCTGGATCGATGTGTACATCCGTTCCAAGGGCTGGGTCGAGAAGGCAGTGGTCTTTGACGGAGAAACCTGGACGCGCATGGACCCCACCTTTGATTCCAGCAGTGATGATAAAGAACAGATTCAGTCTTATATCGGCGACGGAGATAATTACACGGTGCAGTTCACCCGCTGAACAAAGCCGGAAAGGAGCCACCTATGAAAAACAAGCTTGGCAATAAAGAGCTTTTCCATTTTTGCGAACAATTTTCCATTATCCTTCATTCGGGGATTTCCAGTGCTGAAGGCCTGCATATTTTATATGAGGACAGCACATCGGAAGAGAGCCGGGAATTATTTTCCTCCCTCCTTTCTCATTTAGAGGAAACAGGAAGTTTGTCAGAGGCTTTATCACTCTCCGGGCTTTTTCCCGGATCCATGATCTCTTATGTGAAGTTAGGGGAAGAGACAGGCTGTCTGGACGAGATCATGACCACCCTCAGCCGCCATTATGAACAGGAAATAGAAATCTCCGAGAATATAAAAAGTGCAGTTGCCTACCCTCTCGTCATGCTTGGAATGATGGCAGGTGTGATCCTCATACTTTTAGTCAAAGTCCTGCCTGTGTTTCAACAGGTTTTCCGTCAGATGGGAATGGAAATCGGGGGAATTTCCCAGGGACTGCTTAATGTGGGGGCATCCATCAGCCGGTATTCCACTTTCATTCTGGCCGCAGCCGGTATTTTGATCCTGTGTCTGCTTTTTGCTGTCCTTCATCCTAAGGGCAGACAGCTTTTAGATAAGACAGTATCCGCCCTGCCCCGCCTCCGGGAGATTCCTGTGGCCATTGATTACGGACGGCTGACTCAAGGTATTGCCCTTGGACTTCGAAGCGGTTTGGGGCCTGAGACAAGTCTTTCCCTTGCCGGAGCACTTATCTCCCATCCCCTCGTCAAACAACGATTGGAAAAGGCTGCTGCAATATTAAATCAGGGAATACCCCTGTCCCAGGCAATGACGGATTCCGGCTTGTTTCAGGGAATGGAAGCCCGTCTCATATCAGTGGGATTCCATGCAGGTTCCGGTGACGAGGTGATGGCAAAGCTGTCAGAGCGTTACCGCAGTGATTCCCTTGCAATGATCTCTCGCATGGTATCCATTGTGGAACCTGCCATTGTGATCATTCTCTCTCTTCTTGTAGGGTTCGTGCTCCTTTCCGTGATGATGCCTCTTCTTGGCATTCTTTCAGAGATGATTGTCTGAGGTGATATGAATGGATTTATTTGAAAGCCCAGGTAAGAAAATAAAAAGAAGGCTTCGGCGGCTTTTCCCGGTTTTCCTTTTGGTGATTCTATGCTGTATCTTTCTAAAAGGAATTGACCGTACATCAGAGGAAACCCTTTTGAATGAACAGGCCACCCTTAAGCAGGCTCTGGAAAAAGGAGCCGTACACACTTATGCACTGACAGGCAGATATCCGGAAAACCTTTCCTGTCTTCTGGATGAATATCAGATCACTTATGACCCGGATAAATTCATAGTGGAATATATTCCAAACGGTTCTAATCTCTTCCCAATGATCAGTGTTCTTCCATTGTCAAAAGGGAAAGGAGGGAGCTCATGAAGGACATGTTCCAGAGAAAGCACTCTGTTGAAAATCTGTTTTCCGTGATGCTGTTTGGACTTTTTGTGCTTCTTTTGCTGTTAATGCTTCTTTTTAGCACCCTTGTCTACCGGACTGCTGTTGAAGGCGCAGATGAGAATAATAACCTCCGTACTGCCCAAAACTATATCACCACAAAATTCCGGCAGCACGATGCAGAGGGGATGGTCTTTCTGGAAACTCTTCAGGGTCAGAAAGCCCTTTGCTTTAAAGATGTCATTGAGGATGAGGAATATATCACTTATATTTATCTGAAGGACAATGAGCTGAAGGAACTTTTTACTGCTTCCCGTTCCGATGCTCCATTTGATATGGGAACTGCTCTTGCGTCTCTTGTCAGCTTTGAGGCCGAGCAGACAGAAGAAGGATATTTCAGGATCACAATGGAAGATGCCAGAGGCGCACGCTGCGTTTTTCTGCTTCACCCCGGTCCCCCAGAGAATACTCCCATGGGATAAAGGAGACAAACATGCGTATACGAAATACTCATTCCAAAACAAGTCTGTTCCTCATAGAAATAATCATCTCCCTACTGATCCTGGCAATAGCATGTACAGGAGGCATACAGATTTTTGCTGCCGCACACAGGGACAGACAGACAGCACGTGAACTGAACCACATACAGGAGCTGACTTCTACAGTGGGGGAAATCCTGGAGGGCTGCGACGGCTATCCTGAAACTGTACTATCCCTGCTGCCGGAAGGACAATCGGACGGGAATACCCTCAGCTTCTATTATGATAAAGCATGGCACACCTGCACTCCCAATGATGCGGTTTACACAATGGCAATCGTACTCCAAAGAGATGACAGCGAAAAAAAAGCCGACATATCCTTCTATCATATGTCCGGCAATGAACTTTATCACCTTATTATCCGTTTCCCTGTCCTTAAGACAAGAGGGGAGGCTGCACCATGAACAGAAAACAGCATTCCTTCGTCACTGTGGGAATCACTTCTCTGTTTCTGATTTTCGGGGTTCTTTGTCTGGTGATACTTTCCCTTCTCACTCTGGGCACATCCCGTTCCGATCTGAGAATGAGCAGGCGTTCCCTGGAGCAGACCACAGCCTATTATGATTCCTGCAGCAATGTGACAGATTTCTGCCGCAGGCTTGACCAATTCCTCTCAGAAGCTTATACAGAAACAGACAACAAGGGCGGCTATTATGAAAAAGTAAATACCATGTTTAACAATGTCCCGGACAGCCTTGGCGATGCCCTATCACATACTGATGTTTCTCAGGCTTCTGACGAAACTGCAAGCCTGTCTTTTTCTTATGACGAGACCTCCCGCCGGCTCTCTGTGTCTGCCCCATTTTCAGACAGCCAGGTACTGCAGGCAGAATTAGAAATACTCTATCCGGAACGGGCCGGGGATTCTTATCTGCAGATCCTTGCCTGGAAAACTGATCAGCAGGGAAGCTGGGACCCTGATACAAAGCAACCTGTTTATAAAGGAGAAGTAACTATTCAGTAACTTGACAGTTACAAGGAGAATTACAATGACAGAACAGAAAACACGTAAAAAAATACCTGAGTTCTTATCTTTGGCTGCCCAACAGCAGGCCTCTGATATTTTTATCATTGCCGGGCGTCCTCTTTCAATCAAAAAAGACGGAAAACTCATTGATTATGGAGAGCGCCTTATGCCTGAACATACGGCAGAGCTCATCCATCATATCTATGATCTGGCCGATAACCGGGATATCCGGTGCCTTACGGACAGAGGTGATGATGATTTTTCCTTCTCCATTCCGGGATTGTCCCGGTTCCGGGTAAATGCATACCGGCAGAGAGGTTCTTTGGCAGCGGTGATCAGAGTGATCGCCTTTGAGCTGCCGGACCCGGAACGTCTGCATATTCCAAAAGAGGTGATGGATACCTCGGAATTCACCAAAGGTCTGGTCCTTGTGACCGGTCCCGCAGGAAGCGGAAAATCTACCACTATGGCCTGTCTCATCGACCGTATCAACCATACCCGGGAAGGGCATATCATCACCTTGGAGGATCCCCTGGAATATCTCCACCGGCATGATAAATGCATTGTAAGCCAGCGTGAAATCTGTACAGATACCCACAGCTACCTTGTATCCCTGCGTGCCACCCTGCGTCAAAGCCCGGATGTGATCCTTCTTGGGGAAATGAGAGATTATGAGACAATACAGACTGCCATGACTGCCGCTGAAACAGGGCATCTGATCCTCTCCAGCCTGCATACCATCGGTGCAGCCAATACCATCGGACGTATTATGGATGTGTTTGACCCAAGCCAGCAGCATCAGATTGCCATCCAGCTTTCCATGGTCCTCCAGGCTGTTATTTCCCAGCAGCTCATCCCTGATGTTGACGGACATATCATTCCTGTATTTGAAATCATGCGTCTGACACCTGCTATCCGCAATATGATACGTGACAGCAAGGTTCACCAGATTGACGGGGTGATCTCCTCCTCCACCCAGGGACAGATGAAATCCATGGACCAAAGTCTTCTGGAATTATATAAAAAAGGAGCTATCACAAAAGAGAAAGCCCTGAAATACGCCTCAAACGAAGAAATGCTGAAAAGAAAATTATAAGATGAAAATATCCCGGCACAGCCTGTTTCCAGAGCTGTACCGGGATATTATTTTAACCACTGTCCACAACCACAAACAGTTACATTTTTTGAAATCAGCTTACCATATTGCCTACAAGCACGTAAGAAAAAATATACATAATGATCGTGGCGATCACTAAGCCGCAGAGAATTGCCAATGAGGATTTTTTGATATCAATCTCCAGCAGGGAGGCGATCAAGGCACCTGTCCATGCGCCTGTGCCTGGCAGCGGAATGCCCACAAACAGCATAAGCCCCCAGAATTCATAGCGTTTTATTTTGTCACTCTTTCCCATGGCACGGCTTTCCAGCTTCTCGATCAGCCCCCGGAAAACCTTCGTCTTTTTCATCAGCTTAAAAATCTGCCGGATAAACAGAAGAATAAAGGGGATCGGTATGATATTCCCGATGACACAGAAAGGAATGGCTCTTGCAGCCTCTATCTTCAGCAGAGATGCCGCCAGCAGTCCCCCTCTCAATTCCAGGATAGGGATCATGGATATGAGGAACACCGCCCCCTCGGGCGAGATGAATTGTGACAAGTTATCTGTAAACCATTGTACCAGTGCCTCCATATTACCTCCTAAATAAATGATTTTAAAAATTCTATAAGCTGCTCCATCTCATCCTTCGTACCGATAGTGATCCTGAGATAATTATCGATTCTTTCCTTCCGGAAATAGCGCACATAAATATGCTTTTCCCTCAAAGCCTGGAACAGTTTCTCTGCCGGGCAGGTTTTATGTGTGGCAAATATAAAATTCGCCTTGGAATCTTCAAAACAAAATCCCAGTGCTTTTAATTCCTTCTTCGCCCACTCCCGTGTCTCTATGATCCTGCGGCAGGTTTCCTGAAAATATTCTTTATCTCTCACAGCTTCCACTCCTGCGGCAAGAGCGGTTCTGTCCATGGTGTAGGAATTAAAGGAATATTTCACATCATTAAGATATTTGATCAGCTTAGGATCGCCGCAGGCAAAGCCAATACGCATTCCTGCCATGGAACGTGATTTGGAGAAAGTCTGTATGACAAGAAGGTTATCATATTTCTCGATCAAAGGCAGCGCCGACTGTGCCCCGAAATCCACATACGCCTCATCGATCATCACGATCACATCCTGGTTTTCCCGGACAATTTCTTCGATTTCAGACAAAGGCATCTCCACACCTGTAGGAGCATTGGGATTAGGAAAAATAATCCCCCCGTTTTCCTGGAAATAATCCTCCTTTTTTATATGGAAATTCTCGTCAAGGGCAGGACGTTTGTACGGAATACGGAATAAATCTGCCCACACATCGTAGAAGGAGTAGGTGATATCAGGAAATAAAACCGGTTTCCCGGAATTAAAAAAGGTCAGAAAGCTCATTGCCAGAACATCGTCAGAGCCTATCCCAACAAAAACCTGATCCTCATCCAAACGGTAAAAGTCTGCAATGGCCCGAACCAGCTCCCCTGCTGACGGGTCAGGATAAAGCCTGAGTGCGTCTGTGTCCATCCCTCGGAGTACTCGCTCTACGCCTGGTGCCGGCGGGTAAGGATTCTCATTGGTGTTCAGTTTTATCATATATTTATCATCCGGCTGCTCTCCCGGTGTGTAGGGAACAACCTTACGTACATTATTTTCCCAGGTTTTCATTTCAGGCTCCTTCCTGTATTATGCTGAATTAAGGTACCATACCAAAGGCCTTGGAGCATCCCGCTGAAGCACCGCAGAATACCCCGGGCCATACATATTTGCTATTGTAATCACTCTCCGCCTGTTTGTCAAAGGTTTCTCCTGCAATTTCAGACATATCTTCCGCAATTTCAGATATATCCCTGTTTCTTTTTCAGACGTGCAAAGCAGATAACAAAGAAAATGATACCGTATACCGTTGTAATAGGCGTTGCCATCCCCACCATCATCAAGGATGCTCCCGGCAGCTTAGACATAAGGATAGACACCGGGATACGGATACAGAAAGCAGAGCTGATCCCCTGCACCATAACAGGAATACTGTTCCCATATCCATTAAAATACCCTATGCTGCTGAATAAAACACAGGTAAGAATACAGTCCACCGAAAATCCTCTCAGATAGCTTGCACTCTGTGCAATTACCTCCGGGTCGTCAATAAACAGGGAGGACAACACTCCGCCTCCGAAAAATCCTGCACAGAAAATCACGATCCCCACCGAAATGCCCGTGATCATAGCAGTAAAAAGTCCCTTCTTCGCCCTGTCCTTCTTTCCCGCGCCCACATTCTGGGCCACAAAGGCTGAAACACTCTGCATCACAGAAGAAGGCACCAGCATGATAAAGGACACGATTTTCTGAGCTACACCATACCCGGCGGACTGTTCAAGTCCCATCTTATTGATAATGGTGTTGATCACAAGGAAGGAAACCTGTACCATAGCCTCCTGAAGTGCAATAGGCACACCAACATTCAGGATCAGCCGAAGCTCTCCCTGATAGATCCTGCACTGTTCCTTCGAAAAGGAAATGGGCAGCTTCTGTCTGCGCAGAACTGCTAAGGAGGCCACCACAGACACTCCCTGAGCCGCAATGGTAGCAATGGCCGCTCCTGCCACATCCATATGCAGCAGTCCTACCAGCAGCAAATCCCCCACAATATTCACTACACAGGCAATCCCCACAAATATAAAAGGCAGGTTCGCATTTCCCACACCCCGGAGAATACCGCTGATCACATTGTATGCGATAATGACAAGGATACCAGCCGAACAGATTCTTATATAAGTCACAGCCTGGTCAAAGGACTGTTCCGGCACCTGAAGGATCCTTGCGATCCCCCCGGCAAAAACTTCCAGAAGAACTGTGAGCACAATCCCGATCACTGTAAACAAAATAATAGTAGTGCCCACTGCATCTCCTGCTGCCCTGGGCTTCTTTTCCCCTATATGCTGCCCGATGATAACCGTTGCCCCCATAGCCAGACTGGTGATCACAAAGGTGACCATCTGCATAAACGCACTTCCCGTACCAACTGCGGAAACACTGGCAGCATTTCCGAAACGCCCCACCACCAGCAAATCTACCGCCCCGTAGGCTGCCTGGAGCACCAATGCCCCCAGCACCGGCAGCGCAAACCGTATAAGCGACTGAAAAATCGGCCCTTCTGTAAATGATATTTCTTTTTTCTCTTCTCTTCCCATTATAATTCCTCTTTTGCAACTTTTTTCTTTCCCGCAGGCATGGCTCCTGCCAGACGCTCGATAACCATGACAGCCTCCTGCGCCTGTTGGTCCGTGATATCTTTCAGACCCTCCACCCATTTGGCATGAAGCTCATAAATATAAATCCTCACACTTTCCATTCCTTTCGGCGTAAGCCTGAGCAGATTGACCCGTTTATCTGCCTTATCTGCAAATCTGTCAACCATTCCAAACCCCTCCAGCTCATGGATCAGCTTCGTTATGCTGGGGGTTGTGACCCCAAGCCTGGCGCTGACATCACTTACCCTGCACTCCTGCTCCGATACCTCCAGCTCATGGATAGCCTCCATGACATGAATATGCCTGGGCTTCATCCCCGGAGGCAGCTCAGGCATTGTCTCCGCCACCCTCTTCGCCAGAAAACACGCATCCAGCAGACTCTTAAGACTTGTTGTATTCATCAGCCCCTCCTTATTGATCAGATACAACGCTCACTATTTACTAATAGTAATTATCAATGGTAATTATATGCATGGGGGAGTTCTGTGTCAATGACTTTCTCCGTGAATAAAAAAACAAAAATTTGTTCAACCTTTCACTCCAATGGTTATTGACTTTTTATTCACAAAGTGAGATAATGAGACAAATATCGAAAAAATGAAAGAGAGGTAGATAAAAGATGGCAAATGTTGATCTGAGTCAGTATGGCATTACCGGAGTTAAAGAAATTGTTCGCAATCCTTCATATGAGATGTTATTTGAGGAAGAGACAAAACCAGAATTAGAAGGCTTTGAAAAAGGTCAGGTAACTGAACTTGGTGCCGTTAATGTCATGACCGGTATCTATACGGGACGTTCCCCTAAAGATAAATTCATTGTCATGGATGAGAATTCAAAGGACACTGTATGGTGGACCACAGATGAGTACAAGAATGACAATCATCCGGCCAGCCAGGAAGCATGGGACACAGTTAAGAAGATCGCTCTTGACGAGCTTTCCAACAAAAGACTTTTTGTAGTAGATGCATTCTGCGGTGCTAACAAAGATACCCGTATGGCAATTCGTTTCATCGTTGAGGTAGCATGGCAGGCTCATTTCGTTATGAACATGTTTATCATGCCTACCGCTGAAGAGCTTGAGAATTTCGAGCCTGACTTCATCGTATACAATGCTTCTAAGGCAAAAGTTGAGAACTACAAAGAATTAGGCCTGAACTCTGAGACAGCTGCAATGTTCAACATCACCAGCCGTGAGCAGGTTATTGTAAACACATGGTACGGCGGCGAGATGAAAAAAGGTATGTTCTCTATGATGAACTACTATCTGCCTCTGAAGGGCATCGCTTCCATGCACTGCTCTGCAAACACAGATATGAACGGCGAGAACACAGCTATTTTCTTCGGACTTTCCGGAACAGGTAAAACCACTCTGTCAACAGACCCGAAACGTCTTCTTATCGGAGATGACGAACATGGCTGGGATGACAACGGAATCTTCAACTTCGAAGGCGGATGCTACGCTAAAGTTATCAACCTTGACAAAGATTCTGAGCCGGACATCTACAATGCCATCAAACGTGACGCTCTCCTTGAGAATGTTACAGTTGATGCTGACGGCAAGATTGATTTCGACGACAAGAGTGTAACTGAGAATACACGTGTATCTTACCCGATCGACCATATTGAGAAAATCGTTCGTCCGGTTTCCGCAGCTCCGGCAGCAAAAGATGTTATCTTCCTGTCCGCAGATGCATTCGGCGTTCTTCCTCCAGTATCAATCCTGACTCCGGAGCAGACACAGTATTACTTCCTGTCCGGATTTACAGCTAAACTTGCTGGTACAGAGCGTGGAATTACAGAACCTACACCTACATTCTCCGCTTGCTTTGGCCAGGCTTTTCTGGAACTGCATCCGACTAAATATGCAGAAGAACTTGTTAAGAGAATGAAAATGAGCGGTGCAAAAGCATACCTCGTTAACACAGGCTGGAATGGTTCCGGCAAACGTATCTCTATCCGCGATACACGTGGTATCATCGATGCTATCCTTGATGGTTCCATTGCCAACGCTCCTACAAAACAGCTTCCATATTTCAACTTTGAGATTCCTACAGAGCTTCCGGGCGTAGATACTAACATTCTTGACCCACGTGATACTTACGCAGATGCTGCTGAGTGGGAAACAAAAGCTAAAGATCTTGCACAGCGCTTTGTAAAGAACTTCTCCAAATACGAAGGAAACGAAGCAGGAAAAGCATTAGTTTCCGCAGGTCCTCAGTTATAATCCAGGAACTGCCTTCTATCAATAAAAAAGAGAAGTAAAATAACATAATAAAAAGGAACCGGCATGCACAACCTATGGTTGGCTGTCCGGTTCCTTTTTAATTGAAGCCCTCTGCTACCTGCAAGAAGAAAAATCACCCGAGAACACACTCATCATGGACTCTTCCTCAAACTGTTTATAATAAAGTTCATGATAATAGCCCTTCTGGGACAACAATTCCTTATGCGTTCCTCTCTCAATAATTTTTCCGTCCTTTACCACCAGGATCAGATCCGCATTGCGAATGGTAGATAGCCTATGGGCAATGACAAAAGAAGTATGACCTTTCAGCAACTTCTGTGTGGCCCGCTGTATAAGCTGCTCTGTACCTGTGTCAATGGAGGAAGTGGCCTCATCCAGCACAAATATGGACGGGTCAGCCAGGATTGCTCTTGCAAAAGAAATAAGCTGCTTCTCCCCTGTGGAGAGCCTTCCGCCGCTCTCCCCCACATCACTGTCGTAACCGTATTTCAGCTTTTCTACCACCACATCAGCAGATACACTTTTAGCCGCCTCGATGATTTCTTCATCTGTTGCATCCAATCTACCATATCGGATATTTTCCCTCACTGTCCCGGAGAAGAGATGAGGGTTCTGCAATACATACCCAATCTGACTGTGAAGCCAGAGCTGCGACCGTTCCCTGTAGTCTATGCCATCAATCAAAATCCTGCCCTTTGTAGGCTCAAAAAAACGCCCGGCCAGGTTTACAAGAGTGGATTTACCAGCTCCTGTCTCTCCCACAATGGCCACATTCATCCCTGCCGGAACATGAAGATTAAAATGCTCCAGCACATATTCCTTACCGTCCGGATACATAAAAGATACATCCTCAAAAACAATGTCTCCCTTAATCTTCTCCCAGTTTTCCTTCTTTGGCTGAAATGCATCACCGTACTTCTCCACAACCTCCGGGCTGTCTGTCACATTGGGTTCCTGGGCCAGCAGATCCATGACACGTTCTATATTTGCCTGACATGAGATCAAGTCTGCCAAAAGCCTTGCCAACTGCTGAACAGGTTCAAAAATTACAACTGCATAGGAAATAAATACTGATAACGTACCAAGCTGTATTAATTGATTCTGGACCATATAGCCCCCTCTTGCCAACACCATCGCAGCTGCCACTGAGCTGAAAAAAAGAATCATTGGTATATAGATGGCATTGAGCTTTGCCGCCCGGCTGGCAGCCTGGTTCATCCCCTTGGTACGGAGGTAAAATTCCTTTTCATTATGCTTTTCTATCACCATACTCTTAGAGGTTTTTACCCCTGTGATCCCTTCATTATAGGAGCTGGTGATCTGGGAATTGATTCTTCTTACCTTTCTGTTCCAGCGAAGAATTTTATTCTGGAAAACCACTGTGATCACAGCAATACAAGGCACGATCAAGAGCAAGAGAAATGCCAGCTTTACGTTCAGAAAGAACATGATAACAAACACTCCCACTACGTAAATCAAGGCCCAGAACATATCTACCAGCCCCCAGGCGATCATACTTGCGATCTTCAAAGTATCGCTCATAACTCTTGCATGGATATACCCTACCGGCGTTGTATTATAATAAGAAAAGGACAGCCTCTGAAGATGTTCAAACTGTGCCCATTTTAAATCTTTTCCCACATTCATCTCTATGGTAGTGGCTGCATGTACAGAGATATACACACATAATGCCTGGGCAATATTCACTGCCACAAGCAAAAAAGCAAAGGGATATAAGCCATCCAGACTACCAGGTGTAATAAAATGATCAATGGCATAACTCTGAAAAAGCGGCACCACAATGTCTACTCCTGCCAGAAGAATATTCAGGCTGAATGTGATAAAGAAAAACTTTTTATAGGGTTTGAAAAAGGGCAGTAATTTCGCCCAGACCCTAAACTGAAAAGGTTTATTATATTCCTGTTCTTCATAGGCTGCCATGAGATTCTTTCACCTCTTTTCTGTCATCATGACTCATCTGTATTTCATAAATCTGACGGTAGATACCATCCTTCTCAATCAATTCATAGTGGGTGCCCATCTCTTCTATCTGTCCGCGGTTGAGAACCATAATATTATCTGCCCCCATAAGAGTTGTAATCCTGTGAGAAATCAGAATCACGGTTGCATCCTTCATATGACTCTTTAAAGCCTTCCTGATGAGGGAATCCGTCTCAGAATCCACAGCCGACAGAGAATCGTCAAACACCATAATAGGTGCCTTCTGCAAAAGCATTCTGGCTATAGCCACTCTCTGCCTCTGGCCTCCGGAAAGTGTCACTCCCCGCTCTCCCACCAAGGTGTCATATCCGTCCGGAAAGCTCATAATGGCATCATCCACACAGGCAACCTTTGCAGCATTGCGTATCTCCTCCAAGGACGCTTCCGGGTTCGCCGCTGCAATATTTTCCCGAATAGTTCTGGAATAAAGAAACGGTTCCTGAAGCACCATGGCCACTTCCCTGCGTAGCTGTTCCAAAGGAATTTCCTTAATATTTCTGCCCCCCACAGTAATGGTACCTTCCCCTTCCTCCAGCTCATAAAAGCGGTCAAGAAGCTGCACAATTGTAGATTTTCCACTTCCTGTACCGCCCAGGATACCAAAAGTAGAACCCTGTGGAATATCAAAATTGATGCCCCGCAGCACTTCTTTCCCATCCTCATAGGAAAAATTCACACCAGAAAATTTTATGTCATATTTCTTCTGTTCACATGCATTATCTCTTCCATATGCTTCTTCTTCTCCCCGGATAATGTAATCCACACGCTCAAAAGACACCCCTGCCTTACTCATATCTGAAAGAATACGTCCCAGACCGCGGATAGGCCATACCAGTGTGGTATTATAGGATGCAAATGCAATAAATTCTCCCACAGAAATATATCCATGGACAGCCTCCACAGCCCCTAAAACAATCACGGTAATTACCTGAAGTCCAGTAATAAGATCTCCCACACCCCAGTATAATCCTGACAAGGTGCCCAGACGTATCCAAAGCTTTGCAAAAGCATTATTTTTCTCCCGGAAACGATCCATCTCAAACTTTTCCCTGCCAAAGGCACGCACTACACGCACACCGGTAGCATTCTCCTGAACCACTGTGGAAAGCTCTCCCTCCGCCTCATCTGCATCCTGAAAACGAGTGGCAATAAGGCGGTAAAACACCCCCGAATAAGCCACCACAACAGGAACAAACAGCAGCACAATAAGGGACAGTTTTACATTCATTGACACCATCATGGAAAAAGAAACCACAATCAAAAAAACCGTCCGGAACACCTCCAACAGCTGTGTCACCACAAAGTTACGAATAACCTCAACATCGGAAGTACAACGCTGGATAATATCTCCTGTCTGATTCTTATCATGCCAGCTCATGGGCAGCTTCTGCACATGTGCAAACAATGCGTTCCGCATATTTTCCGCAAAATTTTCCCCAGTCCTGGCTGTAAAATATCTGCTGACAAACATAGCTGCCCCTGACAGCAAGGCCACTCCCACTAAAATCAGCGCGATCATCCAAAGATGCCTGGAGAGATAAGGATATTTCTCACCGCCCAACACCGAATCAATGGTAAAACGGAAAATCTGAGGAGTCAGCGCATTTAATATTGTCGTAAAAAAAGACGCGGCTACCGCCGCCGCGAAATACTTTTTTGCCCCGGTAAAAAAACGCGCTGTTAATTGTAATTTTCTATTTTTTCTATTCACAATCCTTCCATCCATTTCTATAAAATTCCCGGCGTTTTCGCCTCACTAAAATGCATATATTCTGTTACATAAATTCAGTTACATATGTTCTGCTGCATACTGGAGAAAATCCGCACACCAGCGGAGACGGCGGAGACACCCGCTTAATAAATAACATGCGGACATGATCAGAATCTAACCCTCTCCACTACGCAGGTGAAGACATCAATCACGCCCTAACTGGAACAGCTGAATTCGTTTCAATCCGCTTAACTACGCAAGTGAAGCCATAACGGACTCACAAAGAGAGGTTCCTTATAATTTCAATCTACGTCTCCGCGCAGGTAAAGACGGTCAACTGATTTCACAGGGACCGTTAATGAATTATTGCAATTTACTTTGCTCTCGCAAGCGAACACGCCTGTCCCCGGCCACCTGATTGAGCATATAAATATTTCAACCCGCTTCGCTCTCGCAAGCGAAGACTCAATGCTTTTCGCCTCTAAATCCAATAACTTCCATTTCAACCCGCTTCGCTCTCGCAAGCGAAGACAGGTTGTGAAGAAATTGTAACAATTTGTCGAACATTTCAACCCGCTTCGCTCTCGCAAGCGAAGACAGCAATTTCATCTAATAATATACCATACAATTTGTCACTTTTCCACAACCAGATAGTGTTTCTATCCCTATACCGGCCTACTCCCTGTTATATAATTCCATTCTTCGTATCTTTTTGTGCATCTTTTTCGGTGCGAATCCCCCGGCAATTTTATGTGTACTTGGCATTCGCACCACCCAATAAATTTAAGCAGCAATATATAGTGTAGGAAATACTTTCACCAAAGACGCAATAGCTTTCTTTTTCATACTATCTTTAAAAGAACTATAAAACAATCATCTACTTTATAAACTCTTATTCAAGCTTTATTCTTTATTCCAATATATAACTGTTCCAACCTACGCACCCGTCTTGAAATTATTGCTCTGTTTACAAAATACTGCTGCTTCACGAATGTTGACTACTGTACAAAAAATCAACATTCTTCCTCTTAAAATCATCCTAGGATTTTCGTATCCCTTATAACTTTATCTTCCATATACCTGCGCGTATGGAGACAAACCCGTTTTGTCTTATTTAACGCAACTATATCTTTACCTCTTCAAACCTATATTATCTCCTCTTTACCAACATCTATAACACCCTATAGCTAATTACTGAATTTCTCGTCCATCAATAAAACGTGCCACAATATTGCGGTCATCTCCAGCATAACAGAAGCGTTCTGCGCGCTCTTGAGGGGTTAGAGTAAAGCCGTCATCCTCAAGTCCATCAATGACCAGGGCATTAAAATGATACCCTTTCTCAAGAGACCCCATATGACCGAAGCAGCTTCCACCTGCTTTTGTAGCCATATAAAATGCATGGGTAAATGTTATGCGTCCATTGTCCTCCGGTTCAAAGAATTCCTTTAATTTGGAAAGCTGAACAGCACGTGCCACCTGTCTGTACACAGCAGTACTCTGGCAGGCCCCAACATCTGTTCCTACTGCGATGGGTACATTTTTATCCTGTAAAGCCTTCACAGGCATAATCCCTGCCGTAACGCTGGTAGTGGCATCAGGGCAGTGTACCATCATGCTGCCTGCACGGCGCACAATATCTATGTCTGCCTGGGACGGAAAAATAAAATGGGCAAAAATAGACGGCCCGTTGTCCAGCATACCGTTTCTCTCATAAATCTCCGCATCTGAGCCATAATCAGGAAAAAGCTCCAGTGTCCACTTCACTTCTGCCAGCGACTCAGCCAGATGTGTCTGGAGACCGCAGTGGTATTTCTTTGACAGCTCTCCCAAACCTTTCATTAAAGGTTCAGAACAGGTAGGTGCAAAACGCGGTGTAAGGATTGGCTTCACCGTCTTTGTACCCTGATGCTCTGCCAGGAAACGTTCTGTCTGCCGCAGGGATTCCTCAGTTGTCTCACAAAGATAATCCGGCGAATTCATATCCATATTTACCTTCCCCACATACGCATAAAGCCCCTTTTCTTCCAGTACATGGAACAGATAATCTGATGCATCATAATGTATCGTTGTAAAAAGACTGGCGTGGAATGTGCCATGACGGATTAATTCTTTTACAACTGCATCATATACCGGCTTTGCATAATCCATGGAAGCAAATCTTGCCTCCTGTGGGAAAGTATAATCATTCAGCCAGTCAAACAAAAGTTTGTCCATCCCCACTCCACGCTGTACAAACTGAGACGCATGAATATGTAAATCTGAGAAGGCCGGAATAATAAGCCCTCTCTTGTAGTCCTTAAGGGGCATGTGAGCATATTTTTCCGGCAAAACTTCATAAATCCCCTCAGTCCTGCCCCCCTGTACTACAATATAGCTGTCCTCAAAAACTTCCATCTTATCAGCATCACTTGCATACAAAATATCACCATGACATACAAAATCTGACATTTGTCTCCTCCTTTACTTATGCTTCCGCAAACCACTTGCCATACTCTAACAGCAGTATTTTACTGTTAAAAGATTTCCGACTTACCTATAGCCTACAGCATATCCTATTCTCTATAAGTCAACCTTACTTCAAACTCTTTTTTCCTCAATACACATCCGTCATCCAATTGGTTAGCTGCTACATTTATACAAAGCTAGCCTTACTTCCGTTCACGTTGAGGATGTATTCTGTTTATTTATCCTAGCTTATGTATTCTTATTATACCAAACCAGTATAAGGTTAACCAGTACATATTAAAAGAAACAAGAATTTCGCTTTTATATGATGTCGGAAGCCAGGGTCAATAGGTCATATAATGTATGGACATGCCTCGAAATCCCCGGGAAGTACCCATAAGATTCGTGGCTGCAACGTTTTTATAGGTAAATCCTGCTACATCCCATAGGAATTCCCTCAGGATTCCCGGTAAGTACCTATAAAATTTACAGCCACCGCCTTTTTATAGGTACTTTCTGTCATTATCCCATAGTAATACCCCCACAATCCCCGGAAAGTACCTATAAAATTTACAGCCGCCGCCTTTTTATAGGTAAATTCAGCCATTATCCCACGGATATACCCCCACAATCTCCGAAAAGTACCTATAAAATTTGTGGCAACCGCATTTTTATAGGTAAATCCCGTCATTATCCCAAAGAAATACCCCCACACTCCCCGAAAAGTACCTATAAAATTTGTAGCCACCGCCTTTTTATAGGTAAATCCTGCCGACATCCTACTGAAATACCCACAGAATCACCGGAAAGTACCTATAAAATTTGCACCAACATTGTTTTTATAGGTAAATCCAAATGCTGTCCAAGGTAAACGCCTTGTGAATCCCGGGAAAGTACCAATAAAAATTACAAAAACAAATACTTTATAGGGAAATGAAGTCACCGTCCGGAGGAGATGTCCTGCAGTCCCCCCGGAAATCACCAATAAAACTTATAAAATCAAACTCACATATAATGCACTCAGTCAAGACCACCGGCTTAGCCGGTGGCTTGCACTGCCCCTATAAGGGGCTAT
>JAUNHC010000049.1 GCA_030524175.1 Eubacteriales bacterium
GGTTGAAAGTTTACCGCTGACCAATATGCGGTATATAAATGGTTGGGTCGAAAGTTTGGTCCTTCGCCGTAAGGCGAGGGACTTTTTTCTATAATGAGGACAGCCATATGAAGAAAACAGGCTTTTATATTATCAAAGATAAATTTTTTGAAGATATGCCGGATCCGTATCTTAAAGGAAATAAATCGGGAAACAGGCCACATTATTACTGTTTTGAAGATATTAGTACAGGAATATATTGGATGATACCGTTGTCCAGCCGCATTGATAAATACAAGCGGATTATGGATAAAAAGAGAAAGGCAGGAAAGCCTTGCGATATTCTTCACATCGTCAAACTGGACGACAACCGGGAGAGTGCATTTCTGATACAAGATATGTTCCCAATAACAGAGGAATATATAGAAAGAGAATATACAATCGCTGGAAATCATCTGATGTTGACGAGTGAGCATACTGCCAGAGAGATTGAGCAGAAAGCAAGAAAAGTTATAGGTATGTTGAAATGTGGTATCAAGTTCACACCGACACAGCCGGATGTCATGGCGATATTGGAAAAGCTGAGGGAGAGTAGATAGACGCATATTTTTATTCCATTTCTGTACCTCTACTATATACAATTCTTCGATTATGGCTATTTTTCCATTTATTTTGATATTTTTTCAGCTCCGATAGCTGACACCTTGTTTCTACTGGTTCTATCTATATTTGCAATGGAATACACAGACCTGATCAGCAATACAAGATCGAGCTCTGTTTACAAATATTTTTGGGAAATGTCTTTAAAGAGGAAATATTAATGAATATAGAAGCGTACAATCTTGACTCACTCCGAAAAGTGGTAAGGAAACTCCAGGCAGAGAACTGCAGATTAAAGAAGCAGTTAGAAGCAGCCAATATCCCGTTTGAAACGGAAAATGTATTTGGAGACAAAACGGAAAATATGGAAGAGTATGATCCGGATCAGGGAGGGCGAATAATTGGCAAATGTATTACGAAAGATATGGCAAGATGGTTCTTCTCCATGTTTTGGGGCCGGGAGGATGTGTTTGCGAAAAGAGGAAGCAAAGGAGGCTTTTTTCCACAATGTAATAACAGATGGAATAATACAATCTGTCCAAAGCAGCGTGGAGAAAAAGTAACTTGTGAAGCCTGTGAACATACAGACTGGACAAAGCTTACTTTGGATAAAATAGTGGCACATCTTGTCGGTTATAAAGAAGATGGATCTGATGTGCTTGGAATTTATCCTCTGTTACCGGATGGAACCTGTAGATTTATTGTATTTGATTTCGATAATCACATAAAAGGAGCCCAGGACACAGATTTTGCAAATACGGATAATGAATGGAAGGATGAGGTGGATTCCCTTAGGCTTATATGTGAGAGTAATGCTATATTTCCATTGATAGAGCGGTCACGTTCCGGCAGAGGGGCTCATGTATGGCTCTTTTTCAAAAAGCCAATATCTGCCTCGTTAGCAAGAAACTTTGGATTTTTGCTGTTAGATAAAGGATCAGCGTCTATAAATCTTAAATCTTTTCATTATTATGACCGTATGTATCCATCACAGGATGTGGCAAATAGTATAGGAAATCTAATCGCGCTGCCATTGCAAGGACAGGCTTTGAAAAACGGAAACAGTGCCTTTGTTGATGAAAACTGGAATGCATATCCGGATCAATGGGATATACTGTTAAATCATACAAAGAAGATTACTGTTGAAGAGATAGAAAGCTGTATGGCTAAATGGCAGAAGGAGCTTGTGGAACAAAGAGGCGCGTTTATAACAACAACGGCACAGAACCGGATTAAACCATGGAAGAAAAAAGCTACATTTGTAAAATCAGATGTGATAGGAAAATTGCATATAGTGCTGGGCGCTGGTATTTATGTCGATGCACTGAATCTAATGCCCAGGCTGCAGAATCAGATCCGCAGTATGGCGGCTTTTGATAATCCGGTATTCTATAAGAATAAAAGACTTGGATATTCTAATTATTATAATTTTAGTGCTGTTTATATGGGAAGGGATACCGATGGATATATCTGTATACCCCGAGGCCTTAAGGAAGATTTGATTCATTTATGTGAGAAGGCCGGTATTGAATATGATATCCTGGATCGCAGAGAAAAAGGCCGTCCCATCCGTGTTTCTTTTAATGGAGATTTGAGAACCCAGCAGGATTTGGCCGCACATAGATTGTTAGAATATGAACATGGAGTGTTAAGTGCAGCCACAGCTTTTGGGAAAACTGTGGTATGCAGTTATTTGATTGCAGAAAGAAGAGTAAATACCTTAATCCTGCTGCAAAGCAGGGATCTCCTGGAACAGTGGATAGATGAATTAAACAGATTTTTAGTAATTGATGAGGAACTGCCCACATACAAAACAAAGAGCGGAAGAATAAAGAAACGAAACAGTATTATTGGTATGCTTCATGGAAGTAAGAATACTCTGACAGGCATTATTGATGTTGCAATGGTTGGTTCTGTGTATAGCAAGGGAAAATTCAATGAATTATTAAATTCATATGGGCAGGTTATAATGGATGAATGCCATCACGCTGCATCTAATACTGCAGTTGAAGTTTTACAGAAAGTGAATGCAAGATATGTTTATGGGGTATCTGCAACTCCTAAAAGGGGAGACAGCCTGGAAAAGATCATCTATATGCTTCTGGGCCCCATACGCCATAGTTATACAGCAAAGGAGCGTGCAGCTGAACAGGGAATTGGTCATTTTGTTTTTCCCAGATATACAAGGGTGATCGATACAGGTGAAAGCAGAAATGATATTAACAGTGCATTTTCACTGATCAGTGCAAGTATTGTCAGAAATGAGATGATTATTGAAGATACCAAAGAATATATCCGAAATGGACGTACTCCGGTTTTATTAACAAAATATAAAGAGCATGCGAAATATTTATATGAAAATTTGAGGGGCAATGCTGAGCATGTGTTTCTATTATATGGTAATAATACAGATAAGGAAAACGCGGAAATCAGAAGAAAGTTGAAGGAAGTTCCCCAAAACCAGAGTGTTATTTTGATTGCAACCGGGCAAAAAATCGGAGAGGGTTTTGATTATCCAAGACTTGATACGCTTATGTTGGCAGCACCGGTGTCGTTTGCTGGCAGATTGGAACAATATATGGGAAGGCTGAATCGTGATTATGAAGGAAAAACAGAGGTGATCGTTTATGATTACATAGATTCTCATATTCGATATTTTGATAATATGTATGCAAAAAGATTGAGAACATACAAGAGAATAGGTTTTCAGCTTATTGCAGAGACAATTGTACCGAAACAGACTGCAAATTTCATATATGATTCCGGAAATTATACAGATGTGTTTGAGCGGGATATCATTGAGGCAGAAAAGAGAATTATTGTTTCAAGTCCGGAGCTTGCACAGGATAAGATTGAACGCTTTATTTATCTGTTGAAACCAAGGCAGGAGACAGGAGTTGGTGTTACGGTAATTACCACAGAACCTGAAAATGTGTTTTACTGCAGTGCAGACCATTGTCAGGGTATGGTGGAAGATATGAAGAGCGGAGGTATAAATGTGATTTTGAGGGATGAGGTGCTTGAACACTTCGCGATCATAGATGAGGATTTGGTATGGCATGGGGGCATGAATCTTCTGGGAAAAGAGGATGTATGGGACAATCTGATGCGGATTAAGTCTGTACAGGCTGCGGCGGAACTGCTGGAGATTGCATTGGCTAATAAAATGATAGATTAAGAGAGGTCAATGTAATTACGGATATCTATTTTGATTTGCTTTTCTATACTGCGAAGCTGTCATGCCGGTTTCCCTGCGGAATATTTTTCCGAAATAGCTTGCTGACTGAAACCCGCATTTATCAGAAATTTCCACAATGTTGTCATCGCTTTGCTGTAAAAAAAGTTTTGCCTGTTCCAGCCGGTAATTCAGCAAATAGTTCATGGGCGATGTCTGCAGATAAGACTGAAAACAGCGTGAGGCCTCACTTCTGCTGATATCAGCAGAATCTGCAATTTCTTTTAAAGATATGGGGGCTGAATAATTGTTGTGGATATATTTAAGCATTTTTTGAGTCCTTATCTGCAGCAGGTGTCTGCTTTTTTGAGCCGGAATTTTAGGGATACTATCTTTATTTGCATAAAGGATCTGCCAAATTTTGTTTAGGATGCACTGAGTCTCCATTTCAAAACAAGGACATACAATGTCGGAATTTTTAAAAGGAAGCATGGGAAATTCTCCGTAAAAACTGGAAAACGAACCATATTTTTGTAATAAGGAAAATACTTTGTCTAACAAAAAAAGGATATCCTCATGCCAGCTGCAGTCCTGGTGTAATACAAAATAAGGCAATTGATCATCCGTTGTGATCGGCTGGATATAGGTATGGTAAATTTTACTGTAGGAGGCCGCCAATAATTCGTGGGAGAAAACGATATTGGGGCATTTACATTCATACTCTCCGGTTTGTTTAAAGGAATGAAGAACATTGGAATTGATGAAAACGCCATTCCCAGCTTCTAATGTGAGTGGGGTTTTTCCAAACTGGATCTGTATGGGGCCGCCATGAGCAACATAAAATTCTAATTCTCGATGCCAGTGCAGCGGAATCATCTGGTTAGGGTAGCGGTATAATTCATCTACATAGTATTGAATTGGAAAGCCGGCAGTTCCATGTTCAACAATATCCATTAAGTTTTTGTCAATGATGGGCAGATCTTCATGATCCATAGAGATTTCTCCTTAAATACAGTTTCTTTGTGTATGCTTATGAAGCAGTGTGCCGCAAAGGCACAAATACTGACTGCTGGGAAAATTGTAATATATTTTGGGAATAAAGTCCATTGAAAAAAACAGAAATAGTAATATTATTATATTGTGATATATGGAACGAAAAGGCATTCAGACAGGCTGGGGCGTACTTGCATATTGCCGTGGTTTATAAAAAAATGATGTAAGTGAGGATACGAAATGGAATATGAAAATTTTAAATGGCTGGCTGAAAGTACTTATGAAAAAATCGAAGATGGTATCAGAATTTATGCGCCGGCGAATACGGATTATTTTGTGAATCCTGTAAACGGAGAAGTGACTGCTGACGCACCTTTTCTTTATGAGGAGATCACCGGCGATTTTGTGCTGAGGGCGAGGGTTCATCATGAATTTCTGTCAACCTTTGATGCCTGCGTATTATTGGCGCTGGACAATGAGAAATTATGGGCAAAGGCATGCTTTGAGTATACAGATTTTGGCACGAACGCTGTTGTAACGGTGATGACAAACGGCAAATCGGATGATGCGAACAGTGTGGATATCTCCGGAAAAGAAGTGTGGCTGCAGTTAGCACGAAAGGATGATATTTTTGCCGTACACTACTCTTTGGACGGGAAGGAATACAGGATGGCACGGCTTACACATCTGCCCATGAGCAAAACAATTAAGGTTGGATTCGAGGCGCAGTCGCCGTCCGGGAATGGCGGAATGAGATATTTCAGGGATATTATGTTTGTGAATAAAAGTTTGGATGACATAAGAGACGGGAATATGTAACTGGATTGAAAAGCTGCAGTGTATACATGTACCCGAATATTTAAGGAAATCATTCTTCAGGATCTTTTTCTCATATAGTCCCAGGTCGATTGATTTGTCAGTGGTAATGTCCGGGTGTTCTATTCAATTTAGATGTAAAAGTCCCGCATACTTCTGTCATAAAATAACGAAAGGGTCTGTCGCTAAGTTGATGTGACAGACCCTTCTTCTATATAGAAAATTATTAGAATGTATTAATTGACACATGGGAAGGATAAAATTATAATTGGGAAATCGCGAAATGAAATAGAAAACGTAACTAAAAAGACGACAAAGTAAAACTAAATTAAAGTGTAGGTAACTATATTATTGACTATGTGCATAATATGTATTACAATATAGTTGAAGAAGTAGACTATTTACTAGTGGAGGTAGATATTATGATAGATATTAATGTAGTTATTGGAGGAAATATCCTTTCTTTGTTGAAGGAACAGAATAAAAAGCAGGTGGAACTTGCAGAAGCTCTTCAGACAAATAAGCAGACGGTAAATAAGATGCTTAATGGAGCAAGGATGATTAATGCATCTGAACTAAAGCAGATTGCAGAATATTTGGGTGTGAAAATGGAACAGCTTACGAAAGTTCCGGCACATATTGATACAGATCCTATTCATGCATTTATGGGAAAGGTTGAATCTGACGAAGCCAAAAATGCGCTTGAAATTGCAGATACACTTTCTAATATGATCCTTTTTCACAGTAAAGTAAGAGAGAACGGTACTGAAATGATGGAGGCGTGGGACTGATAATGAATGATGTTTTTGTCGAAAGCTTGTTTAAAAAGCAGCCTAAACAGTTCGAAAAGATAAATAGTATCTCAAAGGCATTTGCCGTGAATTACTGTGGAAATACGATTATAAGAGATTCTATTTTTGAAATTATTTCTAATTATGCCAGAAAAAGAGAGTTGTCTCTTGAGATACTTAGATATCCGTTCAAAGATGATGAGTTATGGGCCTTTACATTTGTAAAAAAAGGAACCATATTCTTATGCATTAATGGCGGATTACCTATGTGCAAACAAATCTTTGCGACTGCACATGAGCTATATCATATCCACTGCTATGCTGAGGATATAAATACAAGTACAATTACGGGAGGTTCGTTATTAGATTCTAAGACATTTGATGAAAAGGCGGCAACTCAGGAGGATTTAGAGGCTAATGCATTTGCCGGATTACTTTTAATGTCAGATATAAGTGTGGCAGAACAGTTTAAATTATTTGGACTTGCGAAAAGCAACATAATATTAGATGATGTGCTTACTCTTATGGAGATATATGCACTTCCGTATAAAGCAGTAGTTATGAGATTAGTTGAGAGCGGTCTGATAGACGAAGACATGGCTAATGGATTTCTTGAAATTGATTCAAAGAGTGTTGCTCAAAGAATAGAAATCACAGGAAAGGCGGACAGATGGCAGCAAGACAGTAGTAAGTATGTGCATTTTGGCAGTCTGCTTGATAATATGGACTTTAATTCTGATATGGACCTTTTAATAGACTCCAGAGAACATGCAGATAGAGAGTATTTGAAAAAAATCAGAAAGAATTTACTTACAGAAAATTAGGGTGGTGTATGGAAACTGAAAAGTACGCCTTGCTTGATACTGATTTTGTTTCAAAAATGTATCTAATACGCAAGGATGATCAAAACAAGTTGATAGATCTTATAATGTCAATGCCCAATTATTCATTTTTTTGTCATGAGCAAATTAAAGTAGAATTACTTCGACACAATATTGCTGGATCCCCAGAGTGGTTTACGAAGCAGGTCGAAGATAAGATTATAAGTCTCTATAATGACGAAATGATTATGGACGAACTAGAAAATCTTGTTGGGACTTCGTCTGTGGCAGAATATTGCAATCTGCTAAAAAATGGATGTGAGGCATATAGAGAAGGGTATTTTGAAGAAAAATTTGTGAGGGTATCACAGATTAAAATACCAGAAATAGGTCGCGAAGAATTTTTGACTTTGTTAGAAGAAGATTGTGATGAAATTGGACCTGGACAAAATCTTGGAGAACTAAAATCTTATGTTCTTCTTCAGGTATTGAATAGAAAGTATGGACAGCAATTATATGTCTTTTGCTCTGACGATAAGAATGCTAGAAATGGTGTTGTGACGATTGACGGAGTCAGATGTATTAGTGTACTTTCTTCTTTTGTACGACTGCAAAAAGAAATTGAATTTGATAGACAGACTGCACAGCCATACATAGATTCCTATTTAGTTATGTGTTTTGCTCAAGGACAAGTTGCCTTTAAAATTCAGGATTCGTCGAAAGAGAGACGGATGTGTAAGGTGCCGTGTGAGGACGTATTTGCCCTAATGTTTGAAGGAAAAATTGAAGAATTGCAAAATGGTAATTTAAGATACAAGTAGTTATAAGGATTGTGTAGAAATTCATGGTCCTTTGCTAACGGAAGCAAAGATGGAGTGGAAGCGGCTTGCTGGTGTAATGAATCAGATGGGCGTGCTCACGGAATTGGATTGAGCTACAGCTGCATATTGTCAGCCCTATGCCAGATGGAAGTAAGCGCATGATCACAGCAAAAGTACCGAAGAAGGATGGGAAAGATAATCCTTATGCAGAACGTTTCAAACATCATATGCCATTAATGGAAGGGATGCAGACAGCATCGAGAAAGGCGTTTAAAAGAGCTTTGGCTATTAGAAAAAAGGCTGTAAATAGAACTCATGTGGCAAACATAAATGACTTAGAGCGTATAACCTTTACAGGTGCGCTCTTTTTCGTTTATAATAATTACTGACAGATGCAAGCAGTCAAATATTAATAATAAAGGGAGAAAACATTGAAAAATTCGTCCCCTGCTATTTGTGGAAAACTTAATATTTATCTCCTATATATGTGGAAAAAACTACGAGATTCTAAGATACGGACTAAGCTGATGGTTTATATTGTACTGGTCGCGATTATCTGCAGTAGTGTGATCGGGGGGATCAGTTATGTCACCATGAGAGATTCTTTGACAGATACTGCCAAGGATTCTGCCACCAGCCTGATGAAGCAGGTGGGAAATAGAGTGGAAGAGCGGATCAGGGAGTTTCAGGATACTTCTTATTCTTTTATAAGCCGTCCTGCAGTGTATGGATTGATTAATGACGGAGAGGACGCAATGATAGGAGCCTGGAAATATACCCAGAATCAGGTGATTCTAACAGGAGAATTTTTATCCTCCACAGTCCTTCATAATTATTCGGATTTTTTGATCTTAGAGTCTAACCGTGAAAATATCTACTACTATGATCAGAGGGCGAAAGCCTCCAGGTTAAATAAGAAAGATGCAGAAGAAATTATGGATGCTCTTCGGGATAGGGTGACTGGGACAGCGCCTGCAAAATGGGTGAAGTATGGCGGCAGGGTTTATTTTGTGCGCCGCATTGTAGATCAGAGTGATACAGGGTTGAATGCCATGGGGACTATGGTGATGGCTGTTTCTGAGGATTTCTTCTCGTTGGAAGAGGATGAAAATCCTTATTTTGGTAATAAAAATTTAATTGTGGCTGGAAAAGATGAGATTTATAAAAATAACTTTTTGAATCTCAAGATGGAGGATTTGGAGAAGTATTTATCCTACAAAGATGGCAAGTATTATATTTATACCATTATGAGGGAGACTGACGGAGAGAAATATCTTGTAATACCTATGCGTACGGTGCGGTTTCAGTGGAATATCATGTGTTTTATACCTTATAGCTATATTGTAGAAAAAGCCAATCAGGTTATCCCGAAGGTGCTCAGTACAACAGTGATTTTGTTAAGCTGTGGTTTTCTGCTGGGGTTTTTGCTGTATCGAAATCTTCGCAAAAATCTGAGCATTATAGAGCAGGGGATTCAGCAGTATGAGAGTGGTAATTATTCCAGGCTTCTTTCACCGGCAGCATATGATGAAATCGGACTTTTAATTCTTCAGTTTAACCATATGGGAATGAAGATTCATGAGCTGAATGAGCTCACCAGAAAAGAGGAGGAAGAAAAACAAGAACTTCAATATCAGGTGATGGAAGCTCAGATCAACCCTCATTTTCTGTATAATACCCTCGGTTCTTTGAAGTGGCTTGCCTATGAGAAGGAACAAGAGGAAATTGCGAAGCTTGCAGATGCAATTATTAATCTGCTGAGGTTTACTGTAAAAAACGCTAACTGTTCTATTCTCTTTAAAGAAGAACTGGCATATATCCAAAGCTATATTTATATTCAGCAGGCTCGTTACGAGGATGCATTCCAGGTGGAAACACAGGTCACCCAGGAGGCTGAGAACTTTACTATTATCGGTTTTATTCTTCAGCCATTTATTGAGAACAGTATTCTTCATGGAATCGACACTGCAAGAAAAGACGGAAGAATCCGAATAATGGGATGGGTGGAGAAGGAGAAGCTTTACATAACGATTCAGGATAATGGTAAGGGAATGTCAGAAGAAAAACTTAGGGAACTGGAGCACAAAATACAGAAGAATAAGGCGGAAAAGTACAGGGGTTTTAATGGTATCGGTATGACAAACATCATATTGAGGCTGAAGATGGTGTATGGTTCACACTTTTGCTTCAAAATAGACAGTGTTCCCCAGCAAGGGACTTCTATAACACTGGTGATTCCGGGAAGGAAATGGGAAGATGAAGAAAAGGGTATTGATTGTTGAGGATGATAAGTTTTTCCGTTTTGCTGTAAGAAAAATGATTGATTGGGACAAATATGGTTTTCAGATTGTTGGGGAGGCTGTTCACGGGGAAGCTGCTCTTTCCTTCCTCGAGGAATGTCAGGCAGAAGTTGTAATTACGGATATGAGTATGCCGGTCATGAATGGAATTGAGCTTACAAAGGCTTTAAAGGAGCAGTATCCGGATATCATGATCATTGCGCTTTCTGCTTATGATGATTTTGAGTTTGTAAAAGAATCTTTAAAACTTGGTGCTCAGGATTACATATTGAAACAGGATTTGGATAAAGAAGATGTAGGTAAGATGATTTGGAATTCCTGGGAAAAGCACAGAAAAACTTTGGCAAGAGATAATGACATTAAGCGGGGAGTCAGAAAAATTCTTTTGGAAAGTGGAAAAGATGATCGAGGAGAATGGTATCTCAGGCTTTGTCTGGAAGAGCAATGGGGTTTTTATTTTTTAAGATTTCAGAGTTTGGAGAGCGGCTGGCACAGTGAAGACTGTATGCAGGAGAATTGGATGTCAGACAGTCTTTTTGAACTGCATGATCACAAGGAGCATTTTCTTTTTATGCCTGCCCTTAAAGCACATAGTTTGAAAGTCCAAAGTGAAGACAGAGATAAAAGAATCAGAGAACTGGAACTGCTTTTAGAGAGTGAACAGTATGTGGCAGGGTGCAGCAGCCGGGGGGATAATGCGGACAGGCTTTGGGAATTGAGCAGAGAGGCTCAAAATGCCATGGAAGCAGGGCGTTTCTCCAGGAGAAAACAGATTCAGGTATGGGATTATGTGCGGGATAAATATGAAAGTAGAGATATATACTTTCTGGAAGAGGAAAGCTCTTTCTCACAAATGATAAAAAAGGTGACACCGGAAAAAGGCTTGGAACTTCTTACTGCCAAGTTGTATGAGAAAATGCCGGGAGAAGAAAGTATCAATAAAAATTATATGGGTTATCTAAAAGCTGCAGCTCAAAACCTTGGCATTGGCTCTTTGGAATTTTCTGGATTGAAAGAGCATCTTGATAAGGCGGGAACTTTGGAGAAAAAGCATGAAATCTGTAAGGAATACCTTGACAGAATGTTTGTTAGAGCCGGACAAAGAGAAATGCACCCCGGAGTGAGAGCTGCCATTTCATACATGAAACAAAATTATGTGCAGGATTTATCCTTAAGCGGAATTGCCAGTGTAGTTGGCCTGAATGAAAGTTATTTTTCCGGTATTTTTAAAAAGGATACAGGTAAAAGTATTACAGAATATCTGAATGAGATAAGGATTAAAAAAGCCAGGGATCTGATTGCTGCCACCAATCTGAAAAATTATGAGATTGCAGAGAAGGTGGGAATCAATAATTCATCTTATTTTAGTACCATTTTTAAAAAGTACACAGGGATGACAATACAGGAATATAGACAGAGAATGGTCTCCTATGAAGAACCTGAATAATTTAAAAGAAACCTGAAAAAAATGAATAGACATGGAAGCGGATTGGCTTCCGAACACATGGCCGTGGTATTGTACGTTAAAAATACTGCGGCTTTTTTATAAAAATCCAAAGAATATGAAAAACTGAAAGTTTGAAAAGGCGGTACAATAAATACATCAGAAAACCAAATATAATTACAGGTACAGGAGGAAACAACATGAAAAGAAAAGCAATAACTCTGATGCTGGCAGGCGTTATGGCTGTAAGTACAGTGTCTTATGGAACAACTGTATGGGCCGCAGAAGACAGTGTGAAGGACAATGAGGTTTCTAATGCAGAGGATGAACAGATTACCCTTGAATTTATCAACGGTTCTGCAGAAGAGCAGTATGTAGCATGGCTGGATGAAGTGATAGCAGGTTTTGAGGAAGAAAACCCCAATATTAAAATTGAAATTCAGAAAACGTCTATTGACAGTTTTAATCAGACAGTTATGACCAGATTTGCAGCAGGAGATGTGCCGGATTTATTTTCATTTTCTGCAAATGATATGGATGATATGGTACCAAGCGGATATGTTCTGGATTTATCAGCCAGTGCTAATATGGAGAATTATTCAGATGGTATGCTGGACACTTTTACAAAGGACGGAAAAACATATGCACTTCCCATTGCAAATGATTTTATGTGTGTGACTTATAATAAGAGTGCATTTGAGGCAGCAGGAATTGATAAGGTACCGGAAACCTGGAGTGAATTTTTGGATGCCTGCAAGAAACTTCAGGAAGCGGATATTGTTCCTATAGCATCCGGATTTTCAGAGCAGTGGGTAGTAAACGGGACCTCACAGACAGTTTATTGTGCACAGGTTCTGGGAAACGATGGCCCCACATTGGCATCTATGGTTGACAGAACCAATAAATTTGCAGAGACAGAGCAGTGGAAGGGATTCTTTACAAAGCTGCAGGACATTTATCCTTATATGAATACAGATCCCTTTGGTACAGATCAGAATACCTGCTACTCCTTACTGGCAAATGCAGAGGCTGGTATGATTCTCAATGGTACCTGGACAGTTACCAACGCAACAGCAATGAACCCGGAAGCAGAACTTGGCATTTTTGCACTTCCTATCTCTGATAATGCTGAGGATAATGTAATGCCTATGTGTCCTCCGGAATCGGCCGTTGCCGTTGCAGCAGAGAGTTCCCATGCAGAAGAGGCTGTAAAGTTTCTGGAATATATGATGTCACCGGAATCTGCATCACTCTATGCAGAAAAAGGTGCGGGAATTCCAATTATCAAGGGTGTAGATACCTCAAACCTTACAGGTGCTTTTAAGGATGCCGCAGATATTATGAACAGCGGAGAGGTGAAGGTTATTTCCTCTAAGAGTTTCCCAAGTGCCAATGAGGATGCGTTTATTAACGATGTTTCTGAATTTTTCCTGGATGGATGCGAAGACACAGACGCAGCATTGGAAACTCTGGATACAGATTTTGATAATCTTGTACAGTAAATAAATGAAGAAAAAGCTGCCGCATGTCTGGGAATTGGAAAACAATTTGGTTCACCTGCATGCGGCAGCTTTTTGCAGAAAGGAAAGTTATGAAACGATTAAAAAAAGAAATGACGTATTTCATATTTTTAGTACCGTCCCTGCTGCTGTTTACCTTTTGTGTTGTATACCCCTTTCTTTCAGGAATACAGCTTGCGTTTACGGATTGGAATGGAATCTCTCGGGAATATCAGTACATAGGTTTTGACAATTTTGTAAAGATGCTATCAGATAAAAACGTAGTGCAGCCAATTAAAACAACGGTGATCTACGGAGTAGGCGTCACTCTTCTTAATAATATTTTTGCACTGTTTTTGGCAGTTAATTTAAGCAAAAAGCTGAAGGGAAAAGCCTTTTTCAAAACCACCTACTTTATCCCTCTTGCCATCAGTGCGGTGCTTGCATCCTTTGTGTGGAAATACATTGATTCCAATATGATCTCCAGTATATTGGGACGTTCACTTATGGGTAGAAGAGAGACAGTTCTTATTGGTATTATGATTATTTCTCTTTGGAATAATCTTGGGTCTAACGTAATGATCTATATGGCGGGAATTACAGGAATATCCAAGGATTATGAGGAAGCGGCTATGATTGACGGAGCTAACGGAAGACAGAGATTTTTAAATGTGACCATACCTATGCTGATGCCATCCTTTACTATATGCGTTACTCTGACACTTACCTCTTCTCTTAGAGAGTTTGGAACAGTTCTGGCTGCTACAGGGGGCGGTCCGGCAGGCTCATCTCAGACAGTTGCCATACTGATTTATGATTACATGTTTAAATATTCACGTGCAGGATATGCACAGGCAATTTCTCTGGTATTTATGGTATTCCTTGTGGTTATTGGACTTGTATTAACAAAATTTTTCAGAAGTAAGGAGATAGAGGCGTAATGAAAGAGAATAGAGTTGGTATAGTGTCAAAGATAATTCTGATACTGATGACAGTTATGTTTCTTTTTCCATTTTTTATCTGTATTTTAATGTCTGTAAAATCTAAGCAGGAAACCTCAAAAGGGATTTTGTCTCTGCCCGAAACCATTCATTGGGAAAATTTTACTATTGCCATGGAAAAGGCCAAAATTGCTCTTTCTATGAAAAATAGTTTAATCATTACAGTATGCTGTGTTGTGATTATTGTTTTGGTGGCTTCTTCAGCAGCATATGCAATTGGCCGCAGGTATAATAATGGTTTTTACCGTTTTTATGAAACTCTGTTGGTAGGTTCTATGATGCTGCCATTTCAGGTTATTATGGTCCCGGTTTATCGGATGTATAAGGATTTAAATCTTTTGAACACAAGAATAGGGGCCATTATCATGATATCCGGATTGGCCATTGCATACTCGACAGTAATGATTATCGGATTTGTCAGAGGCCTTCCGCTGGAACTTGAGGAAGCTGCAGAAATTGAAGGTGCGGGAAGATTCCGCATTTTCTTTTCTATTATTTTTCCTCTTTTAAAACCTATTTTGGCAACGGTAGCTACACTGCAGTTTTTGGGCGTATGGAATGAGTTTAATGTATCCATTCTTCTTCTGCAGGATGAGGCTATTAAGACAATTCCTATGCAGCAATATGTATTTTTCGGAGCCTATGGTGCTGATTATAACACTGCTTTTGCAGCAGCAGTGATTGCCATGGTTCCCGTGATTTTGATTTTCCTTATTTTACAAAAGCAAGTAGTAGCAGGCATGACTGCCGGAGCAGTGAAAGGATAGAGAATATGACACAGATTCAATTACCAAAGAATTTTTTATTTGGTGCGGCGACAAGTGCTGCGCAGATAGAAGGAGGGGCATTTCTTGATGGAAGAGGTGCTTCTGTCTGGGATACATTTGCTGGACAAGTCGGTACTATCGCGGATGGAACTACTCCGTCTGTCTCCTGCGATTTTTACCATAATTATAAGGAAGACCTTGCACTTGCTAAAAACCTGGGTCTTCAGAGTTTCCGTTTTTCTTTTTCCTGGTCCAGGATTTTTCCGGAAGGGACAGGCAAGGCCAATGAAAAAGGTCTTGATTTTTATAAGCGTGTTATTGATGAAATCCATAAAAATAATATAATCCCCAATGCTACAATTTATCATTGGGACCTTCCGCAGGCTCTGGAGGAAAAAGGGGGCTGGATCAACCGTGACATAGTTCAGTGGTACGGTGAGTATGCGTCTTTATTGTTCCGGGAGTTTGGAAATAGTGTTCCATTTTGGGCAACGGTCAATGAGCCTATTGCAACATATGTTGGGTATGCTCAAGGAATTTTTGCACCAGGACATGTTTCCGAAAGAATGGGCCGTCAGGCCAACCATCACGTATTGTTATCTCACGGGGAAGGTGTACAGAGATTCCGTCAGGAAAATATCAAAGATGGAAAAATTGGTATTGTAGTAGATATCTGGAAACATCACCCTTACAGACCGGATAATCCAGCGGATTGTGCAATGGCTGAACTTGAGAACGAGAAAACATATCGCTCATATCTTAACCCATTGTTTCATGGCAGATATACAGATGCTCTTTTGAGATATATGGAAAAGAATGAATGTATGCCGGAAATTCAGGATGGGGATTTGGAGAAGATTGCCCGGCCCATGGATTTTTTCGGATTGAATTGTTATAACCGTGTGGTGGACTGTGCAGATGAAAATCTTTTGGAGGAGGAAAGGAAGAAGAAGCATACAGGTGGGAATTTTCAGGATAATGGTTTTGAATTTTATCCCAAAGCGGTATATGATGCCGTTAAAATGCTGAAAAAAAATTATGATCTGTCCATTCCTATATATGTGACAGAAAATGGAACGCCCGGCTTCCATGAGAAACCAGACGAGAAAGGATGCATCTGTGACCAAAACAGAATTCATTATATTAAGGGATTCTTATACTGGATTGGGAAGGCATTAGAGGAAAGGTATGATATTCGAGGATATTATGTATGGTCTCTTCTGGATAACTGGGAATGGAACAGTGGTTTTTCTTCCAGATACGGTCTGACCTATGTGGATTTTGATACTCAGAAACGCATTATCAAGGAAAGCGGAAAATGGTATGCAAAAGTAATTGAAGAAAGAGTTATAGATTGGGAGATCAATGTACATGAGTGATTTTTTTATAAATAAACAAGGTGAACCGGTGTTTCTTGCAGGCCTGCAATGCCATAATTCTTCATCCGGAACAGAAATGATCGATACCACCATTGAGGCTGTCCGGCTTTTTGGGGGAAATCTTATAGAGGCACCTGTTTACTGGTGTGAGGTGGAAAAGGAGAAGGATTCATACGATTTCAGTATGGCAGCAGAACTTGTGGACAAGGCCACAGAGGCAGGACTATATCTTATTCCTCTGTGGTTTGGTTTCAGCAAAAATGGGCTGTTTACCTATGCTCCGGAATATGTAAAAAGAGACTGTGCAGTTTATAAACGGGCAAGAAATTCAGCAGGAATCCCGGTGGAATCCTTGTCCCCACATTGTGCAGAAACTTTAGCCAAAGATAAAAAGGCATTTGTAAAATTAATGGAATTTTTAGCAGAATATGATAAAAGGGGGACAGTCATAGCTGTACAGGTGGAAAATGAAGTGGGGCTGGTTCATACTGACAGGGATTATTGTCAGGAAGCAGACAGGGAATTTTATGAACCTGTGCCTGAATATCTAAGGGGAGCATATGTTCCGGATTGCGGGACTTCCTCTTCTCATAGTTCTCAGGAAACATCCGGAAGCTTGTCATGGACAGAACTGTTCGGGCGTCATGGAGCAGAGGCTTTTACAGCCTGGAAGTTCGCTCAATATATTCAGGCGATCACACAAGCTGCCAAAGAAAAATTTGATATTCCTTATATTATGAATGTTTCCATTGAGGTCAATGAATATGAGGCACCGGGATACTGTTATGTTTCGGGAGGGCCTGTTGCCAGAGTGCTTGATATTTGGAAAAAAACAGCAGCAGATATCCACTTGTTTGGACCGGATATTTATCTGGCAGCAGAGCGGGATTACCGGAAGGCTTGTAAGCTTTATGGGCGGGAGGACAATCCCTTATTCATCCCTGAATCTTTAAACAGCGGTATGGGAGCTGCTCTAAATATGTTCCTGGCAGCAGGTGATTATTCAGCAGTGGGAATTTGTTGTTTTGGTGCAGAAAGTATAATTTCCAACGGAGTTCTTCTGCCTGAAGCAGAGTATACAGCTCGTTCTATGCGGGCTATTGCAGCTATGGAACCTCTTTTGATCAAATACTATAAGACTGGCCGTGTTTATTCAGTGACACAGGCAGAGTTTGCACAGTGGCAGTATGTGAAGACAGACGAGTATCATATTGTTGCAAAATTTTTAAGCAATGATCCTAAGCCACAGAACTATTTTGGCTCCAGAATAAATACCAATGCATTGGAACAGGAATTTTGTATGACAGAGAGGGGACGTTGTTTGATTGTAGATTGCGGCGGCGGAGAATTTTATATTTCTGGTCTGGGAGTATGTCTTTCATTTTTAAAACGTCCGGATGTGGAGGACAAAACTCCATATGCGCATTTAGGCTCAGCACTTTCAGGACAGTTGAATTTCCTGTCAATAGAAGAAGGCCATTTTGAAGGCAGCCAATGGGTATGTGAATACATGAGAAACGGAGACGAGGCTAATTATCAGCTTTATGTGCATCCGGGACAGGTGATACGGGTGCGTTTGAATCCGGAAATAAGGTGGGAAGAATAAAAAGGCGGTAAGAGTTATGGAGATATCCAAGATAAAAGAAACAGCAGAGGAGATTTTACAAACCTTGTCCATTTCTGACAAGGCAAAGCTCCTGTCCCAGATTGTATGGGAGACAACCGACATACATAAAATGCACGAAAAGTTGGAAAAATTTTTACTGGCAGACGGTCCGGCAGGAATACGGCGTCTGAAGGACTATTTTGACGAGGATATTTATAATACCAGAAAAAGCACTTGTTATCCTTCTCCAAGTACCTATGCAGGGTCGTGGAACAGGGAGCTTATATATAAACTGGGAGAACATATGGGAAAAGAGGCCCGGCAAGAGGAGGTAGATACTATGCTTGCGCCGGCAGTGAACTTAAAAAGAAGTCCTTTAGGCGGCAGAAATTTTGAGTATTACTCTGAGGACCCCTACTTGACAGGGGAACTGGCAGCAGAATTCATCCGCGGGATCCAGTCAGAAGGAATCGGAGCATGTTTAAAGCATTTTGCAGTGAATAACCAGGAAACAAGGCGAATGAATGTGGACGTTCAGATTGATGAGACAACTCTTCATGAATTATATCTTTCTGCATTTGAAAAGCCTGTAAAGGTGGGAAAACCTAAAATGGTAATGACTGCTTATAACCAAGTGAACGGGGAATACTGCGCCAGCAGTCCGGTGCTTCTTGATCTTCTGCGCAAGCAATGGGGATATAATGGAGTGGTGGTGACAGACTGCTATGCTGCACATAAGCTGGGACAGGGGGTTTGTCATGGTTTGACCCTGCAGATGCCAGGGGAAAGCGGGGAGAAGATTGCCAGGGATATCCAAGACCTTTTAAAAGCAGGTGAAATTACAGAGGAGCAGTTGGACAGGGCAGTTCTCCACAACATACAGTTTGCCCTGGAGGCAAAGGAACACAGAAATCAGGATTATAAATATAACAGGGAGGCTCATCATGAATTTGCCCGGGAGCTTGCCGGAGAAAGTATGGTCCTTTTGAAAAACCAGGATCAGACCCTCCCGCTGAATAAGGAAGAAGGGATTCTTGTAGTGGGAGAACTGGCTCTTTGTCCAAGGTTTCAGGGCGGGGGAAGTTCTCATGTAAATCCGTGGAAGCTTACCATTCCCTTGGAAGAAATGAAAAAGCAGGGAAAAAATATTGGGTTTGTCAAGGGCTATACCTTGAATGGAGACGAGGAAGAAAACCTGAAGCTTTTAGGAGACACATTACGGGAGACAGGGCAATATGATAAAATTGTTGTCTTTGCCGGGGTTCCGGATTTAATTGAGTCAGAAGGCTATGACAGAGAATCAATCAAGCTTCCTAAGGAGCAGAACCGTTTGATCTCTGCCCTGGCTGATAAAGGAAAGCCGGTTATTGTAGCTCTGGCAAATGGTTCTGTGGTAGAAATGCCGTGGAAGGATGAGGTATCGTCCATTCTGGAATGTTATCTGGGAGGAGAAGCAGGAGCAGAGGCAGCAGCAGATATTCTTTTCGGTGAGATCAATCCTTCGGGAAAATTGGCAGAAACCTTTCCTGTATGTCTTTCTGATAATCCTAGCTATCTGTATTTTCCAGGAGACACAGAGAGGGTAGTGTATGGAGAAGGCCAATTCATTGGATACAAGTATTACGATGCTCTTAAAAAAGAAACAGCATTTCCCTTTGGGCATGGTTTGTCTTACACAGAGTTTAAGTATGAAGACATCGGGAATCTGGTGGATATAGACCAGGAAACTGTAACTGTAAAAATCACCAATACAGGACATAGGGCAGGAAAAGAAATCATCCAGATTTATGTGAGAAGAAGAGCATCAGGGGAAAGCCCAACGCCTAAAAAGCTGGTAGGATTTGAGAAGATTTCCCTAAACCCGGGAGAAGAAAAAATAGTCACTGTATTCCTGGATAAAAGAACTTTTATGACATACAATGCAAAAAAACACCAATGGGAACGCAGAAACAGTATTTATGATCTGTTTGTAGGCAGTTCTGTTGAAGACGTGCGGCTGAATGAGGCTGTACGCATCAAAGATGGAGTATATGAGATAACAAAGGACAGCAGCATAGGTGATATGATTCAGATACCAGGTATGTATGAACAACTGGAAAAAGTATTTAATCCTCATCCTATATCTTTGAATTTCCTCCAAATGACAAAGGAGGAAGATCCTTTAAAGGCTATTTCTATGGGTTCTCTCATGACCTTTGAAACCCTAAAACGCGTGGACGGAACACTGGAAGATCAGAATATAGAGGAAATCATAAAATACATCAATAAGGTTCAGGAGGAGAATAATGGCAACAGATTGGGCGATTAATACAGCGGCTATGGTGAAAAAACCATATTTTATAGAAAAGGCACAAGCTTTGCTGCCCCGGCTTTACCGGGTGGAGGAATTCCCCGTATCTTGTGAGGAAAAAAGAAAATCCAAGGATGGGTATGGAAAAGGTGATGTCCTTATTCTTGATTTTGGCCATAATCATGCAGCTTATTTCAGATTTTTCTGCCGCAGTGTAGGAAGCCCTATGGATGCTCCTGCTTTTCTTCATATCAAGTTCTGTGAAACAGAAAAAGAATTGTGGGAGGATACAGCCAATTATAATGGATGGATCAGTAAGGGCTGGCTGCAGGAAGAGTGGCTGCACATTGACGAGCTGCCCCGTCTCATAGAAATGGAGAGGAGATATGCATTTCGTTTTGTGAAAATTACTGTTCTTGATACCTCCCCAAAATTCCGCGTGGTTCTGGAGCAGGCTGCACGCATCAAGGTCTCATCTGTAAAAGAAGAGGATGTAGAGCTTATTACCTCAGAGGATGCTCTTTTGCAGAAGATAGATGAGGCATCTGTGAGAACATTGGCAAATTGTATGCAGACAGTCTTTGAAGATGGTCCCAAGCGGGACAGAAGGCTGTGGCTTGGGGACTTGCGCCTCCAGGCACTTACAAATTATGAAACCTTTAAAAACCAGAATCTGGTGAAACGCAGTCTGTATCTTTTTGCAGGGCTGCCAAACCAGAAAGGGATGATTCCGGCTTGTATATTTGAACGTCCGGAACCTTTGATGGACGATACCTTTTTACTGGATTACGCGCTGTTTTTTGCTCCTGTGCTGGAAGAATATTATGAATACACCAAAGATAAAGAAACACTGGAGGAATTGGCGCAATGTGCATTTCTTCAGATGGATATTGCCATGGAATTTGTGGAAAATGGAATTGTCTGTGAAGAAGGAAAAGATGTTGGAGCTGGTGTTTATCATTGCTTTATAGACTGGAATGAGGTTTTAGACAAGCAATGTGCTATGCAGGCGGTGATCCTCTATGCACTTAGGTACTGCAGGAAGCTATGCAGGTTACTTGGTATGCCGGAAAAAGAAGAATACTATAAAAATCTTTATGAAGAAATGAAACAGGCTGCATATGAAAAGTTCTGGGATACACAAAGGCAGGTATTTGTCAGCGGTAAAGAGGAGCAGATATCCATAGCCAGCCAGGTTTGGATGATTCTTGCCCAGGCAGTCCCAAAAGAAGAGGCAGCCGCTCTTCTTGAGAGAACCAAAGACAGTCCAGTTGTTATGGTTACCCCTTATATGCATCATTTTTATGTTACAGCACTTCTGGAATCAGATGAAAAGGCAAAAGCTGCGGTACATGTGAAGGCATACTGGGGAGGTATGATTCAAGCAGGGGCGGACACCTTTTGGGAACTGTATAATCCAGCCAATGAAAAGGAAAGCCCTTATGGCTCACATTGCGTGAACAGCTATTGTCACGCCTGGAGCTGTACCCCAGCTTATTTGCTGAGAAAATATGGGCTTGATAAGCACCTGTAAATACTTCTTCTCAAACTCACCCACAGGCATAGACCCGATATCCAAATATCCTTGGATCAAGTCGCACCCCATGGAAAAAAGCGTGTCATCCTGTTCCTGTTCTTCAATGGATGGTTCCATCTTATAAGGGCTTCCGCGCGGGTAATGCACTGGTGGTTTGAGGATACCTGAGGTTGAAGATAGATCTCAAATTTTTCATAATTAATGATGAAAGGCGATTGTGAGAACCGTAAGGGCTCTCACAATCGCCGTAGTTAAAATGTTCCAAATAATGATATAGCTTTTATAGACGGAACTACAGGATTGGCATTATGCCATATGAATCATGATACACCAGTGATCATATAACAATCCTCTTTCAGATAATTATCTTTCAATTTCCTAACGTCACTCACCCTAAGCTCTTTTACAATTTTTGCAGACAGAGGTTTTGTACTTAGTGTGGAGCCGTGGATGCTTACCCCGGATTTGCAGGTAGAGTGCAGGCATGTGGTCTCCTCTGACCCTACCTTGGAGCCTGCGGATACATAATATGTTTTTCCTTGTGAGGAACGGAAGCAGAATTGCAGTTCACCATCGTCTCTCAGGCCTATAGAATCCACTTCTACCTGTGGACCTTCGTTGAAGAGGCCATATTCATAGCGGTCGAGCGCCAGCCAGCAAAGGGCGGCTGTCTGTTCAGGAGTAAGCTCTTGTTCAGAAGCCTTACAGGTTACTGTACGTACTTGGGAGGTGAGTTTTTTGCCGTCCTTTGTATTGGCAATAATCTGATACTGATATGTTTGGCCCACAGTAAAGTCAACATCCACGATTCTATAATACTGTCCTTTTTCCATGAATGTGTCCTGGTCCATTGTATTGAACAGATTCATGGGATCTGAACCTTTACCCTTCCATATTTCATAAGAAGTTGCAGATGGAACATTCTCCCAGCGGACTACAATATAATATTTCAGATCAAAAACCGGCTTGAGGTTAAGGGATACAGTAGGCGTGGGAACCGGAACAGAAATTCCTGCCTTCTGGTAACCGCCCAGAGTGTTTTTGCCGTTATATTTACAGTAAGCCCGGACCATATATGATACTCCCGGCACTGCCTTGGCGGTTTTGTCTGTGTAACTTAGTGTTTTCACAGAAGAAATGGTTTTGATCCTTGACCAGGATGTACCTGATTTACGGTATACCATATAGCCTTGGGCGCCCTTGGCCTTCTGCCATGTGATTGTGATCGCGCCGGACTTGCCGCTGGCTTTCAGAAGTTTCACTGCCTCCGGAGGGGTGACGGCTGCAATGCCCTTTGTGTTGTAGGAGCCTGCATTTTTCTTACCGTTTACTGTCTGATACGCACGTACCGTATACATATACTGTTTGCCTGGCGTAAGCTTCGTATCCGTATATGTGACCGCTGTACCCTTGGTGATAGTCTTCACTGTTTTCCATTTTTTGTCGGACGGAAGCTTGCGGTAAATATAGTAACCGCTGGCTTTGGAAACTTTTTTCCAAGTGACCTGTACAGATGTGGGACTTTTAGCCACAGCTGACACCAGAGCCGGCTTTGCCAGGGCTGCAGCTTCCACGTTCTGTATTGTCCCCGGAAGTGTGATAACGCGTGAATCTCCCGGCAGTGAGATACGCTGCGGACTAAGTCCCAGAAGTAAAAGTGTACTCAGCACAAACGCTGTTATCCATCTGATTTTTCTTTTATTCATGCTTATCCTCCTTCAATTTGTATATACTTTTGCCATTATACTCCGCCGTTTACATCATAGCGATCCTCCTTGAGGAAGCTATTCTTTAATCGTGTTACTTGTTCCATATCAAGGCTTTTTACCATTGTTTCCGTAGGCGCAGTTCGTCCCATTGTTTCAAAATAGACGCTTACGCCGCGCTCCAGATTTCTGATGGACGGGTGCCAGCAGGTTGGCGGTCCTTCCGGATCCGGATTGAGGATTCCGGCTTTCACATACCATATCTCACCGTTTTTCTGATAGCAGAAATGCAGCTCTCCATCTTGTCCAACGTCAATAGCGTTTACTTCCACAGCTACACCGGTACTGTCAATCCCGAACGTAACCTTGTCGATCACAATCCAGGCTAATGCAGCCATGCGTTCAGGTGTGAGCTCCTGAACAGAACTTCCGGGAACTACCGAAAGGATCTTTGAAGAAAGCTTACCGTTTTTAGTTAGAGCAGTCACCTGGTAATACACTGCCTGACCGTCTGTAAACTGATTATCGTTTATACGGTAGTAATCATTGCTTGCCCACATCTCATTACTTTTCTTCGTCATATAAAGCTTAAGTGCAGAGGGGCTGCTGCCCTTCCAAATCTGGTACTCTGTGGCAGCCTCCAGCTTTTCCCACCGCAGCACAATACTATATTTCATATCCATCAATGGTTTTGTTTTCAACTCTTTAGAAGAAACCGGAACAGAAATTCCTGCCTTCTGATAGCCGCCCAAAGTGTTTTTGCCGTTATATTTACAGTAAGCCCGCACCATATATGAAACTCCCGGCACTGCCTTGGCGGTTTTGTCTGTGTAACTTAGTGTTTTCGCAGAAGAAATGGTTTTGATCCTTGACCAGGATGTACCTGATTTACGGTATACCATATAGCCTTGGGCGCCCTTGGCCTTCTGCCATGTGATTGTGATCGCGCCGGACTTGCCGCTGGCTTTCAGAAGTTTCACTGCCTCCGGAGGGGTGACGGCTGCAATGCCCTTTGTGTTGTAGGAGCCTGCATTTTTCTTACCGTTTACTGTCTGATACGCACGTACCGTATACATATACTGTTTGCCTGGCGTAAGCTTCGTATCCGTATATGTGACCGCTGTACCCTTGGTGATAGTCTTCACTGTTTTCCATTTTTTGTCGGACGGAAGCTTGCGGTAAATATAGTAACCGCTGGCTTTGGAAACTTTTTTCCAAGTGACCTGTACAGATGTGGGACTTTTAGCCACAGCTGACACCAGAGCCGGCTTTGCCAGGGCTGCAGCTTCCACGTTCTGTATTGTCCCCGGAAGTGTGATAACACCGGAACCTCCCGGCAGTGAAAATATTCCGGGATTCTCTTGCCCCACTGTATTTGCGGGGCTGAAGCCCAGCAGCAGTGATGCCGCCAGTACAAATGCAAAAATTTGCCGCAGCCGGCATTGACCTTTTCTTTTCATCTTCTGACCTCCTTCACTAAATACATCAAAATTTCTCAAGTCGGAATCGTCAGATATAACGTTCTTCCTTTTGATATTTTCAGTATATCATGCGGAAGTGCCCTTTTGTTCCCATAAAGTTTAGGGGATTTATCTTTCTCTATGGAAAATATGTTCCAGCTCCTGCTGACTGCGAAGACCAAGCTTATGCAGAATACTCCCCTTTTGGTTTGCCAGCGTCTTTGGCGAGGACTGTAGTTCGATTTTTTTGCCGAGCATCATTTCAAAAACCGTGCGCTCTGCAGGGGATAAAGCTGACAAAATAAGCGATTGGATAAAATACTCCTGTGGAGTAAAGCCTCCTGATGTAGCACGTATGGTTTCAGACAGCAGATTAAACTGGCTTTTCAGTACATACCCTGAAGCAAAGGAACGCGCCGCGGCCTTTGTTATGGTATCCGGATCATCCAGAGAAGTGAGGATGATCACCTTTGCATCTGTTTCCAGGCGAATTTTGCGGGCTGTTTCTATGCCGTCCAGACTTCCTGAAAGGTTTAGGTCCATCAGTACAATATCCGGCCGTAAACGCAGTGCCTCATCAACTGCCTCTCTGCCTTCCAGACATGCCGCACACACCTCCATATCCTGATTTTTTTCAAGTGTGCAGCGGATCAGAAACACAAAGTCCTCATCATCCTCCACAATTAATATACGGATTTTGTTCATCATTTCTCCTCCAACGGGAAATACAAGGAAATTTCCGTGCCCTTTCCCGGTTCACTTTCTACCTCAATCCTTCCATGATGTTTGTCCATTACATGATAGCAGTAATATAATCCTAAGCCTAAATGGGAATCAGCAGGTTTAGTGGTGTAATAAGGCCGGAAAATCTGCCGTTTTTCTTCTTTGTCTAGTCCGCAGCCAGTATCCTTTACCCTTAGGACGGCACACTTTTTCCTGGTGTTTGTAAAGAAGGAAACCTGGATATACCCATCTTTCCCGGTGGCTTCCACCGCATTTTTTAACAGGTTGTGTATCGTCTCCTGTAAATGTACACTGTCGCAGCAGAGAAATTCACCCTCGGCGCATTCCAGGGTCAGATCCGCCTTATAGGAGGCACCGGAAAACTCTGCAATACATCTCTCAAGGAAAGGCTTCATTTCCTGACGTGTTATCTGCAGTGTGATATCCTTTGACTGAAGCCGTGTTTTTTGAAGAAATTCTTCAAGATGGTCAGTTGAATGCCTGATGATCTGTAACTCTCTGGAATTTTCCATGCCCGGCTGCTCAGAAATGATCTGAGCGCACCATTTAATCTTTGCCAGTTCATTTTTCAGCGCATGACTCACATAATCTGCATTTCGCTGGATGGCCTGGGTGTTTTTGGTCCAGTCATACCGCTCAAGGTTTACACGTGTTCCCCAGATCCCATCCTGAAAAACGTGAATCACGAAATAACCCAGGAGAAAAAGTATCACAAAAATATTACCCTGCCATGCTTTAAAAAGAGGACGCATGCGCAGAATATGAAAGGCAAATACTGTAATAAGCCAGTACCACATGGGCAAAAGTACATTTATAGAAACCATCTCTTTCTGCTTATACGCGAAGCTCTGCCGTGTCCGGTACAGGGTGGACAAAAGCAGCCATGTAATAAAGATGCCGTAAATCCAATTATAAATACCCGCATAAATAAAATAGCTCTTCACATTAAGCTGATAATTCCGCGTTTCCCAGTAAGGTACAATAAACCCGGTCAGTACACCGGGAGCAAAAATCAAATATTTCAGCCGCTGAAACACTTTAGGATTTCGTTGGTCAAAACTGCTGAAGTATAAGGACAGCATTGCCACAGAAGGCATTGCAAAATAGTACAGCACTGCTGTCATCCAGGAATAGACACAATAATATGCCGTCTCCGGGATTCCGGGAAAATGTTTTGTCAGCACAGGCATCATTCCATAAAGGAGATATTCCTTAAATGCTCCCAGGCTGAAAATCATTCCCGCTACAAAGCACCAGCGGTTCTGTTTATTTTGGTGATTGGATAAGAATATAGACAAAAAAAGTATCCAAATCAATATGGTAAAAATCAGCAGTACAATGGGCGGAAAGCCCTGAACACTTCCGGTATTGGCATTCATACGATAGTCCTCGTTTCCTCGCTGTCTTCCGTTGTTTGTGTACCGTGGCCGCAGCAATCAAGATAATCTGATTATACCAGCATTTTCTTCCGGCAGAAACATTCACTGTATAAAAATCCCGCGTTCCCATATTTTTTAGGAACTGTTCCATCAGTAAGGTAAGATTGATTTGTTTAGCACGGACTGAAGTATAAGCTCAGAATCTCCTGATAATTCTATCAAAGAAAATAAAAACAAATAATATATTTTTTTACCGTTTTTTTGAAATGATTTTTACTGTTTCTGGTAAAAATATCATGCTATATTAAAAAGAAAAGGAGATTTGTATGAGTAAATATGTTATATTTGATATAGACGGAACATTAAATCAGACGGATCTGTACGCAGTTGAAGCATATATGAAAGCACTGCAAAAAAGAAATATTCAAGCAACAAGAAGGGACATCATTGAATGTATTGGATTATCACCAGCTTCTATTATTGAAAGACTATTAGGTCCTTTAGATGAAGAAGAGATACAACTATGGACATACGATATTAAAAAGTTTGAGTTTGAATTAATGACAGAGAAGGCAAAAAGTTTTGAAGGAGTGGAGGAGATGCTCAGCGCCCTAAAAGCTTTGGGGTATAAGCTGGCTATTTGTTCAAATGCTTTTTTTGATCATATAGAGCAGGTTTTGTCTGTAATTGGTATAAGAAGTTTCTTTGATGAGATAGGATCATTGGAATGGGGAAATAATAAAGAAGAAGTGCTTCAATATCTGATGGAAAAAATTGAGTTCGAACAGGCGTGCATGGTGGGGGACAGAATGTTCGATATTCAGGCGGCCAGGGAAAATGGGCTGCCTGTTATAGGATGTGCTTATGGTTATGCTCCGGAGGAAATCCAAGAAGCGGATATAGTAGTAAAGGCTCCCGGAGAAATTGTACAAGCCGTTAAGGTATTGATTTGATCAGGTGGTGAAAAGATGAATAAAAGAATCATGTCAATTATTCAGGAATTGAGCAAACCCAATAGAAAGATTACAATCTTTGACCTTTCCAAACAGTTTCAGGTTTCAGAGAGAACGGTCAGAAATGATTTGAATGTAATTAATGATACCTTGCGAGAGTACCATATGAATGAATTGGTTTTGGAAAAGGGAGGGCAGGTTGTCAGAGGGAATGAGTTTGAAACGCTTCTAGACCGTCTTTCTCAAAAGGATTATTACGCTTATAAACTCTCAAAGGAAGAACGGATAAAAATAGCAGCAGTTCTATTGGTAAGTTCTTCAGAGTATATTACATTGTCAGCAATTGCAGATCATCTTTTTGTGAGCAGGGCAACGGTTATCAGCGATTTAGATGAGATTAAGACGTTGGTAAAGCGGGGAAATATGGAAGTGATCTCCCATCCCAATAAAGGACTGCGCGTTGAAGGGAAAGAAAGTGATAAACGTTTATTTCTTTTAAGGGAAACTGATACACGGAGTAACGACCAGAGTCACAACTTAATTACAAACCATGTTGCGGTGCAGTCAGGAGACCGTATAATAATTCAAAAGATTGTTTATGAGCAGGAACATGTGCATGAAAGTTTTCTTACGGATGATTCCTTTCAAAAAATAATCTTTTACTTAGGTATTATGATTTCGCGAAATAAGCAGGGTGAATATTTAGAAAAGAGGAAAAAGAAAAATAATAGTAAGATTTTAATGGCACAGGATATTTTGAAATATGTAGCCCAGTATTGCCAGATACAGATTGTGGAAGACGAGATACAGTTTTTTAGCGAAATATTGATCATGGCCAGGTATATGAGCCAGAAATCCTCTGAAAAAAATGCAATTAAAATACAGCTTATCACAAGACAATTTATAGAACAAATTTCAGATGAGTTGGAAACAAATCTAAACTGTGATTATGATTTTTTTGAAAATCTGTCAAATCATCTGGAATCCGTATTTTCCAGTTCTCCCCAGTCATATCCATCTAATTCTGTAATTGATGAGGTTATAGAAAATAATCCAAAAGTGGTCAATGCAGTTGAAAGAAAATTAGATATCATACGGCAATATGCAGGAAGGGAAATTACAGAACAAGAGGTAGGTTATATAGCAGTACATATTTGTGCAGCCATAGAACGCAAAAAAAATAAAGAAATTGCATTTCATGTAATTGTTGCCTGTCATGCGGGCATTGGTACTTCGCAGCTGTTATTGGAAAGGTTAAAGAAGCATTTTAATTTTCAGATCATTGACATTATCTCCTCTCATGAGGCAAAAAATCTTGAAGCTGACCGGGCAGACTTTATTATTTCCACAGTGCCTTTGAAGGGATGTAAGCTGGATTATGTAATCGTTTCTCCGCTGCTAAGTGATGAAGATTATATCCGGGTGGGAAATAAGATTGATACACTCCGCAACAGCAGAAATCTGCCTTCCAGAATTGAAGCAAAGGAAATTACAGCGAAGGGTGTGATTGATGTTATTTCCCCGGTGATTACGGATATGGTTCCCGAAAAAGCGCCTGAGCTCATGAAAGAATTGAAAAAGGCTGTCCGCACTTATTTCAGACAACCTATCGAAGCGGAAGCAGAAATTTTCATACCATACCTGCATCATTTATTGCCAAGTACACATATTCAATTGGATGTGGAGTGCAGTGACTGGAAGGATGCCGTACGGAAATCCGCAGAAAATTTATTGCGGTTAGGATATATTGAGGAAAGATACATTGATGCGATGATCACAAATATTATGGAAAACGGCCCGTATATTGTTCTGTCTCCGGGATTTGCGGTTCCCCATGAGGGCTTGGAACAGGGGAGCGTAAAGGTGGGAATGAATTTGATCCGGCTGAAAAATCCGGTGAACTTTGGGGACGAAGAGCTGGATCCGGTTGAGTTTGTTTGCTGCCTCAGTGCGATAGATCATAAAACTCATTTGAAGGCTTTTTTTAATCTTGTGAATATGCTGAAAAATGAATCTTTCAAGCAGCAGTTACATACATGTACGTCTCCGGAGGATGCAGCAGCAATCATTGAAAAATACGAATATGAAATAGCCTGAAGCAGAATGGTTCAATACCTTTCAAAAAATATGAAGGGAATTGAACCGTTCTATTTCTTTGCAAAAAAATTGAAAACCTTTTGACTTTTTTTTACATAAGCAGGGTGTTAGGATATATTTAAAGAAAGAGAAAGCCGGCCGGCGGACATTCTGAAAGTACTATTGGAGGTAAGCAGATGATTTGGGAAGAATTAAAAGATACACTGATCACAGTCGATCTGGAAGCCGAATCTTATGAAGAAGTAATGGAGCAGTTGGGAGGAATATTGATCCGGGAGGGATATTGTAAGGAATCCTATGTAAATGCGCTCATTACAAGGGAAAAAGAGTTTCCTACAGGTTTGGATGTAGATGGTGTAGGCGTGGCTATTCCGCACACGGATGTGAGCCATGTGAACAAGGCAGGAATTGCCATCGGAGTTTTAAAGAAACCGGTTACTTTCGTTCAAATGGGATCGGATGATGAAAACGTAGAGGTAGGGCTGGTATTTATGCTGGCGGTGGTGAATCCTAATGAACATATTGATCAGCTTCAAAGGATCATAGCAATCATTCAGGACAAAGAAGTATTAAGCAAAATTCAAAAAGTAAAAGATACGAAGCAGATTATTGAACTTATCAAAGAAAAGGAGAAAACATTATGAAAAAGAAAGTGATCGTAGCATGTGGAGGAGCAGTAGCAACATCAACAATAGCAGCAAATAAAGTAGTGGAATTATGTAAGAAGAATGGGATTGACGTAGAAATCTGTCAGGTAAGGATTTCTGAAATCGAATCAAACCTTCCAGGAACGTCTCTGATCATAACCACCTCAAAAGTGAAAAGAGATTATGGAGTTCCCCTTATTACCGGAATGCCGTTTATTTCAGGTGTAGGCGTAGAAAAGACGGAAGCCGCAATTTTGAAGGTACTTAAAGATTAAATCATAACAGGGGGAAACGACATGTTAAAGGCGATTTCAGATGCAATACAATATGTGATCGATATGGGTGCTTCCGTAATGCTTCCCATTGTAATTGCGATCATTAGTATATGCATCGGTGTAAAGGTGGGCAAGGCGATCCGCTCAGGTTTGATGATCGGCGTTGGATTTGTGGGATTGGGACTGATCGTAGATATGATGAATGCTGAGTTAGGACCAGCGGCAGCGGCAATGTCCGAGCGGTTTGGCTTATCCTTAAGCGTTGTGGATATCGGCTGGCCGGGTGCTTCTCCTATGACATGGGCATCTAATATAGCGACAGTTGCCATACCGATCGCTATCGGAGTGAATATTATCATGCTGCTGCTGAGACTGACAAAGACAGTGAATATTGACATTTGGAACATCTGGCACATGACATTTACAGGGGCAATCGCATATGCGGTAACAGGAAACTTTTGGATCGGAATCCTGGGTGTGGTTGTCCATGCAGTGATCGCTTATAAGCTGGGAGATATTTGGGCACCCTTGGTGGCGGATTACTTCGAGCTTGAGGGCCTGACTGTTCCTCACGGAACAGCAGCTTATATGGCACCAGTTGCATGTGTTGTGGATGCAGTTATGGATAAAATTCCCGGAGTCAGAAAAATTGACATTACGGCAGATTCTCTGCAGGAAAAAGTCGGTGTGCTGGGTGAGCCCATTGTTATTGGAGGTATTTTGGGTGCAGTGGTAGGATTTCTTGCAGGATATGGTCCTCAGGAAGCGCTTCCCTTGGGAGTAAAAATGTCAGCAGTCATGGTATTGATGCCCAAAATTGTAAAATGTATTATGGAAGGGCTTATGCCATTATCGGAACGGGCAAAGGAAATACTGACTAAAAAATTCGGAGATTCACAATTTTACATAGGGCTGGATCCGGCAATTTTGTTAGGAGATCCACAGGTAATTACCACTGGCTTGATTTTTATTCCTCTTACATTATTAATTGCAGTTCTTGTACCAGGCAACAGGATTCTTCCCTTTGGCGATCTGGCAACGATTGGATTTTTTATCGCCATTGCAGTGGCTGTTCATAAAGGGAATATTTTCCGCACATTGTTTTCAGGAAGTGCGATCATGTTTATGACGATTTGGATCGCAAACCAGACAATCCCGTGGATGACAAAGCTTGCACAAACCACAGGTTCTACAGATGGTTCCAGTATGGTGGCAGCGCTGGATCAGGGAGGAAGTCCCATCACCTATATTTTTACACAGATTTTCACCAGAGAAAATATCATGGGAATGATCATTATTGCGGCAATCTATGCAGTGTGTATGGTATTTTCAATCCGTTGTTCTAAGAAGCGTGCAGCAGAATTAAGAGAATCAGAGGAATAGTCATTTGATAAACTAGGAGGCGTCAGAATGAAAGCTGGAGTTGTACATGCAAAGGAAGATATCCGTTATGAAGATATAGAAACACCGGTACCGGGAAAAGGGCAGGTCAAGATCAAGGTAAAATACACCGGGATATGTGGGTCAGATGTACCCCGTGTGAACGGGGATGCCTGCCATTTCTTTCCTAATGTACTTGGACATGAGTTTTCTGGTACGGTGGCAGAGCTGGGTGAAGGAGTAAGCAAATTAAAAGTTGGAGACAGGGTGGCAGGCGTTCCCCTGGTTCCCTGTATGAAATGTGAGGACTGCCAAAAGGGAGATTACTCTTTGTGCAAGAACTATAGTTTTATTGGTTCACGTGAATTTGGAAGCTTTGCAGAATATGTGGTGGTCCCGGAAAAAAATGCAGTTCCCTTTGAGGAAGGCGTGTCCTTTGAACAGGGAGCGTTCTTTGAACCGGCAACGGTGGCTCTTCACGGACTTGGACGTGTACCTTATGAGGGAGGCAAAACGGTGGCAATCTTAGGAGGCGGAACCATCGGGATGTTTGTGATGCAATGGGCAAAGATTTTTGGTGCAAAAGAAGCGGTTGTGTTTGATATTGCCGATGAACGCCTGGAGTTGGGAAAGCGTCTTGGGGCAACAGCCGGGATCAATACCTTGCAGGAAGATTTTATGGAAAAAGCCATGGAACTGACCCAGGGAAGAGGTTTTGACTATGTTTTTGAAACTGCAGGAAATACCATCACCATGAAGATGGCATTTAAGCTGGCTGCAAATAAAGCTCATGTTTGTTTCGTGGGAACACCCACAAAAGAATTAAACTTCACGGTGGAAGAATGGGAAAATATGAACCGGAAAGAATTTACGCTGACAGGCTCATGGATGTCTTACAGTGCACCGTTTCCGGGGAGAGAATGGGAACTTGTAGCACACTACTTTAAAACAGGTGAGCTGAAGTTTGATGAATCATTTATTTTTCAAAAAATTCCTCTTAGCAAAATAGACGAAGCTTTTGAAATGTATAAAGTGCCGGGAACAGTAAAAGGAAAGCTTCTGATCGACAGTGAAAGATAGGTGACAGACATGATAACAACAGTAACCCTGAATGCGTCCATAGATAAGGCTTATTACATGCAGGCGCCGATAGAAAACGGAACGGTGATGCGGGTTGCTTCCTGCAGAAATTCAGCAGGAGGAAAGGGTCTGAATGTTGCGCGTATTGTAAAACTATGTGGTTCCTCTGTAAAAGCAACAGGATTTGTGGGCGGTTTTAATGGAAATTATCTGCAAGATCTGTTAAACAAAGATGGGATTCCCAATGAATTTTGTCATGTTAAGGGTGAGACAAGAAGCTGTATCAATATCCTGGATGAAAAATTCGGTTCTACAGAGTACCTGGAGCCTGGATGTGAAATCACCCTGGATGAGGAACAACAATTCCTGGATCTGTTTTCCCGGATAGTGAAAGAAAGCGATATTGTTACTATATCCGGAAGTGTTCCCAAGGGAATAAGTCCTGATATATACGGGCGGATGATCTCTGATATCAAAAAAGCAGAAAAAAAAGTCATTTTAGATACCAGTGGAGAACTGTTAAAGCAAGGTATTGAGTCTTGTCCAACAATGATAAAACCAAATCAGGATGAAATAGAAATGCTCTTTCAGGTAGAAATACACAATAGAGATGAAGTGGTTTTCTATGCAAAACAATTACATTGTAAGGGGATTCCTTATGTTGTGATCTCTCTGGGTGGAGATGGCGCTCTGCTGGTATGCAAAGAAGGCACTTTTCAGGGGATTCCTCCCAAGGTAGAGGTGGTAAATACAGTGGGATGCGGAGACTCTATGGTAGGAGCATTAGCAGTTGCCTTAGAAAGAAAAGATACACCGGTGGATGCATTAAAATATGCGGTCGCAGTGGCTGCCGCAAATGCATTATCTCCAAACACAGGAGAATTCAGCCCACAAGTGTTCAAAGAAATACTAGAGCAGGTAACGGTAGAAAAATTATAGGAAAGAGGTAAAATTATGCCATTAGTGACAACGAAGGAGTTATTGTTGGATGCTCAGAAAGGCGGCTACGCAATAGGTGCATTTAATGTGGAAAATATGGAAATGGTACAGGCTGTTGCGGCCGCAGCAGAGGAGTTAAAATCACCTGTTATTATGCAGACAACTCCGTCTACGGTGAAATATGCTGATCTGGAGTATTTTTATGCAAATGTAAAGACTGCAGCAGAAAAAGCAAGTGTTCCGATTGCCATACATTTGGACCATGGAAGCAGTTTTGGACTGGCTATGCAAGCACTGCGGGCAGGTTATACATCTATTATGATCGACGGATCCCATGATTCCTACAAGGAAAATATTGCGGTCACTAAGGCGGTTGTAGATGCCTGCCATCCTTCAGGAGTGCCGGTGGAAGCGGAACTTGGAAAGGTTGGCGGCAAGGAAGATGATTTGGACGGGGGCGACGGCAATCCTTATACAGACCCGCAGCAGGCAAAGGAATTTGTAGAAAAAACAGGAGTAGATTCTTTAGCAGTGGCAATAGGGACCGCTCATGGTATCTACAGCGGAACACCAAAGCTGGATGTTGACCGCTTAAGTGAAATCCGAAAAGTGGTATCTGTTCCATTAGTGCTTCACGGAACTTCAGGAGTTCCGGATGAGGCAGTAAAGGAGTGTATCCGCAGGGGAATCTGCAAAGTAAATTACGCAACTGACTTAAGGATCGCATTTTCAAAGGGAGTAAATGCTGTACTGCATGAAAACCCAAACACGATCGATCCAAAAAAATATAATGCCAGGGGCAGAGACGAAGTAAAGAAGTATGTCATGAGTAAAATTAAAGTTTGTCAAAGCGAAGGAAAGGTGTGATAGAGAAGCATATGAAAGAATTTAATTATACGATCAAAGATGAGTTAGGGATTCATGCAAGACCAGCCGGCCTTCTGGTAAAATGTGCAAAAACATGTGAAAGCAAAATCTATATTACCAAAGGGGATAAAAGTGCAGAAGCCACCCGGCTTTTGGGTATTATGGGTATGGCTGTAAAAAAAGGGGAAACGGTAAATATCAAAATAGAAGGTGCGGCAGAAGAAAAAGATTATGTTACAATAAAGGAATTTTTTGAATCTAATCTGTAATATGAGGGAGGAAGGTTTGAAGGCAGGTACTGCCAGTGCGTAGATTTGTGAAATAGAATTGCAGCAACAACCAGAGGGATAGAACATTTTTGTCTTGTTTTCAATACTTTGACGATCAAATAAGGTCAGAAATCCTTTTGTTTTTTAAGGATTCTGACCTTGTTATTCCTGTTTACTTCCGAGATTTTTCCAGCCATACCTGGCAATAGAAATTCCGATGGAAATTTCGCTTACCGCTTCATCAATTATTCCTACCCATGTTCCAACAATAATATTATAAATAATCCAAAGCGGTGAATTAATTAGCATAGTCACCAATCGTATTGTTCTCCCATTATAAGTATATGCCCCAATGGTAACTGCTACATTTGCTGCAACAGGTAATATACTAATCCATCCGGCCCAGGTAAGTATCAATGCAGCAACCTGCATAAAGCAGATGATTATGCACATTTTTTTGCTTCTGCCAAAGTCCCACCTGCTGCTTAAACAAAATGAACGAATGGTGTTTATAATATAACTTACTCCCCCGGTTGTAGCTCCTAAAAGAAGTAAATGAATTGTATATAACAAGTAAGATAGTATGTTAACTTCCTGAAAAAAATCCCCTAAAGATTAATTTCCCCGTCCCTCACCAG